>CAMAVR010000010.1 GCA_945861885.1 Nannocystis exedens | reverse complement strand
ACGTTCACTACGACGACTCTTAACCGACGCAGCTTGAGGTGGTTTGGAGCCTGGCCCTGATGCCCGACTCCGAGGGGCCATGTCCCTCATCTCGATTACAGTTGGACGAACAACTACGAGTTATTCGTCGCTCGTGACACACAAGCCGCGAAGCCGCAAAGAATTTATTCGGTTTGGGTTCGCGCTCGCCGACGCGTTCCGTCTTTCAGGCGAGCAGCACCGAAGTTGAGTTAGGAGTGCTGCGAGTCAAGCCAAGTTGCAGGATGGAGTTTTTAGGTAAATCCGGACGGCGCCTCGAAGAATATCATGTTTGGCATGAAACCAGCTGATGCCGCGCTTTACGCAATATCGCTCCAGCGTCAAAAACGCTCTCAAGGAAAAGCCAATGTGATTAAGCTGCGCGACGCGAAGGCGTGAGGGACATTTCTTTATTCCGAAAAACTGCTTTATTCCGCAATGATACTCTTCGATTCGCCATGACTTTTGCGCATAGCCAATGCGTTCGAGTTCACTCATCGCGATTTCAATCTTTTTCGAATGAGGTTTTTCGAGAGTTGAATCGTCAATAATGAGCATTCCGCGGTGACCGAGAACATGGGAACGAGATTCTTCCCATATTTCGTCGGACGATGGTTCTTGGCGCAATAAGAGTCGGCGGTAGGAATCGTGAGCTGCCGCGTCCCATTCATCGTGCCCAGAGGCAACGCGCGCAGCCTCCGTCGCCGAACACGTCAATGGTCAGATCGCATGTGCACGCAACTTTTTCGCCGTGCGGCCGATATGCTCCCCATTCATACGGCACAGGTTCTCTCTTACCTGAAAGCCACACGTATTGAGCTCGGTTTCATACTCAACTTCGGTGCTGCCCGCATGAAAGACGGAACGCGTCGGCTCGTACGAACCCACACCCCATAAATTCTTTGCGGCTTCGCGGCTTTGCGGCCCAAAAATCTGCGGTTTTCTTGGCGGCTCACCGGACTTGGCGCGTCAACACCCTTGATTCGCGTAAGTCCTGATGTTGTCACGTGTCGTCAGGAATATCTTTTGCCCCCCCCAACTGGCTAGTTCCCACAGCGTGTCTGGCGGCGCTTCCCGCCGTCTTTAGCACCTCCTTGACGGAACGATGCGCGTTTGCGCCGTGGGGCCTCGTAACGATGAGCGGCTCTGCATTTCTTGCATGGGATGCGCCATGGCTCGTGCCCGTGGTGACGTGCGTTGGCTGGCTCGACACAAGCCCCATTTTGGCTTTTAGTCGGTAGAGCTCGTTTAGCGCGCGGATTAGCTTTCGGTGCGGAACCCGCCCACGGGACGGTAACGCGTAGGCAGCCGCTTCTGAGAGCCGCTGAATAGCCTCTTCCGCAGGATCGAGCTGCGCTGCGGCTGGTGGCGGCTCGGCAACTCGGCGCGCCATGAGTGGCGTTGGGGCAGCCCGCCCCTTGACCGGTCGAGCGACAACTGCGGCCACACTCACGCGGTCGGCGGCGCGGTCAACAACATCGCGCTCATCATCATCCGGACCGCCTGACCGATGATAGCCATCGCCGATATCGTCTTCGGGGCCGTCGTCCGAGGCTGCACAACCGGCCCCATCGGTTCGAACGCCATCGCCGATATCGTGTTCGGGGCCGTCGGGGCCGTCGTCCGAGGCTGAAACCTCGTCCGCGGCGCGTCCGGCCGCCTCGACGGTCAAGACGGCCTTCGACGTGGGCTTACGATGCTTTTTCTTTTTGTGCTTGTTGGCAGTAGTCGGCTTCTTCGCTTTTTCTGTCGCCGGATCGTCTTCAATGTCTAGCAAAAGCGGATCGCCGAATACGCCCGGTTCGGTGTCCAATGAGGCGAGAACCTGCCCAAGTAGACCGTCAATCACGCGCCGAGTGTCGTCGCGATCGGGCGTAGTCCAGAATTTATCGGCGGTGACCATAAATCGAACGGCTGAAGTTCGAAAGCTCTCGGCCGATGTAGCGGGGAGAAAGACAGCCGCTTCACTTGCATCGCAAGAGCCGTTGTCAGGGTCCTGTTCAGCGAGACTGCAGATGGTGCGATACAGCCCGTAGTCGGTCACGCGACGCCGCGGGGTCTCCCAGATAAAGGAGCGGTCGAGCAGACGGTTTCGGTCGTCGGCGCCGGAGACCGCGGCCGTATTCGAAAGAAAATCGTCTGTTCGAAGTGCGATTCCGGCCGATCGCTCGACTGCCCAATTGGAGCCTGTTTTCCGGAGCACGTACGTTCGCGCCACGTCGAACGAGTCGCCATAGGCTGGCCTCATGATCTGCAGCCGCGCCCGCGATTCAGGCGTCCAGCTCGCCGCTGCGGGGACCCAATCACCTTCCTTGTCCCGGTCGAACATGAGAGCGCGTTCGCTTTTCTCCCAGCCCCGCGTATTAAAAAACTTGACCCATGCATGGTCGCCAACTTGAACGAATCCGCCATTGTTTCGGTAGGCCATCAGGCGTTCGCGCGCGCCGTTGACGTACGGCTGAAACGCCCTTTTATACGTTAGGTACTGCACGTCTTGATGGAGGGCCGCTCGAAGCGCATCCAACCCCTCTTCGCCCTCGAGACTGACGGAGTTCGTTCCTTTAGCGACTAGTTGCACGTCATGGTAGAGCGACTGAATCGCCTCGGCATGGTTCAAGACATCCATGAACACGTCGGCAAGCATTTCCAATTGCGTCGCCGGTTTTGTTGTTTTGTACTTGGCGAGGTCTGATCGGCCAAAGCGGGGCGCGTTTGGATGATAGGTTCGCACAAATTCCGTAAGGCTCGCATCGGTTGACTCGAGGGTCGCGCTTCTAAAAAGGTCGCTAAGAAGTGGCGAAAAGAGATCCTTCGTTGACGTGGTCTGATCGCGAGCGACTTTCAATAAGGTCGCTCGAACCTCTTTGGGTGAGCGCCGGGCACGTCGAGCGATGGCGTCAATGAGCGGCGCTTCAGCTGTCGCCGATAGAGCATCGCTCGGTTGGCCTAACCTCATCAAGCGCTCGCGTACCATACGGGTAAACTCATCGAACGGAACGTTCCCGATCGGTGGTGGTGGGACGGCTCTTCCGGCGACAGCTGGATCGTCGCTAACGCCAGCGGCGTCAGGGCTCTCGTCGGCAGGTCCCGCAGCGACCTCGTCGGATGCGCGGGAAGCCTTGGTTCGATCGCGACGTCCTTTGTTCGGGCGATCCCCATTACCACGTTCCATCTCTTGCTCAATGCGCGCGGTCGACGCGATAGGGTCGCTCGCGTCGACGATGCACGCGCTTAGGGCAATCGAAGCGCCGCCGATAAACGTCGTGGCGCGACGGCTCAAACGTCGCCTCTGTCGAGACCGAGATACCCCGTCATCGGCTGGCGCGCTTTTCGGTCGAGATACACGGCCTTTGGCTGGGGCGGTCTTGTGTCCTGGCATGCGAGGCTCTCCAAAATATTCATTATTTGTTGTAGATGGCTGATGTGCCAGTGCTACTAACGAGCGGGTATCTACGTTTAGGAAAATGCTGGTGGCACGCCGCTCGGTTCGCGCGGTAGGTTGCGCGGCGATGAGAGCTCGTAGCATCGTTTTTTTTGGCCGTTGTGGCTGCTGCAGTCACCGCTGGCCGAGCACGCGCGAACGGTCGATTTCCCGAAGCGGGACAGATCGCTTTCTTTCGAAAGTCTACCCAACGATGAACAGCGGCGCCGATTGGCGGAGCGCGGTGCGCGGACGGGGTCGTCGCTATCCGTAGCCACCAACTTTATCGCCCACGAATCGCCCCATCACTCTCGCCGTCCGACGGCGCTCGACGTTCACCGAGTGCTCGATTCAGTAGATTGAGAAAAGGATCGATGCTGCAGGGCTTCGCGAGGAAGTAGGGTGTTCCGACTCGTTTCGCAATCTGCGGCAGGTCATCATTCCCCGACACGAGGAGGATGGGGACGCTGTCTTCGCCAGCGTCGTGCAGCAACATCTCATGAGCCATGCCAATTCCACCGAGAACCGGCATGTCGACATCGAGTATCAGAGCGTCGGGCAGTGATGCCGAGCGAAGGACCAGCAGCCCTTCCTCGCCAGTGGATGCAGTGTGCACGATGTGCCCCTCGGCGCGCAGCAGCTCTCCGAGAACGTCCACGAGATCGTGATCGTCATCAACAAGTAACAGGTGGGCCATCGCGTCGTTTTCCTTCCCGCGACGAACTACCTTGTCGGTCGCGTTGCGGTTGCGTTAGTCACGGTCCCCCATCTGGGTTGCCTCGCGCAATCGGCGCGACTTCGGCCCTGCTTAGGAAGGACTGCTGCATGACTACTCGTACTACGTCGAGAACAACACCGCTTCTCGCACTTGTTGTGTTTACCGCTTGCTCATCGAGCGAACGCGCTGATGAACTGATCGTTCAATCGACGTCGGGCGCAGGAGTCGTGCACGTAACAAAAGTTACGCTCCCTTAGGCGCGCAGGCTCGGAACGTATCGATTTCGCTTACAATGATGTGTCGATAATACGAATTTTCATTATCGGCCGTTCGGCTACTTACCGGTGTCGGAGGTAGCCGACATGAATGAAGAAATCGCACGAGCCGCTTTACGAGCCACGTCAAAACTGATCCTGTCATCGATTGTTGCCGCGGGGTGCGGCGGCAGCACATCGGGCGAAACGTTAGGCAGCAACTCTACCGGGTTAGCCTCGACAGAGGTTGACCCTCTTCCCGACGCATCGGGAGATGTTGACCCTCTTCCCGAGCCGAGTTGCAGCCATCTCCTCACCAGCGACTGCGCACCGCAATCCGAAAAGGTCGCCTGCTGCGAAAAATTGATCGAGTCGAGCTGGGGTTTCGATCGATATGAGTGCTGCCAGTATCTTCAATCGATCGACTCCACGAATGACGCGTTAAACCGTACGTGCACCCCATGGGGGCCGCCTATTCCGCCGGCAATGCCAGCACTCTTGGAGGTCGCATGAAGCAGACGATTAACCTCCGCGCGCTTTCGCAAGCGGTTGCGCCGGAGATTCCGGAGTACCCCGAGCTGCTCCCGATGGCGCTCGGCACGTGGCGCGGGCGGATGATCAACGAATATTCGTCGGCGATTGTGTTCGAGCGACTGTCAGCGCAAATCAACGCGGCCGGTCTCGGGAGTGATCTCGCGGCGGAGTGCGCAACGTTCGCCGATGAAGAGCGGAGTCATGGAGTTCTTTGCGGCGCGGTCGTCGAAGCGCTCGGCGGCGAAGCGGTATTCGATGCGCGCGGCGCCGAAGAGTTCCCTGAGCACAGCGATGTGTCGCGCGTCGAAGCGCTCGTGCGCAATCTGATCAGCGTGTCGTGCATGAGCGAGACGGTCGCGGTCGCGCTCATTGGCGCAGAACGGCTCGAGATGCCAGACGGGCCGCTTCGCGAACTGCTGACCAAAATCTACGCCGACGAAGTCGGTCACGCGCGATTCGGATGGCGCCTCGTTGCGAATCTGGCGCCGACACTCGATAAAGCGGCAACACGGCGCGTCGACGCGTACATCGCAGTCGCTCTCGACGCCCTCGAAAAGCACGAGCTCGCGCACATTAACCCGCACGCAAACCCACCGCGCGAAGGGGTAAAGCTCGGACTCTGCAACGGGCAAGACGCGCGACGCCTCTTTTTTCAGACGGTCGATCAGATCATTGTGCCGGGGCTAAAGCAGTACGGCTTCAACCCACGCCAATTCTCGAGCGGCCAGCGCGCAGCAGCCTAACGTGGCCACAAACGAGAGCGGGGCCCGGTCAATGTCTCGGCGCGTTCTGCGACAACGCGCCGAGACGTGAACAGCTCCAGTCTTTCGGCGCGTTTTTGTGCAACTTTCGCTTCTCAGTCGCGACACCGGAGAGCGGGAAACCGATGCGCTCGCGCAATTCGCCGACGCTCATCTCTAACGCGGAGTCGTAAGTGAGCTCCGTTTGCGTCCAGAGCGACCGCGCCCCTTTCGCCGATTTCCACGCGCGATAGGTTCGGCGCGGCGCAATGATTACCCCCATCATCGCCCCCATTGAAACAAGCGATCCCACATAAAGCCCTAACCCCTTTAACCCGCCGCGCAGCTCGAACGCGCTAATCTCCGCTTCGCCGACAAGGTCGGTGCCGTAGCCCGACGCAACATGATGCAAGTCGTGAAGCATAATCCCCCAGCGATGGCGCTTCGTATTAGGGACGGCAAAATCGAAGCAGAAAAATGACGCGGGCGTCCAAGCATCGTCGTAACCGGCAACCGTAAACCCGTTTTCAGCAAGATAGGCATCACGCGCCGAAATGACCGGCATCGTGGAATCGATCGGCGCTTCTTTTGAATTGGCTGAGCCCATATCCGTAGCTTACGCGGTTGCGTCGCGGGTGGTTGTCAGCTAGTGTAGCGGCTCACGGCGCCTTCAGGTTTTTTGCTGCGGCTTATCGCGGCTCGCTCGGTCGGCTCATTCAACGTAACCGCGTTAATGAAGCGTGAAAGCAGGCTAATTTAGGCCTGATAGCCCATCCGACGCCGCGGCGACGCGGATGTGGATAAGAGGCTCAAATTGAGCCCGCCGCGAGAGAGATAGCACCAGTGAAACCAGTTCGTTCAAGCGGAAGCCGACCGTCGGCCGACCCGCGCAGCGCCTCCAATCATCGAGGCCCGCATCAGCGCCGTCCGGCATCAGGTCAGGAGCGCCGCCCTTCATCGGGTCATCAACATCAGAATCATCGTCGCCTTCCTGCGCTTCCGATTGCGGAGACGGTCCCGACGCTTGATCCGCGCCACGCTGCGCTCGATGCGAGCGCCGTCGCAGACTCCCCTTTCACGTCGCTCGGGCTCATCGACCCGATTGTCCGCGCCGTTGTCGTTGAAGGCTACACAGAGCCGAGCCCGATTCAGCGCGAAGTGATCCCGCATATTTTGCAAGGGCGCGATATCCTCGCGTGCGCGCAAACTGGCACCGGCAAGACAGCAGCATTCGTTCTCCCCGCACTTCAACGCCTCGTAGCAGCCGGCGAGCCGGCGCTTGGATCGGGAGCGATCAGGCTTCTCGTTCTCACGCCAACGCGCGAACTCGCGACGCAGATCGACGAACGCGTCGGTGTCTATGGCCGCGCTCTCGGAGTGCGCCACACAGTCGTGTTTGGCGGCGTGAGTCAATTTCGTCAAGAAGTGGCAATGCGTAATCCGCCTGATGTTCTCGTGGCGACGCCGGGGCGCCTCCTCGATTTGATCAAGCAGCGCATCGTGCGACTCGATCGCGTCACGCATCTTGTTCTCGATGAAGCCGACCGCATGCTCGACATGGGTTTCATCCGCGACGTGCGATCGATCTGCGCATCGATCCCGACGCAGCGTCAAACGCTGCTGTTTTCAGCAACGATGCCCGAGTCGGTGTCGGGCCTCGCACGCTCAATGCTCAATAACCCGGTGCACGTATCGGTCACACCACCAGCGACAACCGTTGCATCGATCGAACAGTCGGTCGTCTTCGTCGCCAAGGCCGATAAGCGAGCACTCCTTGAGCGCGTTCTGCTCGACAGCAAAGTGCTCCGCGCGATCGTATTCACGAACACGAAGCATGGCGCGAATCGTCTTTCCGATCAGCTTGCGCGATCGGGGATCGAATCGGCGGCCATTCATGGCAACAAGTCGCAGTCAGCGCGCGATCGAGCGCTCGACGCGTTTCGAAACGGCACGTCTCGTGTCCTCGTCGCGACCGACGTAGCGTCGCGGGGGATTGACATCGACGGCGTCACCCACGTCATCAACTACGAGCTGCCGAACACGGCAGAATCGTATGTTCACCGCATCGGCCGGACGGGGCGCGCTGGCGCCGCCGGAGAGGCCATTTCGTTCTGCGACCCGAGCGAACGGCGCCTTTTGGCCGATATTGAGCGGGTTTCGCGCCGTCGCCTGGCCGTCAGGCCGAACGACGCCCCCCCCACAAACACCCCGCCAACAGAGCCGGTTCAGCCAAGCCGAAAGGCCCCCATTGCAGATACATCATTATCGGCTAGGATTAATCGGTTCACACCCAAAAAGCCACGCACGTTTGACGCCCTCTCGATTCCGATCGCGAATAGACGGTGACCACCGCGCATGGGTCGTTGGATACCCGTAACCGTTCACGCATCTGAAGTAGTAAGAAGAGAAACCGAGAGAACTATGAGCAATCGACTTTACATTGGCAATCTATCGTTCAACACCAGCGCAGAAGCGCTCCGCACCGCGTTTTCGGAATGCGGCGAAGTGACCGACGTTCACGTCGTCACCGATCGCGAGACCGGGCAACCACGCGGCTTCGCGTTTATCACGATGGGCACGGCGCAGGCAGCTGCGGCAGCCATCTCGAAAATGAACGGCACGACCCTCGACGGTCGCCCACTCCGCGTGAACGAAGCTGAAGAGCGGAGCCGTGGTGGAGGCGGCGGTGGTGGTGGCGGCGGCGGCGGCGGCGGTGGCCGTGGCGGCGACCGAGGCGGAGACCGCGGCGGTCGCTGGTAGTCGTCAAAGTTAACAGCTGGTGAAAAACAGGAAGACCGAACGATCGGAAGTTAGTATTCAAAGTAAAACTAACTCAACCATCGTTCGGTCTTCTAACTTTTGGGATTGGGTTTCTATTCAAACCCAGCTTAGAACTTCAGCCGTTTCCATCGAATCTGATGCGCAGGCAAAAAAATAGTACGTTTCCTGATCCGCCCGACTTGCCCTCCTTCACGATCGAAGAAGATCCAGAAGCGACGCATAAGGGGCCTGAACAGGCGCCCCCCGCCGCTTTTGAGCGGCATGCAAACACCGGCTTGCGTCGTCACGACGTAACGCTCGACGAAGCGCGGATTGACGCCGACGCCGCAAAAATTGTTCGACGACTCGAAAGAGCCGGCTTCCAGGCCTACCTAGTAGGCGGCTGCGTGCGCGACCTTCTGCTCGGCGGTAAGCCGAAAGATTTTGACATCGCGACCAGCGCGCGCCCCGAAGATGTGCGCGCCATTTTTCGCAACTGCCGAATTATCGGGCGACGATTCCGGTTGGCCCACGTATTTTTTTCGGGCGGCAAAGTGATCGAAGTGGCGACATTTCGCCAAAAGCCGGTCGCCGAAATGCTCGAGGATGAGCTAGCAGCCGCCCCAGAGGCGATCGACGACCTGCTCATTCGCAGCGACAACGTATTTGGCGAAGCGCACGAAGATGCGCTTAGGCGCGACTTTACAATTAACGCGCTTTTTTACGATCTCGACAGACAGCAAGTGCTCGACTGGTGCGGCGGCATGGCCGACATCTCACGCCGCGCGATTCACACTATCGGTGAACCGGCGATCCGATTTCGCGAAGACCCAGTGCGAATTTTGCGGGCTATCAAGTTCGCCGCGCGCCTCGACCTCGGTATTACGCCCGATGTCGTCGATGCGATGGTCGCCTATCGCGATGAGCTTGCCAAAGCGGCTAGGCCTCGCGTGTTCGAAGAAATTTTGCGCCTCTTGCGCGCAGGTGCCGCGCGTCGATCGATGTGGCTCTTGTGGGAAAGCGGCGCGATGGCGGTGCTCTTGCCGGAACTTGCCGCGTTCCTTGATGATCACGAAGGGACAGACGGCGGCGCAAACCGTTTCTGGCAGAAGCTTCGCGCCATCGACGAAAAGACGGCGCGACAGGGCACACCGCTCGATGACATCGTTCTTTTCTCAACACTTCTTCACGAGCCAATACTCGAAGCGTGTGCGGAAGAAGATGACAAAATTGCGGCGGCGTATGAGTTTCTGGAACCGATTGTCGAGCGCATTGCCGTACCGCGACGCATTTCAGACATCATGCGAAGAATCATCGCCATCCAGCCTCGCCTTGAAGCCGGGCGGCCAGGTCGTTTTGCACGAACTGAGTTAATCTCACCTGCACTGGATATTTTCGAACTTGATCTGATTTCTCGCGAACGTAGCACTGCTTTCGTTGACGAAATGCGCGCCAGGGTTATTGAAGAAAACGGCGGTAGCTTCCCTACAAGAAGCCCCCGCCCCGTTCGAGCTTCACGACGAAGGCGCCACCACACATAACGCTTGACAGTAAATGTTAAGCTTGACTCAGTCGGTTTGGTGCTGCTCAAAGTGGATCGCGCGTGCGTTTTTTTTCGACCCGCACCTTGGAGAGCATCAACAATGAATTTGAATCGGCGGGGGTTGGTCCCGTCAATCGCCATCGTGATAGCAGCAGCGACCCTCGGGGGTCGCGCGAACGCGCAACAAGGTGCTGGCGTGCTGGTCGGTAGCGTTAAAGACGCAGCCACCAAACAGGCGATCGCCGATGTTGTGGTGACGGTAACGTCACCTAACCTGCAAGGGGAGCAGACCGTCGTCACCGACAGTTCCGGGGGTTATCGTATCCCGAACCTTCCGTCGGGGGTGTATTCGATCCGCTTCGACCTCGAAAACTATAGGCCGTACACCCGTCCCGGTATCGAGCTTCCTGTCGATACCACGCTTAGACTTAACGCCGACCTGATTCCCGATACGCTCCAGGCCGAAGAAATCGTCGTCGTCGGCAGACCGCCGACTGTCGACGTCGGGTCGACCTCCACCGGTCTTCACATCTCTTCCGAGTTGACGAAGCGCGTTCCGATTTCGAAACCGGGAGGCAAAGGTTCGGCCACCAGGTCGTTCGAATCGGTCGCCGAAATGACAGCCGGCGCACAGAATGACGGGTACGGCGTGTCCATCAGCGGGACAACCTCACCCGAAAACCAATATGTGATCGACGGCGTCTCGGTGAATAACCCTGCAACGGGAATCATCGGAGCTCCGCTCTCGGTCGAGTTCGTAAAAGAGGTCAACGTCATCACCGGCGGGTATATGCCGGAGTACGGTCACGCCACCGGCGGTATTTTAACCGCCGTAACGAAGTCAGGGTCAAACGAGTTCCACGGAGCCGTCTGGGGGAACACCGCGCCAGGTGCCTTTGAAGGGAACCGGCGCCGAGTTAACCCGCAAAATACGTCGATTTTCACCCAGCGACGGCTCGGCAGCCAGAGCGACATCGGCTTCGACATCGGTGGTCCGATCGTCAAAGACAAGCTGTGGTTCTACACCGGGTTTCAGGCGGCAAACACGGCCTACTATCTCGATCGCTCGCTCAACCGCTATGAATTTGATGCCGCCGGCGAATATCGCAAAAACGCAGACGGCAACCGAATCACTACGCTGATTCCGTACACGAACCAGACGTACATCGCTTCAGGGCAAGATTACCAAGCGTTTGGAAAGTTAACCTACTCGATCAACAGCCGGAATCGCATCGTTCTCACCGCGTTCGTAACTCCATCAGTATCTGGTGGGGCGAATAGCTTTGCGATCGATCCGGCGAGCGCATCGCCCGAAGTCGGCAGCATCGCCGGTCCATTCTCGGCATTGGCACACAAAATCGTGTCAAACTCGTTCAACACATCGTTGAAATGGACGACCGAGTCAGAAGACAAGAAAATTCTCGTCGACACCACTCTTGGCTGGCACCACTCGTGGGGCGGGACTTACGCGAGCGACGGCTCGAGAATCGGCAGCACGAGCGGTCTCGCGACAGTCCCCTCGGTCATCTGGCGTAAAAACAACCCTGGCCCGCACTCGATTACGAATTTTGAACCCGGCAGCGCTCTCGCATCAGCATGCTCTGCCATCGGTAATGCAAAATACGAAGCGTGCCCCGTCATCGGGTACCAAACGGGCGGCCCAGGTGGGCTCGACCAAGAGGTAATGGATCGCTATCAGGCGCGAAGCGTCCTGACATACTTCTTCCAAGGGCTCGGTCACCACGTCGCGAAAGCGGGGGCTGATTCAGAGCTCACGTCGTTCGAGCACGCTCGGGCTTATACGGGCGGTCGCGTCTACCGCGAATCGAGCAACGGCGGCTCATTCGCCATCTATCGCGACTACGGCTACCTAACGAGCCCCGATACCGCGGTCGAATTGCCTAAATTGCAGTGGAAGACGCGGTCGATGTCGATTGGCGGCTTCTTGCAGGATAGCTGGTCACTTTTTGACAAAGTAACGGTTAACTACGGTCTTCGATACGACTCGCAGTTTATCATGGGGCCGAGCGGCGCGATCGGGCTGTCGCTTCCAAATCAGGTTTCGCCGCGCGTCGGCGTTATCTGGGATCCGACGCAGTCCGGACACGCGAAAGTTTACGTGCATTACGCGCGCTTCTACGAGTCCGTTCCGCTCCAAGTCGCCGACCGATCGCTGTCGGGCGAGCCTGGGCTAAATGCAGTGCAAGGCGGCAAAGGGTGCGACCCACGTAACGGGACATTGGCACCTGGCTGCGGAGGCGCGGCAAACCGTGTCACCACGGGCAGTCCGTCATCACCAGATCGCAAGTGGTCAGTCGTCGGCGCCGGCGGCGTGCCGATCGATCCATCGTTGAAGCCGCAATCGACCGACGAGTTCATTGCTGGCGCCGACTACGACCTCTTCAAGAACGGCCGCGTCAGCGTCGCGTACACCCGTCGGTGGATGAACAGCATCGTCGAAGACATGAGCCGAGACGAAGCGCAGACGTATTTCATCGGCAATCCCGGGCGCGGGATGGCTCGCGATTTTCCGAAAGCGGTTCGTAACTACGACGCATTGACGTTTTCGCTCCAAAAGATTTTTTCAGACAAGTGGTTGGCCACCGCAAGCTACACTCTGGCGTATCTCCGGGGTAATTACGGCGGTCTCTTCCGCGCGGAGACGGGGCAGCTCGATCCGAACATCACGTCGGACTTCGACCTTCGCTCGCTGATGGTCAATCGATACGGTCCTCTTCCGGGCGATTCGCGCCACCAGTTCAAAGCATTCGCGGCCCGCGACTTCGAGCTCGGTCGCGGTCGAGGCATCCAGCTCGGCGGGTCGTTCCGCGCCTCGTCCGGCGGCCCGACAAACGTTCTCGGTTCGCACCCGATCTACGGCGGTGGCGAGGTCTTCATTCTTCCCCGCGGCTCCGGCGAGAGGCTTCCATGGGTAACCGATTTCGGTGCTCACCTCGCATATACGTTGAAGTTCGGTCCGACACAGAATTTGACAGTGTCGATTGACGTCTTCAACCTATTCAACTTCCAGACGGTGACGTCGATCAACGAGACGTACACCCGGTCTGACGTGCAGCCGATTCCGGACGGGACACGCGCCCAGCTTCCAGGATCTCTGCACACATCCACGAGCAATGTCGACACGATCAAGCCAAGCGAGGTCAACCCCGATTTCGGGAAGCCGACAAGCTACCAGACCCCAAGATATTTGCGTTTCGGATTGCGCACCGAGTTTTAGAGCGATGCCGCCAATGAAAAGTACATCCAAGTTTGTTCGTTATTCAGTTCCTTCCACTGCCACGATAGCCGCGCTGGTCGCTCTGACCGCGCTGACGTCAATGGGCGCTGCCTCGTGCAGCCAACCGCCTCCGAAATGCACGTCGGTTCGAGGCGATTTCGCGGCCACATACAAGCTGACATCACCGGCCACCGGCGAGTGCTCGAAGCTTACAGGGGATGTCCTCGGCCTGGCGACTTACAACGCGTCAAAAGCCGATGGTTACGCAGACTTCGACAAAGCGTCTCTCGCCATCCAGGCGGAAGCGCTTGGTAAGCTTGCCGACCGCGCCCAAGCGATTAATCAGCCCGACCTCGATGCGCAGCGCAAATTGTACGCATTTGGGCCGTTCTCAACAGCGCATCCTTCAGACGACTTTTGCGAAGTCCCGGCGATGAACTACGGGGCACAGCAGAATCTTCCGGCCCTGCCGCTTATCCCCGCCAAAAAGAATGATAAGGGGGAGGTGACGGAGCCGGAGGTCCCGGCCACGGTGCCGATGAACATAAAATACGAATGGTCCAACACGCGCCTTTTGGTTACGGCTGATGCGGTCGGCACGCAGATGTCAGCAGACCTGACATACACCGAAAATCGGCCGGGGAACGGGGGCGACTGCACGGCGACGTACCACGTCGTCGCAGTCTACCCATCAGTCCCCTGCGCAGACGACGAAGGCAAGCCGGACATCCGCTTGTGTTCACCTAACGCGAATCCCGACATCGGGATGGCACAGGGTTCTGGGTTGAATCCCGATTTTCCAATCACCTGCGATCCAGTAACACTCAGATGCGTTCTCACTGAAGAACCACCCGCGTGGAAGTAGACTTGCGGATCGCCGCGTCGAGCGACTACGCACCGATTTACGCGCGGCGTTCAGCTTGACTTCGTCGGCTGGCGCGCCACATCACAGTATAGATATGGGAGTTGGCGGAGATGCTTGATACGGTTCGAGGAACGGCAAACGGGTCACGAGGTAGCACGCGCAGCGGTGTCGTGTTTTCGGTCGTGGTCCATGCCGCCGTCATCGGGCTCGTGGTGCTTGTATCGATTCGAGCTCGGGGGAAGGCGGAACACTCGGTCGAGCCCGAAGTTACATTCGTCAACGCAGCTCCACCGCCGCCGCCACCTCCACCGCCTCCCGCCGGCTCGTCAACACCGAAAAACGATCGTCCAAAGCCAGTAAAAAAGCCCGATACAGTCGCGATTCCAAAAGATCCACGGCAAATACCCCCCCAAGAAGATCCCGCAGAAGACCTCGGTGCAGTTCCGGGTGGCGTGCCTGGTGGCGTGATCGGCGGCGTCGCGGGCGGTGTCGTCGGAGGGGTAATCGGCGGCGTCCTTGGCGGGACGGGAAATACTCTCAGCTCAATTCCATTCGGCGAAGGAATGGTGCCGCCGAAGCCACTCGAGAGCAACCCTCAGATCGAGTACACGCGCGAAGCGATTTTGGCTCGCGTTGAAGGTAAAGCGATCGTCAACTGCGTGGTCACGGTCGAAGGCAAGCTCGAACGGTGCAAACTGATCAAAGGGCTACCGATGATGAACGATGTCATCATGCGCGTCTTCCCAACATGGCGATACACGCCAGTCCTCATGCAGGGCCGGCCTATATCAGTTACCTATAATTTCCCGATTCGACTAACCCTACCGTAACCCACACCGCTCGCTTGAGGAACCGATATGCAATTCACTCCGACTGAACTCTGGGCCAACATGGGGCTGTTCGCGCGGCTCATCGTCGCCGTAATGGCGGTGATGTCGCTGGCATCGCTGGGCGTTGCCGGTGAGCGATTGCTCTACTTCCGAAAGTCGCGACGCGACTCCGTGAAGTTTGCCGAAGATGTTGCCGCAGCCGTTGAAGCGGGTGGGTTCGAAGGGGCCGCGGCGTTGAAGGCCGGCGAGTGCGGCGGCTACATCGGGCGAACGCTCGGCGCCGGGTTTGCGGCATACCGCTCGAGTCCGCGTGAGTTTCCTGACCTCACGTTTGAATCGGTTGCCCGTGCACTCGAGCGACAGTCGCAGCGCGAAGTTCAAGAGATGAAAAAGGGGCTCGGGCTTTTAGCAACCGTGTCGTCAACCGCGCCGTTCGTCGGGCTTTTGGGGACGGTTATGGGGATCGTGACCTCGTTCGAAATGATGGCAAAGTCGGGCTCAGGCGGGCTCGGTACAGTCTCCGCCGGTATCGCCGAAGCGCTCGTAACAACAGCGTTTGGTCTTATCGTCGCGATCCCAGCTGTTATGATTTTCAACTACCTCCAAGGGTGGACGGACGGGCGCTCAGTCGATATTTCCGAGTCGTCGAACGAGCTGCTCGATGCGCTCGCTCGATATCTCCGAGTAGGCGCGCAGCCGGAAAGCCGCGCAACGAGCCCTCTCGCTCAAATCGAGCTCTCAAGCAGCAAACCGCGAGTGCGGGAATAGTCGACGATGGGCTTCGGAGGCACCTCACGCGGGTCGGTCAAGAACGACATCAACGTCACACCGTTGGTCGATGTCGTGCTGGTGCTGCTCATCATTTTTATGGTGATCACTCCGATGCTGCAGCGAGGAAAAGATGTACGGCTCCCTCAAGCGACCGGCAGCGACGACAAAGACAAAGCCGATCCGATTGTCGTGTCGATCACGGCCGATAAAAAGCTCTGGATCGAAACGACTGAACACGACGAAAAGTCGATCGCTGACCAGCTACGGACAACGCTGCAGCAGACGCCGGGGAGAAAAGTCCTCCTGAAGGGCGATAAAGCGCTGACGTTCGGTGACGTGCGACGCGTCATGGACGGGATGAAAGCTGCAGGCATCAAGGGCGTTGGGCTCGGAGTCGAGGAGAAGAAAGGGAAATGAGTATCGGCGCAAGCGGCGGCTTCGGCCGCGCGAAGGCAAAAAAGATCTTTGTTCGACCGTCAGGGCATGTGGCGGGCGATATCAACGTGACACCACTTGTTGACGTCGTTCTCGTTCTGCTCATCATTTTTATGGTCGTGACGCCGCTGCTCGAGAAAGATATTTTCGTTCAAGTGCCGTCGACCGAAACGGTCGAGCAAGTGACCGACGTGCCGCCCGACCAGCTGGTCGTTCGTCTCGCCGCCGACGGAACAATCACACTCAATGGCGAGGCAATTCCGCTCGCTGAATATATCGATCGCCTTCGTAAGCGTCTCGAACCGCGCGGTGCAGTCGACAAAGTGGTGTTTTTGACATCCGAGGATGCGGCAAATTACGGCACGCTCGTGTCGCTGCTCGACGGCGCAAAGGTCGCCGGCGCGGTGACGCTCGGCATGGCGACGGATGGTCCTGGTTCGAATGAAAAGTAGTTAATCGTCTTGGTTTTTTTACCCAACGTGGCCCCTCTATGATATCTGCCAAAACGGCTATGCCCTCAAAACTTCTTATTTTCTGCGCGGCATTTGTCGCAACTGTTGTCACATTCATTGGATGCGAGCTGGGCAATCCCGATCGCTCGGTCCTCTACGGGAATACATCGGACGCCGATGCGCCCGATGCGCAGAGCGATGCCGCGCCGGTAGCTACGCTTGATGGCGCGCCCGATACCACCGACGGCTCTACTGACCCCACTGATATTGGCGATGCCGCCGCAGACGATGGTGGTTCGACGCCAGACGGCGGCACCGGCGACGGTGGCTAGTTAAGGATTTGGGCACGCCCTAGCGCATATTGATTTCGAGGAGCTTAGCGATGAAACAAGTTGGTCGATTGTTGAATTTGCGAATGACAGCGGTGGTTGCGCCGCTCATCGCTAGCTTTGCTGTAGTCGCGCACCCCGCGAGCGCAGCGCCGCCCGGAAGCGTAAACCCAGCGCCCTCAACGCGCCCAACGCAAATGAGCGAGCCATCAGCTACGCCGACACAAGCAGCCGGAGCCCAAAGCACCCCGAAAGCGACCGATACGGCACCAGCCCAGGGGAAAAGCACGACCGACGCGCCTGGTGCTCAGGGGACGCCGGCTCAAGCCGCACAGCACAAATCGGCTGGCGAAGCGAAGTTCAAAGCAGGCGATTTCGCGGCGGCGCTGGTCGAATTTCAAGCGGCTGATGCGATAGAGCCGACAGCACGACTCGCTCGCTACATCGCGATTTGTCACGACAATTTGAATCAGTACCAAGATGCCGTCGCAGCGTACGAGCGCTTTTTGGCCGCCGTTCCGCCAAACATGGCTTCGCAAGAGTCTCCGATTCGAAATCGCGTCGCGATGATTAGGTCGACGCCCGCAACTATCCAATTCGAGTCGTCGCCTACCGGCGCGCGCATCGTGGTCGATGGCGCACAGCCAGGTCTCATCGCCCCCGCGTCAGCCAAAGTGGCAGGCGGCAAGCATACGGTCGATGCATTGCTTGAAGGGTATCCGACCCAAACGCGAACGATCGATGTCGGGTTTGCAACCAACAATTCAATGCGCGTCGATTTTCCGGCGCCTGCCGCCGCAGCGACAGTCCCAGCAGCCGCGACGGCGCAAGCACAGGCCGCCGGATCTGCAGCTCCAGGAGCAGCGGCCGGAGCGACGGCCGCAACCGCCCCTGCTGACGCAAAAAGCTGTGACACCTGTCAGCATGCGCCTAATCCCGCATGGTGGACGGGAGGCATTGCAGTGGCCAGCGCCGGTGTGGGGACGGCGTTCGGGGTGCTTGCACTTCAAGAGCGAGCGCGATTTCGATCGGGACCAACGGAGGCACGCGCCAATGCTGCAGAGACGTACGCACTCGTCGCCGATATCGCATTCGGGACGGCGATCGTCTTCGGTGTGACGAGCGCGGTGCTCTGGTACCGCACAGCGCGTGGCGAAACTATCGAGGGTGATTGCCCCGACAAGAAAGCGCCGGCGCCTCTCGCAAAGCGATTGATGGTCGCGCCGTTGGTGACCGCCCATGGCGGCGGTGGCTCAGTCGGTCTTCAGTTCTAAAAGACTGGTTCAGCTGCGCAATTCAGTGCCTACCGATCTACGAGTGCGCAAATTCTTTTGCGTAGATCGGAAATGGCGACGCGTAGTACGCCCATGTAATGCGTACTTGCCTTCGTGCTCAGTCCGTTCTTTCTTTCTCCATTCTTGCCGCTGCTTCGATCGTGCTCGTGAGCTGCTCCGGCAACTGGTTCAAGCCTAGTTCGTCCGAGAGCGAACCGTCGCGACGACCGTCCTCAACCGGCCCGGCTTCAACCGTTCCAACTTCACCACCCAACGAAGCGCCATCACCGCTTTCTCCGGACCAGCAGCTCTCAAACGAAGAGACGCTTGCTCCAGCGCGCGCGGCCTGCAGCTTCGGTGCGGGGGCCACGCCCGCGGCAACGATTGGGCGCGAGTACCCAATTGGCGATGCAATTCCGATTAAACACATTTTGATTTTGATGCAGGAAAATAGGTCTTTTGACCACTATTTTGGGCGGCTGACCGCGCAGGGTTACTACAAGTCGGGCGACTTTTCGGTACACGCTGATGGCACCAAAGGGAGCGGTTTTCAACATTCGGATGAAGTCGACACGCCTCCCCAAGGATGGTCGAATCCTGATGGCAAGGGCGGTGTCGTACGTCCGCACCTAGACTTGCAAACGTGCACGCCGGGAAATCATAGCTGGGACGACATGCATGACCAGTACAATGGCGGCCTGCTCGATCGTTTCGTGATCAACAATCAGCCGGTCGGCGAAGCCGCGTTTAGCTACCAAGATGACACCGTCATTCCGTTTTACTACGCGCTCGCGAACACATTTTCGATCAGCGACCGCCATTTTTCCTCCGTGATGAGTTCAACGTGGCCGAATCGTTTTTTTACGATGGCAGGCACATCGTTTGGAGTCGCCGACAACTCGTACTGCTCAGCCGCCGATACCGCGGAGCATCCGGCGCCGCACATATTTTGGTCGCTCGAAGCGGCCGGGCGAACCTGGAAGGACTACACGGACGGCCCGGCGCAGCAGCAGATGTTTCCCTATTTTGGGATCTTGAGGCGTGAAACACGCTTTCATTTTCATACGGTGCGGTGCGAACTGTTTGCCGATTTGCGCAACAATACGCTTCCAGACGTTGGCTTCATTATGGGGAACCAGGTCGACCAAACATCGGACGAAAGCCCTACTTCGCTCCCGGGGGTCGGCGCGCTGTGGGTCGAGGAAATTGTTCGCGCACTTTTTGAATCGCCAGCGTGGAAAGATACTGCCCTCTTTATCACCTACGACGAAAGCGGTGGGCGCGCCGACCACGTTCCGCCTGTGGCGATCTGCCCTCCCGATAGCCACCCCCCTCGCGATGAACGGGGGAACTTAAAAAAAGGTGCGTTTGATCGCACCGGCTTCCGCGTGCCGTTTACGCTTGTTTCGCCCTATGCGCGGCCCCATTTTGTTTCGCATATTGACCGCGATCATACGGCGCTCACGCGCTTTATCGAGGCACGCTTCGGCTTGCCAGCGCTCACCGCGCGCGATGCGAATCAGATTCCGCCGTTCGACATGTTCGACTTCGAACATCCCGCGTTCATGACGCCGCCAAAAATTGCGGCGCACACGACTGTCGACCCAGCAGCGATGGCGCGCTGCGGGAACGCCAAACTAGCGCCAACAACCTGCGATCACTAGCACGAAGGACTCCTCTCCCGCGAAGCGGGAGAGGGAAAGCGTGACGAAGTCACGCGAGGGTGAGGGCTCCCGCCCCGTCGCGCCGGAACACCCGTCGACGTTTAAGGTCTGTCTTCAAAATCTAAAAGCATCGAGAAACCAAAGCTCGACCCTCGACGGTCGACCCTCGACGGTCGACATCGAAGATCGACTTCGGTCCTCGACTTCGA
This sequence comes from Nannocystis exedens, assembly GCA_945861885.1. Classification (GTDB taxonomy): domain Bacteria; phylum Myxococcota_A; class Polyangia; order Polyangiales; family Polyangiaceae; genus CAMAVR01. The sequence goes on along the minus strand of CAMAVR010000010.1, from coordinate 59,322 downwards.
AAACGAACATCGAACATGACGTCGATAGCGACGGTGCTGAAACCGCATCGCGCGTCGTTCATGTTTGCCTCCCACCGGGGGGGGGAGAGGAGGCCAAACATGAACGACACGCTCACCATCCCTTTTCAGCGAACCGACGCATACCTAATTGCCAAATCGCTCGCGGTCACTATTCACGAAGCTAAAATCCGCGATACCGAACTACGCGATCAAGCTTCACGCGCATCAACGTCAGCCCGTCGACCTCCAAATCGACCTCCAACCTCGATGTCGAATTCGATCTCGACCGTCGAGGTCGAAGTCGTAGGTCGAGGTCGTATTCGAGCTGTCGTTTCTCGATGCTTTTAGATTTTGAAGGCAGACCTTAGAGCTTGGTCGACGTGTGTTATTGCGCGACGGGCGCGTGCCCTCACCCTCGCGTGACTTCGTCACGCTTTCCCCTCACCCTCGCGTGACTTCGTCACGCTTTCCCTCTCCCGCGAAGCGGGAGAGGAAGCTCCGCCGCTTCGCGGGACGGGATGCTCTTCCGGCGCGCGGCAGAGGACTCCCTTTTTGTCAAAGTAACGCTAGGCACGCACCGTTTTCGTTCAAAACGACGCGTCGAACACAACTTCTCCGGTTACGCCTACTTGATAGGCCGAGACGCGCCGCTCGAAGAAATTTGTGACCTCTTGGACATCTTGCAAGTCCATGAATGTCAGCGGGTTTTTCGCTCCGTAACGCTTGGGTAGCCCTAGCGTTGTGAGCCGTTGATCGGCGCAATATTTCAGATAATCGCGCACGTTTTCAGGCGACAGGCCGACGACTCCGGTGCCTAGTAAGTCTTCGGCAAACTGCGCTTCGCACTCGATCGCTTCGTCGACCATCTCTACGACCGACGCCGACAATTTCTCGTCGAAAAGCTCTGGCTCTTCGCGCCGCACCGTCGCCACGACTTCGAATGCGAACGCCATGTGAGCGCTTTCGTCGCGAAACACCCAATTTGTCCCCGCGGCGAGCCCGTGAAGTAGCCCTCGTGAGCGCAAAAAGTAGACGTACGCGAATGCGCCGAAAAAAAAGAGCCCTTCGATACACGCGGCAAAACAGATCAAGTTCAGAAGAAAGCGCTGACGTTCTTCGTGCGTCTCGATGCGATGAAGATCTTGAATCGAGTCGATCCACCGCATGCAAAACGCTGCTTTTTTCTGAATCGACGGAATGTTGTCGATCGCCGCAAACGCGCGATTTCGGTCGTCGTGATCGGGGACGTACGTATCGAGAAGCGTGAGATAAAACTGCACGTGCAGCGCCTCTTCGTAGAGCTGGCGTGACAAGTACATCCGCGCTTCGGGCGCGTTGATATGCTTGTAGAGATTGAGCACGAGGTTGTTTGAAACGATCGAATCGCCCGTCGCAAAAAAAGCGACGAGCCGCCGAACAAGATGACGCTCGGCATCGGTCATCTTTTTCTGAATATCGAGCGTGTCGGTCGCGAAATCGACCTCTTCGACCGTCCACGTATTTTTGATCGCCGCCTTGTACATCTCGAAAAAAGCCGGATACGCCATCGGCCGCAACGTCAAGCACATCCCCGCATCGAGCAGGCGCGCGGGGCGGCTCGATGCGCTCGCCGGCACGCTCATTGGCACGCCTCGCAGCTCTCTGGATTTTCGAGCGAACAGGCTACCGCCGATGCATCGGTCGGCTCCATGATCGCTTCGACGGTTGATTTCGCGATCCGCGTGGCGGGGCGTGACCTCAAATAGTAGGTCGTTTTGAGCCCTTTTTTCCATGCGTAGAAGTACATGCTCGACAGCTGCCCGATGTTTGGATTCTCAATAAACAGATTGAGCGACTGACTCTGATCGATGAACGCGCCGCGGTCGGCCGCCATGTCGATCAGCGATCTCATCGGAATTTCCCACACTGTTCGGTAAATTTCGCGCAGCGATGCTGGGATTGCCGTTACCGCTTGCACCGACCCTTCGGCGAGCTTGAGTTGCGACCGCGTTGCGTCGTTCCACAAACCGAGCGCCTTCAAATCTTCGACGAGGTACCGGTTCATCTGGATAAAATCGCCGGACAGTGTCTCCCGCTTGAACAGATTCGACACTTGCGGCTCGATGCACTCGTAACAGCCGGCGATCGACGCGATCGTCGCCGTCGGCGCAATCGCGATGAGCAGCGAGTTGCGAAGCCCGTGTTCGCGAATGCGCGCGCGCAGCGCTCCCCATCGTTCCGATTCAGGCTCGACGCCCCATGCATCAAACTGGAGCTCACCACGGGCGGCACGCGTCTCTTGAAACGCCGGATGCGCCCCCTTTTCGACTGCCAAATCGACCGACGCTGAGAGCGCGTGATAGTAAATCTCCTCGGAAATCCGCTTCGACAGAGCGCGCGCCTCGGGTGCATCAAATGGCAAACGGAGCTGAAACAGCACATCTTGAAGCCCCATCGACCCTAAGCCGATCGGCCGCCATCGCAAATTTGACGCTTTTGTCGATGGAATTGGATAGAAATTGAGATCGATCACTCTATCGAGCTGGCGCACGGCCGACCGCACCGTCCGCCCAAGCTTGTCGAAATCGAGCGTGACGCCGCCAACGGCATCTAGAACTGTGTGCCTCCCCAGATTGATCGACCCGAGATTGCAAACGGCCGACTCTTTTTTCGACGTGATCTCGATGATTTCGGTGCACAAATTCGACAAATGCACCGTTCGGCCTGCGATCGCCGTTTGATTGCATGCACGGTTCGACTTGTCTTTGAACGTCATCCACCCGTTGCCGGTCTGTGCGAGCGTCCGCATCATCCGCGCGTAGAGCTCGCGCGCTTTTACCGTCTTTGCTGCTAGCCCTGCGCGCTCCGCTTCGACGTAACGCTTTTCGAATGCGTCACCGAACAGATCGGGGAGCTCTGGGACTCGCTTTGGATCAAAAAGGCTCCACTCGCTGTCGGCCTCGACGCGCTTCATAAAGAGGTCGGGGACCCAGTTCGCCAAGTTTAAATTGTGCGTTCGCTTTGCGTCGTCACCGGTGTTGTCGCGAAGCTCGAGAAACTCTTCGATGTCGGCGTGCCACGGCTCTAAGTAGACGCAGCAGGCCCCTTTGCGCTTCCCCCCCTGGTTCACGGCGGCGACCGATGCGTCGAGCGTTTTTAGCCACGGGATGATACCGCTCGACAGGCCGTTCGTGCTTTCGATGAGCGACCCGCGCGAACGCACGCGGTGATACGCGAGGCCAATTCCGCCGGAAAACTTCGAAAGCAGCGCCACGTCGGTGTAGCGCTGATAAATGTGCTCGAGGTGATCGTCGGGCGAATCGAGCAAAAAACAGCTCGACAGCTGCTCATGCTTTGTACCTGAATTAAAAAGCGTCGGCGAACTTGGGAGGTACTCGAGTGTCGAAAAGAGGCGATAAAGCTCGAGCGCTTCGGTAACGCTCTCTGAGAGCGAACATGCGATGCGCAAAAAGAACTGCTGCGGAGTCTCGACGACGAGACGCAATTTCGGGTGCTTTAGAAGATAGCGATCGTAGACGGTGCGCAGGCCGAAATACTCGAACTCGTGGTCGCGCTCGGTGACAATCGCGTCGTTCAATTTTCGCGAGTTGGTGGTAACAAATTCGGCCAATCGATTGCCGATGAGCCCAAGCTTTTGCGCCGCCGCGATCGACTGAGAAAACGCATAAATCCCCTGATTTTGCACCTCTTTGTCGATGTAATTTGAAAGCAGGCGCGCGGCGAGCTTCGCGTATTGCGGCTCGTCGGCGATAAGGCCCGCTGCCGTCTGGATCGACAGCTGATCGAGCTCACGCGTCGTTGCGCCGTCGTAAAGACCGCTGATCGTTTTCGTGGCGACGCGCAAGGTGTCAACATGAGGGAGACCTATGCAACATCGATTGACCGCGCGGATGATCTTGCCGACATCAACCGACTCGGACGAACCGTTGCGCTTCGTGATGCGCATGCTCGACTGCGGATGAGTATCGTCGGCATCTGGTATTCGCGGTGTTTGCGGAGCGGGGACTGACTGCGCGGCGGTGGCGCCGTTTTTCTTCTTCGTAGTCTCGGTCAACATGATGTCCTCCGCGCAGGTAACCAAACGAAAACGCGAAAAACGGGCCAATACCGGACAGACACACGCCAGCACGGACCGCCCGCCCCCCTCGAGGCCCTATGGTCAAACCGGCTACAAATTTCTCCTCATGGCCGGATGTTGGCAGGTCTTCGGGCTTACGAGCGTTTCCGGCGAGGCCGGCTTCCTACGATATTTTAAACGGTTAGGGCCCATCCAAAACATCTCCACCGCTTCCCGCCATAACAAGACAGTGCGCTGCGTGGCTTTCGTTCTCGGTTACCGCTGCGGGGCAGCCCTGGATGTTCGCCAGGTTCCCTTTTCAGCCTGGGGCCGAAGCCACAAGCACCAACACGCGGCCACCCTACCCAGACCGGGTACAGCGGTCAAACAATTCGCAGCGCGATCAATCGACGAGAAGCTCGCGCAGCATCGCGGCGTCGTCAACCGGTGGAGAACAGGAGCGATTTCGACACACATAAGCGACTGGCCTTGTCGACATGCTCTTTCCGCTTGCCATTTCCGAACAGGCTTTCAAACTTTTTTCGTCGCTGGGATCGACCCACGCGACCAGCCGATGCGGCACGTAACTCGTGAATACCGCGTCGGCGAGGCGCTTCGCGCGCTCATCGGTCCGCGAGCCGACAATCACCACGTCGACGCTCCCCCGCACATGGCGATCGATCGCGCAGACCATCTGCCCGAACGCCGCGGGGTTGTCATTCGCAATCGCAGCAACGCGCCGCATCTGCTTTTCGGCGAACGCGAGATACTCGCCGCCGACGAGCGATCCAAGCCGCATCAGCACTTCGCACATCATCGAAGCGCCACTCGGAATGGCGTTGTCGTACGGATCTTTCGCGCGATGAATGAGCGCTTCGCCGTCGCTCGGCGAAAAAAAGAAGCCGTCGTCTTCGCGATCCCAAAAAAGTAAAATCACAGAATCGGCTATTTCGCGGGCAAATATCGCGTATTTTGGCTCACCTGTCGCTTCGTAAAGATGGAGTGCGCCGAACGCCATGAATGCGTAGTCGTCGAGAAATCCGGCCCCTTTTGTCGTCGCTCCGAGAGCGTGCCGCGCGATGCGCAAATGGCCGGCATCGCCCCGTGCTACCAACCTTTGCTCGATATACGCGAACGCACGCTCGGCTGCGCGAACGAGCTCGGGGAGACGAAGCGCGACTCCAGCCTCGGCGAGCGACGCGATCATCAGCCCGTTCCAACTCGCCATGATCTTCTCGTCACGAAACGGCGTCTCACGCTTCGCCCGCGCGTCGAACAGGATCGCGCTCGCTTTTTCGATCGCGTGGCGCGCTTCATCGACCGGCATGGAGCTCATCGCCGCCGCGTCGTCGACCGACATCGCTTCGTGCAGCACCGACTTGCCGCTCTTTTCGAAATTCCCGTCGTTCGTCACTCCGAAATACCTGCATACGAGCGCGGTGAGCTTTTCGTTATTGCCTAGTGCCTCGAAAATTTCAGCGCGACTCCAGACAAAAAACGTCCCCTCTTCTCCTTCGCTGTCGGCATCTTGCGTTGCAAAAAAACCGCCTTCGGGCGACGTCATCTCGCGCAGAACGTAACTCGCTAGGCGGCACGCGGTATATCGAAATGCCTCTTCGCCCGTGGCGCGATACGCATCGACATAGAGCCGCAAGAGAAGCGCGTTGTCGTAGAGCATCTTTTCGAAATGCGGAACAAGCCATCGATCATCCGTCGAATAGCGATGAAACCCGCCTCCGAGATGATCCTGAATCCCCCCTCGGCGCATCGCCTGCAGCGCGCGACTGGCTCGTGCGAGGGCAATCTTGTCTTCATCGAGCGCTCCGCGCCTAACGAGCACATCGAGCGCCATCGTGTGAGGGAACTTCGGGTACCGCCCGAAGCCGCCGTTCAGGTCGTCAAACGCGCGCGCGAGCTGCTTTGTGGCGTTCGCGAGAAGTTCAGATGCGGGGCGATTGAATGGATCGTCGCTGCCAGCGGGCGGCGTCGTTGTTCGCGCGATCGCGCCAGAAATGTTTGTCGCCTGCTCTTCAATCTCGCCGCGCTTCGTTTTGTATCCGTCGCTCACCGCGCGCAAAATGTCTGAAAAACTCGGCATCCCGTACTTCTCGACCGGCGGAAAGTATGTCCCCGCAAAGAACGGCTTTTGATCCGGCGTCAGAAACACAGTGAGCGGCCAGCCGCCGCTCCGCCCCATCACTTGCACAACCATCTGATAAACATGATCGAGATCGGGACGCTCTTCGCGGTCGACTTTGATGTTCACAAACAGTTCGTTCATGAGCTTTGCAGTCGCCGCATTTTCAAAGCTCTCGCGCTCCATCACGTGGCACCAGTGGCACGCCGAATAGCCGATGCTCAGGAGAATCGGTCGGTCGCTCGACTTCGCTTCGGCTAGCGCCTCCGGCCCCCACGCGTACCAATCGACAGGGTTCCCCGCATGCTGCTGGAGGTAGGGCGACACTTCGTTCGCGAGTCGATTTTTTTTCATGTGCTCACCGGTTTAGCGCGCGCTCCCCGCCTCCATGATGGCGCTCTTCAAAAAATTTCGCGCACGGATGCTGTAGGCCCCATCAGGGTGCGCGGCAAGCCAACTCCGAAATGAGTGCGCGGAGCGAGCCCAATCGCCGCCGCGATAGTGCGAAATTCCGCGCGCGTAGTCGGCCGGATAAGCCGGGTCGATCTGCGCGAGTCGATCGATCTTGTCGAGGCGCCACCCTTCAATCGCGGCGCGCTCGGCCGCTGCAGCGCGCCTGCACGATTCATCATCGTGCGCGCTCTCGAGCGCTTCATCGATGCGACTTCGCGCCGCTTCGGCAACGTGCGGCCTTGCCAAATAGAGGCCGTAGAGAGCTTTTCGCTCTTCCGTCGTGAGCTCAAAATCGGGCGCGCGGTCCGGCGGAATGACAAGGCGATTCCACGCCATTTTAAACGCGGCGCGCCGCTCGTTTTCGGTTAGAAGCACGCGCGTTTTATCCGCCCAGCCGGCGCTCTGCATCCGCGAAATAAACGACCCCGTCGACGCCAGATGCTCTTCGTTCTGCTCGCCGGTCGCCTCAAAACGGGCCACGGCGAAGAGAAATTCTTTCAGCTGCACGGCGCGCAGCTGCCGAATCGCGTCGGCGCCACCAACGCGCCACGCCTCGGAAAAATCGCGCGCAATCGCTCCGCGTAAAGCGCTCGCTTCATCATCCACGCCTCGCCCCTCTGCAGCATTCAAAAGGCGAACGGCCACCCCAAGCGCGACCGCTTCGGCCGGCAGGCGATCGGCATGCGCTGCCAACGCGTCGTCAGCCGCTGCCCCACGCGACAGCAGTGACAAATCGAGCGTCGGCAACGGGACGTCGCGCGGCGTGACAGCAATTGGCAAGACGAGCGGAGCAAGGATCAAGCCGACGCCGACCGGAATCAACGCCAGCCATCGACCGTCTATCGACCGCACTCACCCCCCTTTTTCTGCCTCTAGAACAGTGCTTTGAGCTCGACTGCCGCTTGCTTCTTCTGCTCGAGCAGCCGGTTGACGGCGCGCAGGATGCGCTGCTTCGTTGGCCCGCTGATCGCTCCACCGGTGAGGGCTGCTGCGAGGGCACGCGGCGTCACGGGGCGACCTGAACGCGGCTTGCGCTCCTCTTTTGGTGCGCTCCCTTCGCTCTTCTTCGCCTGCCTCTTCTTCAACACGATCGTGCGATCTTCGACCGTATGCGACTCGATCTTGTGCGATGCGATGGCGATCCGGCGGGCATCAAGCTTCTTCGACGCGATAAATTCAGCAAACTTCGTAGCCGACATGATTTCCTTTGAAAGCTGGCACAGGCTTGCGCTTATTGCGCAATAAATGCGGGGTTTGGAGGCTAGCGACTTTTGCGAGCGACGCAAGCTTTACTGAACGAACGGGCCTACCATGGCGTTTCGGATGACCGCCCCCCTATCTCAATCAGGACTGCCGATTCTGCGCACAAAACGCGTAATTTTGCGCGAATGGCGCGATAGCGACCTGACACCGTTTGCGGCGATGAACGCCGATCAGGCCGTAATGGAGCACTTCCCGGCCCCGCTCAGAGCGCTTGAGAGCGACGCCCTGGTCGAGCGAATTCGCGCGCACTTTGCGAAGCACCACTTTGGCTTGTGGGCCATAGAGATTCCGAATGTGACCCCCTTCGCTGGATTTTGTGGGCTAGCGGTGCCCCAATTTGAAGCGAAGTTCACGCCATGCGTCGAGATCGGATGGCGCCTAGCCTCCGAATATTGGGGGCGCGGCTATGCCACAGAAGCGGCGCGCGCCGTGTTGGCATACGCGTTCGACACCGTCGGCCTCGACGAAGTCGTATCGTTCACCGCAGCGCAAAATGCTCGCTCGATAAACGTGATGAGCAAAATCGGGATGCAGCGAAATACCGAAGACGACTTCAACCATCCGCTGCTGCCGAAAGACCACCGGATTTCGAAGCACGTTTTGTATCGAATCTCCCGAAACGCGCATCGTTCGACGCATCATATTGGCCGATAAGAATGCACTAATTCGACATATTAGTCTAAATAGTGTATTTATAATGCATGGGTATGACGGCACGCCAGGCGGTCGAGTTTTTTCATCTCGTCTTTTTGCGCGCGCTCGTCGCGAAAGGTGACGATAAAGGGCTCTTTGCCGTCAAGGGCGGCTGCAATCTCCGGTTCTTTTTCGGGAGCGTCCGGTATTCCGAAGATCTAGATATTGACGTGTCGGTCGTCGCCAAAGAGACACTCAAACGAAAAATCGATCGCCTGCTCGTGTCGCCCACGCTCGTGGCGCCACTCCGAGCACGAGGCATTGAGCTGGTCGACATATCGACACCGAAACAGACCGATACGACGCAAAGATGGAAGGCGGGGCTCAAGGCCGCGACGTTTCCTCTGCCAATCCGCACAAAAGTTGAGTTTTCGCGGCGCGGCCGAATCGAAGGTGCGCGATTCGAAGCGATCGATTCCGCAATCTTGCGTGGCAACGCATTGCCTCCATTTTTGGCGACGCACTACTCCGTCTCACAGGCCGTTGAGCAGAAAATTCACGCGCTTGCGGGTCGAACCGAGCCGCAAGCCCGCGATGTCTTCGATCTGAGTCATCTGTTTGCAAGGCAGGGCCCATCAACGAGCGCGTTGGCCACCGAGAAGCGGTACTTGTCGCTTGCGATCGACCACGCACTCGGAATTTCTTTCGATGAATACTCATCACAGGTCGTCGCCTATCTCGATCCCGATCAACGCGAGCTTTTCGCCGAACGTAGCGTCTGGAATGTGATGCAAACGACAGTCATATCGCGGCTTGAGGCGCTTCAATGAACGCGATCGAAGCGCTCGCCCGTTTGCAAAGTTTGAATATTCCGGTGCTCGATACCGCCGATATTGCGGCGGCGTTGAAGCAATCGCCTTCGGCCGCGAACAAAACTGTGTCCAGACTTGCGGCCGCCGGTCTTATGACCCCTGTGCGTCATGGCGTGTGGTGGGTCGGTCACCAGGTCAACCTGTACCGTCTCCCCGAGTTTTTGACTGCACCGATGCCGAGCTATCTGTCGCTCCAGACCGCGCTGCATCTTCACGGAATGGTCGAGCAGATTCCCGATGTATTGTACGTCGTGTCGCTCGCTCGTGCCCAACGCATTACAACTAAAGTTGGCGTGATTTCTGTTCACCGGATCGCCCCCGAATTGTTTGGCGGTTTCGAAGAGCTAAAAGACGGCGTCAAACTCGCCACGGCCGAAAAAGCACTTTTCGATCTCGCCTATTTGTCGGCCGGAAGGTCACGCATGTTCGCCGCCGTGCCAGAGCTAGAAATCCCAAAGACATTCCGAATGCGCGTTCTCCGGCATTGGGTCGCCCGAATACCGTCGTCCCGATCGCGAACCATTGTCGAGCGCCACCTCGACAAGTGGCTGTCGGTTTGAAGCACCTAAGAGCCTGTCTTCAAAATCTAAAAGCATGGAGAGACGACAGATCGATTTCGACCTTACAGCAAATTTCGTCATTGGATCGCCTCAAGGTAAGGACGCATCACATTGGAGACGCGACACACTTTCGCGTATCGCCAAAGGTCGTCATGGTTGAAGTCTTTGCGCCGTTTGAAATCGCGAAGCGCTTCAAGACAGACGTCGAGACCTATTTTATTTCGAAACTTGAAAGAGTCGACCACTGTCTTCGCAGCACAGAAAACCCGCACTGCGACCCCCTCGATTCGATGCACTTCGATCCCCCGGCGCAGTGCATCGCCGCTCATGTGAACAACGCGAAGCGGTGGTTCACTTACAGTAGGGCGCCACGCGTGACTGTCGATCGCTAGCCACACCTGAAACGGTGCCTGGGTCGTGAGGTTGTGAAAACGGAGCGCCGACAGAAGACATACCGTGCTACTCGGCAGGCGCGCCGCTGCTTCGGCAAGCGAATGATTCTCAGTAATCTCGTGACCAGGGAGCGCGTAGAGGCCTGCCGCAAGTCTATCGATCGCGCCTTCTTCGTGAAACTGCTTGAGGACAGCCCGGGAGATGCCGCGCCCGCAAATCGTGGCCTTTCGCAACGCAGGCGCGTATAAGCATGCCCGCAGTGTTTCTGCGGACGAGACGGCGATTTTTGGCCGGTAAACATCTTTCGGTGCGCGCAGGCACGCTCCATTTTAAACGCTAAACCACGGCTTACTCATGAACAAAACATCCCCCCCTGTTTATATCGTCTCGGCGGCTCGCACGCCGATTGGGAGCTTTCTCGGTGCGCTCGCGTCGGTCTCGGCGCCCCAGCTTGGCGCTGCCGCGATCACCGGGGCGCTGCGCCGCGCGCAGCTCGCTCCCGATGCGGTCAATGAAGTCATGCTCGGAAACGTGCTCACTGCAGCGATCGGCCAAGCGCCGGCCCGCCAAGCTATGATTGCCGCCGGTTTGCCGCACACCGTGCCGGCGACAACGATCGGCAAAGTTTGCGGTTCGGGCCTTCAAGCGCTTGTGTTTGGCGCGCGAACGATCGCCGTGGGCGACGCCGACATTGTCGTCACCGGCGGCATGGAGTCGATGTCGAATGTCCCGTACTACCTCGACAAAGCGCGCACCGGCTATCGCATGGGCGACGGCAAGCTTATCGACGGGATGATTTTCGACGGCTTGTGGGATCCCTATTCGAACGTGCATATGGGGGCGTGCGGCGACAAATGCGCGGCGACGTATGAGTTTTCGCGTGCGGCGCAAGATGCGTACGCGCAAGAGAGCTACAGGCGCGCGCTCGATGCGCAGTCGCGAGGCCTCTTCGATGCCGAGATGGAGCCAGTGAGCGTCAAGCAGCGCAAAGGCGACGCGGTCATGGTGAGCGTCGACGAAGAGCCAGGGCGCGGCGAACCGTCGAAATTCAGCACGTTAAAGCCCGCTTTTGGCAAAGAAGGCACCGTCACGGCGGCAAACGCATCGTCGCTCAACGACGGAGCGTCGGCGCTTATTCTCGCGAGCGAAAAAGCTGTGCGCGAACACAAGCTAACGCCGATGGCACGCATTCTAGGGTCGGCAAACGCGGCGGGAGCTCCAGAGTGGTTCACAACCGCCCCCGCAAAAGCGATCGATAACGTGTGCACCAAGCTCGACATCAAGCGCGAATCGATCGACCTGTTCGAAATCAACGAGGCGTTTTCAGTCGTAGCGATGGTGACAAACCAAATGTGCAAACTCGACCCAGCGCGCGTAAATGTGCGCGGCGGAGCGGTTGCACTGGGCCATCCAATCGGAGCAAGCGGCGCCCGAATCGTAACAACCCTGCTCTATGCAATGCGCGACATGAAAGCCAAGCGAGGCCTCGCCACCCTGTGCATCGGAGGCGGCGAAGCCGTCGCGCTAGTAATCGAAATGTAAATCAGTCGTCGCTAGGAAGCGCAAGCTTGCGCGACCAGACGATGGCGTCTTTGCGCGACGAACCGGCGACAATGTGGCTTCTAAGAACACCTGTTTTTCGGAAGCCGCTCGCCAAAAATATGTACGCGAGCGACACATCGTCGGACGGGGCGCAGGCGAAGCAGCTGACCATCCCCTCGTCGATCAACTTATCGCAAACGCTTGTGAGCCCTGCCGCCGCGGCGTAACGCTCTGCCTCGGTGCGCGGTGATGTGAGCGCCTCGAGAAACACGTTCCCGAAACAGGCCTGCCACTCGATCGAAATCGTCCACTCGAGGCCGCCGCGCGCCGAAATCGTGTAGTGCCGCCGCTCAACGTCGCGACCAAACACTTCAAAACCGGTGAGCGCCTTGCCGCTTCGCTGGGCGACCTGGACCGCTTTGCGCGCATCCGCGTCGTTGATCAGCGTGATTTTTGGGGCGGCCGTCCCTTTCAACCCCGCGTCACGAAAGAGCTTCTTTGCGTGAAACGTTGTCCGCTCGGCCATATCAATCGATGCGTCGGCACTTGGAGGCGGCTCGGACGCCCTCTCGCGCCGCGCTGCGACCGAGATGCGCGACATGCTGCGCGGAGGCGGCTCATCTTCGTATTCGACAAGGGCTCCGAGCAGGAATGCGTCGCTTCGCTTATAAAACGAAGGCAAATTCGCCTCTTTGGCGAACCCCATTTTTAGCCAAGTGGCCACTTCGTCGCGCTCGACGAGGGTAAAAACGCGCTCCATCCCTTCGCGCTGCGCGAGCGACATGACAAATGCCCTCTTCGCATTCGACGGACCCGCCCGAAAATCGACAACGCGCATGAGCTTGGCGCGACGATTTGTCAGGAGACAGAGCGACACCGCATCGTTTTGAAAGAAAATTTCGTCAAGCGCGTTCGGTTGCGCATTCCAAGCTTTAGCGTTCATCGATCGTCCCCCCTCAGCGCAGCTCAGCGTTATTTCAATTTTGCGATGGCGTTACCATGTTTGCATTGGCGTGGTCAATATTTCCTTTTCACTATTGGCGCACGCCATTGCAAGTTTGCAATTTCGCCTCAAACACGTTGCTCGCGTTGCTCAACCTCAACCGACGAGGCGCATCAAGTCGTCCGGGCGCACGCCGAGCCGCTTCATCGCATCGCCAAAGCGGTCCTTATGCACCGATACGAGCGTCGGCATCCCACCCGATAGCCCGAGGAGCGCCAAAAAATTGATCCCGCTGTCGAACCGCGCGGCGAGCGTCAGGTTATCGGCATCGATAAGCATCGCGATTGGGGCGCGCTCTTGCCCGAGGAGGAGAAGGAGCGTCTTGTCGTACTCCGCGTGCCAACGGCTCGCGTCGACGAACGCGAGACGATCGCCAATCTTGTTGGCGCCACCGAGGAGCTCCAAAACCTCGTATTTTGCGGCGATTTTGCGTGCGCAGTCTTCGCGCGAGGCGAGCTGGCCCCCTGCCGCGTCGATCGGGCCCCATAGCGAAGCATCGGCCAGACCGGCGACTAAGTGGCGCATGATCACTCCGCAGAGCGCTACGTCGCGCGACCTCGCTCTCAAGGCGCGATCGATCCGGGCGCCGACGGCGCTTGGCTGCCCCGTACGCGTGTCGATCGCCCGCGCATCGTCGTCGGCTCCAGGGTAAGGCTCTTCACCCCCCCGTATCCACTTTGCGGCGGTGCAAAGGCCATCAAAATCGGTGTGGCAGACGATCGTGTCGATAGGGCCAAAGCGCGCCACGAGCGCCGGCGTCACCATTTCGGGGCAAGCACCGTGCATCGCCTTCGTTGCCAAAACGAACCGCGGGTCGCTTGCGTAATGCGCGTGCATCGCGTGATCGTGATGATCGACCCACGCGACGAGGCGCGGCCCGAGCCCATCGATAAACGGTCGAGTGATTTTATCGAAGCCGCCGCCGCTCGCTTCCGAAGCGAACGCTAAGTCGACAACCGCGACCCGCCCTCGCAAATCGCGCGCCTTCGGGAGCTTTCGCGGCGTGGCAAACGCGACTTCAATCGGTAGCATCGGTCGACCCGTTTCGATTCATCGGCGGATCATACGCGATTCGAAGCGCCGAAGCCCGAATTGGCCCCTCATGCTCTATTTACGACGCGAAGAAGCCAGAAGTCGGTTAATAGTTCGCTTCGACGGGAGGCACGAACTCATGAATCCTATTCATCATTTCATACGGCTCGATGGCGAGAGTCCCCTTAACGGCGTGAACGAGGAAGAGGAGGTTCAGCTCGTAAATGTCGCCGACCTCGATTCAGAGGTCGATGCGTTCGCCGAGCAAGCGTTCGTCCGCCTGCAATCGAAGCCTATTTCCCCATCATTTCCCCCTCCAGCGGGCGCTGAAATTCCGATGCCAGTTCCGCCGCGCAAAACGAATCGCGTCGCCCCTGAGTTAAAGGCGCCACCATCGGCGCGCGAGCTGCTCGATTTGCGCGAGGCGCTCAATAAAAAAGATCGAGACATTCTGGCTCTTCGCGAAGCGCTAACCGAACGCGACCGCGAGATTGTTGAAGCGGCAGAGCGGTCGTTGGTAATCGAGCGGGCCCACGCCGACGCCGAAGATCGCATGGCGCAGCTGCAAGAGCTGGTGGACGCCCAGCGGGTTGAATTGGGCGCCAAGCTCGAAGCAGCGCGTCGCGCGGCCGAGACGGCAATGGCGATGTCAGAAGCCGATCGCGCGCTTCTCGAGCGGGCAAAAGAGGGGCTCGCAACGCTTCTCGTGCAGATCGAAACGGCGGGGGCTGCCGCGATCGATGCGTGACGAGCCAACGCGGGTGCTCGTCGTCGATGATAGCCCAACGATTCGAGAGGTTGTCTGCTCGATGCTCGAGCATTACGGGTTCGACACAATCGCCGCCGGCGACGGATTTTCCGCACTGGAGGTGCTTGCAACATCCGCGCGAATTGACGTCATCTTACTCGATTTTGTAATGCCACGAATGAACGGCTTTCAGTTTTGCCGGACGCTGAAAGCCCGCGAACCCGAGCGATCTATTCCGATTGTGTTGATGAGCGCGATGGCCGATCGCATCGGCGAGCGGTTCATTGGGCAGACCGGTGCGGTCGCAGCGATCTCAAAGCCGTTCGATGCGGCAACGTTGGCGGAAGCGGTGCGAGGAGCGCTCGGACGCGGCGGCGCAAAAAAATCGCGAGCTCGCGAGCGGACGCCAGGGTTCAGCGGGAGCGTGGCGGTTGTACCGCTCGGCGCGGCACTTCAACTCATTCAGCTCGAAGCGAAAACAGGGGTGCTCTCTGTGCGAAGTGCGTCGCGCACGCTGACAATCGCGCTCGCGAATGGGCAGGTCGATTTTGCTCAGGGAGAAGGGTTTGGGGCTGAATTTCGGTTCGGTCGATTTTTGGTCGAGCAAGGGTGGGTCGAGCCGACGGAGCTTGAGCGGGCAGCAGGCGATCGCGGGCGCGGTCAGCGTAGCGCCGCAAAGCCGCTTGGTGACACGCTGATCAACCTCGGCAAAATCAGCCACGAGCAGCGGCAACTCGCCCTCACGCGTCAGTCGAGCGAGCTTGTTTATGAGGCGCTTCGGTGGAGCGAAGCGGCGTTCGAGTTTCACGAAGAGGATCTGTCAGAGCTTGCGAGTAGCGCGAAGCTGCAGCTTCAAGTTCCGCATCTGATTCTCGAAGGGTTCCGGAGAACCGACGAGTGGGGGGTGATACTCGAGCAGCTAAAGAGCATCGACGCGGTCGTCGTGAAAAATGAAGCAGCGTTGGTAGGCAAATCGTTCGCGCGAAAAGAGCAGGTCGTTATCGATGCGATCGACGGATCGCGCAGCGTGCGCGACATCGTAGAGCGCTGTTTCATGTCGAGTTTCGAAACATGCAAACTCTTGTCGAAGCTCCTCGAACAAGGAATCATCGCGCAACACTCATGATCGATGTGGCATCGGAAGCAGATGAGGCTGCTATTGCGGCGATTGCGGGCGTCACGGTCGACCAGATCATCGACGAGCGCGATCGCCCACTCTCCCGTTTTTTCGTCGCTCGCACCGATGTTGGCGGCCCGACAGTGGCGTTTCTTCACACCTGCCATGTCGCCGACGAAATCGAAATCATCGACATTGTTACCGACCGCTCGCACCGACGTCGCGGCTATGCCCGCGAGCTCCTCGAACATCTCATCGCGATCGCCCAAAGCGAATCGGCGCGGCTTATCGCCCTTGAAGTGCGCATTTCTAACGCGCCGGCGATTGCGCTCTATCGTTCGCTGGCATTTAGCCCCATTTCGACGCGAAAAAGCTACTATTCAGACGGCGAAGATGCCCTCGATATGCATCTCACCTTACGGCCGAACCGAAATGAATAAAGTAAGGCAAGAAAAGCTGCAACTTCTTCGCCACCGACACGAGTCCTCTCGTATCGCCCCGTGATTCGCTTGGTCATGGCCGCTCCCAGCGGGGCTCTATTCGCGCACTAGGACGATCAACTTGATATTCTCCTCGAGCTCTTTGAGCTGGTCATGACAGTGACCGAGCTCCTTCTCTAGCTGTCCTGTCACGATAGCGAGGAGACGTGGCATGCTGCCGAAGCCTTTGAGAAACGGGATGGCCTGATGGAGCTCTGCAAAACACTCTTTTGCTTCTTTTGAGTCGCACGCTTTTCCGTGCGCCACCGCCTGTTTGATCTCGCCTAGGATCTTCTTGAGATACTGAGCGCCAAACTTGGAGTTCCACGAAGTGTCTATCTGTTCGAGAAGCGTCGCCTGCTCCGAATGGGACAGCTGCTGGTCTCCTGCGATTTTGTGCCTGAGATCGCGAAATTCTTCGGGCGTTGCTGCCGCTCGTATCGCCTCGAGACGAGCGAATTTGTGCCCGCCTAAGATCAGTTTTTTGGTGTCCAGCACTAGACCGTGGAGATGTTCCCATCTGCCTTTGTCGTGCCACTGATCGCGCTGGATATAGGCCTGTTCGAGTGCCAATAGAGGCGATAGATCGGTGGTCCGCTGAAGAGCAAGAATCTCGTTTTGAACGAGGATCAACTTTTGGCGTTCGAAATCGTCGATCGTCCCGGTGCGGGCAGCTTGGTCCTCAAGCTTCACCAAGTCGGCAACGGTGGTCGCCGCGAGAATTTTCCCGGTTACGTCGTGCCTCGCCTCGTCTTTTGCAAGATCTTGCAGCACCGATTTTCGTTGGGCAGCTTGCGATTTCACATGCGCGACTTTGTCGCTGTCCAGCGGGCCTTCTGCCGAATCGCCCGCGATGAGCTTTGCCTCGAGCTTGTCGAGAGCATCAACTGTTGGCGCATCCCAAATCGCTTTTGTCAGTTCGTAGGATGACGGCTTATGCGCGTGCTCAGTTTCATCTGGAGCGTCGCAACCGAGAAGCATCAGAGCAATGAGGACAGGCAAAAATCGCATAGAGGTTCCAACTGTCTGAATCAAAGTGAAACGCGGCTCGTCCGAATGAACGGCTGCGTAAGCTTTTTATTGACCGAACGTGTGAAGTAAGAACGACGGTGCCGCAAGCTGCCCTAAAAATGGCTTTAAAAGGCTAAAATCTCCGCGCTCCACTTGCGCGACTTTGCGCATGTTCCTGTCGACTTCCACGCTTCGCCTGTTGATGCCGGCCCCGCCATGATGGCGATGTCGGCGCCGCGCATTGCGATCGCCAGCGGCCCTCGATCGGGTCGCTCGATGCACCAGTAGCCTTTTCGCTTTTCGGACGGCTTGCCTAGCTTTCGCGTTAGGCCTCGCTCCACTTCGTTGAACGCGGCGGCTACTTTTGCCCCTGGTGCGTATCGCACTTTCATCGCGAACGCGTACTCGTCTCCGTGGGCGACGAGCACTGCGCGGTCTCCTCCCCAACCGGTTGCCGCTTCGCGCGCTCTCGCCATCGACATCCACTCTTCAAACATAATTCTGATGCCGAGCTCCCCTTCGGTGTCGACATTCACCGACCGAAAACGGCCACCAAGTGCCTTAAATTCAGGCACTCTTACGACAATCGGCTCTTCGTGGTTCAGCCATTTTTCTACGTGCAAAAGCTGCGACGTTGATGCAAGCGGTGTCGTCCACGCGCGGTCGACTTCGCTCCAACCTCCGCGGCGACGAAGCGCATTCACGAAGCGCAGCCCTTCAATGTATGGCGCGACGAGCGACGCTCGAAGAATGCGCGGCGAGCTTGACGTCGGCCCACTGTCGACGGAGGCACGTATCTGCCCGATGAGCATTTCGTCCGCTAGTAGAAGCGCTGAAGAATTTGGCTTCGTCCGATGGACCAGAACATCGACCATCGCGCTGGTCGCGTCGCCTTCTGCAAGCGCCAAGAGCGCCGCGGTTTTATCTGACTCGCCGGGGCGATATTTTGATCGCGCTTTTAGATCCCAGTGCTGATCTTGAAGCGCGTGCGTAAGCTCATGCGCGAGCGTCGCGTCGATATTGTCGCCATCGAGGTCGGCCGCGAGAACCATCGTCCCATCGGCCGGTTCGTAGTAGCCGGCAAGCTCCGATTCGAGCAACGCATAGATTGCCGCCGGGTAGTCAAAGTTCACCGGCACAAAACCTAGCAGTTGGAGAACGCGCGATTCGTGGTTCAGAACATCGGGTGGGAGCTCACGGTCCACGTGACTCTTCACGCCGCGAATCAGCTCTTCGCGAGACGCGAGTCTTCCGGGGCATTCACGCAGCATCGCGAGCTTTCGCGCTTTGACGACACGCTCCGTCATCGGCGCGATCAGCGACTGCACATCGCGCGCGCCGCCATCCGGTTCGCGCACAACACTCGGCGCCGCGCCGGGGCTCCGAGGCCCATGCGATCCACCCGCGCAACCGATCAACAAGATCGCGACGAGCGCTAAACCTCGCACCGCGTTCATCAAGCGCCGACTGCCTGCACCGTTGCCGCATTCGCCGCCTGCCGCATCTTTGCAATCGCCGACGCGTAGTCGCCCGACCCGAAAATACTGTTCCCCGCCACGAGCACACGCGCCCCCGCCGCGGCCGCTTGTGCCGCCGTAATTGCGGTAATCCCTCCATCGATCTCGAGGTCGATAGGAAGCTTCGCATCGTCGATCATGCGCCGTATCACGCGCACTTTTGGCAGCACTTCAGGCAAGAACGACTGACCGCCGAAGCCGGGGTTCACGCTCATCACGAGCACAAGATCGACCTCGCCTAGCACGTAACGAATCGACTCTTCGCTCGTCGACGGATTGACCACGACGCCTGCTTTTTTTCCGAGCTTTCGAATCGATTGAAGCGTGCGATGCAAATGCGGCGAGACTTCGGTGTGCACCGAAATCACATCCGCGCCGGCCTCCGCAAAATCGGCAATGTAGCGCTCCGGCTCGACAATCATCAGATGCACATCGAGCGGCAACGTCGTGACTTTGCGTAGCGCTTTCACGACCGCTGGCCCAATCGTGATGTTCGGCACAAAACGCCCATCCATCACGTCGAGATGAATCCAATCGGCGCCGGCTGCCTGAACCGCGCGCACTTCGTCGCCAAGCTTCGTAAAATCGGAGGACAGGATTGAAGGGGCAATGCGAATTGTGCGCGAATCGTCCATAGGTTCACAAGGTGCGCTTAACACGCCCGTTGCGCAATCGTCCTAAAAGACCGACGCTGCGGTCCGTGAACAGCGAAATTTCAACCCGCCACCCAGAAAAAGCCGATTTTGACCGAATTGTCGAAGTGATCGACCAATGGTGGGGCGGTCCCGTGCAGACATCTGCACACCCGATTTTTTTCTACGAGCTCGGTGAACGGGCGCTCGTTGCCGAAAAAGAGGGGCGAATCGTCGGGTTTCTCCTCGGATTCTTGTCAAACTCGCAGGTCCGCACAGGTTACGTGCATCTCGTCGGAATCGATCCAGAATTTCGGCGGCGCGGCGTCGGCGCGCTACTCTATGGCGAGTTCATAGAAACGTGCCGCGAAGCAGGGTGCAAAAAAATGAAAGCGATTTCAACGCGAGGGAACGAAGAGTCGGTGCGCTTTCACGCGGCGCTCGGGTGGGATAGCAAAGAGGTTGACGACTACGCCGGTCCGGGGAGAAAACGCGTCGTGTTCTCGCGCGACTTAAGCGCCGAGCATGTGACGTAAGGAGTAAGTCATGCCAGAAGGCGAAAAAAATTCATGGGCGGCACGTGACGAAGGGGCAGTCTCCCCTTCGCACCTTCGTGAAATCGCGCTCTTCGGAGCATTAAGCGACGAAATTCTCCACTACTTATGCGGCACATTAAAAGTCTGCCACATCGGCGTCGGCGAAACGGTGTTTCGCGAAGGCGATTCGGCCAAGCATGTCTACATCGTCCTCGAGGGCGAGATGGAGGTGCTCCGCAAAAGCAAGCAAGGGCGCGACCAGCGAATCGCAATTTTGGGCCCAGGCGACGTCTTCGGCGAAATGTCGGTCATCGACATCCAGCGCCGCTCGGCAACGATCCGAGCACTAGCTCCATCACGCCTCCTAAGCATGTCAACCGAAGACATGGATGCGCTCTATCGCCACGACCTCAAATCTTACACGCTGGTCATTCTGAACATCGCACGCGACCTGTCGCGCCGCCTACGCATGACAGACGGCATCCTCGCCGACTTCACCGCGAATATTCTGGACGAGTACCTAGGAAGAGCGCACCGGCCTTAGTTGAGTGGCGGGAGAGGAACTTCCCCTTTCCCGCCACTCAACCAGGGTGTGATCTCATAATCTGATCTGCCCACGTAAACGTGCCCGTGCCCGTAAACGTGCCCGGCTGTTTTCTTGCGCGTCTCGCCATCAAGAAAGCAAAAACCGGGCACGTTTACGGGCACGGGCACGAGTACGGATCAGATTTTGAGATCACTCAACTAGCCCCCTACAGCCCGCCGTCGACTCCCGCGTCTCCAAAATCGCCCGCATCACCATCGGGGCGTGGTGCGGAGTTTGGGGCTCCGCCATCGCCCACGTTGGCAGCTGGCGGTGGCGCTGGCGACATTGGCGCCGCTTCTGTTGGCGCAGCGCTTGCCGGCCCGGCGGGTGTCGGTGCTGCGCCTGCCATTGGTGGCCCGCCGCGGTCTGAATTGTCGCCGCTTGTGTCGGGGGGTAGCGGCTGCGGATTGATAACGCCACCACACGAATTAATCGCGACCAAAGTCAATAGCGATAAGACGCTAAAACCGCTCGGTAAGCTGAAATTCCACTCAGGCGTTTCTGGCATATCGTGCAATGTAGCCTGCCTGCTACGAAGAAGCACTACGGAGTGCTCAGCGATCGATATGACCCCCTATGAACCGTCCACCACAGATGACCAATCGCCCCGCCTACGACGGACGCTCGAGCTCGTCTATGGCGTCGCCGGCGTTACTGCGGCGCGCGTATGGCAGTGGCCGGGGCGCGTGGCGGTGGGAGTTCGCGCCGCCTCATCCGTGTCCCACGTCGACCTCCTGCGTCGAGTCGAAGAGTCGGTATCAAGCGTCCGCGAGTCAGACGAAATTTGGGAATTCGGGATTCTCGAAGACGAGTTTTAGGCCGGGGCGACGGGGCTCGAGTAGCGCGCTCTTTTTAGGCTTCCGCGGGGCGGCGAAATACTCCCGCGGTTAGTGCGGCCGCGAAGATGCACATGACTGGCGTTACTACGATGTGATAGCGGTCTTCGCCGAAAAAGACGGCGTGCGTGACGATCGTTGTTAAGAGCAACGACGACGCTAGGCGGAGCGCGATTGGCGATTCGGGCGCCCCTTTTAGGCGGATCCATGGGAGGAGCGCCGGGATGAGCGCGAGCGGCCAGAGGGTTGGCGGTTCGCGCCTTAGGAGTAGTGCTGCCATGATCGCAACCGCTGCGATTGCGGCGCCAACTGCGAGCCGGCCTCTGGACCGAACGTGATAAACCGCGCAACCTATTGCCGCGAGCACGATGAGAAGCCCGTTGATTGCCGTCAGCGTCGCTCGGGCAAAAAATCGCCGCGCATCGGGCCAATCGTCGGGGCGCGCTTCGTGGAGATACTCGACCGCAAACGACTCGTGATCGAACGTGTGTGAGAGCTTTGCCGGGATTAATTTTAGCCAACGCGTTGGCGATGCTGCGATCTGATTGAGCCCGTAGTTGAACCAGCAGCGATCCTGCTTCACCTGCCCCGCGACGTCGCTGCAACCGTCGCTCGATCGCAGCGTTTCGTATCGCCCTGTCGCGCGAGGAAATGCGCCGATTGCGAGGTTCCACCCGCCGTTCGTGCTCACGAGCGCGCAGCCGTCCATCACTTGGCAGTTGCGTGCAGCCCACGGGAGGACCGGGACGAGCGCCATTGCACATGCGAGCGCGACGATCGCGAGGGCGCCGACGCGAGACTTGAATCGTGCGAGCGCGGTCGGTTGAGCAAACGCCACGGCGGGCAACCCATGCGGGCCGATTTGAGCGAGCGCGGCGAGCCCGATGAACGGCGCGCAGAGAAGCGCTTGCGGCCTGACGAGCGCGGCAACGCCTAAAAGCAGCCCGCCGGCGATTGCGCGCCTTCGCGGCGTCGAACATGCGATCGCCCCGGCGAATGCAATAAATGTTAGCAGCGCCGCCAACTGTTCCGTCATGACGAGCGCGGAGTACAGAATTAAACCAGGGTGCAGCGCGACGAGCAGCCCCGCGACAATCGCACCGCGACGACCGAACGCGCGATGGGCAAGCCAGTACGTTGCCGCCGCGAGCCCCGCACCGACGCTCGCGCACACAACCCACGCGACTCGAATGTCGCTCCCGAAAATCCGATAAAAAACCGCTAAAAACGCGCTAAATCCGACCGGATAGTGAGACCATGGGTGCCAAACAGTCGCGCCATGAATTGTCAAATCGTCGGAGTAGCCAAAACCGGCAGCGATGCGGCGCGCGCCAAAATCGTAATAGTGCCCGTCCCATACAGCTTCGCCGCCGACCGCGAACGCGAGATAAAGGCGAAGAGCGACCGCGACCGCAAACAGCGCCGCCATGTCGACCGTCAATCGCCTGAAACGCATCTTCACAGGCGGGCGCCGCTTGCCGCGCGCTCGCCGAACTCACGCGCTCTTTGCATGTAGGTTCGCGAGACTTGGGCGCCGTCGAGCTTGAGAACTCGCGCTAACTCTCGCACGAACCCGCGCACATAGACTAGCGCTGGAAGCGAGGCAAATCGCTCATCTTCAATCGCTTCGAGATGCGCTCGGCCGATTCGCGTCTGCAGACTTACTTCTTCAATTTCGACGCCGAGCGACTCGCGCACTCGCCGGAGGAGTGCCCCTGTAAACTCGGTATCGGGGCCGATTTCTCGCATGAGCTCTGACTGCATGGCGACGAGATCGGCCATGAGCGCGCTCGGTAGCTTGGTACCGACGCTCGTGATTGAATCGGCGAACATCGACATGTCGTACGCTTGACGGCGCATTGGGTCGACAAGAATATCGTGCGCCTCGTCGAGCTTTGCCTGCGCCGACTGCAGCTGAATTTGCGTAAAAAGAGGCGTTACCGCCACGCCGCCTGTCGTGTAGATGTCGCGCTTTCGCTTGAACCCGCGACGAATCTCTTCGTCGCTCGCCGAACGCGACACGCCCAGAAGCGCGTAAAAGTTTGGCTCGTCCAGCGCTAGTGGCGGCGTCACTTCACAGGCAGGGCGATCGGCTGTTGCGACGGCGAGAACGCGCCGGGCGATTCGCTCGATGTTGCGCGCCGACTTGCTCGTCGGGCTTTCGAGTAAGAGCGGGCGATTGCGCCGCACTGTGATCCACACGGCATCGTCGTATTCGACATGGCCAAGCTCTTCGAGCGACACGCCGTAGTGAACCGCGGCGAGTTCGCTCATCCACCCACCCAACTCGGTGTCGCTCTTCGAGCGCGCCTGATTGACGACGAGATAGAATTGCAGACGCTGCAGCTCGGCCCACGCGAGCTCGCACATTTTTGTATCGACCCGCTGGATCGCGCGAACGAGATCGATCGGCCCGGGTGCGGCCCCCGTTTCGGCCAAAATACGTTCGAACAGCTTTGATCGAAAACGGTCGCCCGCGAGAGCCCGCCGCATGCGCCTCCGAAAACTCGCGCGCAAAAAGCGATACGTCGTTTCGATCGATGGAGGGTCGGGCGTGACGACGGCGATGGCGAGGTCGGCCGCGAGCATCGTATCGACCGCAAAGTGCGCGTTGCCAGGGCCGACATTGATGATCAGAAAATCGCACGGAATGTTGCGCAGATTGGCAACCCACCGCAACTTTCGCAGGGCCAAACCGCTCAGCGGCGACTTGAGCGAGTCGTGCGGTGCCGGCATCACGCGAAGCCCCGGCGCCGCCGTCGGAAGGAGCGCTGCTTCAAGCGAAGCGGCATCGGCCCCATGATCGCTCACCCCGGCATGACCGGCCGAAAGTCCAAAGTGCGTGTGAAGATTCGCCCCGGTGACATCGGCATCGACCAGGACGACGCGCTTTCCGAGCTGGGCGAGGTAGACGGCCAGGTTGACCGAAAGCACGCTTTTCCCGACTCCGCCGCGCCCGGCCCCTATCGCAATCAGGTGGCGCGCGAACTCCGACGGCCTCGACTCGTGGCCTGCCGATTCGCCTGGGGCACTAAGCCCCCCCCCTCGGGCCGATGAATCGACCGGATCGCGTGAGAAACGTGGCGTCATTGGCGAACGGATACTACTCTGCGGCGCACCGATGCTAGCTGTTCGATCTCTTACTACGCTCATTTTCCTTGTTTTTTCCGCTAGCTCTTGCCGTTCTGGCGGAGCCGGCTCGTCCACGCAAGGGTCTGGCCCATCGCCAACCCCCGCGCCACCGGCCGAAATTACCCTCCCCGGAATTGACACAAGCGCCCTGACAACGCGCGAACGCAAAGAGTGGAGCGGATACGTGGGCGAATTTCTCGCCCCCTGCGCCGACGTTCCGGTGCCGATAGCCCAGTGCGTGCTTGAACGCCGCCCCTGCGCAAAGTGCATGCCGGCCGCGAAATTCATCCTGCGAGGCGTCCGCGATGGGATGTCGCGCGACCAGATCGAAAAGAGTTTTCACGGCCGATTCGATGCCGATCGCGTGAAAGATGTCGCAATCGACGGCTCGCCATCCCGAGGTGCCGAATCGGCGCCGGTTGTGATCGTCGAATTCGCCGATTTCGAGTGCCCATTTTGCGGCGTCGTGGCGCCACAAATCGACAAATTGGCCGAAGAAAACCCCGCGGATATTCGCTTCGTATTCAAGTTTATGCCGCTTCCTGGCCACCCCCACGGAGAGATATCGGCGCGCGCCGCAATCGCCGCCGCCACAATGGGGAAGTTCTGGGAGATGCATCACAAGCTCTTCGCCAATCAACAGCACCTTGAGCAGAGCGATCTCGAGCGCTACGCAAAAGAAGTCGGGCTCGACGTCCCAAAATTCCGTGCGGAGATGAACTCGAAAGCGACAACCGAGCGGATCGAGCGCGATCGCAAAGTCGCCGACGGGCTGAAAATTCAGGGGACGCCGGCGGTGTACATCAACGGCCGCGAGTTTGACCTTCATCAAGATTTGAAAGAGTGGGTCGCGCTCGAGATCGGCAGCGCTCACGCCGCCCCGGCAGCGGCGCCAACACCGGCAGCCTCGGCGAAAAGCGGTCACCCGTGAATCGCGCAACGATCTCCGACGGTTGCGGCTGCTTTCCGACAGGGCACCATTACGCCGGTATCGCGCATCTTTTGCGCACCGCCGTCCGCGGTTTGGTCGCCGGAATACTCGGCGATAGCGCCTGGCGCGGCGTAAAAATCGCGCTGATCGACGTAGAGACAACCGGTCGCGACCCTTCGCTCGATCGGGTCATCGAGCTCGGAATCGCCATCGGGCAAGACGGCGAAATCATCGCAAGGCACAACTGGCTCATTAATCCGGGGCGAACAATCCCAGCCGAAGCGCAAGCCGTGCACGGGATTTCGGATGCCGATGTAGCCGACGCTCCTCGTTTTGAGGTGGTAGCAGCCGAGATTTGCGCCGCGATTGAGGGGTGCGTGCCGGGGGCATACAACGCCCCGTTTGACCGCGCCTTTGTCACAAACGAGATCGCGCGGGCGGGAGCGAGCGGGGTTTCTGTTTCGAGCACCTCGCTGGCGCGCGATGTGGAGTGGTTCGATCCGCTCGTCTGGGCGCGCGAAATTCAGCGCGAAGAGAAATCGAAAGCGCTCGGCGAGACGGCAGCGCGCCTCGGTATTCAAAACGAGACGGCCCATCGAGCCAGCAGCGATGCCGAAACTGCGCTCCGCGTCCTCTATGCATTCAGCTCGGACGGGCGGATGCCCCAGACTTACGCCACAATGGTGCAGGAACAGCGGCGGCTCGCACAGGCGCAAGCAGATGCGCGGCGGCGGTGGCGGTCGTAACGATCATTCGATCAAGTCTAAGCTCGTGATGGATGATAGTAGGTGGTCGATTTCGATCGGCTGAATTTTGTGGAGGCTCTTGTGGTGACTGAAACGGCACAGATAAAGGTGGGAACAACAACGTACGACGCTCCAACGATCGTCGGGACAGAGGGGGAGCAAGGGATCGACATCGCGAACCTTCGCGCGAAGACCGGCCTCGTGACGTTGGACCCCGCGTTTATGAACACCGCGTCGTGTCGAAGCGCCATCACATTCATCGACGGCGAGAAGGGGATTTTACGCTACCGCGGCATCCCAATCGAGCAGCTCGCCGAAAAATCGACGTTCGTCGAGACCGCGTTTCTTCTCATCTATGGCCACCTTCCGAGCGAAGCCGAGCTGAATGGTTTTTCAACGTTGCTCACGCGTCACTCGCTTTTGCACGAAGACATGAAGCGCTTTTTTGACGGCTATCCGTCGACGGCGCATCCGATGGCGGTCCTCTCGTCGATGGTCTGCTCGCTCTCGAGCTACTATCCCGACGCGCTCGACGTCGACAACACCGAGCTCCGCGAAGTGACCATCGCGCGCCTGATCTCAAAAGTGCGAACCATCGCGGCGTTCGCGTACAAAAAATCGATCGGCCAGCCGTTCGTCTATCCGAAAAATTCGCTCAAATACTCCGCGAATTTCTTGAATATGATGTTCAGCGTCCCGGCGGAGCCGTACGAGGTCGACCCAGAGGTCGAGAAGGTGATGAATCTCCTTTTGATTCTCCACGCCGACCACGAGCAGAACTGCTCAACATCGACAGTGAGGCTCGTCGGCAGCAGCAAGGCGAACCTTTTTGCATCAATTTCGGCTGGTATTTGCGCTCTTTGGGGGCCACTGCACGGCGGCGCAAACCAAGAAGTCATCGAGATGCTCGAGGCGATTCGGGCAGATGGCGGCAACGTGCAAAAGTACGTCGAGCTCGCGAAGTCGAAAAACTCAAACTTCCGTCTGATGGGCTTCGGGCATCGCGTTTACAAAAATTTCGACCCGCGCGCGAAAATTATCAAAGCGGCGGCCGACAAAGTTCTTAGCAAGCTCGGCGTCAACGATCCGCTGCTCGATATCGCCAAGGGGCTCGAAGAGGCCGCGCTGCGCGACTCGTATTTCGTCGAACGAAAACTCTATCCGAACGTCGATTTTTATTCGGGGATCATTTACCGCGCGATCGGGTTCCCGACGAACATGTTCACAGTGCTGTTCGCGATGGGGCGACTGCCCGGGTGGATCGCCCACTGGAAAGAGATGATGGAAGACAGCTCGACGAAGATCGGGCGTCCTCGACAGATCTACATCGGCGAACGCCTGCGCGATTACGTGCCGATCAGCGAACGCAAGTAGTCGCTAACGCATCCTCCCACTGCGCTCAAGTCCCCCTCACCCCGCCGCGACAGAAGCGATGCCCACTCCCCCTCACCCCGCCGCGATAGAAGCGATGCCCACTCCCCCTCTCCCTCAGGGAGAGGGGACGCAAGCCCCGCTTCTGTCGCGGTGGGGTGAGGGGAATTGCGTTAAAACGCTGTAAAATAGCCGAATGCTACGCCGCCGAGGGTCGGCGCGACTTGCAACTGCCTAAGCTCTTTTGCCGCGCGCCATGGGAGCGGGCTCAGCACATATGGCAAAAGCGCGCCGCCAAAGCCGGACACGCCGGCGACAATGAGCCGCATCTGACGCTCCGTTGTTGACCAATTTTCGGTCAAAGTATTCCCTTGCTCGATACCGACCAAGATCGGCGCGGTGGCACCAGCGGCCAATGCGATCGCGATCGCGAGCGGCATGACAGAGCGAATATCACCATCGGGCGGCGCCCAGTTCGCCCACCCTGGTGAGCACTTGGGCAGCGCGAGATAGCTCCCGCCCAAAAACGCCCCCCACGCCGACCCGATCAGCCCGGGGCCGATCATTCGGAGCACCGGCGACTCCACGCGCGGCGCGATCCACACGCCGTCGACAACGATTGTCGCTGCCACCGCCGCGGCCGTCGACGCAATGTACCAATAGTCGGTGCGACTTGCGCGTTCGCACAAAACGCGCTCGCGCTCGGTGTGTGGACCGAACGTCGTGGCCGCAATGTGGGCCGACTGAGACATGGCAGGAGGTGGTGGGAGCGGCGGAGTATCCAAAGCCCTACTGCTATAACGCATAAATGGCCGGTTGGGTGATGCCTCTGCAACAGCAGAGCGGCTCTGCTACATTGCGGCGCCTATGGTATCTATTCCGCCCCATATATTTCGCGAATACGACATTCGAGGGGTCGCCGACCGCGATCTGAGCGACGATCTTTCCCGAAATATCGGGCGCGCGATCGCAACGATGTTTCTCGGCGACGCCCGAGCGATTCGTATCGCCGTCGGGCGCGACTGCCGCCTATCAAGCCCGCGCATTTTTGCAGCGCTCACCGACGGCCTTCGCGAATGCGGCGCCGATGTGGTCGATATCGGCATCGGGCCGACGCCATTTCTCTACCACGCGGTCACAACGCTCGATGTTCACGGCGGGGTGATGATCACCGGCAGCCACAATGCCGGAGACGAAAACGGCTTCAAAATCATGCGCGGAAAAGCGAGTTTTTTCGGCGCAGACATTCAAGCGCTTCGGGCCGTCATTGAAGCAGGCGCATGGCAGTTCGAAAAGCGCGGCTCGCTCGAATCAGTCGCAACCGAAGATGCCTACGTGGCGAGCGTGACAGGGGGGATTCGCATCGCCGATAAATCTGTGCGCGTCGTCCTTGATGCCGGCAATGGCAGCGGCGGCCCGCTCGGTCTTCGCTGCATGCGCGAGCTCGGCCTCGAGCCAACCCCGCTATTTTGCGCAATGGACGGCGAGTTTCCAAATCATCATCCAGACCCAACCGTGGCAAAAAATCTCGAAGCACTTGTCGACTGCGTGCGAAAGACGAACGCCGACATCGGCATCGCCTACGACGGTGATGCCGATCGCTTAGGAGCCGTCGATTCCGACGGGACGATCATCTGGGGCGACAAGCTGATGATTCTTTTCGCCCGCGATCTTCTCAAAGCAAACCCCGGAGCGACAATCATCGGCGAAGTGAAGTGCTCGCAGACATTATACGATGACGTCGCAAAGCACGGAGGGCGCCCGATTATGTGGAAAACGGGCCATTCTCTTATCAAAACAAAGATGAAATCGGAGAAGGCACTTCTCGCGGGTGAGATGAGCGGCCATCTGTTTTTCGCCGATCGCTATTTCGGCTACGACGATGCAATTTACGCGTCGCTGCGCCTCATCGAGATCGTCGCGCGTGAACGCCGTTCGCTGCGCGCGATGCTCGCCGACGTGCCAAACACATTCGCCACCCCAGAAATTCGCGTTGCGTGCAGCGATTCAACAAAATTCGCGGTGGTTGCAAGAGTGGCAGCGCACTTCAAAGCGGCGGGGCTTTCGGTCGATGAAGTTGACGGCGCTCGAATTCAGTTCGGCGCGGAAGGTTGGGGGCTCGTCCGCGCGTCGAACACCGGCCCTCTGTTGGTGATGCGTTTTGAAGCCGGATCGGAGGCCGAATGCGCCCGCATCCGCGGTGAAGTCGAGGCAGCAACAACCGCGGCGCGAGCCGCAGTGACGGTATGAGCGGCGGCGTGGTCGATTCCGCCCAACAAAGCTGGACAGTTAAGCGCATGCTTCAATGGGCGATCGACGACTTTCGCGCGCGAGGGATCGAAAATCCGCGCCTCGATGCCGAAGTGCTCTTGTCGTTCGCGACAGGCCTCACGCGTGTGCAGCTGATCGTCGACTCTGAACGGCCGCTCGAACCGGGTGAATTGTCCCGTTTTCGCGACTGCGTGAAGAGGCGGCGCGCGTTTGAACCTGTCGCCTATTTGCGCGGTGAGCGCGAATTTTACGGGCGAAATTTTCGCGTCGACGCTCGCGTTCTTGTTCCGCGCCCCGACACCGAGACGCTCGTTCGCGTGGCTCTTGAGCGCGTGAACGACATTGCAATGCAGTTTGATGCGCTCGACATGTGCACCGGCAGCGGCTGCGTCGCGATCACATTGGCGCGCGAGTGCCCCACGGCACGGGTGCATGGGGCCGACATCAGCGCCGACGCGCTGGCGGTTGCGCAAGAAAACGCGCTGCGTCTCGGCGCTTACAATGTGAGCTTCGCTGTTAGCGATCTGTTCGCAAACATCGCGACCGGCCAGCACTACGACATCATCACGGCGAACGCACCCTACATCCCGACCGCCGAGATCGCGACGCTTGCCCCCGATGTCCGAAACTATGAGCCGACGCTCGCACTCGATGGCGGCCCCGATGGGCTCGACATTGTTCGACGCATCGTCGATGCGGCGCCGGGCTATCTCACAGATGGCGGCATTTTGGCGCTCGAAATCATGGCCGGTCAGGCCCCTGAAACGGCATCGATCATGAAATCACGCGGCTTTTCCGATGTCGTAGCGACCCGCGATTACGGGAATATTGAGCGCGTGGTGCACGGTATCTTCCGGAAATGACATCGTGCGATCTGCTGATCGTCGCGGCCTTCGAGCCGGAGCTCGCAGCGGTTCGGGCAAGAGTTGCGCACATTGCCCCGCGAGTGGCAATCGCCGCAGTCGGCGTCGGTCTCGTCGATGCGGCCATCGGAACGCTCGAAGCGCTCGATCGATTTCGCCCAAAAGCGGTAGCGCTGATCGGGACATGCGGCGCCTATCGAAAGAGCGGACTTTCGATAGGCGATACCGCTTTTGCAAGGAGTATCCTGCTCTTCGACGCTGGAGCGGCGCTGTCGATGGCCGCGCTACCCCTGCCGATGGCAAATCGAATTGTCCTTGAAAATCCGCTCGTTGAAGCGCTCTATCGCGCCGGCACGAAAGGCACCACAGTCGCCACAACGCTCGGCATCACGACCGACGATCGCCTGGCCGACGAACTCGAACGCGCAAGCGGCGCCGACGTCGAGCATCTCGAAGCATTTGCCGTGGCGCAGGTGTGCGCGCGACGAAACACACCTTTTGTCGCCGTGTTCGGAATTGCGAACATCGTAGGAGGCGAAGGGCGCAATCAGTGGGAAAAACACCACGAAGCGGCATCTGCCGCCGCCGCAAACACGCTATGCAGCGCAGGTATGGACTCCCTTGGGCGCTCGCGTAACCTATAGCCATCGCCATGATGACTCAGACGAATCAACCTGTGCGCCGCGAGCGAATTTTCTCGCCCCAAAGCACCACTCCGACGTGGATCACAAAATCGCTCGGCGCACTTGGTGCACTCGCTCTTGGCGCCGGTTTTTACACGCAAGTTGCCCCGTTTCTTGGCGGGACGCGCGCGGCGTTTCCCCACGGCGCGTATGTTCTCGCCGGCGGCGCATTCGCACTCGGGTTGGCGATTCTGTTCGGCACCAGCGGCGACGCTGAAATCCGCGTCGGTTCAGGCGGTGTGGGGGTCGACAAAGGCGGTTTGAGGCGAATCCCATGGTGGTCAATCGATCGCATTACTTGGAACGAAACGACGAAGACAGTCGAAGTCGGGGGGCGCGATAGCAGCGGGGTCGAACTTGTCATCCACGCGCCGATAAAAAACCAGTCGCAAGCAGCCGCGTGGATCGTAAAAGAGGGGCTCGCGCGCGTGCCGGTTGTTGTCGACGTCATGCCAAAGGCCGTCCCAGAAGCGCGCGCCGATGCTGCAGTCGAAGTCGCCATCGACACGATTCAGGTGGTCGGAAAGCGATGTTCGGCAACACAAAAAGTGATCGCATACGAGCCCGACGCGCGAATTTGCCCTAGGTGCGAGCGTATTTATCACAAGAACGATGTGCCATCGATGTGCCGCTGCGGGGCGGCGCTAGAGCGCGAGCCTCGAGGAGCGCGACCGGCGTAACGCTTGCTTCGAAGCCACACGCATCAACACAACCTGAAGCGGTGTGTAATTTTGCCGTACGGCGAAATCGTATGCGCTTTTTTTGAAATACCGAAATACCCGAGTCCGCCTTCCCGGATATCCTTGCGGAGGTCACTTCGGTTATCGTAAGCGATGTCTTCAGTTAGCTTCGACGCTTAGCTTCGCCTAGCTTTTTCGAAACTGTTGGAGGGGCAGAGTTCGTGCGCCGCCGGCCGTTTCTCCACTTTGAAACGGGGGGATTATTCAGAGTCGACCTAGCGCGCAGCGCGTTTTACGAGGAGGAGTGATGAACGGAGAGTCCGCGGCGGCGAGCACCTGGGCCACTTCGATACATGCGCAGTCAAGCGTCGGGCCAGCATCGAGGTCACCGTTTCTTCGCAACGCTCTGCTACGTTCGGGTCACTTACCCGAGATGCCGCTATCGGTTCTCATCGTCGTCGACGACGACGACACGCTAGAAGCGCTCGGCTTTGCATTTCAAGAGCTGAAACATCGTGTGACATTGGCGTCGGGGGGACGCAAAGCCCAGCGCCTGCTCATGACGACATCGTTCGATGTCATTCTGAGCGATTGGCGAATGCCGGAGGTGTCCGGAGTCGACCTCTGCCGCCTGGTTCGCGCGGCCGACCGCGAGCGCTACACGTACTTTATTTTTCTCACGTGCCTTTCCGATCAGGAGCACCTCATCGAAGGGATGCGTGCGGGCGCCGACGACTTTTTGGCGAAGCCATGCTCACTGCAAGAGATCGAAGTGCGCCTAGCCGCGGCCGGCCGTGTTCTCGGCCTGCACAAGCGCCTCGAGGAGCAAAACACGTCACTGCGAAACGATTGCGAGCGTCATTTTAATAACGCGCGCATCGATGCGCTCACGCAAGCGGGCAATCGCCTGGGCCTCGACGAGCACCTGGAGACGATCTCCGACATCGGCCGAAACTACGGCTACTCGATCGCGATGATCGACGTCGATCACTTCAAAGCGTACAACGACGCTTACGGCCATCCCGAAGGCGATCGCGTTCTTCGCCGCATTGCCGATATTGCTCGCGAGCAGCTTCGGCGCAACGACGCGCTCTATCGCTACGGGGGCGAGGAGTTCGCAATTCTGCTCGGAGGTCAGCGCCTTGACCAAGCGAGCATCTCTATGAATCGAGTGCGCGAGGCTGTCGAAAAGCTTCAAATTCCGCATCCGGACGGCGTCCTTACAATCAGCGCCGGCGTCGCCGAACGGAGCGACCTGGTTTCAAATGACGACTGGATCGTCAGCGCCGATCGCGCGCTGTACCGCGCGAAATCGCTCGGGCGCAATCGCGTCGAGTTAGCTCACCCGTAAGCGCTCCTCCGCACCTAGGGCCCTTCGATTTTTGAAACCTCAACGCGATTTCGACCGCTATTTTTCGCTTTGTAGAGCGCTTCGTCCGCGAGCGCGATCGCATGATCGATCGTCATCTTCTCACTCATCATCGCAACTCCGATCGATGCAGTGACCACAAGGTCGTCTGTTTTCCCGACCGCGTGTTTCGTCGCTTCGATGCAGCCGCGAAGGCGCTCCGCGGCGAGCACGGCGCCGTCTAAATCAGCACCGGCGAGCGCCATTACAAACTCTTCACCGCCCCATCGCGCCACGAAATCGCTCTTTCGCGCGAACGCCAACAGCAGCTGCGCCATCCCCCGAAGCACCGTGTCGCCTGCGCCGTGCCCAAGCGCATCGTTAATTCCTTTAAAGTGATCGAGATCAAGCAGCAGCACCGAAAGCGGAACGGCAACATGTTGACGAATCGCCCGTTCGCGCTCTCTCGACATCGCTTCGAGAAATGCGCGCCGATTCATCAGACCGGTGAGCGGGTCGGTCGCCGCGATGCGGCGGAGCGCCTGAAATAGCTCGATCGACTGGATCGGTCCGGCCAGTTCGCGCGATGCGATCTTTAGAAATCGCAGCTCGTCTTTTGAAGCCCCTTGCGCTTCCGGCGCAAATGCTACGCGCCCAAGCTCCTTTCCGTGAAGCGTCACGGCTCGAACGATCGGCTTTCCGCCGCGAACATCGAGCGGCCGGTCATCGTTTTGCGAGAAGCACGTCGCGACGGAAGAAATCGACATTGCCTGCCGCGCGCGCGCTTCTCGTTCAGCCATCGCGTTTGAGCGGCAGTGAAAAAAAAGTTCACTTGTCGAATCGAAATAGAGCGCGAACCACTCGTAGGCGACGACTTCACTCGCAAGATTCGTGAGCGACTCAAAGAGAGTCGCCGCGTTGCCGTCGGCGGTGAGCATCGCCGCGATATCGGCCGAAATGACCGAGCTAAAAAGAGCTTCGTCGAGCAGCTGCGACATCCGATCGAGCACCGAACCGAATAAAGGCGTGCGCACCGATGTTGGAGGAAGCGGCCGGGGATCGGCCAACGCTTGATGAATGCGGCCCGCGAGTTCGGCGATCTCGCTCTTCGCGACAAAACCGTTTGCACCGGCCGTTCGAACCCAAAAGCGGGTTTTACGATCGTCGGTTCCGCTAAGAACAAGCACCGGAAGATGCGCCGTGACCGG
Source organism: Nannocystis exedens (assembly GCA_945861885.1). GTDB lineage: Bacteria > Myxococcota_A > Polyangia > Polyangiales > Polyangiaceae > CAMAVR01. The sequence goes on along the minus strand of CAMAVR010000010.1, from coordinate 24,682 downwards.
TTCGGCGCGAAGCAGACGACAAAGCTGAACGCCTGAAAATCCAGGCATCCACAAGTCGGTGACAACAACATCGGGGGGGCTTGCTAGCGCCTGCTCGGCCGCTTCAATGCCATGCGACGCCTCATCAACCCGAAATCCCGCGTCGCGAAGCCGCTGCGCGATGACATTACGCGTGACCTTGCTGTCTTCAACAAGAAGAACGCGCTTGACCAAAAGCCCCCCGATCGTCTTTTCAAAGCCTAGCATCGTTTGTTCCGGGGTGGTGGGCGCGTTACGGTGATGCCGCGGAGGAGCAGTTGAACAATACGACGGTGGCAGTGATCGGTACCGGGACGATGGGGCAAGGGATTGCGCAGCTCGTGGCAACATGTGGTCTGAATGCCCGCATGTATGACGCCGCTCCGGAGCGCGCCGCGGCCGCGCTTCACGCGATTGGCGAGCGCCTCACAAGGTCGGTCGCAAGCGGAAAGCTGACAGATGAGGCTCGTCGCGCAGCTCTAGCGCGCTTGACGATCGCCCCCTCAATCGCGATCGCATCAGCCGACGCCGATTTTGTGATCGAAGCAATTACGGAGCAAATGAGCGCAAAAGTCGATCTTTTTTGCGACGTCGCCCGACAAGCTTCTTCGAAAACAATTTTTGCGACCAACACATCGTCTCTTTCGATCACGGAGCTCGGATCGCGCATTGGCGCCGCCGAGAGAACAATCGGCCTCCACTTTTTCAACCCGCCCCCCACGATGGAACTCATAGAGATCGTTCGCGGCGACGAGACCAGCCAATCGACAATCGATGCATCGTTAGCGCTCGCATCGGCGCTCGGCAAAACACCAATCCTGGTGCGCGATGTCCCCGGTTTTGCCACAAGTCGGCTCGGCGTCATTCTCGGAGCCGAAGCGATTCGGATGTTAGAGACAGGAGTCGCGAGCGCCGAAGATATCGACCGGGGGATGGAGCTCGGTTATCGCCATCCGATGGGTCCGCTCAAGTTGACCGATTGGGTCGGTCTCGATGTTCGACTCGCCATTCTTGAACATTTACACGCCGAATTGGGCGAGCAATTTCGCCCACCGGCCCTCTTGCGAACCATGGTAAAAGCCGGAAAGCTCGGGAAAAAGACGGGCGAAGGCTTCTATATTTGGAAAAACGGCGTAGCCATCGCGCGGTAAATTAAGACCGGTGCACAGGTCACGTTTTCGCGTGCGTTTTCGCACGCGCATGCCATCCCTCGCGGCGCGCCATGGTCTTTCGCCCGCCGATTTTACTCTTATTGCTTCTTATTGCATGCACGAGCACAGCGCCCGAGTCGGGCGAGCGTGCGCGAAAGTTCGAATCGCTCGTCACACGTAGCCCTTCGCGCGCAAAAACTTTGTTTGAACAAGCACCGGTAAGCGACGCGATCATTCGGCGCCATCGCGCGACACGCGAGCGCGATCTGCGCGATGGCGTTGTCCGGTGGACGTGCCGTGACGTCCCTGGCGTGAGCGGCGCAGATTCCGGGCAAGAGTACTGCGAGTACGCCGCGGTCAACAATCGCGGAAAGGCTGTCGAAACGTTGAGCGATTTGCAGGTCGACGATTCGCTAAGCTGCCTCTTTACAAGCATTTTTTCCGATGTTCGCGACCTGCCGGCAAGTCGCGCGGGCGGCGGCTCAAAAGAGCCGACCGCGGAGTATCGCCGCGCCATCGCACGTGCGCTCGCCTCGCAGAACAATATCGGCAGTGTGCCCGACGAGCGGCTCGTCTTGATGACTCGCTCGACCAACTCGCGCGCGTTGGCGACCGAATTTGTCGCCGCGTGCAGCGTCGACGCCGACAAAGTGAAGCCAGGCGAATCGATGATCGCGATGCAGCGGCTCGCCGCCTGTTATCGGGCAACGCTCGGTTCACCGGCGCGAGCAAGCCATCTGATTGAACTCTGCGACGGGACCGACCTTGGAGAATCCGACTCACAGTTATGGCGAATTGCCGAGGAAAGCGGCGTAAAACTCGCCAAAGTAGGCGACGAAGCTTTCGAGCATGAACGCGACATCGCCGCAAGTCTCAGAACTGCAACCGCCGCCGGCGTCCCTTGGCGAAATTCTGATGTGCGCATCTGCTCGTACGTCGCGCGCCTTGCCGACGAATGCGGCGTTCGCTTTGGCGCGGTGCCGACCGAGGTGAAGGGATTTCGCTTTACCGGCTGGAGCGGCAAACTACCGCCCGCATGCCGTTACGCCGAACTTGATGACGTGGCCGACATCGATGGCCTTGAATTTGAGCAGCTCGTCATCTGCGATTTTTCGCGCGAAGAGGTTCGCGAACTTCCGTTCAACCGCGCCTGGAGCGCCGACATTCAGCGAGCATGCCGAGAACGTTTTGCCGGTGAGCTACTCCTCGAAGCGCCGCTGCGTGCATTGGCGGCACCTGGGCCGGTCCCCCGGCTTGAGAGCGAGTTCTGTCGCATCTATGCCGAAGCGGGCGCGTTTGATGGGGTCCAATGAGGGCGCGCCTGCAGCTAGTTTTCGCCCTGCTGCTCGTCGCGTGCGAGCATTCGGCCTTCGAATCAACATCGTCGCAATCGGCGGAACTGTTTGACGACATCAGTACAATTTCGATGTGGGGAAACGATCGCATCGGCGACATCCTTCGCGCCTCCCCCGAGCGCGCACCTTCGAATTTGGCCGAATTTGAGCGACTTTTTGAAGTCGGACGCCAATGCGGCGCAGACGGATCGAAAGAGATATTTCTCATCGAGGAGGCGCGCACTCGCAATTTTGTCGCAGCGCGCAATCTTGAGCCTGGTGACATCACTCCCAGGCTCATCATGACCGGATGCAATTCGTCACCGCACACGACAAGTGGCGTCCGCCGCTCGATTTCACTCATGGCGATTGCGATCGGCACGCCGCGCTCGAGTCACCGGGCGCAAAGTATCGATGCGTGGGCGCCGTTTGCAAACGTTCCGATCGAAGCGATCGCAATCGATCGCACGACCGGGCGCTACAACTTTTATATTTTTAAATCGTCGGCCAAAGAGCGAGGAATCGTCACGCGCATCGTGCCGTCACGAGCCACGAGCGGTGAAATCGATGGCGCGGTCAGCCTGTCAAATATCGCCGGGAGAGAAGAACCGGGGCGTCTTGTCCTAAAAAATCGCGCCTGTTTCAACTGCCACATCAACGGCGCGCCGATAATGAACGAGCTTACCGACCCATGGGACAACTGGGTAAGTTCAAACACAAGCGATGTTGCCACAGCGCGAGCGGTCGAAACTACGCTCAATTTAGCGGTCAATTCCACATCGGCCGGCCGCGGTGCACAGCGGATTTCGCTCGCAGGCGAGCTTGAACAGACGATACGCCATGCTCTTCGAACATGGGCTTCCGGCTTCGCCGCGGAAACGTCGCGTGCGCCTGTCGGAGTCGGCCCGCTGTTTCAATCGGTTTTTTGCGAAACGCAGCTCAACTTCGAGTCGCCGAGCGCCGGCATCCCGTTCGAACTGGTCGGCGATCCTGATGCCCTTGCCGGCTTCGCGTTTGCGCAGGCCGACGCGCCGCTCGGCATCCCTCTCGCGTTTAAAACGCCGATTCGGTCGGAGCAAGATCGCGCGGTCGATCGCTGGCTGCAATTGCATGGCTACCTCGATCGCGGGACAGCGCTCGCAATTCGCCTGATCGACGACGACATCGACGTCTTTTCATCGGCGCGATGTTCGCTTTTTGGCGAACTTGAAGCGCGCCTTAAGCCGCCCGTGCGCGACCCTCTTCGCGTCGCCGAAATCGTGCGCCGGTATCTAAAGGAAAAGCTCGCGATGGGACGGTTCGGCGATGCGCACGCCGCGCGCGGAGCGTTCATCGCCGCTCTGCTCGAATCGAACGGCGATATTTTAAGCGAGCGGGTAGCCGAAGCGCAGGCTGCCTATTCACGCGAATTCGAAGTGCGCCATACCGAAAAGCTAGCCCAATTCACCGACCGCGCAGGCCTAGCCGAACTTCACAAGCGGCTAGCGCAACGGTTCGAGAAAGCGCAAGCCATGTTCCCCAAAGAGGGCCCCCTCCCCGACTTGCGGCACGCTGACTAGTTCGCGCTGAGCGTCACAGCGGCCCCACCAGCACTTCTCGATCGCGTGACCCGTTTGCTGGGCCTACTAGCCCTCTTCGCTCCATCATTTCGACGATGCGCGCGGCTCGGTTGTAGCCGAGGCCTAATTTTCGCTGCAGCCACGATGTTGAACAACGCCTTGTGTCGGCCACTAGGCGCACGGCGTCGTCGTACAGGGCATCTTGCTCGGCGTCTTCTTGATCGGCAATTTCGCCGTCTTCGTCGCGCGGCTTCAAAATATTTTCGTCGTACACAGGCTCGCCTTGCGCTCGCAAATGGTCGGTGATCCGCTGCACTTCTTCTTCGCTCACCCACGGGCACTGCACGCGGCGCGTCTCGTTCGTCCCGTTCAACTTGATGAGCATGTCGCCGCGGCCGAGTAGATGTTCTGCCCCTTGCTCATCAAGAATCGTTCGCGAGTCGACTTTTTGCGCCACACGAAACGCGATTCGCGTTGGAAAATTCGCTTTAATCATCCCCGTAATCACATCGACGCTCGGCCTCTGCGTCGCCAAAATCACGTGCATCCCCGCGGCGCGCGCCTTTTGCGCGAGGCGCGCTACGGCCGCTTCGACCTCTTTCCCCTGCTGCATCATCAAGTCGGCGAACTCGTCGACGATGATGACGATGAACGGGAGCACCTCTGGAAGCGGCGCCTCCCCTTTTTCGTCGGCATCGGGGCGAATGATTTCGGGGAGCCCGTTGTGATCGGTCGCGATCACAACTTTTGGCGCCAGATTTTTTGTCTCGCCTCGCCTAACGCGCCCGACCCAACCGTTGAAAGTACCGATGTTTTTCGTGCCGGCGTCGGCGAACAGCTGGTAGCGACGCTCCATTTCATCGACAGCCCATTTGAGGGCATTCGATGCCTGCTTCATGTCGGTGACGACGGGCAGCAGCATATGCGGAATGCGATCGTACGGCGCGAGCTCGACCACTTTTGGATCGATCATCAAAAGACGAAGCTCATCGGGCGTCCGGCGGTAGAGCAGCGACGCGAGCATGACATTGAGCCCAACGCTCTTCCCCGCTCCGGTCGCTCCGGCGACAATCACGTGCGGCATCGTCGCGAGGTCGGTGTATACTGGATTGCCCAAAATATCGCGGCCAAGCACCACCGGAAGCGGCGCGTCCATCGCGTGAAAGCGACGATCTTCGATCAGGTCGCGCAAGTTTACGGGCGTGCGTCGGTCGTTTGGCAATTCAAAACCGATACGGTTTTTGCCTGGAATCGGCGCGACGATACGCACTTTTCGCGCGAGTGCGAGCGCGAGGTCGTCGGCGAGCGACGCCACTTTTGATACTTTTGTTCCGGCGGCTGGCGAGACTTCGTACGTCGTCACTGTTGGCCCGGGGAGAATGTCTTCAACCTTCCCCTGCACGCCGTAGTCGCTCAGAGTCTTTACGAGCAGATCGGCGTTTCGGATGAGCACCTCGCGATCGACAATGAGGCTTGGGTCGGCGCGGCTCACCGATAAAAAGTCGATCGACGGAAGTTCGAAGCCGCGCGACGTGCGGATAACCTTCGCCCGCTTTTTTTGCGACGGCGCCGCAGTAGCAACCGCTATTTCATCGCTCGATTCATCGCTCGATTCATCGCTCGATTCATCGTTCCCTGAAATTGCTTCGCGTTCGAGCGCGGCCGATGTGTCGACAATGGTTGGGCCGACTGGCGCTTTTTTCGCCCGGGGCGCGCGCTTCGCTTTCGCTTCGACCGAATCGGTTGGTGTTAGCGTTAGCGGCCCGACCTCTTCGGCACGCGACACTGCGTCGAGAACCACTTCGCTCGCATCGTCTTCAACGACGACGAACGATGGCGACTCGTCGTCGCGACGATCTGGGCGGCCATCTGGGCGTCGATCGCCGCGTTCCGATCGATCGGAACGAGTTGGACGAATCGCTACTCGACCGTGCAAAAACTGTGGCCTCAGCGCGCGCGCGCGATTAGCCACCCGCGTCAGCACCGCAGCCAGCAGCAGGGAAATACGCGCCACAAATCGCAAAAAAGCGATGAACGAAAAGGCAGCGCGACTGATCAAAATAAGGCCGACAATCGCGAACCCGATAATGAACGAACCGGCGGTCGAAAAGAGCGAGCGCGCCACTTCACCGAACAGTTCGCCGACAACACCGCTTGCGGGGAGGCCGCCGAACGCCGTGCGACCGGGCGATGCGACGGCAATAAGCGCCGCCGACACGAAGACAAGAAGCAGGTCGCCCGCGACGCGCCCGACATCAAAGACGCTGCGGCGGCCGGCGATGAGCGGGACTCCCAGGAGCGCAAATTCAAACGGAATGCCCCACGCGACGACGCCGATGCAGGTGATAAGTGCATGTGCGCACGCGTCACCGACCGGACCGACAAGATTTTTGCCCGCGAGATGCCCGGCCTCCGAGTAGGAACCGAGCGCAATCGTGAGAAAAAGCGCCCCCACCCAGAGCGCAAGCGCAGTCACCTCACGCGAGCGACCAAACGCTCCGGCATGACGACCAAAAATCGTGGCGACGCGATTGTTTAACGGCAATTCAAGCTGCGAAGGCGGGTCGCCAGGTTCCGCAGGGTCGTGGCGGCGTGGGGCAAAAAGAGGAGATTGCATCGCTATTTGTTCGAATTTGAAAGTAGCCCACTTTGGTCAAAGCGGGCAAAACACGGGGGCTCCCGTGCGTGATGTGCGATACCGGAGTAACTTCGTGATACGAACTTGCACTGGTGTGGTGAGCTTTACGTCCAGCAGGGGTAGTTATGAGCATCGACCCGAACAAAAAAACAGCGCGAACATTTCAGTGTCGCGATTCTTTGTGGGCGGCATTTGGCGAACTTGCCCGCGATCTTGATTGCAGCGTCGATTACCTGATTAACGAGGGGATGAGGCACTATGCCCGGCAGCATCGCGAAGGGGCTCTCTCACGCCCGCGCCTAACTGAACCGGTTGTAGGGTCGTCGGCTACAGAGGCGTCGTCGCTTCCGCCGGCGCGCGTCGCCCCCGCGCCACCGCCGCTCCCCCCACCGCCAACGCGCACAATTGCGCTACCGTCGTTGAGCATCGTCTACATGGGCGAAAAAGTTCCGGTCTCAAAAGATCGATTTATCATCGGTCGAGGCAAGCAGTCGTGCGACCTGCTCGTCGCAGATCCAAACGTGTCGCGTCAGCACGCCGTCGTCGAATTTCACGACGGCCGTCACATTATTTACGACATGGGGTCGACGAACGGCGTCGAGTTCAACGGCGGGCGTGTGGAGCGAAAAGTGATCGGCGAGGGGGATGTGGTGCGGATTTGCGATCACGAACTCGCGTTCACGTACCGATGAAGTTGCAGTCGAGGTAAATGATGCATCTGCCAGTGCTAGAATCGAGGCAAAGCGCGCTTGAAACATGCGTTTTTTGCCCAAAATTATGCCGAAGCGCATGCCCCGTTTCGAACGCCGAGCCACGCGAAACATTGACCCCATGGGGGAAGATGTCGATGGCCTATTTCGCGGCGCGCGGCAACATCGATCCGGAAGGTCGCGATGGAGCGATGGAAACGTCATGGGCATGCACCGGCTGCTTCAAGTGTCGTGAATCGTGCGATCACCGAAACCCGGTCGCAGGGACGCTGTTCGACGCGCGCGCCGAATGGATGGAGCGCGGAGCGGCGCCCGATGGCGCAAAGCGCGTTGTCGAGCGGTTCCCTCTGCATTGGCAAGAGACGCACGATGCTGTCAATGCGATTGCCGACCGCCTCGCGACATCGACATCGGCGGCGTGCGAAACCTCGGTTCTACTCGGCTGCACGTATGCGAAGCGGCTCCCCGTCGAAGCGCACCATGCAGCAATCGCCTGTTCAAAACTTGTTCCCGGCGGCGTGCGTCTCATCAATGAGTGTTGCGGCGCACCGCTCCGCATGGCCGGCGATTCGCAAGGGTTTCGCACTCAGGCCGAGCGCTTTCAAGCATCGCTAGGTAGCGCGAAACGCGTCGTCGTCGTCGATGCAGGCTGCGCGCGCACGCTGCGCGACGACTACCCAGCGATGCGTGTCGACTTGGGGGTAAAGGTCGATCTTTTTGTCGACCTCGCGGCCGCCAATATCGCAAAGCTTCAACAGATTGCGACCGATGAACCGCTCCGGTACCACGACCCATGCCAGCTCGCGCGCGGCCTTGGCGTGACCGAACCGCCGCGAGCCGTGATGGCGCAAATTACCGGAAAGCCGGTCGGCGAATTTGACGACAACCGGCGCGCCGCAAACTGTTCGGGGGCCGGTGGCCTACTGCCGATTACAATGCCGAAAGTAGCCTCAAAAATAGCCGCGAATCGCGTTGCAGAACACGCGGCGCAAGGGGGCGGGCGCATCGTCACGGCATGCGCATCGAGCCTGCTAAAGTTCCGCGCACAAGGGGCCCAGGCCGATGATATCGCCACATGGATCGCACGTTCTCTAGGAGCAGAGACAACCGAATGACATTCTCGGCGGTCGCGGCGACGTCAATGTTTCCGCGTGCGCCACGGTCGCGGATCGCAACCCGAATTCTTGCGTCGTTTGCCGTCACTGTCGTCGCATTCGCGGTGACCGTCGGCTGGAGCGTCATCGCGCAGAGTAGAGCGGCGCGCGACAACGATGAACTTGTCAAAGGGTACGTCCCTGTCCTCCTCCATCTCGGGCAGCTACGCGCCGCGCAATCGTCGCTGTCGGCTCTTGTCGACGGCATCCCAGATGAGCGAAATCCGGTCGCCGCCCGCGCGATGATTTCGACGCTCATGAGCGTTCGCGGCACGCGTCTTGCTGAAACGCGGGCCGCCATTGTGCACGGACTGAGCGACTTTGGCGGCGAATCGACACGCCATCTTGCGATCAATCTGCTGCGAGACATCGATCGATTGTCGCCGCCAAGCGCCCACGAACAGCGCGATTTTGAACAGCTTTTTTTGGGGCTTGAACAGGGCGACCGCGATGCCGTCAACCGCGTGCTAATCACGATTGGCGCGTTTGAACATGGCGTTGAGCGAGCGCTACGGCAACTCTCGGACACCGTGGCGACGCAAATGAACTCACTGTCGTCCGAAACAAAGCTTCGCGAACGACGCGCAATCATCGCCCTGTGCATGCTCGCCGCGCTGACGCTTGCGGTCGGTGTGATCGTCTCGATGCACACGCGGCGGCTTCTTTTGCCGCTCGCCGCCCTGACCGATCGCGCGCAAGCTGTAGCGCGGGGCGATTTAACCCCGCACGAAGTCGCCGTGAACGACGATGAAATTGGCGCTCTTTCAGCGTCGTTTGAGCGGATGGTCGGCGCCGTCGCCCGCGCCCAAGAGCGCGCTCTATCAAACGAACGGCTCGCCGCAATCGGAAAAATGGCGGCGCACGTAACGCACGAAATTCGCAATCCGTTATCGTCGATCGGCCTCAACCTAGAAATGCTCGAAGAAGAATTGGCGCATTCATCGGCGCGCGGCGAAGCGATCTCGCTAGTTCACGCCGTCAGGCACGAGGTCGATCGGCTCGAGCAGCTATCCGACGAATATTTGCGCATGGCGCGCCTGCCGACCCCGCGAATGGAAGCGAACGACATCCGGCGCGTGGTGACGAGCGCGGTTACATTCGTCGAGCCGGAGATGGCCCGCGCCGGCTGCGCCATTCGCCTGAGCATCGATGATGCGGCGACGTTCGCCACGTTTGACGAGGCGCAATTTCGGCAAGTACTGCTCAATCTTCTCAGAAATGCGCGCGAAGCGATGCCACAAGGGGGGACGATCGACGTACGCGTCGGCGCGGTTGGCATGAGCGTCGTAGTGACGGTCGAAGACCGCGGAGAGGGGATTTCGGATGACATTCGCGATCGTGTATTTGACCCATTTTTCTCGACAAAAGGCGAGGGGACGGGGCTCGGACTCGCCATCGCACGCCAAATCGTTTTGGCCCACGGGGGGACGTTAACTTGCGCAACGCGCGATGGAGGCGGCGCGCGATTCGAAATTGCGCTTCCGATTCGCGCGCTGCGATCCAGCGTAAAAACATCGACGATTGTGCAAACTATCGTCACAGGATAGGCAGAGATACCAAATGCGTGATGATTCTAGGGCGCTCGACGCGCTCCGTTCGGTTCAAATTGAGCCCGGCTTTCACCGGGCGTCGGAAGGGTCGGCCCTCTACCGTGCGGGGGGGACGGTCGTGCTTTGCACAGTGTCGATCGACGACAGAGTGCCTTCTTTTCTCGAAGGAAAAGGGCGCGGTTGGCTCACCGCCGAGTACCAGATGCACCCTCGCGCAAATCGGAAGCGGCAAGATCGCGATGGGCGGGGGCGGCCGCTCGGCGGGCGCACGCAAGAGATTCAGCGATTGATCGGGCGAGCGCTCAGAGCCGCGGTCGACCTCGATTTGATCGGCGAACGAACCGTCGTCGTCGATTGCGATGTTCTGGAGGCCGACGGGGGGACACGAACGGCATCGATCACCGGTGGGTTCATCGCTTTGGCATTAGCGCTCGCGCGCGTGACCGAAATGTACAAATTGCCTCCGGTGCTACGCGAGCCGGTCGCTGCGATCAGCGTCGGATACCTTGAAAAGTCGGGCGTCACGCTCGACCTCGTTTACACCGAAGATTCATCGGCCCAAGTCGACTTGAACGTCGTCGCAACCGAGTCGGGGAAGATCGTCGAAGTGCAAGGGACAGCCGAAGGGGAGCCGATCGCTCGCGGACTGCTCGACTCGATGATCGACATGGGGATCGGCGGCGTGAAAACGCTCGCGGCAATAGAGCGAGCCACGTTGACGAAAGTCGGAGTCAACCTCGACACGCTGCTAATCCGGCCGCGATGACCGATCGCCGGATCGTCATCGCAACAACAAATCGCGGCAAATTGGCCGAATATCGCCTCCTCATCCGGGGCCGCGAATTTGTGACCGTGAGCGATCTCATCCCCGGCGGCGTTACGGTCGTCGAAGACGGCGAGACGTTTGAAGCGAACGCGCTAAAAAAAGCGCGCGAAGTCAGTCGAGCCACCGGCATGATCGCCCTCGCCGACGACTCAGGCCTCGAAGTCGATCTCCTCGGTGGCCTGCCGGGAGTACGATCGGCAAGGTTTGCGCACGAAGACGCAACCGACGAAGAGAACAACAACGAGCTAGTTCAAAGGTTGCGCCGCTCGGGCGGAGAGACGAAACAGTTTCCAGCGAGATTTCGAGCCGTTTTGGCCCTCGTCGACCCGAGCGATCTAGAAGGCGGCACCACAGCTAGCGGCACATGCGAAGGCTTCGTTATCGCAACCCCACGAGGAACAGGAGGCTTCGGCTACGACCCGCTCTTCATCCCCGAAGGCTACGACAAAACACTCGCCGAACTCGACCTCAACGAAAAAAACAAAATAAGCCACCGAGCCAAAGCCGTTTGGGCGCTGAAAAAGTTGATAGCCTGAACCCGCTACTCTTTCCGCCTTCGCCCCTTTCCGCCCCCCTCTCCGTACTTCGCGCCCAGTCTTGCCTCGAGAGCACCTCGTGTCATAGTTGGCGCCCGAACCGGCCTCGTGGTCGCCAATTTTGGAACGCGGCGGTTTTGCTTTGGGCTAGCGGCAAAAGGCAGTAGTGAGAGCCACAACTTCGACAATGAAACCTTGGCGCGAATACGGAAGGTACGGCTCTGTTGGGATTGAGCTGGTGCTGTCGGTGCTAATCGGGCTCTACCTCGGCTCGAGAGGCGATGCGCATTTTCAGTCGTCCCCCTGGCTAACTTTGCTGGGTCTCGTTGTTGGAATGTATGCCGGTTTTCGCGCTCTTTTTGCCGCAGCGAAGCACATGCCAAACGACATCAAGCGAGCCGAAAAAGCGGCCCGCGGAGAAGATCCTTGGGGCCCGGATGCTCCCACCAGTGCTCCGCAGCCGAAAAAGCCAAGTGTCGACAGCGAGCCGAAGCGATGATCGTCCCTCGCCTCCCCCATCGCCTGTTGATGGCAATCGCCGGCGTTCTCATCATCGGCATCGCGCTGAGCGCGTCGTCCGCATTTTTCTGCAACATGCTGACGGTCCGCTCAATTGCCATCGGCGTCACCCTCGCGGCAGCCAATCTCTACGTTCTCGGCCTCGCGCTAACCGCCGTACTCTTTTCCGAGTTTGACCCGACACTCTCGGAAGACGAGCGCCCATCGGTTGTTGTAAAAACGATGTGGGGCGTTATCGCGCTCGCCAAAATCGTAGTTCTCTTTGCCGCCGTCGCACTTATGCTACGACGCGGAATCGCGACGCCGTTGCCGCTTGTTTTAGGATATCTAACGCTCCCCTTCGGAATCGCGATCGGATCGATCGCGTGCGATCGGGGGCCGCGGCACCGCCGCCCATCTGAACACTGCTGATTTAGGTTAAATTGCCATGCCGGAACATACGTCGTTCTTCTCGTACCTCATCGCCATGTTCCCCGCCATCGGCGAAAACATGCACAATCTCGGCAAAACGTTGTTCGGCCACCCGGTCACCGCGCACTCCGCCGAACCGCTTGTTTCAAGCCTTTTCGTCGTGATTCTTGTGACTATTTTGGCGCTCATCGTAAAGCGCCAGGTGACCAATTATGACCGCTCGGTCGTCCCCGACAGCAAGCTGTCACTCCGCGCATTCTTCGAAGTGCTCATCGAGACATTTTACAACATGATGCGCGACATGATGGGGCCGAAGCGGGCGAAGCGCTATTTCCCAATCGTCGGCACGGCAGCCTGTTTTATCTTTTTTTCAAACATTATCGGCCTTGTCCCAGGCTTTTTGCCGCCAACATCGTCGCTGAACATCACGCTCGGCTGCGCGTTCGTTGTGTTTCTGGCATTCAATTATTACGGGCTCAAAGAGAACGGATTCGCCTACATCAAACACTTGGCCGGCCCGATGCCGATTTTGGCGCCGCTCATTCTGCCAATTGAGCTCCTCTCCCTCTGCATTCGCCCGATTACGCTGTCGATTCGTCTGATGCTCAACATGGCGGTCGACCACCTGCTCTTGAGCATCATTCTCGGAATGATCCCGCTCTTCGTGCCGATTCCGATCATGATGTTGGGGACGCTCGTCGCAATCGTCCAGGTCGTCGTTTTCTGCCTTCTTACGTCGATTTACATCGCATTGGCGACAGAACACGAAGAACATGGCCCGGCGCACGGGCACGCAGCTCACGCGTAAGAGCGGTTTTTGGCAAAATCGCCTGGCGAAGAGCGCATTTATGTACTAAACCGCGCGCCAAATATAACGTGCAAGCGCCGTACGGCAGCAGCTGTTAATTAAGTCCCAGAACTCTCGATGAAAATACTAGAAGGAGCGAAGAAGATGTCGATCTCGAAGAAGCACGGTCTCGTTTCGGCGGGGGCGGCCTCGGTTGTTTCGTTGTTGTCGAGCAGCGCGTTTGCGCAATCGCACGATGCGATGGCAGGCGGCGGCGAAATGAAGAATTGGGCGGCTGCAGGAGCCGGTCTCGCGATCGGGCTAGGTGTTCTCGGCGGCACGCTCGCACAGGGTCGCGCAGCAAGCGCAGCTCTCGAGGGGATTTCGAGAAACCCTGGGGCAGCGCCACGCATCCAGACGCCGATGATTCTCGCGCTCGCGCTCATCGAATCGCTCGTTCTTCTGTCATTCGTTATAGCGTTCTTCCTCCAGGGAAAGCTCTAATCGCTAAGGGGGAGGCTAAGGCGCGAAGGCGCTAAGGGGGGCCTCCCCGCTAACCTCGTCGCAAGTCCTGGAGCGTATGAATTGCCCAGAGGCACGCGGCTAGTGAGATCATGCTGTAGCCGGCTATTCTCCCTCCATCGCTGGCAACTAGATACGCGCCGGCCAATACCAACGAAGCTATAATTAGCGCCGCAAAGATGCGCCTACCGAGCCTATCGGCCGCGCGCGGCAGCTCGCTATTTTTTGTCTGAATGACAAGGCGACCGAGCCGAATGTCGTCGAGAATTTCGCGAATCTGCTGCGGCATCTCCGCGCCGATTCGTGTGAGCTGCTCGAGCCCGCGCCGCAAATCGTGACCGATTCGCTGCGGCGAATAGCGCTTCCGCAACAGATCAAAGATGTACGGGGCCGCTTCGCCGAAAACATCGAGGTTCGGGTCGAGCTGCTTTCCGATTCCTTCGATCGTCATGATCGCTTTGCCGACAAGCATAAAGTCGGTCGGAATTTCGATCCCGTATTTGATCGCTGTGCTGATCAGATCGCGAATCATCCCCGACAGGTCGATCTCTTTGAGCGGCCGCCCCAAGTACTTCTCGGCGAGAAACGACACTTCTGCGCGGAACTTGCGCATGTCGACTTTTTTCGTCGCGTGGCCAATCGCGTAGAGCGCGTCGGCGACGGCGTACGAATCTTTGCGCACCGCTGCGACCATCAAATCGATCGTCCGGTCGCGAAGCTCGGGGCTCAATCGCCCGACCATCCCCACGTCGATGAGACCGATCACCGGCTCGTTCGTCGGCCCCAAAATAATGATATTCCCGGGGTGCGGATCGGCGTGAAAAAAGCCGTCTTCGAACACCATTTTGATCACGACGCCGACGGCACGCTTCGCAATAACAGAGCCGTTGGCCCCCGCTTCGACCGCCGCGTTTAGCTTGAGGCCGTCAAAATACTCGAGCGTGATCACCTGCTTTGATGAGACGGAGCGATATACTTTTGGAAATCGCACTTCGGCGCTGCCGGCAAAATTGACCGCAAATCGTTCTGCGTTGTCAGCCTCGATCGCAAAATCGAGCTCATTTGTGATCGACCGATCAAACTGCTGAACAAGCCCAATCGGTGAATAGATCTTCGTCTCGGGAATTGCGCGCTCGAGCGCCGCGGCCATGCGATGCAGCAGTTCCAGATCGCGCGCAACAGTGATTGCCACGCCTGGGCGCTGCACCTTGATCACAACTTCACGCTCGCCTTCGGGCGTAGCAAGAATCGCGCGATGCACTTGGCCAATCGACGCGGCCGCGAGCGGACGTTTGTCGACTTTTACGAATAGCTCATCGATCGGCGCACCGAGACTCTCTTCGATCGCAAGCCGAATATCCTCGAAGGCAACCGGGGGGACGTTGTCTTGCAGCTTTTTCAGCTCGACAATCAGCTCAGGCGGCAGAATATCGGCGCGAGTCGACATGATTTGCCCGAGCTTGATAAACGTCGGCCCGAGCTCCTGCAGCACAAGACGAATGCGCTCATACACCGAGATATGGGCCATCTCGGGCGGCGGAGCTGGCTGCTCCGAGGTGACATCGTCCTCATCGCCATCGAGCTCAATGCCCGGCTTCGCACGGCGCCCACGCCCAAGCCCCATGCGGGCGACGATCTCGCCAAATCCGTGCCGAATGAGCACCGCCGTAATTTCGCGTAAGCGCGCGAGATCCCGAACCACTGTGACGACAGACAGCATAGCGTAACTCTATCCGCGCTGCGGCGGGATGCTCCCGGGAATTGCGGGAGAGAGGCACTTTTTCACCTTAGGGGTAGATAAACTCTTTTAGCGTGATGTTGTCCATATCGACACCTAGACGGTTCACAACATGCACGTGCGAGCCTCGCGTTTCGTCGAAAAGCGTGTTCCAGTGCTTTGTCAGAGTGATGTCTTTCGCCCCCTCGGAGGCGAGCATTGTGCCGAGCGCAAACGAAAACTGATCGGAGTGCCAGTACTGACGGGCCATGTTCCAGTTTGTCGCGAATGAACTCTCGACCGGGTTGGCGGCGGTGACAATCGCCGTCCCTGGTGTCACCACGCTGTCCAAAAGCACGCCGCTTTCGCACGCTTCGATCCACAACAGGACGTAGCGAGCTTTGTTCTGTGCGCGTAGGTTTACAAGCGTCGACAGGAGCATCGCAGGCCTAAAAAATCCGGCCCCTTTACCGCTCGCGTCGCCCGCGCCGATGTACGGGCCTTCGGTGCCGCCGTGCCCCGACATGTAAATGAGAATGTTGTCGCCCGGCCCGGTCTTGAACACTGTCGGCGTGGCTGGAGTCACATTCCCCTCGATAATATGGACAAGGTCCTCAGGGGTTAGATTGCCGAGCGTGTAATCTTTTTTCGCCCCTTGATAGAGATCATTGCCGTCGACGGTTGCCGTGACAACCCCCAGGCTCGGTGGCTCGGCCACAAGGTCATCGTTTATGATTAGAATAATGTCGTCCGCGCTAACGCCGTTTTTGATGAGCGTTTGGTAGACCGACAGCACGTCCGACTGGTGGCGATAGTTTGCAAACGTTTTCGAAGTCGCGACAAGAAGCACCTTTAGGCCTGTCCGGGCCGGTGCCTCGAACGTCGCTTTCGACTTGGTGTCGTTGACAAGCTGCTCTTTCGTCAATTGAGCAAACTGGTTGACGGCCGATCGGCTGTTTGCCTTGAGTCCGATCGCTTGGGTGAAAACTTCGTTCCCTTCCCACGTCCCGTCTTCGGTGTAACTCTTGATCGTGATCGTCACTTCGAGCGGGTCGGTCAGCGTTTCTGAGTCGTATGTCAGGTTGCTTGACGCCCCGGAAATATCGGGGAGCCTCCCCACAATTCCGGCCGCCCCAGCATCGGGGGCAGCCGCTTTCGGAATCGGACCGCCATCGGGGACTTCCAGGATCGTGGGGATCTCTCGCGGCGAAACCCCCGTGGCCGGTTGCGTTGCGGCACTGATAAGCTCAAATGCGAGCTTGATCCCATCGGCAGTCCAATCGGTCTTCTGCCCGCCACGCGTCAGCACAATGTCTCGTATCCCATCGGCCAACGCCTCGCCGCCTTCGCCTTTCGAACGCTGAAGCCCAAGCGCGATAAGGAGCAGCGCATCGTAAGCCTGCCCTGCCGCGTCGTTGAACGAGCCAAACTCCGAAGTGTATTCCTCATCGAACCGGTTGTTCGGCGATTTTCCCGGGTCGGTGATCACTCCGATCAATTTTTCTTTCGGCACTTGTTCATAAATCAAGTCGGTAAACGTGTCGGCGATAATGATCGGGGTGCCGGGGGATAAATCGCGCACCGCATTGATCGCGCACGCGGTATTTGCCACGTCGGCAAATGCGATAAGCACGAACCCCGGATTTGTGTCCAAAACCGCTTTAGTCGCGCGCATGCAGTCCGGGTCAGGATTGGCGGTTAGCTCGAATTTTCGGTCGAGCCCAGCCACCGTCAATTTGAGCTCTGTCGCCGTAAATCCGAAAAAGTCGAACCAACTCGAACCGAACGCGTTGTCTTGCGTAATCAACCCAGCCCGATCCATCCCCTTCGACTTTGCCCATCCGAGTAAAAATCTCATCTCGGCGGTCGCCGGCACCACCGTGCGCCAGAAATATTTTAATCCACCGAACTGCCGCGTCAAAGATGCGGCGGCGGCGTAGGGCGTTACGATCACTTTTTTCTTTGCAATAAATGCAGGGACAATATCTGGCGCGGTCGCCGACAGCTGCGGGCCGATCGCAGCGACATATTTAGGATTTGCGGCGGTAGCTTCCGCCAACGTTCGGAGAAACGTCGAGTCGGTAACATCTTGGAGATCAACCGCGTCGACCGTAATCCGGTGACCAACCGGGCCGCCTGACGCGTTAATCTGTTTTGCCGCCCACTCCAGAGCAGGGAAAACACCGCGATCGCTGCCACCGCTAACCGGCAGCACAACCGCGACATGAAACTCCCCATCCTCGGGCCAGAAAGCCGCATTGGGCGACGGCGTACCGATCGCTACGGGGGGCGCCAATTGGCGCGGGCAACCCGCCGTACCAACGAGACAGGCTAGCCCCAAGACTGCTGGCCAAACATTCATTCCCCGTTCAGTACGGTCGCCATCCGTCTGCCAATACGCAAAAAGCCGCCTAAAATTTATTTTACACGCACGTTGTAGGACAAAACCGCGCCACTACTGGAATTTGCTTCAACTTGTCTCGCAAAGGGCCGCTCTTTTGGGGTGGAGACACAACCCCATGAATAAGCGCTCTTTTCCCTTCGTCGATCGACGCTACCTGCCGGTATCGCTCATCGTGGCCGCCGGGCTGGTTTTTCTTACACTCTCGGTGGCGCGTGCGGATGAGAGTGTTGACGAACCCTTCGAGGTGCAGGCGGCGGACATCAGCTCGGACGCCGGGGGCACGATGCCTCCCGACCCGGGCGACAGCGGCCCTCCCGACGGTGGAATTAACTATGCGACGGAAGGAGCCGGCGGTTCTGCAGCGGCGGCCACCGTTGCGGCGCTACCCCCAGTCGAAACCGCCCCTCCCGCCAAGAAATCAGGCGGCTGCTCTGCCGCTCCGCTTGGAAGCGCCGGTGGTGAGACGCTAATGGCCTGCATGACTGCGATCGGCGCGATCATTGTCGGCTCACGACGCAAGCGAGTCTAGAAACCCACTGTTGGTTTCACCGCGTGATCAGGAACCTTGAGGGAGGGTGATTGTGAAAGTCGTCCCATTCTTCGTAGAGCTAGCTTTGAGCGTGCCGCCGTGCGCCTCGGCGATCCGCTTGACGATCGCGAGGCCGAGCCCGCCAGCGCCACGTTTCGTTTCAGCACCGCTGCGTTTGGTCAGCGCCTGGATGACGCTTGGTGACAGGCCGGGGCCCGTGTCAACGCATGCGATAACAAGCTCACGGCTCCGGGCACGACGAATTTGCAACGTCACATTCCCCCCCGCGCTTCCGATCGCTTCAGACGCGTTTCGCACAAGATTGTGGAGCGCTCTTAGCAGCTCGGTCGAATCGAAACGGGCGACCCCTCGTTCGTGCAATTCGACATTCAGTTCAATACCTTTTTCGCAAAGATCCACTTCAACCTCCGACCGCAAGCGGTCGGCAAAGGTCGGCAGATCGACCGCATGGGCGAGAATCGCCGCCTCGCCTCGCGCATATGCAAGCAGCGACCGCTGCATGGCGACTACATGGTCGATTTGGCGCTGAATCAACTCGGCGTGATGCTCTCGAACGGCGCGGCTCGTTTCGTCACGCATGAGCTTGGCGCACGCACCGATCACAGTGAGCGGCGTTTTTAGATCGTGAACAACTTCGGTAATGCGACGCCCAATCGTCTCATCCGGAGTTTTGTGAGATCCCACCGACCGATTCTAACCCACGGAGCCTGCGCGAACGCAGTGAACCGCTGTGATAGTCGGCATCTTCGCCCACATAGCCCCGAAATGACGTGTCGTGAACGTTTGGCGCCGCTACACTGCGCCGACCTATGCCCCGAACTCTCCTTGTTGCACCGACATACAACGAGCGCGACAATATCGCCGAGTTCATTCGAAGCGTCCGGAGCGAAGCGCCGCTGTTCGATATCCTCGTCGTCGACGACAACTCACCCGACGGCACCGGGCTCATCGCCGATGAAATCGCGGCATCCGACAGCCATGTGCGTGTCATGCATAGGCCAAGCAAGTCCGGCTTGGGGACAGCCTATCTGCAGGCGTTTGAGCGCGGCCTTGCCGAAGGGTACGACCGTTTTTTTGAGATGGACGCCGACGGCTCGCACGACGCGCAATACCTCCAGTCGTTCGTGCGCGTGCTTGACCGCGGCGCCGACGTTGTCATCGGCTCTCGCAACATCCCCGGCGGGAGCGTACAGGGGTGGGGCGCAGGGCGACACATCCTGTCAAAAGGTGGGTCGCTCTATTCGCGCGCCATCTTGGGCATCGGCGTGCGCGACCTAACAAGCGGATACAAGGCCTTTTCACGGCGAGCGATCGAGGCGATCGATCTGCGGTCGGTTAAGTCTACAGGGTACGCATTTCAAATCGAACTGACATACCGCGCGCTCCTAAAAAAAATGCGCGTAGTCGAAATACCGATCGTCTTCTGCGACAGGCGCCTAGGCACATCAAAAATGGACCGACGAATTTTCGTAGAAGCGGTCGCAATGGTCTGGAAAATGCGAGTGGACGCGCTGCTCGGCCGCATTTAAAAGCTAGATCGCCGTTCCTGGTCCGCTCTCGTCCACAAAAGTATTTAGCTCGTCGCTTACGCGTCGGAGGTGCGCTTGCTTTACGTGGAAGGGCATAAATGCGCTTTTAAAGCCGGCCAATATGATCTGCTTGATGTCGGAGAGACCGAACCCCATCTCGGTGTGGCACAGCCACAACTCTTTCGACGCCGTGGTGTCGGTGACTAGGCGATTGTCGGTGTTGACCGTCACGCGCAAGCCGAGATTGTAATAGAGCTTCAGCGGGTGGCTCTTGAGATCGGCAATCGCCCCCGTCTGCACGTTTGACGACGGGCAGCACTCTAGCGGGATCCGGTGGTCGTTAACATAGTGAAGCAGATCGCCGTTTTCGCGAAGGCGGCAGCCGTGGCCGATGCGATGCGCCCCGCACACGTGAATCGCCTGGGCGATCGACTCGGGGCCATACGCTTCGCCGGCGTGAATTGTCACGTTGATGTTATTGTCGCGCACGAGCTGAAACGCCGCACGATGGTGTTTCGCCGGGTGGTCGTATTCGGCGCCGGCGAGATCAAAACCGATGACGCCGCGATTTTTGTAAGCGACTGCGAGCTCTGCCATCTCGAGTGAACTTGCAGCCGACACGTTACGAATGCCGCAGATAATCACATTCGACTCGATCCCGTACTTATCGTGTGCGGCGCGAAGCCCGGCGAGCACAGCCTCGACGACATTGGTGAGCCGGAGGCCACGCCGCGTATGGAGCATCGGCGCGTAGCGCACTTCCATGTAGCGAACATTCTCGGCAGCGGCATCTTCTGCGAGCTCGAACGCGATTCGCGACAGCGCGTCTTCTGTTTGCATAACGCGGAGCGTGACGTCGAACGCTTTTAAGTATTCAACCAGAGAACCGCAGTTCTGCCCGATGTTCATCGCTTTGCGGAGCCCATCCTCGGTATCGGCGGGGAGCTCTACACGCTGGCGTTGGGCGAGGTCGAGGATCGTTGACAGGCGAAGCGACCCATCTAAGTGGACATGAAGATCGGTCTTCGGAAGCTTTTGAATGAGTTCGAGCGGGAGCGTTTTCGCCATGTTTGAAGGTACCACAAATCAGAGTACGGCACCATTTGCCAGTAAAAATCGATAGATGCCGTACTCAGTCGTGGGCCCCGCTTCGAGCAGAATTTACGAGGATTGCTTGACAATGATGGGGTACTGTCTCATAAAACCACCCCTCAATTATTTGGGGCCATTAGCTCAATTGGTAGAGCAGCGGACTCTTAATCCGTTTGTTGAAGGTTCAAGTCCTTCATGGCCCACTTGCTACGCAACCCGCTGGTTCTAGAGCTTTACTTCGGCGACTTGGGTCCCTAGCGCGTTGAGCGAGTCGACTTTGATCGCTTCGCTGCTCACCGAGTAGATAAAGTCGTCCATGATGATGCTTCGTTGAACGACGCTGCTCGCGTTTGTCCACCAGTTCGAACAGCCTGCGTCGTTGTAGCTTCGCGTGGCGAGAGGCGGGTGGGCAACGCGCCCGCGTTGACGGAACCCGGCGGCCGCCGTCACATCAAAGACGATAAGGCCGCTGAACGTCATCTGCTCGCCAAAGCCGCCTCCGCTGCCACCTTCGCAAATTGTCATCGGGAGAGCGAGAAGATTGCGCGGCGCGAAGTAGTTGAACGCCAAGTGATTGGTAAGCGCCTCGGAGCTCGAGCCGCGCGTTCCTATCACTTCTTTCGCTGTGAGCTTCGGGTGACGCGGATCTGACACGTCGAAAATCTGAAGCATCACGCCGGCAAACCACGCGAAGTCACCTTGGTCGTTCGCGTCGTAGCCGATTGTCAGCAGATGCGTCGGATCCATCAGATGCATGTATGTTGAAAATCCTGGAATCTTCAGCTCCGCGAGCAGCTTTGGGTTACGTGGGTCGCCGAGTTCGAACACAAAAAGTGGGTCGGTCTTTTTGAATGTAACGACGTACGCTTTGTCGCCGTCGAAGCGCACCGAACGAATATCTTCGTCGGGCGCGATGTTGTTGATCTGACCGACCACGTCGAGGCGCTCGCCTTTCCCGCCAAGAATACTGAGCACGCTGTGCGCCTTGGGGTCGGGGACGCGGCCAACCGTCGTGGCAATGCGCAAGTGCGACTCGTACTCGTCCATTGAAAATTGATTGAGCACTTGGCCGGGGACGATGCCGCTTGCGATATATGCCGTCTTTGACGGGTCGTCGCCTACGCGAAATTTATGCACGGTACTGACGGCGTCTTCTTTCACCTGATCAAACCAGCCGTAGGCATCGTTTCGCTTGTGGTTAACCGAGATGTAGAGCGCCTCGCCGGAGGCGTAGACGGCGCCAGGCTTGGTGACGATCGTCCGCGGCGTTACCGCGGAATCACTCACCATATCGACTGAAAAAACGGTGGTAAACGTCGACCCGTCGGAAATCGATGCGCCGAGAAAGCCGCTGCATGCCTTGAGAATCTCTCGCGACGTCGACGTTCCGATTTCACTAACCGTCAGCGACGGGAGAGCGGCGAGGACATCTGTTTTGTTGATGATCGCTTCGTTCTCTTTTTTCAAATTGTCGACCGCCATTTTGACCAGCGCAAGCGTGTGCTGCGAACGATCGCTCGAACACTGATCGATGAATGACGGCCAGTAGCTAAGACCGCTAAATGCGATCGGCGGATTGGAGACGACCGTGTGCACTGCGTGGCCAATTTTTCGTGCCGCGATGAGCGACCCGCTGCTCAACATTTGGCGCACGCGCTTCGGATTTGCGCGATCTTTGATGTCGAGAACGATCGCTTTGGTCGCGCTGCCGTCGCCGGTAAATTCGCAATCGTAGCCGTACGTGCATTCACTCGACGCCCCGACGTCACCCGGCCACGGCGCTACCATCCCCGAGCCGCCCGCGAACGACCCTCCGCTCGAGCTTCGAATCGCGGTGTAGACGAATGCGCGGTCGCCATCGACAAACAGCTTTCGTGGCTCCCCCTCGATGTCGACTTCCGCAACGATGTGCGCCGAGCTTGCGGGCCACGCATCGATAATTTTCAGCTTCGAGTGGGCTAGCACGTAAATGTAGCGATGATCGTTTTTTATAAAGTCTGCTTCATCAACCCCCGCGACCTGATTGTTTGTTGAGGATACGCTGCTCGCTTCTGGCGCAGCGTTAGAGTTGGCGGTGGCGCCTCCGGAGGGGGGAGCCATCGGCATCGGCGCACCTGGCGATGCAATCGGTCCGTCTTCGTTCCAACCGCGGCCGTAGCACCTGCTTGGATTTTCCAACCACTCTTTGATTCGTGCATCGACCGTCTGCCTCATCTGCACGATGGCCGTTTGACGCGCTGCTGCGGCGACCGCATCGCAATCGCTGAGCGGCGTGAGGTACGCGCTGAGCTCCTGCGACTTGACATGGGTCGGCTCCACTACGACTTCAGAAGTGGGGCTGGAAGAACAGCTCATGACGGTTGGAAGTGCGGTCGCCCAAAAAAGCAGGCCACCATTAAATTTTCTGTTCATAGGGGGGTCTCCGTTGGCAAGTAGTGCCTCGCTCGCACCAACGCACGTCGCATGCCAACACAAAAATACGCCAAAAGAGGCCAAAATTCGCGGTCGCAACCCGGCAACTGAGCCACTCTGTGCCACGGCATGGCACGCGACAACCGCGGCCAAGATGAGCGCTGGAAGCGTTTTTTCGTGCTACCCGATCGCGATGACCGCTTCGACGTGCGCCACGTTTCTCTTGTCGGCCCCCGATCAGCCGGGCCTTGTCGCTCGATTTGCCGGCTTCTTTTTTGACCGCGGAATGAACATCGTCGACGCAGGCAATCATACCGACCTCCTCAGCGGTGAAGCGCCGCGATTTTTCATGCGCATCGTTGTCGACCTAGCGGCCCTCGGATCGCCAACCGCGGCGCTTCAGCTAGGCGGCTCGGCGTCGCGCCAATCGCTTGAACAATCGTTCGGCGATCTCGCGACCGCACTGTCGGCCAATTGGTCAGTCTCTTACAGCGATCGCCTTCCGAAAGTGGCGCTGCTCGTCACACGCGACCCGGCCTGTTTGTACGATCTCGTTCTTCGGCAAAATTCGGGCGAATTGCGCTGCGAAATACCGCTTATTATTTCAAACCACGCGGCGCTTGAATCGGTCGCGAGCCATTTTCGAATTCCTTTTTTTGCGCTCCCGGTGTCGCAAGAAACGAAGCGCGAACAAGAGGCGAGCGTTCTGGAGCTACTTCAAAAGCACCACGTTGAGCTTGTCGTTCTCGCCCGTTATATGCAGGTTTTAAGCGCGAATTTTCTCGCGAAAGCGCCTCCGGTGATCAACATTCATCACGGTTTTTTGCCGGCGTTTCAAGGGGCGAAACCGTACCATCAGGCGCACGCTCGCGGCGTCAAGATGATCGGCGCGACGGCCCACTATGCGACCGAAGATCTCGATCAAGGGCCAATCATCGAACAAGATGTCGCGCGAGTGACGCACTCCGAGAGCGCCGACGAAATGGTCCGAATCGGCCGCGACGTTGAGCGAGTCGTCCTCGCGCGAGCCGTGCGCGCGCACCTCGAGCGACGCGTTGTCGTCGAAGGGCGACGCACCGTTATCTTATAGCCGCCGCTTCGTGCGCTCGAAGGCTTAGGGCCTGTACTCAGTTTCTCCTCTGACCCGTAAACGTGCCCGTGCCCGTAAACGTGCCCGGTTTTTTTCATGGGCAGTGGCGTTTTCTAGCAACTTTTTTCTTCGGTGGCCGATGATCCTTCGTGAATCTCGATCACGAAAAACTC
>CAMAVR010000009.1 GCA_945861885.1 Nannocystis exedens | reverse complement strand
GGGGGCAGAGCAGAGACAAGCCCTCTCAAAATGGGATGTCGTCGTCCCCTTCGAAGCTGCTTGCTCCGAAATCGTCTGCTGGGGCTGCCTCTTGCTTTTGCGCTCCGCCGCCGCCTCGCCATGGGGCTTTTGCCGCTGGGGCTGCACTTACGTCGTCGCGTGGGTAGTCGCCGGCGCCTCGCCCTGCTCCACCTAGGATCACGTTGTTTGCCACGATGTCGGTTCGGTAGTGTTTCTGCCCCTCTTTTTCGTAGCTGCTTGTTCGTAAGCCGCCCTCGATAAAGACCTTCATCCCCTTCGTTAGGATTTTTGCTAGCGCCTCGCCACGCTTCCCCCACACCGTGACCGAATGCCACTCGGTTCGCTCTTGACGTGTGTTTGATTTATCGAGGTACGACTCGGTCGTCGCTAGGCGCAGCTTTAAAATCGCTTGGCCGCCGGGCGTTACCCGCAGCTCTGGATCTGCCCCAAGATTTCCAAACAGCATCACCTTGTTAAGCCCGTCCGCCATGCTTCTCTCCTTTTCCGACATGTGTGCGGCAATCCGCGCGTGCGAAGTCGCTCACTCTAACGTATTAACGCGAGCAGCGTGCAACAAGCGCTCACCCGCGGCTCTCTATATAATCGGATTAAGACGCAATGCCGGAACGCCCGAGCATCTCAATCGTTATCCCCATCTACAACGAACAAGCGATCCTAAAAACAGCGGTTGCCGAGCTGCGGAGTCGGCTCGATGACCTCGGCTGGCAGTACGAGATCATCCTGGCCGAAAACGGCTCGAAAGATGCAACCGTCGCCATCGCCAACGAGCTCAGCACGCAACGCACGCCAAACGGTGAAGTGATCGCGTTTAGCCTAGGCGAGCCAAACTACGGAAAAGCGCTAAAGCAGGGGATTTTTCTGGCCCGCGGCGAATACGTCATCTGCGAAGAGATCGATTTGTGCGACACGGCGTTTCACAAAAAGGCGATTGATATTTTGCAGCGAGACGAGGCCGATTTGGTCATCGGCTCGAAACTGGCAGACGGCGCAAACGACGATCGCCCGTTCATTCGTAACGTGGCAAGCCGCGCCTATTCGTCGATGCTCAAAGTTTTGCTCGGTTTCAGAGGGACCGACACGCACGGATTGAAAGCGTTTCGGCGCTCAAAGCTCGTCGAAACAGCGCGCGCCTGCCTGGTCGAAAAAGATGTGTTCGCCAGCGAATTTGTGATTCGAGCCGACCGAAGCGGCGTTCGCATTAAAGAGATTCCTGTGAGAATCGTTGAAAAGCGGCCACCGTCGATTAACCTGTTTAAGCGCGTACCGAACGTGCTGAAGAGCGTAGCGAAGCTCGCCTATTCGATTCGCGTAAAGGGGTAGCTGCAGTTTCATGCTCACCGACGACAGAGTTTCAGTTGACGAGGCGGTTGACATCGTCGTCATTGGCGGCGGCGTTAACGGCACCGGCGTTGCGCGCGATTTAGCGCTTCGAGGTCTGCGCGTCGCACTCGTCGAGCGTCACGATTTTGCATTCGGTGCGAGCGGCAATTCGAGCGGGATGATTCATGGCGGGCTCCGCTATTTGTCGAGCGACCCGAATGTGACCGAGTCGGCATGCCTCGATTCTGGGTACATTCAAAAGATTGCGCCGCACCTGCTCTTTCGCATCCCGTTTTTGATGCCGGTAGCTTCGAGCAGCAAAGGGCGCGTGATGATGGAGCTGCTCGACGCCTATTTTCGCGCGTACGACGACTACCAGCCGCTGAAGCGCGGCGAGCCTCACACGCGGATCAAAGCAGAAGATATTTCAAAGCTCGAGCCAGGGATCGCCGGAGCGTTTACCGGCGCGATCACATTCGACGAATGGGGGATCGACGGCTCGCGCCTCTGCACAATCAACGCGCTCGATGCGCGCGAAAATGGCGCGCGTGTTCATGTTCACACCGTCGTTGAGTCGATCGCAAAAATTGGCGGCGTCGATGCAAAAGCGCCGGCTACTACTGCGCGCTATGTCGTTCACGCGCGCAATGTGATCGATAACACGCGCGTGCGCATCTCGTGCGCCGCCGTCGTGAACGCGACCGGCGCGTGGGGGCCGCTCACCGCGGCACTCGGGAACATCGCAACCGATCGCGTGCGTGTGCGCCCCGGAAAAGGGATTCACGTTGTCTACGATCGACGTCTGTCAAACTACGCGATCGTCTCGAGCACGATCGATGGGCGTCAGATTTTTCTGGAGCCGTGGCAAAATGTCAGCATCATCGGGACGACCGACGACGACTATTACGGCGACCTCAACGATGTGACAGCAACGAGCGAAGAGGTTCGCTATTTGGTGCAGGGGATCGCCCACACGTTCCCGTCGATTCGCCAAGCGCGCGCCATCGGTACGTACGCAGGCGTCCGGCCAACGCTCTACGAATACGGGCCGCACGAAGACGCGCTTTCGCGCGAGCACATGATCATCGACCACGCGAGCGACGGCGCGCCTGGCGTCTATTCAATGATCGGCGGAAAGCTTGCGAGTTACCGCGTTTTTTCGCAAGAAATGAGCGACATGCTCGCGAAAGACTTCGCGCCGAAGAGCGTTTGTACGACGCACACGCGTTCGCTTCCCGGGGGCGATCGGCAACTCGACGCGCTAGCGATTGCCGACGCGAACCATCTCGATCCGGTGCTCGCGCGCAGGCTCGTCTATCGTCACGGATCGCGCGCTGAGCTTATTTTACAGCGTATTGCCCGTCACCCGTCGGAACTCGAAGTTGTCTGCCCGTGCGAGCCGGTCACCGCTGCAGAAATACGATACGTCGTCTGCGAAGAAATGGCGGAGACGGTCGACGACGTCGCGCGGCGCACAAGATTAGGTCTAGGCGCGTGCGGGGGGATGCGCTGCGCCGCGCGATGTGCACAGATCGTGGCAGAAGAGCGAGAACTCTCGCCGCAAACGGCACTGAAACAGGCGCGAGCGTTTTTGACGCGGCAAGCGAAAACGCGTGTTGTGGCGATGGGGGTCGACCAGGCGCGGCAAGAGGCGACTGCGATCGCATCGATGCGCTCATCGCTCGGCACGGAGGATGAAGCGTGAAAATTGTAGTGATCGGCGGCGGTATCGCCGGAACAGCCGCGGCGCTATCGGCCCGCGCGCGTGGAGCCGAGGTCGAAGTTCTGTGTGGCGCTCCAGGTGCGAGCGTTATTGCGACTGGCGTTCTCGATTTTGAACTGAGCGATCGACTCAATGGCGACGTGAAAGCTCGCGCGTTAAGCGGCGATGAGCAACGTATTTTCGATTCGCTCGGCGCCTATGCAATCGGCGCAGAGCGCTGCGTCGTGGCGCACAGTTCGGGCGTGGTGAGGTCGGCGGGGGGGCGCGATCGCGCGATCCTCGATCTCGCGTCGCTCCAAAAGTGCCGAGTCATGGTGCCGTTTTCTGAGCACCCGCGCGCCGCCGCTGGCAAGTGGCTGGCGCAATCGTGGGGGGCATCGGCGTTCGCAAAAGCGCGCGGTGTTGAATTTGTTGGGATCGAAGCGGAGCTCTCGCGGATCGATTCGGAGCGCTCGCTCGATGACGCCGAAATGGCGGAGCTTCACGCTTCGCGCGAGAGGCTAAGCTGGCTAGCGTCACGGCTTCGTGAAGCGTTGGCGACTGCGGGGCCCGGGCTACCGATCGGGGCGGTCGTCATGCCGCCGTGGCTCGGTATAGGGCACGAACGCGCGACCGAGCTTTCAGCGCTTGTCGGCGTTCCATGCGGCGAGCATGTCGGTGGCGTCGGCGGAGCAGCAGGGCGTCGATTTGAAGCGGCGCGCGATGCGGCATTCAAGTCGACCGGTATTCAAATGCGAACGGCATGGGCAAAGCGCATCACGCCATTCGAAAAAGGGTGGCGAGTCGAGTGCGAGCAACAAGAGACGCGCGAAGCCGACGCAGTCATCGTAGCAAGCGGCGGACTCATCGGCGGCGGACTCGAGTACAAGCCCGGCGAAGTGCGAGCGGCGTCCGAACTTGCCGAATTTTCACCAACAACGTTCCACTCGACAATTCAAGGCGATTTCATCATCGGCATGCACGGCAGGCCGCAAGAAATCCCCGGTTCAAGCGCCGGAATAGCCCCCGAATCGCTAGCATGGCCATTTGAACGAGAGCCAACGCTCGAAAAGTGCGGAATCTTGATGTCACCAAATGGCGAAGTCCTAAACGCCAAATGGCTGTTCGCAGCGGGCGACGTTACAAGCGACCGCCCAAAGACATGGCTCGAAGCGCTTGTGCAAGGAGTTAGTGTCGGCGCGAGCGCGGCGACGCGATAGCTCGCTACGGGCTAACCGGTACAAGGCAACAGCTACTTACCAAGTGCGATCGCGTAGGCGATGCGTAGGGCTGCGTCGTTTGACGATGCTGGATTGGCCGGTATTTCTGAGATGTGGAGCATTGGCTCTATGTCGCCTTGGCGCTTTGGCACTGCTATTTTGGGTCGCGCTTTGGGGGCGCCTGCGTCGGCTTGTGGTTCTACGACTAGATGCCCTTCTGTGTCGGCTTCGTGCGTTGGTACTAGGCCGGTTCGTGGCACTTCGACGGCAACATCAGGCGTTATTCCTCGACCGTGAATTGGGAAGCCTGATGGCGTGTAGTAGCGCGCGGTTGTTAATTTTACTGCGGCGCCGTTTGGTAGCTCATATGTCGCTTGCACCGTCCCTTTGCCGTATGTGATTTCTCCTACGACGGTCGCGCGATCGTTATCTTGCAGCGCCGCTGCTAGAAGCTCCGCGGCGCTTGCTGACCATGCGTCAACAATGACGACGACTCGCGCCCCGGTTAGTAGGCCGCCTCTGCGCGCCGATACTTTCTCGTTCACGACGCCGCGATGGCGCGTTGAAAAAATATCGCCTGCATCCAAAAACTCGTCGGCGACTTCGGACGATTCGAACACCAATCCGCCTGGATTTCCGCGCAAATCGAGCACAATTCGCTTAAGGGGGCCGCCGTTCGCTTTCATCAGCGATTTAACTGCCGCGACAAATTCGGCGTGCGTCGTCGATAAGAATTGTTTGATCCGAATGTAGCCAACTCCGCCATCGAGCATCTTCGATGTGACGCTTGTCAGATGCACAATCTCGCGCACGAGATCGAACACGAGCGGTTTTCCGTCGCGTATAACAGCCAATTTCACCGGTGTTCCGGCCCGGCCGCGCATTTTTTTTGCAAGCTTGTCGACCGGCATTCCGCCGCTCACGTCGGTGCTGTTGACGCGAACAATACGGTCGCCTCGCTTTACCCCTGCCCGCTCTGCGGGCGCTCCCGGAATCGTCGCGATGACGATCAGCCCGCCTCCTCGCGCATCAAGCTCCACACCAACCCCTGCAAATTCCCCTTTTTGCTCACTCTTGAACGCTTCGTATTCGCTTTGCGTCCAATACACCGAATGCGGATCGAGCTCCGCTACCATTCCTCTGATCGCCCCATCTACTAAACGCGATCGATCGACCGCATCGACGTAGCGATTTTCGATCTGAACGAGCACGCGCGCCAACTGTGCGATTGACGCGTAGGCGTTTTCTTCTGGCGCGGCGGCGTGTGCGCTGGGGGCCAAAAATAGAAGCGCCGCGACAATCGCCAAAAGATCTATGCTCCAGATGCGGATGCCCCCTCCAAATGTGGGGAAACGCCGCGGCGCCACAAACGGCTTATTTTTTAGCGACTTGCGTGACTTCATGTTCCTCGATAGCACGCATCGAGGCTACCAAACGTTGCCACCTACGCTGTCATTTCTCGTAGCGACGTGTGCCTCTGGGCTGATATTGTCGTTTCAGATCGTTAATTGCCCGCACATGGAGTCACGCGTGCGAGCCACTGAGTTCGATGAGGGAGGTTACCTTGGCTATTGGAGAAAAAGAGTCGATGTCGAACTTGCGCGCGGGAGAGTCCAAGACCGACAAGCGGAAACAGAGCTTGTACTTCCCCGAGTCGATGCTCCAAGAGATCAAGGAGGAGGCCGCGCGGCTCGACCGCTCCCTCTCCTGGATCGTTCAGCGAGCATGGAAGCTGTCTCGATTGGAGATCAAAAAGCTCCCGAGCGTAAATGACATAGAGGCCGACGACGACGAGTAGTACTGGGGCCGCTAGGCCTGCGAACGTCGGGCATTCGTCTGTAGGCGTGCTATTAATCGCGCCAAATGCGATTTCCCGTCGTTCGCCCTCGTCGACTACGCGCCACGCCGGCCCTTCGCCGCCTGGTGCGCGAAACCACCGTAGCCCCATCCGATTTGGTATGGCCGCTCTTTTTCAACGAGCGGCTCGATTCCCCGCTCCCTGTTAAGACGATGCCGGGGGTCGATCAGCTGCCAGTTCGCATGGCGGGTGAGATCGCTCGCCTCGCGGTCAAGCGTGGGCTTGGTGGCGTACTTTTGTTTGGGCTTCCGAAAACAAAAGACGAGTTCGGCACGAGCGCCTGCGATCCTGATGGTCCAGTCGCCCGCGCGATCGCGGAGATCAAGAGCGCTGCTCCCGAGCTCGTCGTGATCACCGATGTCTGCGTCGATGAGTACACCAGTCACGGTCACTGCGGCATTTTGCACACGCGGCGCGACGGGCAGGTCGACGTCGACAACGATCGAACAATCGAGCTGCTCGCCGACATCGCGCTCATGCACGCAAAAGCAGGCGCCGATATCGTCGCTCCGAGCGATATGCTCGACGGGCGCATCGGCACCGTGAGGGAGCGGCTCGACGAAAACGGCTTCGAGTCGATGCCAGTGATGAGCTACGCGATCAAATACGCGAGCGCATTTTATGGCCCTTTTCGTGATGCCGCCGAGTGCGCGCCAAAATTTGGCAACCGCGCCAGCTACCAGATGGACCCGGCAAATACGCGCGAAGCGCTTCGCGAAATCGCACTCGATATCGATGAAGGGGCCGACATGCTGATCGTCAAGCCAGCGCTCCCGTATCTTGATATCGTCCGGCGCGTGCGTGAATCGACCACTCTTCCGATCGCCGCTTACAACGTTTCGGGAGAATATGCGATGCTGCACGCCGCCGCCGCCGCGGGGATGCTCGACCTCGATCGCGTTGTTCTCGAAACGCTAACGTCGATCCGTCGCGCCGGCGCTGACATGATTCTCACCTATCACGCACTGCACGCCGCCGAGCTTCTTGATGCGTAAACCGATTCCGGATGTTGCAAAACTACCTATAAAATTAGCCTTATTTTCACTCTTTGCGGCGACGACATTCGGGTCGACCGGTGCTGTCGGTTGCTACGCTGAAAATTGCGCAGACAGCGCCGCCGACTACGGGCCGACCGTTACGGCCGACCCGCTTATGGCATATCGCGGTCACGTATTCGGAAATATGTGGGAGTCGTCGGCAATTGACGACGAGTGGGTCCCCTTCCCGCCGCGTCGGGTCATGCACATTCAGATCAGCGATTTTTTGGACGGACAGCCGCCGATTGAAATGACGGCGTATATCAGCCCATCAAAAACTCCGAACGCTCACCCAAGCGACAACTTCACGATGGGGGCGGGAAACGTGGCGATTTTTTCGCTCGTGAGCAAAGATGGGCTGACGATCGAAAACAGCAGCTGCTCGCATTATTATGTTCGAGTCGTCGTCACGAAAGCGAACCGCTAGCTGGAGTGTCGAAAGCGGGGTAAATGCGGGCCCATGCCTCTTGCACACGGACCTCTAGAAAAGCTTGCAGAAAACCTCTGGGTCGTTCGCGGCGAAATTCCGCGCATGCCGATCGGCCGCCACATGGTCATCGTGCGCGATCCGAACACCGGTTCACTCTTTATTCACAGTGCGATTATGTTGAGCGACGCCGGATTTCGCGAACTCGACGCGCTTGGCAAAGTGCAAACGATTTTTGTTCCCAATCGCTTTCACGATATCGACGGAGGAGCGATGAAAGCGCGTTATCCCGGCGCGACGCTCTGCGCGTTGCCGCTCGTCGCCAAGATCGTTCGACGAAAGTTTCCGAATATTGAGCCGCTCGGCTCACTACCCCCGTCGATCACGATCACGCGCATTGATGGGCTTCGCGCCGATGAGTCGGTGATGGAAGTGCAGACCGACCGCGGCCTCGTCCAAGTCTACACCGATGCATTTTTCAATCTTCCAGATCTCCCAGGGGTTTCCGGGACAATCCTAAAATGGATCGGAAGCTCCGGCGGATTCAAAATGACACGGCTCGGAAAGATCGGAATTCTGTGCAGTCACAATGAATTTCGTAGTTTTATTAAGAAGCAGGCGATGCGGCGCGATATCGCGAGCATCATCGTCGCGCACGGCGACCGCGTCGAACGCGACACTTCAAAGGCATACACGCACGCGCTCGATCTGTTGTAGTACGCCGCAAGCGCGAGAGATGGGGGGCACCCCTCTCCCGCGAAGCGGGAGAGGGAAAGCGTGACGAAGTCACGCGAGGGTGAGGGCTCGCGCCCGTCGCACAAGAACACCCGTCGACCAAGCGCTATTCAATGAAGCGCCGCACAGATGGAAGCTTCGACGAATGGCAAGAACGACGTCATCAACATCGGCAGTCGCGTTGGCGTTTGCGCGATACCATGATGGTAAGTCGTTGTTTCGCGCCGAAGCCGCCGTGACTGTTGACTGACCTCCATGACACTTCATCGGGCGGGACCCGATTGGGGTTGCTTCGATTTAGATCTTTGTACGTGAATTTAAGATCCCTGAGCCCTCACCCTCGCGTGACTTCGTCGCGCTTTCCCTCTCCCGCGAAGCGGGAGAGGATGCCATTCCGCTGCTCTCCCGCGAAGCGGGAGAGGATGCTATTCCGCTGCTCTCCGCGAAGCGGGAGAGGGCCCTTTTTTGTCAAAGTAGTGCTAGTCGGGCTGGAAGACTACGCTTTGCGTCCCCTCGCGGTAGTAAAACGCGTTGTATTTTGGATTGTCGAACGTCATCGCCCCAAACAAATTCCACGCGACGGCCCACGCGCCTGCGGCTTGAAAGAACCGACCAAACGGGCGCGCTCCTATCGCCAAGAGCACGAACAAGAAGAGCGCGTAGTCGTTTGAAAACCGGTAGCCGAACTGCCGCCACCCGCTGTTCTGGTAAAGCAGATCAAGCGACGCGCATAAAATCGCGCAAAGAGCGAACGTCGCATACAGAAAATCGAACTTTTTGGGCCACAAAACCCACAAATAAATCGGCGTCGTAAACCAGAGCGCGAGCCCGTGTTCATTAATTTGAAACGGCGGGCCAGAGGCGACATCGCCCGGCCGAAACCACGGCAAGTTGGCGAGGACTATTCCTAAATTTTTTGAAAGGTAGTGATAGCCAAAGAGCCCCCATCGCTCGATGCGTCCGTGCCACCGAATCGCCAGATGCTCGTGTCCAAATGCGAATGGGCTCGCATTATCAAATCGA
Source organism: Nannocystis exedens (assembly GCA_945861885.1). GTDB lineage: Bacteria > Myxococcota_A > Polyangia > Polyangiales > Polyangiaceae > CAMAVR01. The sequence continues at coordinate 70,037 of CAMAVR010000009.1, read as the reverse complement.
CTCGAGTTCATCCACGATGCGATGGCAAATGAGATGATGAGTGGAATCGCAAATAGCGCACACATTTTTATGAAACGTGGACCATCAACGCGGCTCAGGCGCTGGCGAAACTGCTCCAGAATTGAGTCGTTTGTCCCCGGCTTCGCCGCACTCGCGACACGAAGCGCTTCGAGCAAAAAAAGGGGCGCCGCGAGAAGAAGCCCCGGCCTCGTTGTCCACGCGCAAGCGAGCGCAACCCCCGCCAAGAGCGGACGCTCGGCGTCGAGCGCGAAAAAAATATACGCGCCGCAAGCGACGACCGCGACGATGTGTGCGGCAAACCAGACCGTCCCGTCGACCGCGGTGAAAAAATAGCTTGTTCCAAATGCGAATAACAGCGCCAACACGATATTGTCGCGCTCGCTGCGCAAACTCTTGCCGGTCGCACGGAGCTTCTCGAGCACTAAAAAAAGAAGCATCGGCCCGAGCCCCGCCACGCAGACAATGAACAGGCCGTCGCAAAATCGCTCGGGGCCGCCGGCAATCGCAACGAACGGAAGCATCACGGCCGCTGGAAACGGCGGAAAACTGATGAACGTTTTGCCACCGTACTGCGCAAAATCGTTGTTCATCGTATACGCTGGCGGACCGTTCGCTAAATCCTGGCGGCCGTGAAGCCATGCATCGGCGAGTAGCGCGTAGTGATTGAACGATGTGTGCTGCGAAAGTCGCTCAGAACCAGCGACAACGGCAAACAGCACGACCGATACGATGGCAATCGCCCATGCGACCCGAGTAGTCCGGGTGACCCGAGTGCGCTTTTGAGGAGGAGGTGCGGGCTTTTTTCGTGGAAGCTTTGCCATCGGCCGGCGACTGTATCATCAGATTTTTAATTTCATAAACTTCATGATCGCGCCGCATCTTTTTTCGCAATCAGCAAAAGCGATCCGCCCACCGGAAATCGCACCCCCATTTTCAGTAAAATTAGCTCGACGCGCATGACTACTTCTAGGGCCCAATTCAGCCAACCCGAAAGGCGGAATTCGCGCATCGGGTCGTTGGTCCCGGGACGTGCACGCAGGCGCGACAACCACATAAGCGGCAACAGGATGCTTACAAACGAGGTTACGTATTCTACTTGCAGGCCAGCGCGCTTCACTTTTTCAACGAGTTCTGCCCGGATATAACGACGAACATGGCAAGCGTGCTCGTCCACGATAGACCACATCCAGCGATGTTGGGGCACGGTAATCACGAGCGCCCCCTGCGGTTTGAGCGCGCGAGCAAGATTCGTCAGTACCTTTTCGTCCTGCTCAATATGCTCAATAACATCAAAAGCGCCGATCACGTCGTAGGTGGCCACTTCAGCCAGTTCGGTAGCATCCAACTGCCTAAACGCGGCTGACGGAATGCGTTCCTGCGCGAAACGCAGCCCTTCTTCAAAATACTCCGCGCCAAATAGCTGAGCATTAGGATACGCGCTGCGTACCCCGGCCAGCACAAACCCCGTCCCACACCCGATTTCTAAAAATGCCCAGAACTCTTTAATATTCGCCGCAATGGCCCAAAGCAAAACCCGATTTCGTGAGCGGAACCACCAATGATTTGCCTCTGCGGCTGCAAGTTGCGCAAACGCGGAGACGTGAAAGGGTACGCGATCGGTTGTCATGCTGGTCTAGGCGACGGCGATTTCAGTTGATGCGGGGATCGTTTCGCGCGAAGTGACGGCGCTTTTTTGAAGCAATCGGTACGTTAGGGCGCCCAACAATATTAGATACCCGTAAACGGGAACTGAATAAAACTCCCACATTGCAATAAAGCCATTTATGAATTTATTTACCAACGATACGGGAAATAAAATACCGGTTAGAGCGTAAGAAAGCGCAACAACAGCCGCCCACCCAATGCGCTGTGGCCTCGAGTGCTCACCCCAATTCAAAACCTCGGCAAAACAGATCGAATATGGGACAAGCAGAAATATCAAGTAATGAGGATGATTTTGCTGAATCACGGCGATCATAATCACAGACAGGATTGCCGCTGCGAGATACACGTCCATCGATCGTCTGCGAACGTAAAAAAGTATTGCGTATGAGCTTAGAATTGAAAAGATAATAACTCGACTCACGAGCTGCGCTGTTTGTGGCGCATATACAGCCGGAATACCGGAAGCGACGTCAGACGGACCTTGGTGGGTAAAGAATCGAGCTATCCATCCGTTTATTGCCTGATTGTCAATATAAGAGTTCGCCATCCCCACAGGAGGCAACCGAACTAACATGCTATTTTCCCAGCCGAGCGTAACTTGGGCAACGATGGCGAGAACACCGATTGTGACTACCGCAGAGATCAATGTTCTCCACCGGCGTTTAACAACAAGCAGAGGCAAAAATATCGCTGGTAAGAACTTCGTCATCGTCGCGACGCCAAAAAAGAAGCCTGAGCGATACGACTGATCTCTTGATAAAAATAAAAATGCGAGAGAGAGCGCAAAGAGTTCGCCGCCTTCGATGACCCGAAGAGTTAACACCTCAGTTGTCGGCATAAAGTTGAGCCATATCGACGCGAACAGCATGAAATGTGCGACGAAATGTTTTCGTCGATGGATGATCAAAATTTTATACCATATAGCCATCGACCCAATTAGCCATAACGCTGTCGCGATTAGCCAGATATTGAATGCCGTCTGAAATGACTTTAAGTATAAAAGTGGATACCCAATAAAGTGGAGCACCGGTCCGTAACTCCATAATTCGCGGCTACGACTTGCGTCCCATTGGAGACCGATCTCATTTTGCAGTATGAACTCAGGATTAATTCGCCACGCCCAATAAGTTGGCCACGTCGCCGCAAAATCCCCTTGGGGAGGATACGAAAAGCCGGCAATAAACGCCCTTCCAAAGCGAATAACACCCGTGCTGAATAACGTGACAGCAACGAACCGCAATAGAAGAACTCGCCATCTAGTCCTTCGACCCACACGAATTGACCAATCAAAACCCGGTTCATGCGGGGATGAAACCGGGTTTTGATTGGTCAATTTCAGCAGTTTTTTTCTCATGACGTTAACTTAATCACAGTACTTTGATCGGGTCGAAACGACCCGGTCAAAGTACTAGCGGTTGGGTTTCTGAAAATTCCGTTCATCTTTGCTCCAAGATATTGGTGCGTCTTGAAAATACAAGACGTAGCAGCGCCTCTCGACTTTCGAACCTTCGCTCGAACCGCGAACCTTCTTTTCGATATTGCGTTTACTGACGTGGAGCCAATAGCATCGCTGGTTATAAGCGATCCGCTGCGATGCTTTGGTGCGGCGGCGGGAGCACGTGATGTGCTTGTACTAAAGGGGGATTGACGTGAAAGGTTCTGAGCTCTCGTTGCAGGGTAAGTTACACCAAACGAGTATTCGTGAACGGGTGCGGGAGTATTTTAAGACCGGCGCGGTCAATCCGTGGGTCATCGAAATGGACCCCACTACAGCCTGTAACCTGGCGTGCCACGACTGCATAAGCGCGAATCTTCTTAATCAAGGCGGGATCGAGCGCGAGCGGATCAAAGAGTTGGCTCGTGAATTTAAAGAAATGGGCGTTCGCGCCGTTGTTCTGATCGGCGGTGGCGAGCCGATGGCTCACCCCGAATTCGGGACACTTGTCGACTACTTTTATGAAAACGATATTCATGTTGGCCTAACAACCAACGGGACGCTAATGAAGCGTCACCTTGAGCGGCTGGCTTATAAGACGAAGTGGGTACGCATTTCCGTTGATGCAGGTTCAGACGAAGTATTCAAAGAGTTTCGCCCGGCGCCCAACGGCAGCTCGATGTTTTCGACAGTCATCGAAGGGATGCGCGCTCTCGGAAAAATTAAAAAAACGAAATTCGGATATTCGTTTTTGGTGCTCCAAAAGCCGGCCAGCAATCCTGGATTGTCGAAGTTGGCGAAGCCATCGGTCGTTACCAATGCGCACGATATCGCGAAAGCAGCCCGTTTAGCGAAAGAGCTTAATTGCGACTACTTTGAAGTGAAGCCGTCGTTCGACATGATGCATTTTTTGCAAAATCAATCGAACGATCTAAACGAGATTGTACGCGATCAAATGAAGCAGATTGAGCATTTGGCGAGCGACACATTTCGGATTGTATCGCCGTATACGCTCAACGAAGCGTTGCGAGGGGCCGCTACGCAGAAGAAGGAATATACGCGCTGTCTTGTGTCTGAAATCCGTACCGTCGTCACGCCAAGTGGGGTCTACGTCTGTCCGTACCATCGTGGCAACGGGAATATGAGTGTTGGCGATATCAACAACGACAGCATGCAGCAGGTGTGGAATGGCGAAAAACGGCGATTGGTTGTCGAAAAAGTCAATCCAAGCATTCACTGCCAGTTTCACTGTATCCGTCACCCCACGAACCAGCTTTTAGAAAAATGGGCTGCTGAGGGCATGGGGACCGACTCGGTCGACGACTATGACTTTTTTCTATGACGCGTGGGTGGTAGTTGAAGCGATTACAGGCGCTCGTGTGGCGCCGAGGAGCGAGCGATGCACAGGACGCCAGCACTAGAAGCGCTGACGCGGATTTTTGCAGCGAATGCAGACAAAAATCTCTTAATTTTACCGGACAACAGTTCCGTGACGTATCGCGAGTTCTGGGAAAGGTCTGAAAAACAAGCGCAACTTCTTGCCGAGTCAGGTTGCAAAGCGGGCGACCGCCTTCTCGTTCAGTTGGAGAATTCGGAGCGGCTGCTCGAACTCTATTTGGCATGCGCAATCGGCGGATTTGTCGCCTGCCCGATCGACCCAGCGACGCCTAAAGAACAGATTGCCAAACTTACGTCGATGCTTTCACCTGCGATGACCGTCACCCAAAAAGAGCTCGAATGGCTTCAAAAAGAGCCATCTTCGCGGGCCGACTTTGGCACCGGAGAGAGAGAAGAAGACTATCTCGTAATTTTCTCATCCGGGTCGACGGGGCAGGCAAAAGGGATTGTGCATACGCTCGCATCGATCACCGAGAGCGCCAAAGCGTTTGCGCAATTGTCGGGATTGAATTCGGCGTCGGTTGTTTATCACCATTTTCCGATGTTCTATATGGCAGGGCTTTTCAACATGTTTTTGGCCCCCCTGCATGTTGGGGCCACGATTGTTGTCGGTCCACGTTTTTCAAAATCGACGATGCTCCGTTTTTGGGAGCTCCCCCAGAAGCATGGCGTCAATTCTCTTACATTAACGCCGACGATGGCCGCGTCGCTTTGCCAACTGTATCGTCGTGACAATTCGGTTCTGGAACACGTCGCCAAATATCAATCGATCGCCTCAACGTCGAGCGTGCTCTATCAATCGATCGCTGAGCGATTTGCGGCGACGTTCAAAGTTCCGCTTCGCAATTGCTATGGGGTTTCCGAGGTAGGGGCGACCATCACGATGCAAGCCTGGGAGGATGCGCTCGCATTTCAATCAATGGGCGGTTGGTCCGAAGAGGTTGAAATTCGCGCCGGAAGCGAAAGCGGGCCCGAGGAGATTCTTGTAAAAACGCCCTTTATGGCAAAAGGCTATCTAATCGGCGGGGTTATTCAAAAGTTGGCCGACCCAGAAGGGTTCTTTCACACGGGCGATTTGGGCTACATAAAAAATGGGCTGCTCTTTTTTTCGGGGCGGGAAAACGATCTCCTAAAAAAGGGAGGGGAGTTTGTCTCGACCCAAGCCATAGAAGACTTGGCGCTTAAAAATGTGCTTGTGACCGAAGTGGCGGTGGTTGGCGTTCCTGACGAGTTTTGGGGAAGTCGCCTTGCTCTATTCTATGTTCCGCAGAAGGACGTCGCCGAATCGGAGATTTTGGCCGTCTTCGACGAGCTGTTTTCAAAAGGCCTCCGGGACATCGAGCGACCCGACAAAATTGTTCCAGTTCCGTGGATGCCAAAAACATCGATCGGGAAAATTAAAAAACGGGATCTTTTGGATAAGTACAGTGTTGGCCCCCAACTCCGCTGAAGTTTACGAGCTTTTTATCAACGGCAAGGTCGTCGCGGCATCAGAACGTGAGCGACTTGAACGCCGCCATCCATCGACTCAGGAATTGGTGGCAACTTACGCGCGCGCGACACGTGGCGATACTCTTAATGCGGTTCAAGCGGCGAAGCGCGCATTCGAATCTTCCGCATGGCGCCAGATGGTTCCGAGCGAGCGCGCACGGCTCATCGAACGCGCCGGAATAGAGCTCGAAAAAAGTGACAACGCGCTAGCGCGGACCATTATGCGTGAAGTCGGAAAGCCAATCGACGGCGCAATGGCCGAGGTCAAGGAGGGGTGCGCGCTCTGGCGATATGCGGCGGCGTCGTTGCGTTCACTTCGAGGGGAGCTTTACCCGGCGCTGGCTCCCGGTTTCGAGGGGCAGACATTTTTTGAGCCCGTCGGTGTGGTTGGGCTTATTTTGCCGTGGAATTTTCCGTTTCTTGTTGCTGCGGAACGGCTTCCGTTCATCCTGGCCGCTGGATGCACAGTGGTCGTGAAGCCGAGCGAGTATGCCGCCGGAACCGCCTTTCAGATCGCTGAAGTTCTTCGCCGGATAGGGGTGCCGGACGGCGTCTACAACGTGGTGACTGGCGTTGGCGACGAAGCGGGAGAGGCGCTCGTTGAGTCGCCAGACGTCTCAATGATTTCGTTCACCGGCTCGACTGAAAACGGTCGTCGAGTTGCGGAGCGCGCGAGTCGAACATTTAAACGTCTGAGTCTCGAACTCGGCGGAAAGAGCCCGGTTGTACTATTTGCTGATGCTGACTTTGAGCGAGCTGTGCAGGCGGTCATCTCCGGGTTCACTTACAACGCCGGGCAGTGCTGCATCGCAACTTCTCGACTGATCATTGAGCGTTCGGCAAAAGAGAAATTCAAGCGCCTTCTCGTTGAACAGCTCGCATCGCTTGCAGCCACGTTCACCCAGCCCGCCGCCACCGAAGCACAACATCGTCGCGTTGTTGAGTTTATTGATCTCGGCAAACGTGAAGCCGAAGTTGTCTATGGCGGTAGCGCTGCTCTTCCGTACGGTTCGCCTGTTTCGCCTGTCGTTTTCGATAACATTCCGCGCGATTCTCGCATCGGCAAAGAAGAGATTTTTGGGCCGGTTTTATCGATTTCTGCGTTTAATACAGAAGATGAAGCGGTAGCGGTCGCGAACGACACCATCTACGGGCTCGCGGCATGTGTATGGAGCGGGGATGTTTCCCGGGCGATACGAGTTGCAAAGCGAATTCGCGCGGGTCGGCTGTGGGTAAACTCGGCGCAAGAGAATTTTCCTGAAATGCCGGTTGGCGGTTTTGGTGCATCGGGACTGGGGCGCGAAGCTGGCACCTTCGGCATCCGCACCTATTGCGAAGTGAAATCGATGATCATTCGAACTCAATCATGAAATCTGCTGAAATCGTACGAGAACTTGAGCAGTGGTTTGAAGCGCGAACCGGATGCTCGCCGTCGCTGACCGTCGAGTATATTCAGGCCGCTGGGCTTGATTCGTTTGATGTTGTCGAACTGACAGCATTCGCTGAAAAGCAATTTGGTATCGCATTTTCCGCGCGCGATTTTTCGAATGCGCAGTTCACGACAATTACGGGACTAGCAGCGATCATCGCGGCGCACTTGGAACGAACAGCGTGGGACGATAACCGTGCGACCGACCGACCCGTATCATGACGCCGAATACACTTTGCGCAGCACAGCGTAAGTGGTGAGCACGCGAAAACCGACCTTGCCAATCTCGACATTAAAAACGTGGTAATTCCCTGCTGAAATATGGGTAATCGCCCGCCGGACGCCAAGATTGCGAAGTTGGTTGAGCTCACAATAGGTGTTGAAAACGCCTAACCCCAAACGCTGAAGTTGCGGTTGTACGCCGCCTAAGAGCAAGAGCGCCTCGCCATTTGGCAATCTTCGATGTGTCTTGAATGCGACGGTGGCTCCGCTCGCGGGGTCGAAGAGCCGGTAAACATCTTCATCTTTGGAGGCAAACGACTGCTCTACATAGCGTCTGTAGCGCTCCCCCGAAATGCCCCGCTCGATTTTCGGGTCGACGCTGAAGCGATCGTGCACAAATGTTGTCGCTGCAATTTCCAGTACGGAATCCAATTCGGAGCGTGTGGTCACGCGCTCGAAACGATAGGGCGAGCGCCGCATTTCAAGTGGCAAACGGAGATCAATTGCGGATCGAATTTGGCACTCGATCAGTTCGAAGCCGTTTTTTTCGAGCAGATGAATGTCGTCAAGTTGATCGATCGGAAGTTTGCACGACGCATATACGGGATGAAATGTCTCGATGACGCGCCGTTCAAAAGCCGCAAAATCTTCATTTCGCGAGACTTCATCGATTGCGACGACATTTCCGCCGAGTACTGCGCTGTCGATAGGGATCCGAATTGCGTTCATCACGCTTGCACGCGACTCTCGCTCGAGTCTGCTGGACGCGTCGAGGCCAATCCCAAATTGACCGTTTCTTTGACGACATAGAGCGGTCTTCGTTTGGATGCCTCGAAAATTTGGCCAACATAAAGCCCGACAACACCCAGTGCCACGAAGAGTAGACCGCTTAAGAAGTAGATCGACACAGTAAGGCTCGTCCAGCCGGTGACAGTAACGTCGAGGAACGCATAGCGAATCATGACGTAAGAGCCGTAAATCAGTGAGAGCAGCGCAATCGTGAAGCCAAACACGATAGTAATGCGCAAAGGCTTGTCGGAAAACGAGACGGCGAGCCCGAGAGCTAAGTTGACCAACTTAGCGAAGGTGTAGCTGCCGTCCCCTGCAAACCGAACGTCGTGCTGAACTTGGATGTAGCCGATATCAAATCCGAGCCATTGGACGAAAAATGCGTGGGAACGGTTCTGTTCTCTCAATGCGCGGAGATTTTGGGCCACCTGGCGAGACACGATCGAGAAATGAGTCACCGAATTGTCGAGCTCGGAGTCGGTAAGAAAGCCGAGAAGGCGTGTAAATAGGCGCGAAGTAAGTCGCTTAAAAAAATGGTGTCTTCGCTTCGGTTTGCATCCGAAGACGATGTCATGCCGCCCTTCGCGCGCTTTTCTTAACATCCGGGGAATTTCTTCCGGTGGGTCCTGGAGGTCGCCGTCCATCACGACGACCCAATCGCCGTCGACAGAATCGATACCGGCCGCAATGGCATGGTGTTGGCCGAAATTGCGCGACAAGTTAATCACTTTAACGCGCGAATCGTGCGTTGCGAGATTGCGCGCGATGTTCCAGTCGTCTTGAGGGCTCCCGTCATTAACAAGAACGATTTCAAATGAACTGGCTATCGGTTCAAGACTAGCGACAAGCCGCCGATAAAGCTCCACGATGCACGCTTCGCAGCGGTACAGAGGAACAACAACCGAAATTGACTGATGCCATTGAGTTGATGAGGTCGCGGAACTCGAAGACCACGTGCTCATGTCAGTTAGCAATTGGCTCGACATGGTGCTGACTCACAGTTCGATCGACGCCACGAAGCTTTTGACACCAGTCCCAAATCGCCTCGATGACATATGTTTGCTCTGCCGGCAGCATGTTAAAATAGATCGGCAATCGAACCAAACAGTTTGAAAATTGCTCGCTTAGAGGCAATTCGCCATCTTCGGGTCGGTGAAAGCGCGAGCCGAATGGGGACGAGTGAAGCGAAATATAGTGGAACGGCGTTGAAATGGATCGCGCTCTCATGTGAGCTATAAATTGACTTCGGAGCTCACGCGTTGGAAACGTTAGTCCAAACATGTGATAATTTTGGCTGTTGTATTCCGGCGTTTCAAGAATGCGTATGCCGACTTCTTCTAAGATATGATGGAGCTCGCGCTGATAGTTCCACCAAAACTCCCCTCGTTTTGCGGTTATTTGTTCCAGACCAACAATTTGTGGGTAGAGATAAGCGGCGCTTAAATCGGATAGCAAGTAGCTCGAACCAAGATCTACCCAGGTATACTTATCGACAAGCCCCTGAAAGAACTTAGCGCGGTCGGTTCCTTTTTCTCGGATGATTTCGGCGCGTTCGAGAAAGCTTGTATTTCGAATAACGAGCGCTCCTCCTTCGCCACAGCCTATGTTCTTTGTTTCATGAAAACTGAAGCAGCCTAAATCGCCGACCGAACCTAGCGGTCTGCCCTTGTACGAACCGCCAATCGCCTGGGCGGCATCTTCGAAAAGGTGCGCTCCAACCGATTCGCAAAGTTCCCGTAGCGCATCTAAATCGGCCGATCCGCCAGCATAGTCGGTTGCGATCACCGCCGTCGTTCGCGACGAGATAAGTCGCTCGACGTCTCTTAGTGAAATGTTCCCGTAGTGATCGACGTCGGCAAACCGGATCTCGGCGCCGTGAAGAGCGAACGCATTTGCAGTCGAAACGAAGGTGAAGCTTGGACAGATAACTTCGTCGCCAGGTTTTATTCGGGCAAGGAGCGCCATCATCTCCAGAGCGTGGGTCGCCGAGGAGACGAGTCGAACAGGCACTTTTAGCGCTGATTCAAGCAAAAACTCGCACTTTTTCGATGAAGGCCCGTTCCCCGACATGTGGCCGCCGGCGAGTGCGGTTCGCATAATATCGGCGTGACCGCCTAAATCGACCGATTGGCAGAACGGAACGTTCCGAGCGTTTCGAGTCACGTGTGGCCCCCCCCCTTCTGCAACGAACGATTCTTCGCCGCGTCAGTCACTATGACGCGCGCGACGGTAACGCGTGCAGGCGTTACTTTCAATAGTGGACATGAGCCCACACGAACCGGCCCGGTCCCGTTTCCCCGCCCGCTCCATCGACCCGTTAGTGCGGACCGTCGCCGAGACGACTCACCATCTTGAGCGCGAGATAGGCGATGTATCCATCGTCGTACGTTTCGAGCGCGCGCAGAATCGACGTCAAACGCTCGGGTGCAGGAATGATGTTCGGCTCGGCTTTCTTGTAACGTTCGATCGCCGCATCGGTGCCGACGATCGCCAGCGCAGGCGCTCCGTAAAACGACCCCACTAGCTGCCCTAGCACCGCCGCCACCGAGTCGCTGTCGCCACCAAGCCCGGCGATCGTGCTAATCGCATTGATCGCCTCGTGCGCATTGTGCGCGTGCGAAAGCATGTGAAGCGACATCGCGAGCGCATCGAGTGAATACGCGCCGATGTAACCTGGATTGGCAGCAACGCGACTCGCTGGATAGGAATAGCGGTCGCTCTTCCAATCCCAGTTTTCACGCTGATAAACGGTACTCTTTGCTAGCGCAATCACGTGTGGATCATGTAGACCGATCGCGGCAATCGTCGCGGCGAGGCCTAGGTCGTTCAGCACTTTGTCTTTTGGCGTGCCATTAATCCCCATCCAAAGAATCGCCGCCATCAGCCGCGAGGCATCGGCCGCTTGCGAACCGAAGTGAGTGAGTCGACTCTGTTGAGCCGCTTCGTGGGCAGCCTCCTCAAGCTCTTCGCTCGCAAAATAAATCGCGACGGGGCTTAGGCGCATCAGGCCGCCATTTCCGTCGTCGAGCCCGTTCGGATCGCGCGCCGACGTCCACGCGGTGTCGTTCCAACTAAGGAGCGCACGAAATGAATTCGAGATGTTCCCCCCGAGCCCCCACGAATGCGCGTTCGCGTGCGCAAAAGTTGCCCCACCATCGAACGACGGGGGGACGAACGATGCGTTCAAAAACCCAAAGTTCCACCATGCGAGAAACAAGAGGCGCGTGATCGCGGGGTTCAGCGTCGCGGCTTGCGGATGAATCGTCTGATTCATATCGAGCGACGCGGCGAGACAAAGCGCCATTGAAAAATCGTCGGTCCACTGGCCGTTTTTTAGATTGAACTTGTTTTTGTAACTCTTCGGCACCGGCATACCGGTGAACGGAGCAAACTCGTACGGTGAGCCGGTGTAGTCTCCATACATTCCGAGCAACAAAGCCGCAATTCCGGCCTTCTGCTTGGCGTTTAACCGCGGTGACGTGCCGGTCGATAAAAGCTCGTTCAACTCGCGCTGCGCGAGTCTCTTTTCGTCCTTCGTCGGTAAAGCGGGGCGCCAGTTCGCCATTGCCGTGCCGCTCGCCGCCTCTTTCCCCATCAGCCATTTCACGAATGCAGGTGGGAAGTCCCCGGCGCGCTCTAGCTGCTGCGCATTTGAAATCAGAAGGGCGCGGGTGAGAACTTCAGTCGGCTGCATTGGAGGGTCAAGCAGCACCGGCGGGTCGACGATCGGTGTTCGCGGTGAGATAGGGAGGATCGTCACGTCAGAGTGAGCGTCCGAAGAACTTTTTTTCGCTGGCGGTTCATCGCACGCGCCTACGAAAAAGAGCAGACTCACAATGGCGACTCGAAGCTTCATCAGCTCTCACTCGCGATATAAAAAGATGTACCCGTCGTTGAGAACCGCTTTTTGCACCTCTGCCTCGGTCACCGCAAGAACTTGCGAGTCGTTGTGAAGAAACCAACCGTTTCTCTCTTGGTCGAACACGTACACGACGTAGTGACCGGCATAAGCAGCCGCTCCATGATGCACAATCACAGCGCGGAGAGACATCGACAAGGTTTTCGCCGGCACGAGCGGACCAGGACCATTGGTCGCAGGCGAAAAGAGATCGATGTCGAGATGTGGTGACGCGATGACCGGAAGGTTAACTTTGCGTCCTAGAGCGTATCGCTTAAGCGAAAAAATCGCCTGTCGCGGAATGGGGTCGACTGCGACTGGCACGACCGTGCGATTTATTTCGATTTTACCAGGCTGCTGTATCCGATCACGAAGCGGAATTTTGAGCTCCTCCGCCATCATGTAAATCTTCCACGCGTCGGCTATCGTCTTTGTCTCGCTACTAACGGGTAGGGCTACGATCGTCTCTCGCGCCACCACGCTTCCTACATAACGTGTCCGAATTGCGGTTGCGGGGAGCGATACGATCCTCTCTGCCTCCCTCGCGCCAGGTACCCAAACTTTCGTAATCTTCGCCTTCTTTATGTCGGCGAACTCGCTCACGTTCATAAACGGGATGCTTGGAAAATGCGCGTCGTAGTCTAGAAGAGCGAGAGCTTTGACGAGAAATTCAGCCGAATCGATCTGATCTACACCGATGTGAAGCGGGTAGCCTGACCCCGGCGCCAGGCACACGTGGCAAGGCCCCTCGTTCAAAATCGACAAGTAGGCTCTCATTTCATCGAACCACTCGTTGAGCAGGCCGGTATACTGATCCGGCGACGGCGCCCCGGTCCAATCATGTTCATCGAGCGAGCTCACCAGCGCCAGAAACGCCGGCTGGACCATCGCTTTCGCGTGAACCATCAGATCGACCGATGCATCCATCCCGTCGACCGATGCATCCATCCCCTCGACGGCGACTAACGCGCTTGCCTCCAGCTCTTGCTCGTACGCGAGGTCGTTAATTTTCTGACGCATCGCGATCCAGAGAAATTTCGTGGCGGCATTCGCAAAACAAGTATTTCCTAGATTTTGAAATCCGAGAGCACGACTCAACTGGTTGTTGGTCAGGTGGGCCGGCTGAGGGCCCCAAAGCGCCGTTCGGGCAGCGGGGTCCATCGGGATGTCGATTGCCGGCAAGCGCCTACTCTTCCCACCATCACGCCCGATCGGGCGACGCTTCCCCGAAGCGTCATGCGTCGACACGGGAGTAAGCGGCAACACAGGAGTCTCAATATGAGCCGGCGGCTGACTAAGATCGGTGCAACCGACAATCGCCAGCGTCGCGATCACGCATGTTCGCAAGATCGACCGACTCATGGGGCCGTACACATTTTCGGAGGCCCTTGGAAAGGGCTCGTCGGGCCCGGCGCGGTGGTATGCGATTCGGGGACGCTTGGAGCCGAAGCAGCCGAATTTCTCGCCTGGATCACTACGGTTCCTCGGCATACCCCTTCGCCGACCGACGATAAGCTTTGATAACGCCACAGGGCATACTCGACGCGATCGTGCGATTGGGCCTCGGTTCGACGGTCGATCCAGTCGCCCCAACAGGTGCAGCGATCTGCGAGGCCGACTGCCGTATTCTCATCCAGCGCATAACAGTGCTCAAAGCGCGCATCGCCGTCGTAAATCACGTGATAGCTTGGCCCGCAACCGGCGACGATGCTTGCGGAAACGACCATTTGCCCGCACATTATCAGCCATTCGTGCACCGACCGGATCGCCGCAATGCCGGCGGCATACCGGCGACGGCGAGTCAGTCGATCTTTATGCGCGGTGCCCACCTCATTAACAACGGCAAAGAATGTTCACGGGACTAGTCGAAGAGCTCGGTTTTTTTGTCCGACGCGAACAAAAACGCGGCGGAGCTCGCATTGTCGTACATTGTGCGATGGGACCGCTCCAGCTCGGCGAGTCGATTTCGGTCGACGGCGTTTGCCTCACAGTCGACCGTATCGGCGACGGCCACTTCGAAGTCGATGCGTCACCCGAAACACTTCGTTGCACAACGCTAGGGGAATTAAAGCCTGGCGACGCGATCAACTTGGAGCGCGCCATGGTGCTCGGGGGTCGCATGGGAGGCCACATCGTGTCGGGGCATGTCGATGCGGTGGGGGCGCTTGCAACGCGAAGCGCAAACGCAAGCAACGATGGATCGGTCGAACTTGAATTCGGCTACCCGATCGAACTGGCTCCGTTTATCGCGACGAAGGGCTCGATCGCCGTAAGCGGCGTCAGCTTGACTGTGAACCGCGTCGAGGCCGAAAAGTTCGCCGTGATGATCATTCCGCACACGCGAGCTCGCACAACGCTGGATCGGCTGACGGTTGGCGCTAAGGTCAACCTCGAAGTCGACGTGCTCGCTCGGTATGCGGAGCGCATTCTTACCGCCGGTGGTCGTGAGGCGTCGTCTGGTTCTGCTTCGAGCAACGCGGCCTGGCTTGAGCGACTGAAGCGCAGCGGTTATCGATAGGCAGCAAACGAGCACACTGATGCAAAAAACACACTCTATCGATCCGAAACTTGTTGAGCGCGTAAACGGCGCGATTGGTGATATCGCGCGCGGCAAAATGGTGATTCTCGTCGACGACGAAGATCGCGAAAACGAAGGCGATTTATGCATGGCAGCGCAATTCGTGACGCCCGAAGCGATCAACTTTATGGCGACGCACGGGCGCGGACTCATCTGTTTGACACTCACGGAAGAACAGGTCGACAGGCTCGGGCTGCCCATGATGCATTCGCCAGGGCGCGGGGCGCCGCCGCTCGGCACAGCGTTCACTGTGAGCATTGAGGCGCGAAGCGGCGTGACAACCGGCATCAGCGCCGCCGATCGAGCGCACACGATTCGCATCGCTTCAAATCCGGCGTGTGAACTCACCGAGATCGTCACGCCGGGGCATATCTTTCCGCTGCGCGCGAGGCGCGGTGGCGTGCTTGTGCGCACCGGGCAGACCGAAGGGTCGGTCGATCTCGCGCGCCTCGCAAATCTCACCCCCGCCGGCGTGATTTGCGAGATCATGAAAGACGACGGGTCGATGGCGCGCATGCCGGACCTCGAGCTTTTTGCGCGCAAGCACGGGCTTCGCATCGTGACGATCGCAGACTTGATCGAGTACCGCTTGCAGACAGAGCGGCTCGTGTCGCGCGCCGCCGACGAGACGATTCACGTCGATGCAACGTCGTCCGATTGGCGAGCGATTGTGTACGAAACGGCGATCGATGGTCGGCAATTTCTCGCGCTCATTAAAGGGGATATTTCGGGCAAAGCGCCGGTGCTGTGCCGCGTGCATTCGGGGTCGACGGTGGCCGACACCTTCGCCGCCCCAGCGCACGAAGGGAGCGCGCATCTGCGCGAGTGCCTCAGTGCGATCGAAGAAGAGGGGCGAGGCGTCGTCGTCTATTTGCCGCCACAAGGCAATACGCTCGGCGAACTGGCCCATTACACGGCGCTCCGATCGGGCCCGGCCTCCGAAAAAAATGGGGAGCAGACGCTGCGCGAGCTTGGGCTCGGCGCGCAAGTGCTGTCCGATTTGGGGCTTAACAAGATTCGTCTGCTAACAAACAACCCAGGTAAGATTGCGGGGATTCAGGGGTATGGCCTTGAGCTGGTCGAGCGAGTTCCGCTCCCATCAGCGACAAAAGCGCGTCCGCGCGCCCAAGGAGACCAATGATGAGCCGTTCACAAGAAGGACAGTCGATGATGAATCAGCCGCGCACTATTGAAGGGGAGCTCGTTGTCCCAGAAGGGGCCCGTTTCGCCCTGATTGTGAGCCGATTTAATCACTTCGTCGTCGACCGACTTGTCGAAGGGGCGCTCGACGCAATCACGCGGCACGGCGGCAAAATTGAGAACATACAGATCGTGCGCGTTCCAGGGGCGTGGGAAGTGCCGGTCGTCGCACAGCGTGTCGCTGAATCGAAAAATTTCGACGCAATCGTCGCTCTCGGGGCGGTCATTCGCGGCGCGACGCCACACTTTGAATACGTCGCAAGCGAAGTTACCAAAGGGATCGCGAACATTTCGATCGCGACCGGCGTTCCGATCATGCTCGGAGTGCTCACGACCGATAGCATCGAGCAGGCGATCGAGCGTGCTGGGACAAAATCCGGGAACTACGGGTGGGATGCCGCCCTCGGCGCAATCGAGATGGTGTCGCTGGCGCGCGCTCTCACGAAAGCGGGGCTGTAGCCGCTATGGGCGCACGCCACTCGGGGCGCGAAGCGGCGCTGCAAATGCTGTTTCAGATTGAAGCGTCAGGCGCGACGGTCGACCAAGTTTCTGCTTTGTTTTGGCGTAATTTTGAGGCCGATGTCGAAGGCCGCGAATACGCAAACGAAGCGATCGTCGGTGTGCACGACAACGTTGCGGCGCTCGATAAAGCGATTTCGTCGGCATCGTCGCACTGGCGAATCGAGCGCATGGCCGCCGTCGATCGGAACATTTTGCGCCTCGGTGCATGGGAGCTCCTGCACCGGAACGATGTGCCGCGAGCGGTAATATTGGATGAAGCGATCGAGCTCGCAAAGTCTTACGGGACGGCCGAATCGAGCGCATTCGTGAACGGCGTGCTCAATACGATCGCAGAAACAACCGGACGAAAAGATACCGACCGCTCATAGGCGCCATGGAGACTCGGTTCATCCCCCGCGATCTTCGCGCACTTGACGGACTCTCGGCCGACCTTCTCGCATGCCCGTTTTGGAGCGACGTTCGCCCGATGCGAGGGCTCGCAGGGCTCATCGATTGGCGCCTTTCGGGGAAAATTGGCGAGCTTTTAAGGCGGCGATTTATCACCGGCGAGGCGGGCGAGCTTTTGCTTGTTCCTATTGGGTGGTCGGGGCCGATCGATAAGCTGATCGTTTTTGGCGCCGGAGAGCGCGCGCACTTCGATAAAAATGCGTTTATGCAGGCGCTCGGAAGCGTGGCGCACGCGATGCGGAATTTAAAAGTTCGAAGCGTCGTGATCGAACTACCAGGTCGGGCCGATCATCTTGTCGAAGTCGACACAGCACTTGAGTGGAGTCGTCAATGCGCCGATAGTGGCCAGGCAAACCCTACCTGGTCGATTGTGGAGGATGAACGTTGGTTGAGCCAAGAGATGCGTCGACGCTGATCGTGCTGCGCGAGGGTGCCGGCGCAGCGGTCGAAGTATTTTGCGTAAAGCGGCACGAAAAGAGCGGTTTTATGGGCGGCGCCATCGTGTTTCCAGGCGGCAAAGTCGATAGTGCCGACAGCGACGCCGCGTGGTCACACTGCTGCACAACGCCGAGTCGCCGCGGTCTCGAATTTGCCGATGGTGAACCGGCGCTGCGGGCGCTCGCAATCGCAGCGTGCCGCGAAGCGTTCGAAGAGGCGAAGCTCCTTCCGGTTACGGGCCGCGCTCTCTCCGATGACGACCTCGCGAATGTCTCGGGCGATCTCCTCGGCTATTTGTCGGCGAACGGGCTGAAGCTCGATCTTACGGCGCTCGTGCCGTTCGCGCGGTGGGTGACGCCGACGGTCGAATCGCGCCGGTTTGATGCGCGCTTTTTTCTGACGTCGGCGCCGCCAGGGCAATCAGGGGCGCACGACAATCACGAGACAACCGAGAGTTTTTGGGCGCGACCCGCCGATGTTCTCGACAATTTTTTCCGCGGACAAGTTCAACTCGCTCCGCCAACTGAGCGAACGCTTGAACTGCTCGCATCGGTGTCGTCGATTGCTGGCGCGCACGCGCTCGCCAATGCATCGGACCTCGCGCCAGTCTGCCCCGAGCTAGTGTCGCATCACGACGCATTCGGAGAAACGCTCGCACTTGCGCTACCGGGCGACCCAGCGCATTCGATTCAAGTCGCGCGATCGATCGGCAAATCGCGGTTTGTGTTGCGCGAAGGGCGATGGCTCCCGGAAGACCCCCCGGCGAACATTTAACTCGACGGCGCTAAAAGCCGGCTCGGTAGGCTCTTACTGCGTTGGCTATTGCGTCTGCGAAACGCTGGCGATACTCGACCGTGGCTAGGAGGCGCTCTTGGGCCGGGTTTGATAAGTAGCCTGTTTCGTAGAGCACGCTTGGCATTTGCGCGCCCACTAGGACGTTGAACGCGGCTCTGTGGACGCCGCCATCGACCGCGCGCGTGTCGCCCGGCCGATCGGCGATCGATGCGATCGATGCTTTTTGTAAGAGCTCTGCGAATTTGGTCGATCGCGTTCGATGATCGACGAGGCGCATGCTCGCGAGGAGCGCTCCCAACTCGCCATTTTTGCTCCCATTTGCGGCATTTTCTCGCTCTGCGACGCGCGCTGCGACGCTATCACTCACGGTGTCGAGCACGTATGTTTCGACGCCTCGCTTCGCGACGTAATCGCTTGCGTTGCAGTGCACCGAGACGAACAGATCGGCACCGAACTGATTGGCGCGCGCGCTGCGATCTTCGAGCGCCAATGTTGTATCGCGATCGCGCGTTAACATGACGTCGATGCCGACTCGTGCGAGCACGACGGCGGCTCGCCGTGCGATGTCGAGCGCGATGTCTTTTTCTTGAAGACCGGTTGAGCCGGTCGCCCCCGGGTCACTCCCTCCGTGCCCCGGATCGATCGCGACGCGCGTGACCTTTCTCGTTCGGTCGACCGCCGCAGATCGCGCTTTTGGGCGACCTGTTGGCACCATTGCGAGGCATCCCAGCGCGAGCAGCGCGAGGCCGAATCGTCGCAGAGAGGCTCGCGCTGCTCGTGACAGGTGCACAGGCGCACGGTACCACGCATCGCGCCCAACACTGTGCCTCCGAACACGAATGTGATAGGCACGGACTCTGGGCTACCGTGGGGGGCGGCAGCGACGAGAGGTCTGCCCGATGTCGAGTGACAAGGCTGGTATAGATCAAGAGCGACGCATCGACGGTGGCCATCCGCCAAGTCGCGAAGCGGCTGACGAAACGCCGCTTCCGTTCGACGAGTCGGAGCGGTTTGCCCATTCGCTTTTAGCGACTTGGCAGGCGCACGATAGCCGTCGTGAAGCGCCACGCACGGCGAATGCCAGCGAAGATGACGGGCTGAATTGGGATGACCTGGAGATCGGATCGCACCCCCACACGAAGACCGCCCCTTCGCTCATTTCGCGAGGCGAGCTTCGAGAGGCGCACTCGGCGGCAGCGCACGCGCCGGCCCCGCGCGTCGAGGTGAGCGAGCCTGACGATTCGATTATTATTCAGTGGGACGGCCCAGCAGCGGAGGCGACGGCCGCATTGCCCATCGCGGCATCGATTCAACTCGATGAAGCCTTTTCGCCGGCACGGAGGCGCAGACCACTTGTTGTTGCGGTCGCGTTTGGAATGGTCGCGGTGATCAGCGCGTTTGCGGTGAACGAGTTAATGCACCGCTCGCAAGAAGCGGGGCGCGAGAGCTCAAAGCCGAGCGCCCCAATGGCCGCGAGCGAACCGCCGCGCGTAGCGGTAAAAGCGTCGGAAAGCATTGCGAACAATGCGGCTTTGCAAGTTGAATCGTTGCCACCGGCAAGCCCCGCGCCGCCTGCAGCCACCGCGCCGACGCTCACGCTCAACAGCGCACCCTCGTCAGCGCCTGCACCGCGTGAAAACGTTAGAGCGATACCGCGCAAAAAGTGGCGCCACAGAGCCGCTCCGCCGCCAGCCGCACCGATCGTAACCGCGCCTCCGACGCGGCCTACTGGCGGTATCGTCCGTGACAACCCTTTCTGATCGACCTCCCGAAGCGAACTTACAAATGATGCGAGCCCCAATTTTATTGCCGTTTCTCTGCTTGGTAGCGACAACATCGCTCCCGCGTGCCGCAAGCGCCGAGCGCGCGCGCGAAGACGCGAGCATTCCGACGGCCCGGTTGCGTTTCAAAGAGGGGGTCGAAGCGTACGACCGCGGCGACTACGAAGCGGCACGCGCCGCGTTTTTGCAGGCGTATTCGATACGAAAGCACCCCGCTGTCCTGCTAAATCTTGGGCTAAGCTCGCTTCGCAGCGGCCACGGCCACGACGCCGCGCGCTACCTCCGCACATTCCTCGACGAGTCGCCGAATGCAACTCAGGCGCAGCGCGATGAAGCCGAAAAAGCGATTGCCCTAGCGCGAGAGCAGATTGCGCGCACCGACGCGCTGCCGGTTCGGCCGATCGATAACAACGTGCGCCCACGCGAGCCGCTCGCTGCTCGGGATCGCGAGAGCCTAGTGGTCACGCAAGTCGAGCCACATCCGAGAGAATCGGTGAGCGGCCCAGCAACGATGATCCCGGTATGGGTCGGCGCGGCTGTCGGCGCGGTAGGGATCTCGTCAACCATCGGGTGGGCCATCGCGCGTGATGCGACACAACACAACTCGGACGCGATAGCGCAACAAATCCGCGACAACGGCGGAAGCGCAGGGATATGCGTGTCAAACGTCCCATCCGATCAGGGGAAGTTTGGAGATGCATGCGCCGCACTCAAAAAGAACAATGACTCAGTAGATCGCTACGCAATATTGGCAAACATAGCGCTAGGTGCAGGCCTAGCCGGAGCCGCCACAGCACTGGGGTGGTACATATGGGGGCCAAGAGCGACCCCAACATCGGCGACATTGCAAATCGCGCCGACGATCGGGGGGATCCAGGCGTACGGGCGTTTTTGAATAGCGAGCACGCCCGGATTCCGTCACGGAGTTAACACATTGCTCCGACTGGTATGCACACCAAATCGGGCGACCAGCAGGTGGTACAATATTGCCCTGGTGGACAACCGGTCACGCTGCAGTCGATCGGGCGGCCAGGCTCCCCTTCAAACCCGCAGCTGCATGTTTGCGGATTCCACATTCCGCCCGCGCACACGACCGGTATGCACGGCCGCGCTCGGCAATAGCCGCCACAATCGGCCCCCCCGAAATTTGGATCGCAATTATCGGATGGGTCATCGACGCACACCTGCCCTCTTGGGCAAACAAAGCCGGCGAACCCACCGCATCGTTGACCGCGGCCGCCGACGATCGGCGGTGGATCGAAAATGTGGCGAGCGTCTCCGATGACCGGCTCCCCCGCAGAGCCCGACGGCTCAAACGCCCCCTCTGATGAGCAGCCAGCGAGCGCCGCGCCTGCGCAGATTGCTCCGACAACAAATAGGCTAATTGTTCTATAAGGACTCATAACGTTCTCCTCGCATCGATAGCCAGACCAGCGGCACGAAATGCGACATATATATAAGCGATCGCGATACCGCCTCGATGCAGACTTCTAGTCCAGCCGTGGAAAAATAGACAGTCGCCTTTTGTAGGAACAGCTCTCCCTTTCCCTACACTGCGCGCAATTGCGGGTGGATATACGGGGTATTTCAATAAGATAATTTGAATATAATTGTTGCGTCGTGATGTAACGGTATATCCAAACGCAACACGTTACTAGAACTGGAGCTCACCATGACGTCCTATTCAATTGAACTGGCACGGTTTTTTGGAATCATGTTAACCATCCGCGGATTGGCGATGGTCATTCATGGAGACTTCGTTAGGTCGACCGTGAAGAGCGCGAAAGACAACCCGATTGTTCTCGCATTGGCTGGGCTGTTTCCGATGATCGTCGGCTCTTGGCTCGTCGCGACCCACAACCTTTGGGCATCTGATTGGACGGTGCTCATCACGCTCTTGGGGTGGGTGATGCTCATCTCTGGCGCGTTCCGAATGCTGTTTATCAAACACGTCGCGAAGAACATCGACCGCTTTACAAATTCGTCGATGATAACCGCAGTGTCGTGGTGCGCGTTGATTCTAGGACTGATCTTCCTCTACGAGGGGTACTGCTGCCCCGTGGCGCCAATCGGCTGAGCCGGAACGGGTCGAATTCTAGCGCACGATACGCCGGATATTTCCGACGATCATTCGCCACAAATTCGGGTTACGAAGCACCGACACGTGCCCCGTCCTCGGTGGGCCAGCCGCCGGGGGAACCTCCGCGCAATTCTCTTGAATCCCTCGAATCCCCTCTCCTCTCAGACTGATCAGGTCGACGGTTCCGTCCCCCTCGACGGGGCGGAGCTGCGGCGGGCGCCGTCCATCGTATGTAAGCATGCCGCCAGTCGATAGCCGGCCGTTCGGCGAATTCGCCTGCTCGGTTGAGTAGAACACTTGGTAGCGGTCGACAGCAACCTCTTGCGACGCGAGTCGACGCGCGCTCGCCCGCGCCCGAGCTGCCACGAGAGGGTTCCAAGTAAACCGCCCAATCGGGCTCGCCGGATTAGCCTGTCGATAATACTCCACGAACGCCTCAACGAGCATCTGGGTATCGAGCTCAGTGGACGGCTGTGGTTCGACCTGCCCGCGACTCGTATCTTCAAACAGCTGCCGCCGCCCGCCAAGTGTCACATCGTTCCATGGCAACAAAGCGTAAAAAACGGGCGAATTGCTGAGCGAAGTGACGACACTGGCGGCCGCCTCGTTGACGCGGCGCTGAACGAGCCGGGACCACATATGGCGCGACATCGATTCATGCGCATCGTGCAGATACAAGAGCCACGAAAGCGCACCAAACGAGCCGTGAAACGGCGCGTTGACCGTCGACACGGAATGGACGATTCCAACCGCTTCTGGCCGCCGCGCAACACTGTCCGCAACGCTCCCCCCTTTGCTGTGGCCGACCACGTCAACTTCGGCTTCGGCGAACTCGAATTCAGGGGTCCCCTGCAAACCTCGAATCAGCGCGCGCAACGACCAGGGGCGATTGAGCGATGGCGCGTTCATATATTTGCTTTGAAACATGTAGCGCGTGTCGTACGCCGGATCGGCCGGGTCGTCGTCGCCCGAAAAAAGCCCATCGGCTACCGCTTCGTTCGTAAGCCGCCAATCGTAGGGGTACGGGAAAACCGGCAAGTGAAACAGCTGCGTTGATGAGGCGAGCATGCCGTAAAGACGCGTCGTCGGTCGCCGGAGCTTCAACATTCCCGGCACGGCCTCTTCCGCCATTTCGCTCATGGCGTGCGCATCGTAGGGAAAGTCGCCCCACGCGCCCAATGCGTAGCGGAGCAGCGGCCACGGCGATAAAGGCGTCACCCACATCGCTTGGCGCTCAGGCTCGCCGGTCGGCGTAACAGCCAGGTCGTCGACGCGAAGCGGATTGGGCCACGACGGAAGGTACCGCGCCGCTCGGTTGGCGCCGCCTTGAGCGGGAGGGATCCACAACGCGCTGCCGACAATTCCGGGGAGCATAATAATGGCGCGCTGCGAGATGAGATGGAGCACACCGGGCGTGTTAACAACAACTTTGATCGGACCGGGGGCGGCTGAGTACCAAACGTGAAATACAAATCGGCCGGTGATGGCGTTGGTGTTCACATCGGTTCGCAGCGCATTGAGCAGATTGCGCGCGTTCGTTTTCAGCGTGTACAGCTGATTCGACCCCCCTTTCTTTTCGATTTCCCAGTCGGCATAATTGACCGATTGCGTGGTACCGATCTCAATCCCCGTACGCGGAGCGATGTCCGGGTCGAACGTGTTCGTTATTGCCGCACGCTCAAATTCGATCCTTTCGGGATATTCCAGCAGTCTGAGCTCGAGAGAGATCGACGTATCATCGTTGTGCATCGCCACCGGAAAGACGCGCGTTCCTGTCATCGTTTCCAAGTCGTCGCGCGCGCTTGTGATCCATCGAATGGTCGGCCGCTCGGATGGGTTTTCAGGAGCGACCTGAGGCTCGAACACTTCGTCGGCGTCCGACTGAGTCGCAAGATCGTCGTTCGCGCACCCCGCCGCGCTCGACACGAGTAGAAGTGTGAAAAGGCTGAGGTTGCGTTGCATTGTAAATTCGCTGTTGCACAAACTAGCTTGACCGCAAGCGACGACGCAGCGCGTTCAGCGACGATGACGCAGTGTGACGCTGTTCATTTACTGACATTGATGCGTTTGATACGGTGCAGGCACGTGAGCGCGCCAGGGATGAGGGGCTATGGGGGCGGATTTGCATCGAGCACTGGCTGAGTTTTCACTGCGCCATGGCATTTCTATTCGGCAGCGCGTGCTCGACGAGTGCGTTACCGATCTTTTGAACGCGGCGCGCATTGTCACAGAATGCCTTCGCAGCGGGAATAAAGTACTTTTTTTTGGCAACGGAGGCAGCGCAGCCGACGCGCAGCATCTTAGCGCCGAGCTTGTCGGTCGATACAAAGCAAACCGCGCACCGCTCGCCGCGATGTCGCTCAATATCGATGCATCCGCGTTGACGGCGATCGGCAACGACTTCGGATTTGAAGAAGTATTTTCACGGCAAATTGAAGCGCTCGCACGACCCGGCGATGTTGTTGTCGCGATCACAACAAGTGGCTCATCCCGCAATATCACCAACGCGATTGCGTCTGCGCGCAAGCAAAAAGCACGCGTCATCGGCCTCACGAGCACACGCGCCGGCGCGGACTTTAGCCGCTCATGCGACGTCGTGATTCGCGTGCCGTCGAGCGATACCGCGCGCATTCAAGAAATGCACATCGCGCTTGGGCATGTTCTGTGTGAGCTCATTGACTATTGTCAGTCGACGCCGTTTTCCGACGTCCGCCAATCGCCGTCAAATGCATCAAAGCTGATTGCGCTCGACGAATTGGTCGCCATTCGCGAATATTTGCGAACAGACGGCAAGACGGTTGTCTGGACGAATGGCTGTTTCGATATCGTGCACGCCGGTCACATCGATAGCCTTATGTCGGCGCGCATGCATGGAGACGTCCTTGTGGTCGGGTTAAACTCCGATTCGAGTGTGCGCAGTCTAAAAGGTGCGGAGCGCCCGTTCTTTTCTGTAGCGCAGCGCGCGACAATGCTGAGCGCGTTTGAAATGGTCGATTACGTCGTCATTTTTGACGATTTAACGCCAACTAGCGTGCTCGAACGCCTCCGCCCCGACGTTCACTGCAAAGGGGACGATTACAAAGATAAGAGCCTTCCCGAGAGCGACGTTGTTGAAAAATACGGGGGTCGTGTTGTCTTTCTCCCGCTCGTCCCCGGGCTTTCGACAACGGCTGTTCTTCAACGCACGCGCGCATCTTGATGATGCACTCTGCCGACGACTCGATCGCGAATATCGTCGAAGCGTTTGCCGCTCAACGAATCGTAGTTTTGGGCGACGTGATGCTCGACGAATATGTTTACGGCAACGCAACGCGAATTTCGCCGGAAGCGCCTGTCCCTGTCATCGATTTGCAAAAGCGGATTTTTCTCGCCGGTGGAGCCGCCAATACAGCTTCGAACATCGCCGCGCTTGGCGGCACGCCTGTTCTCATCGGCCTTGTTGGCCGCGATGCCGCAGGGGGCACGTTGACGTCAATTCTTGATGCGGCGAACATTCGTATCGACCGGCTTGTTCGCTCTGACGAACGGCCTACCACGACAAAAGCACGGTTTGTCGCTAGCGGTCAGCAAATCCTGCGCATCGACCACGAATCGCGTGAACCGATTTCACAAGAGTTAGAAGTTCGGCTTGTTGCCGCCCTCGAAGAAGAGATCAGGCGCTCTACAGCGCTGGTCGTTTCTGACTACGCGAAAGGTGTCGTATCAAAGCGAGTGATTCGGTCGGCGATTGCGATCGCGCGGCAGGCCAATATCCCAACCGTGGTCGATCCGAAACGGCGGTCGTTTCAAAACTACAGTGGGGCAACCGTGTTGACGCCGAATGCGCACGAGCTCGAATTGGCGTCGGGGCGCCCGATTACTTCGGACGACGCGCTCGATTTAGCCTGTCAGGATCTTCTCCCGTCGCTCGATGGCGCCGCGATTGTTGTGACGCGTGGAGCGCTTGGAATGACATTGTGTGCGCCTGGCGAGCCGCCGCTTCACATCCCGGCAATCGCGAAAGCGGTTTTCGATGTCGTCGGCGCCGGCGATACCGTAGCAAGCGTGCTCGCTCTCGGTCTTGGGGCCAACGTTCCGCTAGCGCTGTGCGCCAACTTGGCGAACCTCGCAGCGGGGATCGTTGTCGGCAAACGGGGGACGGCTACCGTGTCTCCGCCGGAACTAACCGCGGCTATGCAGCGGCCGACAATCGAACCATCACTTGGGTCAAGTCGCCAACCGTCCTGACCCCTTGCAAATCTTTTTGCATGAGCCGAATGCCAGTCTGCTCCTGCAGCTCCACAACCATCTCGACGAGCGCAAACGAGTCGGCAACAAGGTCCGAGACAATTGTATCGTCCTGAACTTTCATCGGGTCGACTCGCAAGAGTTCCGCGACTTTGGCTTTAATAACGTTTGAATCGAGCATCATTCAGTCACTCCACTACTTTGATTTAAACTGCATAAGACCGCTCATTCGCTCGGCGTATTCGTCGAGAAATGATCGATACACTTCCCGATCGGCGTCGATGTATCGCTTGAGCGTCGCCGTAACCACGTCGGCCCCGTACTCCGCTTTCATCCCATCGAGCGCTTCGGTGACCCAGCGAATGTGCCACTTTTCATCCGTCATGATTGTAGCGAGCGTATCGACAACCGGCTGCGCGATGCCCGGCGCCCGACTGTGCGCAACGTATTGCCCAATCACCCGTCGTTCGAACGCCAACGTGACGGCGAGAATCTCCATCATGTTTACCGGCATCCCCCCCGCTTCAATGTATTGGTCCTGATACGTGAACGGCAAATTCTGAACGTCGGCGCCGAGCTCGTGAACGCAGCGCGTCCAATACCAAGCGTGCTGACTCTCATCGGCAAAGTGCTTAGCCATGTCGCGCTGAATCGCCCCGCGCCGAATGTTCTTAGCCAAACGCCCAAAAAACAGCGCACCGGCAATTTCAGACTGGCGATAAAAACTAAGGAGCCAAAGCTCACTCTCGCGAAGAGAACTCACGATAGCCTCCCCCATCGCGTCCGCATCAAGTGCGAACAAACGCCCTTCACGAGCGGCGCCACATCAACCGCGCGATAGTCGTCGATCGTCGACGCGAGTTTGTCGTTGTTCACATGCTTAGAAACGAACAGCTGCCGCGCAAACGGTGAGATGCTGTCGATTGCCTGCCGAAGCACGCCACCCGAAAACCCTTCGGTCCCCCGAACGAGCATGTCGAACGACTCGTAGTCGACAAACAGCGGCTTGAGCACACGCCGACTTTTAAATCCGGCTTCTGTTTCGAACTCCGCGAACGCAATGTCGATCAGCTCGCCCAACCGAAGCGACTCCGCCTCCGTGTGAGCCACGTTAAAAAAGCTATGATTTAGCGGCTTTTTGAGCACTTGAACGATCGCATCGGTGACAAACTTGCCAGTCACAAAGTAGAGCGGCGTCGCAACGTCGCCAGGGACGGTCGAAATCAGGCCGTAGTAGACAAGCTTGAGTGTGTTGTGCACGGCGTTGTACTGCGTGACCACACCGTCATCGTCGTCGGCAACAATCGTCGCGACGCGAAACGCCTGCCACGGAAGCGAGCTGTACTCACGCATCAGAAGTTGCTCGACTGCGTATTTCGACCGCTCGTAGTGATTCGCAAAACCGGCAACCGAGTCGAACGCTTCTTCTTCGATTGGTCCTTCGGTAAGGCCGCTCGTGTAGAGCGTGCTCACGTGAGCGAGGCGCTCTAACTTCGGGCACGACTGCGCGAATTTAAAAACTTTCTCCGACCCTTCCGTGTTGACCCGCCTCGCCGTCTCTTGGTCGACATTAAACCGCGTTACCGCGGCGGAATGAACAATTGTTCCGATCTCGCTCGCATCAACGGACGCGAACGGCTCGGCGTCTTCGAGACGACCAAACCGGTATTGAATGCGTAGCGAAGCGGCGCCGAATTTCTGCTCGAGCACTTTCGTCCGCGCGGCCGCTTCGTCGGCGCTCGACGCCTGCGTCCACAAAACAACCGGCGCATCGCTCTCATTCAAAACTTTTGAAGCGACGCGCGCTCCGACGTAACCGGTCACCCCGGTGATCAGCGTTCGCGCGCTCATGCGAGTGCCTCCCACGAATCGACCTCGGGCCACTCCGCCGGGTGGCTACCAAATACTTGCAGAAACGCAAAAATCCAGCGCTCCACGCCGAATGCCACGCAACCTGAAAACGCAGGTTCTCCCCCGCTTTCGATGCAAAAAGTGTCGCCGAAAAAATTGCGATGAAAGTTCAACGAGCCGATCGACAGGCCACCTTCGAACACCATTTCGGTCTTCACCGGGTCGAGCTTTTGCATCAAAAACTTCGCATTGCGCGTAGGGTCGAAAAACGGATCGGTCGCCATGTCCCATGAGATCGGCCAACCGACCCGCGCGAAAAAGCGCTGAACCCGGTCGCGATACGACGCCAGAAACGCTTTCACCGTCGCGCTGTCGCCGATGCAGACGATTTCGCGCATGTTGAAGCCCCACTGACGTTCGAGCGGTCGGTAGTACTCTTCGCGTCGAAAGCACGTGCAGCGCGTCGTGACGTACTTCGGCGCCGTCAATCGCGCCCCCTGATTGTGAATATAAATGTGGTAACACGCCGCTGGAGTCAGCACGTCGCGCACGGGGACTGTCTTGGTCAGCGGGACGGCGCCGCCCACAAGCGACGCATCGGCAGTAAACGCTTTTAGGTTTTCGGCATCCGGTTCGAGCGTGCACGCGAATGTTGCCAAGTGCGGAAACGACCTAAAATAGTCTAGCTTCGCCAGTTCGCTCGCCTGGATCATCACCGGGAACGTCACCTCTTCGGCCGCACACTGACTCGCCCAGCGGAGAAATAGCCTGTCGAGCTTCATAAAGAGGCGATTCAATTCGCCGGTGAATGAGCTGTGTCCGTTTTCTGTCCAACGATGACCGAGTGCGCTCAGTGCCATCTCGCGCTTCATGCCGCCTCTTTGGCAAAAAAAGCGGCGTAAATCGCGTTAATACTTGAAAACGCGCCCCCTCGAAGGCTCTCGACATCGACCGGCGCTCCTCGCAGCTCTTCGATGAACAAAATTAGGTCCATGATTTGGAGCGATGTGACGACCCGCTCTTCGATGATCGGCGTATCGTCGCGCAGTTGCTCCGCCGATATTTTCCCGTTCTTACGCACAACCCATGCGCGAAGAGCGCTGCGAATTTCCGTGCTCATACGACTGGTTCCTCCAACAATACTTCGAGGTTCATCAATAATTTTACGCAGCTCGACGACACGTCGCGACGACGCGCTCGACTCGCTTCATGGTCGAACCCCTCTTCGTAAATGGCGTAGGCGTTAGAGAGCCCCGTATCGCGGTAAATTTGCGGGTTATGGTACTCGCGCCACGTCGCGCTAAAATAGCCGGCGATCGTTTCGCGCACCGACGCGAGCGCTTCGGGACTCCACTTCGGCGCATATTCGCGAAACAGATCGTGAACCATTTGCCTACCGAACACGAGATGACGCGTCTCATCCTGGTGATGCAGAAAGTTGATATGGCGCGCTACCGGTATCAGTCGGTCGTCTTTTGCCATCCGTTGATTGAACACGTCGACAAGCTCTTCGAAGACCATCACTTTCGCGAAAAATAAAAAGTCTTCTTCCCCCTCGGCATACTCGCGGCGGCCAAGCGGCACTTTTTTGTCGGGGTAAATGCGCCCGGCGTACTTCGTGCAAAACGTGCCGAAGTAGATCATGTGCTTGTTCTCTTCGTCGAGAAAGTGATGCAAGTAGGGCGAGTAACTCTCGAATCGCTTCTTGTGTAGGCGGCTCGCGAGCCCTTCAACCAGCGGCTTTTCCCCCGCAATATTGAGGCTGTAAAAGTTAATCGCTTCAAAAAAACTCAGCTTTGCGCGCTGCTCGGTCGTGAGCGCATCGTAAGTTGGCGTCCCGTAGATCGAAATCAACTCAGGGCTTGTGCACAAGCCATCCGGCGGTAGCGACTCCGGCCACTCGATCGCTTCGTACGGGTTCGTGTACCCTCGCCGCGAAATTTCGCACAAGCGGTCGACTGTTTTTTGAAACGGCCGCATCGTCATACTTTCTCCAGAAGGGCCGCCTGCCAATTGAGGCCAAACCCCGCCATCATCAGAAGCAGCTTCGTGCCGCTCGGAACGGCATGCTCGCGCTCAAGCTTCACCAAGTTCACCACGTTGTCGGAACTGATGATGTGGCCGACATCGGCAATGCTTCCGAAAAATACTTTTTCGCAATCGAACTTCAAAAGTCGCGAAAGAATCTTCCACGCGGTGATGTTCGTGTTCTGAGGGACGACCCACGTGATCTCGTGCATCGACAGCTGAGCGCGCGACAGCAGCTCCGAGATAAGCCGATGCGTGTACGAAAAGTACGTGCCGACCGTTTCGTCGTCCGATGCGCGCGCGAGCGCCCCGTTGGTGATCCCGTGGCACGCGACCACCCGGTAGCCGCGCGCCTCGGTCGAAAGCACGCACGCCGCTGCACCGTCGGAAATCAAATTGTACGCCTGCTCGTAAACCGCACCCTCAGGAAATCTATCGGCCGTTACGCACAAAATTCGGCCAATATCTGGCTCATTTTTCAGGAGCGCTTTTCCGAGCCGCAGAGCACCGAGCATGCTTGTGCATGCCTGTTGATTTAGTCCGATGACCGACGCTCGTTCGAGGCCAAAATCGCTTTGCAAATGGCTCGCCGGAAAGTCCATCAGGTATTTCACGTCGCGCGTTTCGCGAAAGCGCTGTTCGCTTCCGATGTTCCCGTTGCACGGCAAACAGGTCGAATAAATGATCGCGCCGGCGTCGCGCGTCGACTGCGCTATCGGCGTGACGGCGCGTTTTGCCAAGTCATACGCGCTAACGTTGGCGCTCGCGACGTGATGCTTGACGAACCCGGCGTCGCGCAGCGCCGCAGCGCCGGTGAGCGTGCGTCCTTGGCCGACCGATTGTTCAACGTCAAAAATTTGATCGCCAAGCGCGTACGAAAAATCGTGAACAAAGACTTCGCTCACGACGCCTTCCTTCGACGCCCAAAGAGCGTCACAAAGCCGAGGCCCGAACGGAGAACGAGCCGCGCGAGATCACGCTTTTCTGTCGTCGACGGTGCTAGCGCATTGGCCAGATAGAGTTCGCGCGTCTTCGCCCGCTGCCTCTTACCCGACGATGTTTTCGGAATGCTCCCCGTCTCGACGACGACTACGCGCGACGGTTCAATGCCGCACGTTTTGCGAATGCTTGCTGAAACATCGGCGGAAATCGAGTCGGCCGACTTGAGGTGCTTTTCGGACACTTCGCAAACAACGACAACGCGGTCGATCGCCTCATTGTCGTCGTACATCGAAAACGCGACGACGCCGCTCGGCCGGACGCCCGGAACAAGCTCGGCTGCCCGCTCGATATCGTCTGCGTAGTAGTTTTTTCCGCGCACAATGATCAGATCTTTTACGCGACCGGTCACATAGAGGTGACCGTCGCTCATAAAGCCGACGTCGCCCGTCCACAGCCATCCATCGCGAATAACGAGCGCCGTCTGTTCTGGGTCGCGGTAGTAGCCAGACATGACCGACGGGCCGCGCACAAGAATGTGCCCGACCTCATCATCGTTCATCGGACGCCCATCGGCATCGGCAATAACAATCTGATGCCCCGGGAGAGTCGAGCCTACGCCGACCACCGTTATCGCGTTGGCGGCGTCGCTAAGGACAACGTGACCACACGCCAGCGCCGCGCGGTCGACCACTTTCTCACGAAGCGGCGTCCCCGGCGCGCGAACCGCTACCGCCACCGTTGCCTCCGCGAGACCGTACGACGGAAGCAGCGTCGTTTCGGCGAAACCGCGCTCACGAAACGCCTCGTAAAACTCTTTTTGGGTGCGATGATTCACCGGCTCCGCGCCGTTAAGCGCGACGCGCCACGACGAGAGGTCGAGACCGGCCTTCTGCTCTTGCTTGATCCGGCTCACGCACACTCCGTACGCAAAGTTTGGCGCCATCGACACCGTCGCGCGGTACCGTGAAATCGCCTCGAGCCAGCGCACCGGCTTCGACAAAAACGCGAGCGGCGACATCAGCGTGAGCGAGAGCTGCCAGTACATTGGCCATAAAAGGCCGCCAATAAGCCCCATATCGTGATACAGCGGGCACCAGCTGACGACACTATCCCGCCCGGTGATTCGCGCCGCCTGACCAAGCGCATGAATGTTCGCCATCAGATTGGCATGCGTGAGAGCAACCCCTTTTGGATCTCCCGTCGACCCGGAGGTGTACTGGAGAAACGCGATGTCGACCGCATTCGTCTCGAGGCGCTCCACTGAATCGGGAGAGGCCGCTTCGAGGCTGTACACGTCGGACTCCTCGTGCATCAGTCGTTCGACCGGAACGATTTCGCGGAGGGTGGAGACTCGTGATGCGAGGCCGCCGACAAGCGGGACAAGTTGCCAATTTGTCAAAATCCATGACGCTTCGCACTGCGACGCGATCTGTTCGATGCGATCGAGCGCTTTCTCTGCGCGCTCGAGCGCTGCAGGCGGGTACGACGGAACGGCAATCCCGCCGACACGCTGCACCGCAAAAAATGCGATAATAAATTCAAAGGACGTCGGCAGGACGAGAACGGCGCGGTCGCCATGCCGCATTCCGCGCGCCTGCAGCGCCGCTGCGAGGCTCTTTACATTCGCGTAAAGCTCGAGGTACGAGCGAAACTCCGGCTCCCGGTCAGGCTCGTCCGAAAGAATTGTGATCCCAATGTCGGCCGATGCGCGTGATGCGGCGGCAAGCGCGTGCAAAAGCGTTGCGTGAAGCGGCGTTACCGGATCGCTCGGGCCAGGCACACCTTCAAGCCAGCTGCGACGACGAAAGCTCTCCGGTGACGCGTCTGGCAAAGTCGTGGTGAACATACGAGAAGTTGGCGCACTCATATTCAGTAGCTCCGCTTGGTTTCGCTGAGTGGCCATTACGCGACGCCGCCTGATTTCGGGATAAAACGGCCTGTATTTGCTTTGTAATTCACGTATTCCGCGCCGAATTCCGAAGCGCTAAGGCGCGCTTCTTCGCGAGCCGCCGTCGCATTCAGAATGGCGAATGCCAGCGCGAATGCAGCCAATGTCCCCACCTGAGGCGAGTAGAGAACTTCGCCCATCAGCATGATCAAAAATGAGCTGTAGAACGGGTGACGGACGTATCGATATGGGCCGTAGGTCACGATGCTACGGGGAGCGTCATACTCTTGGTGCCAAAGCGAGAGCGGAATTCGGTGCGTTGCCATCGTCGCGCACATCATCGCCGTCGCCGCAATTCCAAACGGAACTGACGCGACAACGAGCGCGCGGCCGAGGTCGCTGTTCGGATCGACCAACGGGGAAGTGATGCCGAAGTAGGCGAGTCCGATAAAAAGCGGGCCGGCTAGAAAGGGGCTGCTCGTAAGCCACCACCTGAGATTAAATCGACCGGCATCGCCATCACGCCGAAAAAATACCAGCGGGAGGGCCGCCATGGCGACAGACGCAACCAAGTGGACAAGAAGAACGCCGGTATCCATTAAGTCATCTCCAAGCAGCACTTTAAGCAAGAAACGAAACAGGTGCGCCGGCTAGGACCGGTGCGCAATCGAGTTGGTAGCGCCGCGTTCTTGGCACGCACGAACTATTTGCGAGGGCGGTCGCGATCCGTTTTTGACGCGACTCACCCTGTTTCGACTTGAAATTTCGATTCCGAGTTGACCGGAGACACTTCCCATCGTACGCCGCGCCAACTTAGTTCGGGCTGGGGGCTTTAGTACCTGACCGACCCCTTACATTTCGCTCAAAAATTAGCTTTTTTTATGATTTCCATCGCCCTTCGATCTCTGTTTCATGAGCGCGGCAAGTTTATCGCTGCCCTCGCCGGGGTCGCATTTGCAACCAGCCTTGTGCTCGCGCAGACGGGCCTATTTGTCGGCTTTCGGCAGATGGCTACCGCTGTCATCTCACGCGTCGGCGGTGACGTGTGGGTCATGTCCAAGGGGACAAAGCTCCTCGATTTTTCGGACCCTCTGTCGGCCGGAATCCGCAGCACGGTCGCCGCGCACAATTGCGTAGAAAATGCGCGTGGTCTCATTTTCGGCTGGACGTCGATTCGTACGCCGAGCGGCGGCTCCGAGAATTGCCAAGTGATCGGGTTTGAGCCGAACAATCGCCTGGGCGAAATGCCATGGTCGCTCGCAAGCGGACTGCCGAGCGATCTGCACGCTCCGATGCGCGTCGCGATCGACGCCGGCGAGCTCCGCCGATTTGAGCTTCCAGATTCTCCTGTCGGGCGCGGTATTCAGATCGGCGGTCGCGATGCTTACATTGCCGCCCTCACGCAGGGGATGCGCTCATTCACGGTCGTGCCGTACGTTTTTGCCGAAGCAGCGACCGCCCAGCGGATTCTCGGCTGGGGCAACGATCAGATGTCGTACTGGGCGCTCGATCTAAAAAATCGCGCGTGCGCTACCGACGTTATTAGCTCGATCGATCGCCACCCCGACCTTCAAGCGGTTACCAACGACCAATTTCGCAAAATGACGGCCGACTATTGGGTCGTCGGTTCGGGCGCGGGGGCGACGCTCGCATTTAGCGCGCTGCTCGGTCTTGTCGTCGGTACGTTTATCGTTGGTCAAACACTCTACTCAACGACCGAAAATCACATTCGTGAGCTCGCCACGCTCAAAGCGATCGGCGCATCGAACATGGAGCTTGTGCGTTTCGTCGCATGGCAAGCGGGGTTTTTGGCGGTTATTGGCGGGGCGATTGGCCTGCTCTTGGCGATGACAATGCGAAGCGGGCTCGCGATGATCGGTTTGACGATGTCGCTGTCGGCCAGCGTGCTGACGGTGGGGACGGCGTCAGTTGCGTTCATGTGCGCAGTCGCCGGGTATGTGAGCATGCGCAAAGTGCTCAACGTCGAAGCTTCGAAGGTGTTCGTATGAGCGCCACCGTTTCACACTCTCTTCTTGTTGAAGCGCGAGACGTCGCGAAGACGTTCGGTCAAGGCGACTTGGCAACATCGGTGCTCAGCGGCGTATCGTTCGCCCTGCCGCCCGGTGAGTTGACGCTGCTCATGGGCCCCTCCGGCTCGGGGAAAACAACGCTTATTTCGATACTGGCGGGGGTGATGCGCCCCTCCTCCGGCCAAGTGATGCTGTGCGGCCATACCATCACGTCGCTTAACGAAAATGATATTTCGCGTGTCCGACGGCGCAATCTTGGCTTTGTATTTCAGACCGACAACTTATTCCCCGCGCTCACCGCGCTCGACAACGTCGCCGAAGTGCTCATTCTAAAAAAGACACCTCGCGATCAAGCGCGCCGTCTGGCAACTCGCGCGCTCGAGAATGTCGGTCTTGGAGCTCGACTTCATCATCGGCCCGCGCAACTCTCGGGAGGCCAACGTCAACGCGTCGCCATCGCGCGCGCTCTCGCCGGCGACCCAACGTTGGTCATCGGAGACGAAGTGACTTCGGCTCTCGACGGAGCATCGGCGACGACGGTGATGCAGCTGCTGCGCGACTATGTGACGCCGAAAACATCGGCGCTCATTGTCACGCATGACTATCGGCTCGAACGCTTCGCCGACCGTATCGTACGGCTCGAAGACGGGAAAATTGTTCGCGACTGTACGGTTCTGGAGAAGTGCTCATGAAACGAGAAACGTTATGGGCAATTGCTGCGATCGGTGCGGCTGCATGCGTAGCTCGAGGGGTCGTTTCGGCCGGACGCGCAGCGACGAGCGAAGTGATGAGCGGCATCGTTCGCGAAACGGTCATCACTCCGGCGGTCGTCGTCGCGACCAATGGCGTTGCCGAAGTCCGTTCACGAAGTGATGGGCGTGTCGTTCGCGTTTATGTGCGCGACGGCGATCGCGTCGAAGAGGGGGCGCTCTTGGCCGAACTTGAATCGAGTGAAGTGCGAATCGAGCTCGAGCGCCTTCGCGCGGAAGAGCGAGCCGCTGCGGCTCGGGCAGTGGCGATTGCTCAAGGGGCACGCAACGAAGAGCGTGAAGCGGCCGATGCGGAGCTGCAAGCGGCCAAGCAAGAGCTCGAGCTTGCCCGTGACAGCGGCGCCCGGACCGCGAAATTGCGCGCTTTAGGCGCTGAAACAGAACAAGCAAGCGTGAACGCCAAACAACGAATCGCCATCGCTCAGGCCAACGTCGACCGTGCGACCGCGCGTCGTAATTTAGCGCTCGCCGGCGGCCGTCACGAAGACATCGATGCGGCTCGCGCGCAGCTGACCGCCGCGTCATCGATGGTCGACCATGCCCAGCGACGCATGTCGTGGACGCGAATCGTTTCGCCGATCAGCGGTGTGATCACCTCGCGCGCCATCGATGAAGGCGACACGATTACCGGAACCAGCACAATGCCAGGTACCGCGCTTTTCGAAGTCGCCGATACCAGCAGGACAGAGCTTCTTATCGAAATCGAAGACGGCGATGCCATGCGCGTGGCGATTGGCCAAGAAGTCGATGTCATGCTCCCCGGCGGCGCAACGTCGATCGAAAAAGCACGAATTACACGTGTATCGCCACGTCTTCAGCGCCGCTCGATCGACGCCAACGATCTTCGCGCCCGCGCCGAAACGATGGTGCGAAGCGCGTGGGCCGAGTGGTCCGGCGGCCCGGTCGATCTTCCGATCGGCAAGCGTCTTGAGACAACGATTCATTTTGGCGAGCGCGAAGTCGCTTCGCGCGTCCCGCGTAGCGCCGTGACCATTCGCGATGGCAAAGCGACCGTCGAAGTGCTTCACGGTGGGCTCTTTGCAACCACGCTACCGGTAACGCTCGGCGCGGCCGACCCTCAATACGTTGAAGTCAACGGCGTGACACCCGGCACACTGCTTCGCTTAAAACCGCCTAGCGCCTACTGAACGCGACATCGTCGAACCGCGACCGCAGATGATCCTCGAAGCGTGATCGTCTGCGTTTTGCTTTCGACGATGACAGCCCCGATTTGCGCGATTATTTCAAGGGCTGGACGATCGTCGTCGACGAGATCGATTGCCGCGTCAGCATCGCCAATGTTGATCACCACATCGACAACGTCTTCGTCGGCGCGCCGTCGAAACGCTAAAATTTCGCCTTCTCCGAAGATCGATTCGATCTCGCCTCGCATCAGCGCTTGAGACGTTTTTCTCGCCGCAATCAAGCCGCGCACGAGATCGCGCATGTTGCTTGCGGCGCACGCCGAGCTCCACGGCATCGGCATTCGGTCGGGCCAGACTGCTTCAGGCTCGGGCGATATCGTTGAAGCGAAAAGGGCGAGCTCTTCACCATAAAGAATCGCCGGCACGCCAGGCGATGTGAGAAGCGCGAAAATCCCGAGCGGAAGTTTTGAGCCTCTCCCGGTGGCGCGCGCCCACGAAGCAAACCGAACATGGTCATGCGTCGATATGAAACGAAGCGACGCGTCGATAGCAGCGCCGCGTTCGTATTCGAGGATCTGAAGGCGTCGCGCGACTTCGGCGCCATCAATTATCCCGCGCGCGATGAAGTCGGTCATCGCCTGAAAAAATCCAAAGTCGGTCGCGGCATCGACCGCCCCGCACGCTCGCCACTTCCACGCGTGCGCCGGCACAACTTCGCCAACGACGACAGCATCGGGGCAAATCGACAAGAGGCGCGTTCGCACATCGCGCGCAAGGTCGATCGGGACTTCGGCGGCGGCATCGAGACGAAAGCCGTCCACCCCCCGCCGCGCCCACACTTCGGCCGTTTCAAACACGAGCGCGCGCACGCCTGGGTGATCGAGATCAAGCAGCGGCGCGTCGGTACGCCGCCCGTAGTGGATGAGCGCTCCCTCGTCGGTCCACCGAAACCATCGCGCAAATTGCGACTCTTTTCCGTGCTTTTTCACGCTTTTGTACGGCTCAAAGTCGCAACCAACGTGCGCGAACGAGAAGTCGACGATCACGCGCATAGAGCGTTCATGGGCTGCGCCAACAAGTTCACGAAACGCCTCTTCGCCGCCAAGCGCCGGATCGATCTGGAGAGGGTCGGTCATGTCGTAGCGATGGCATGTCGCGCCAGGATGCATAGGCGTTAGATAGAGCGTGTTAATTCCGAGCTCGGCGAGGCTGTCGAGCGATCGCGTGATTCCGCGCAAGTGACCGCCCGACGGTAGATTTGCGCCGGGATCGCGTTCCCACTCAGAATGGTCGATGAGCGGCCGAAAGCGGTCGATGAAAATGGTGTAAACAATCGCGTTTGACCACCATTCGGGCGGAGTGTCGCCAGCATGCGCGTCGTAAGCGAAAGGCTCACCGGTCTCTTCGCATTCGATTCGCGCGCCGCCGGTCAGCTCGAACGCGATCGTCGCGCGCGATGCCGACGTTTCAATCCGTGCGCGAAAAATCCAATGCTCCACCTCTTCGTGAATGCGCGTCATCGCGATGCGCGTTTCGTTTGCCTCTTCGCGCCACATCACGGTCAACGCATCAATCGAAGCCTCTTTGCGAAGCGCCGCGGTGACCACGCACGCGCCCGACCGATCGGTGTACAAAAAGGGCATATTTGGCGCAAAAATCACCGGCTCGGGCGCGCCGCCGATCGAGAGAAGACTATTCACCGTGCCGCTTCCGTTTCGCGATCGCTTGTTTGCCGTATCGAGCACCCATTCGCCTTGGCGCCCGCCGATACGAAGCTTGTAGCTAAACACGCCGACAGGAAGTCGAACTGTTGCGGCGTAAAAGCCATCACCCCATGAAAGCGAAATCGGATTGTTCCAATCGCCTACCTCGCCGAGTAATTGGACGACACGCGGTTCTCGCGGCGTCGCAAAATGCATCACCACGTCGCGAAGCGGACGCTGTAACTCTGCGCGATCTGCTCTCGTTTTGTCTGGCACTTTCGCTCCGCTTGCACCGGCCAAGGCGATCCCTTAGACACGCCGACCGATGCATACCGCCGGCAGCGGGCGGTTTAGCCGCCTACCGGCTCTGCGCAAGGCCACTTTTTAATCCTAGGAGAAGACCGTGCTTAAAATTTCAGTTCGTCGCCTCACGACCCATCTTGGTGGGGCATCGGCTCTTGCAGTTCTTGGAGGTGGCATCGCGGCATGCGGCGCTGACGCATCGCAAGCCCTCGCGTCAGATGTTCAAACAAAACAATCAAGCTCTGAAGTCGAAAGCGTCGCCAGCGCAGGCTCCGCACGAATCGAGCTCGGTTGGCATTGGGTGCCACCAAACACGATTTACGCGGCGAAAGTGCTCGACTCATCGACCGATGAGTACATTCGCGTCGGCGAGTCGGTGACGTTCGCGGTTCCGACGATTCTGATTTGGAACAACCTGCACCAATATCCGATGCAGCCCGATCTCGAACGAATGAAGGGGCTGACGGTCACAATGCGCGTCCTATATTGGAAAAATGGCGCGAGAGTCTCATCGGTAACGCTGAACTCCGAAGAGTGCACCGGCGACACAACCTCAACGATGCGCACGACAACCGGGGAGTTCAAAATACCGCACGGTGTCGATTCGATGCAGCTTGAGTTCGTACTGGCCGACCCTATAGCCCCTGCCACGTCGGTCACGATTCCAGCCGAGAGAACGCAAACGATTCCGATTCTTGGCGATACAACAACGAAGACGATTTTGTTCGACAACCTCGCGCAAGCAGCCCGAAATCGCGTCATTGAACCGGGCGCCGCCGGCGAGCCAGTTCGCATTGTGTACACCGATTGGCGCGCCGATCTGATTGCCGATACATCGCTGATCGACACCGGCATCGGCCAGGCAACCGGTTATTCTCGTTTTGGCGAGTTCGCCATCCCGCTTTTTGGCAAACTCGTTCACGAGATAACGTACGGCGTCGCTTACAATGATGGCAGCGGATGGCGAGCAGAAGCCCCGCTCGCAACCAACAAGACCTCGCGCCTCCTCCCACGGTCACGAACAACCTACGAGTCGACGCTCAACGTCCCGGCATCTGCCAAGTCGATGAGCATCTATTTCCACGTGAAAACGTATCTCATCGCCGACTACTCAAGGGCCGGCGAGGTGCGCGAGCGAAAGTATCAGCAAGGCGAGAAAGTTCTCGTCCGCGAACGCTGGGACAACCCAGACGGAGCCAACACAAACTACGACTTTCCACTCTGATAGGTCTCCCGTTTTAGCGACTGAGGAGCCGCCGGAATGTTGTGCGGGGGCAGCCGGCGGCTCTTGCGGCGGCGCTCATGTTGTTGCGGTACTCTCGCATGAGAGCTTGCGCAGCGCAGGATGTCGGCGCCTCGGTCGGTGCGTCGCGCCGTTTTTTTAGCGCCGCTTCGATATCTACAAGGTCGATGCGTTCGTCGCTCGTCGAGTTGCTTGCGGCTCGGTAGAGGACGTTGCGTAGCTCGCGCACATTTCCGGGCCATGGATGGGTGGTCAACCTTGCGAGCGCTGCCGACGTCAACTCGCGCGCCCCAATCTCCGGCGCGGCTCGCCTGAGGATGTCTTTCGCGATCACGGCGATATCGCCTCGGCGCGCTCGAAGCGGCGGCAAATCTACGACAAACACTTCGAGCCGATGAAAGAGGTCGCGCCTAAATCGCCCTGTCCGCACGCGATCTTCGAGCGGAACGTGGGTGGCGGCGATCACGCGGACATCAACCCGCTTCCCTGCCCCCGTCGAGCCGACTCGCTTTACTTCGTAGCCATCGAGCGCGCGCAGCAGCTTTGCTTGCGAATCGATCGGCAGCTCGCCAATCTCGTCCAAGAACAAACTGCCCCCTTGCGCTTCACGA
Organism: Nannocystis exedens; assembly: GCA_945861885.1. Taxonomy (GTDB): domain Bacteria; phylum Myxococcota_A; class Polyangia; order Polyangiales; family Polyangiaceae; genus CAMAVR01. Next base: position 29,107 of record CAMAVR010000009.1, on the reverse strand, counting down.
AACGCGCCGGCGCGCTGCGACACGGCGCCGGTAAACGCGCCGCGCTCGTGCCCAAACATTTCGCTCTCGATAAGCTCGCGCGGCAATGCCGCTACGTTGATTGTCACATATGGACAGCGCGAACGCGGCCCTAGTGCATGAATGGCGCGCGCGACGAGCTCTTTGCCGGTGCCGCTCTCGCCGCCAATGAGCACCGGTGCAGACTGCCCCGCCAATCTTCGCACTTGCATCGCGACGCGCCTCATCGCTTGCGATGCGCCCACGACACCAGGGAGCGGCTCGGCAATCGTGTCGTCGGCTGCATCACCGTCGCTCGCAAACGCGATCGAGCTTCGACCAACCGTCACGAGCGCCCCTTCTCCTACAACCATCTCGTGGACGCGCGCGCTGCCTATAAATGTGCCGTTTTTTGACTTTAAATCGCACACCACTGCTGTGCCTCCGACAACCCGCACCGTGCAGTGCTCGGTGCTGACCGTCGGGTCGTCGATTCGAATGTCGGCCAGTGGGCCACGCCCGACGATCAAAACGCGATCGCGTGGTCGTATGCGCCGGCCGCCGGACTCGTCTTGAATGTCGAGTGTCGTGATTGCGGGGCGGGGTTGCGCCAAAATTTCAACCGTTGCCCCCATGTCGCGAAAATGGTTCCACCCTGTCATTGTGCTCGGCTCCAACGCGATTGCCCCGTTAGCAACTCGCGCTACATACGTCGGCAGCCGTCCCAAAAAGTTGCTTCGAATCGCAATCGGAGCGACAAAAAAGATGGCCGCCTTGCCGAGAGAGTCGAACGATGAGCGAAAAGCAAAAAAACGACATCGGCTTTTTCAGGGCGCTCGCACCGCCCGGACGCTCGCGCGAAAGTACGATCGAGCTCGATGCCGAAGGCGTTTTTTGGCACGACGGCGCAAAAGTTGAGCACGCAAAGCTCGCCGAAGCGATGCACACTTGGGTTCGCCGTCACCCCGATGACGGGCGCTACATTCTGTCTAACGGCTACGATTGGACCTATTTTCGAGTCGCAGACGCACCGTTTGTTGTCCGAGCGATTCGCCCGCAAGGCGATGCGATTGAGCTTCTCTTGTCGGACGGAACGGCAGAAACGTGGCACCCCGAAACGTCGCGTATCGGAGCCAATGGCGCGATTTACGCGACGGCAAAGAGCAGCGCGGAGGGCGGCCCTTTCGAAGCGAAGTTCACGAGGCACGCGCAGACATCGCTCGCACCGTATCTCGAAGAGTGCGATGGCGAGGTCGCTATCCGACTCGGCGGCACGCGAAAAGTCATCAAAAACGACACTGTTACCGTTCGCAAATGACCGGTCGCCTCGTTCGAACTGCCATACCGATGGCGCTGGCCGTCGCTGCTTTTGGCTGTGGATCCAAAGGGCCCTCTGAGCTCGATGCGCTGCTCCCGATTCCGACGTTCGGCTCATTTGCAACGACAAACGCCCAATACCGATTTCCGCCGGCCACCGACACCGAAGTTGTCCCCGATCAACCGATCGAAATTTGGGGGGAGATCTACCGCCCCGTCGATGCTCAAGGCCCGCGCCCGATCGTTGTCATCATGCCGGGGCAGCACGCGACATGCCGCCGACAAGGGCGTAGGGGCGCAGATTACGGCTCCGAATACGACGCCACCGGGGAATGCCCACCCGGCGACGATGTCATCGAGAATCAAGCCGGTTATGCTTATATCGCCGAGCGTTTGGCATCCTACGGCTACATCGTCGATGCGCTGAACGCGAACCGCGGCGTCATGTCACAACCGGGGCCGCCCGACGACCCTTACCGCGTGACCGAGCGCTCGCGCTTGATTCTCAGGCACCTCGGCCTTTTGTCGCAGTGGAACCGCGGGGTCGCGGGCACGCCGGAATCACTCGGCTTCGATTTGCAAAACGCGATCAACTTTTCAAACATCGGCCTTATCGGACATTCGCGTGGCTCAGAAGCGGTTCGCGGAACGCCGGCGGAATACGCGCGAAGCGGCGCGCCGTGGCAGACCGACATCGCCGTGCCGATCGACTTCAAGGCGATCTTTGAAATTGCGCCGAGCTACCGCAACCCGGCAATTCAAATTCCAAAAGGGGTCGCATGGGCGTCGCTCATAGCGATGTGCGACGGGCAAGTGTCGCAGGGGACGGGCGGCGTTATCCCGTTTAACAATGCCAAGAACGACACGAGCGCGCTGCGAACGATTTGGTCGGTGTACGGCGCGAACCACAATTTTTTCAACACCGAATGGCAAACCAACGATGCGCGGCTTGGCTGCCCCGGCGTCGACGAAGGGAACATCCCGATATTTGTGCCATCACGCACCGAATCACCGCAGCAGCAGGCGGTGGCGACCGTGGGAATTTTGGCTCTTATGCGCACCTATATGGGCGATCACGATACAGAGTTGAGCGACGTGCTCGACCCGGCGATTCCGCTCCCCGACTTTCTGGGCAAGATCACCCGCATCGACCGCAACGAAATGCCTATTTTTAACGGCCAAGTCATCTTCGAACACGAGGTCCCTGCGAATTTGGCGCGCCCCGCAGCCGAAAAACCGGCGCAAATAACCGTAAAAATCAACCCGGTCATTCCGGTCAACGGCTTTCGGTTTTTTAGCGTGCTGACAAAATACAGCGCCGCTCCTACCGAATCGGCATGGGTTACCGAGCCGTGCAAGCCGATATTTTCTCTATCGCTTCTCCTCGACGACGGCACGTCGCTCGCCATCACTGCGCCGACTTGGCGCGACCGCGGCTCGGGCAAGTGCAAAGCCCTTTTTCCGATTGAATCGGCCGCCCTTCCGAATGAACGCCACGTGGTCAGCGCCGTCTTTAATTTAGACAACGCGCCAATCGGTACCGCCGCGTCTGTTCAGGCGATTCAATTGTACAAGTCGCTTCCGGATTAAAAAGGGCGAATCACCGTCTTTTCGTCGGTTCTGCGGTAAGATGCCGCCAACATGCGTCTTCTTATCGCCGACAAGCTGCATCCAAGGGCTATTGAAGAGCTCCGCGCTCTCCCGCTCGAAGTCGAATACGCGCCAGAGCTTACCAAAGCAACGCTCGAAGCGCGCCTCCCCGGAGTTGGGATTTTGGTCGTCCGGTCGACCCAGGTTACCGCCTCCGCGATCGAAAAAGCGCGCCAACTCAACTTGATCGTTCGCGCCGGAGCCGAATACAGCAATATCGATGTGAGGGCGGCAAGCCGTCGCGGCATTTACGTTGCGAACATTCCCGGGCGCAACGCCGCCGCCGTCGCCGAGCTCGTTTTTGGGCTATTAATTTCGCTCGATCGTCGCATTCCCGACGCGGTCGCATCGCTGCGCGCGGGTCGGTGGGAGCGCGCAAATTTCGGGAAAGCAGAGGGGCTCTTCGGCAAAACGTTTGGCATCGCGGGCGTCGGCGCAATCGGCCGCGAAGTGGCGGTGAGAGCACGCGCGTTCGGGCTATCGGTCATCGGGTGGGGTCGGTCGTTCTCGCCGGCGCGCGCGAGAGAGCTCGGCATCGGCCACGCCAATTCGATCGAAGAGCTCGCGTCGCGATCGAGCATTTTGACACTGCATCTCGCCCTCAACGAGCGAACGCGCGGCATCGTTTCAAAGAGAGTGTTTTCGCTCCTGCCGCCAAACGCCATTCTGCTCAATCTCGCGCGAGCCGACCTCGTCGATCAAGCAGCGATGCGCGAAGCGATCGCAGCGGGGCTGCGTGTCGGAGTCGATGTTTTCGAGGAGGACCCGGCCGAACATCTCTACGATGGCGATTTGTTCAAACCGGGGCCAAAATCAAGCGGTTTGGCCTATGGCACGCCGCACATCGCAGCATCAACCGATCAAGCCCAGCTGTCGATCGCCGGCGAAACCGTGCGCGTCATCCGTTCATTTTTGACAGAGGGGGACGTGCCGCACGTCGTCAATGTATCGACAAGCACCGCAGCGCGGTTTCAGCTTGTGGTGCGCATGCTCGATCGCATCGGCACGTTCGCAAATGTGCTCAACGTTCTGAAGCGGCACGGGATCAACACCGAAGAGGTGATCAACAACGTGTTCGAGGGTGGCGGGGCGGCATGCGCGAAGCTGCGCGTCGTGAACCGCCCAACCGAAGCGTGCCTCGAAGAGATTCGCGCATTCGAAGAGGTGCTTCACATCGACACAGTCGCGCTACCTAACCTTGCCTAATAGCCGAACGGCAGGATTACTCCTTGGAGCGGGGTTGTTGGTCGGCAGCTGCTTGGGATTGCGGCTCCGTCTGCTCGTGTTGCGCACTGCTTTACCGATCCATTTAGGTACGACCAGTGGAGGTCGTAATAGCCTGGCATCGGAAAGTTCATGTCGCGCGCCAAGATACCCCATGAGTTCTTTGTTCTAAAAAAATCGATCGTCGTGTCGTCGCTGAGCAATGCCGCACGCAACGACGGCGTTAAAGTGACCGGCCCAATGGGGACCGTTCCAATTCCCGAAACCTTGGCTTGGTAGTCATGAAGTACCGAAAAATGCAGCGGGTATTTTCGTGGCGCTCGCGTGGTTAGCGAAAACGATCCGCGCCAATCGAGAGCGTCATGATCAATGAACCACAGCATGATTACCGGCAGGCCGTCATGCATCGCTCGCTGCACTCGACGCTGAAAAATTCGCGGATCGTGCCCACCATTGTTGTAGTTGACGAGCCCCCACTCAAAAATCGCTTCGCCGAGCGCTTTGGTTTCAAGCTCTCCTCCCGGCGTGCTCGAGTACCGCACTTTAAAGCTCTGCGGCGAAAAAAGGCCGCGCGCTGGATCGTCAACGGCGGCAAACTCCGGCGACCGATCGTCACCCGAATGGGCCGAAAACGTTCGCGTCATATCGGCGCCAAACGCCGCCGTGAGGACCTCGATTGTTTGTGGCGGGATTTTCCATAGACGCAAAAGCTCATCGCGAACCAAAGTGCGATTCGATCGCGCCTCCGCGGTTGACAGAGCGCCCGACGCAATTGACTGGCGCAGCTCGCGCGCGATCGAACGTTGGGTCGTCTGACGCGGCGACAGTGGATCGCGATCCTCACCCAAAAATTCTCGCTCGCCCATCAGCCCATATTTTGAAATCAACGAGCGGATGCGCGTCCAACCTCCGGCATGCGACACCTCCCCGGTGTTCCCCGGTTCAACAAGCTGTTCGAACCAGTGCAAAAACGTCCAATACGCTTCCGACACATCAACCTGATCACCGGTCGCCCGTGCGTGCAGCGACTCCGCCCACCCTGCCGTCGCGTAAATCCAGCAATTGGGCAGCCCCTGCTGCTTCACCGCCGTCTGCAACACATCGACGATCGCCGCGCGATCGCCTTTCGCAACCGGAGCCGCGCCCTCGTCACGACCGCTCAACGCTGATGCCGTTTCGCCACCGCACCCAATGCATGCGACAGCGACAAGCAGCTGCACAATTCGCGATAACACCACCGTCTTGTGCTCCTAAGCGACGCCACCTCGGCGCACGCAGCCCTTAGCGCCCGCGCTCGAGTTGTCTAGGAAACGCGAGGCTCAAGCGCTGTTTTGTCGTCAAAAAGCGCCACGCATTATTGCAACTATACCGTTTTGCAAGGCCACGGTATTACCAGATTTTTTTATTCGATATCAGGCGCAGATCGACGATTAAAGTTGCAACTTTGTCACACCGATGCCTTCCCGTTTGGACTATGAAAGAGGCCAACGATGTCAACTATCTTGATCGTTGAGGACGAAGCCGATATCCGCGCGGTACTTGAATACAATTTGACCCAAGCCGGGTACGAGACTGTTCAAGCTTCCACCGGTGCTCAAGCGCTTCAAGTTGCCCGAACAACACCAATTCACCTTGTACTGTTGGACTTGATGCTCCCCGACAGGTCGGGGACGGACATTTGCCGCGCGCTCCGCAAAGAGCCGGCGACGGCGGCGGTGCCGATCATTATTTTGACAGCGCGCACCGACGAGATCGACCGCGTCGTCGGGTTTGAAGTGGGCGCCGACGATTACGTTGTAAAGCCGTTTAGTGTGCGCGAGCTTTTGCTGCGAATTCAAGTGATTTTACGGCGTAAAACAAGCGATTCATCGCCCGGCACGCCGATCGCGTTCGGGCCGGTGCGCGTCGACAAAGAGGCGCATCGCGTCTGGATGAACGACGTCGAGATTGCTCTGACCGCGCTCGAATTCAAGCTCCTGTGCACGCTCTACGAGCGACGAAATCGCGTACAATCGCGCGATACACTTTTGGGCGACGTGTGGGGGATGCGCAGCGATGTGAACACGCGTACCGTCGACACCCACGTGAAACGGCTCCGCGAGAAGCTGAACGAAGCGGGCGAATACATTCAAACAGTGCGAGGTGTAGGGTATCGCCTAGCGACAACGCCGGGTGAGGAGATGCCATCCTGAACATCGGGTCGGTCGATGCGATTGGCGGCGTCGCGTTTCTTCTCGGCATCGCTGCGCTCGCTGCAGCCAGTCTCTGGTCGGCATCTGTTTCGAGGACGATTCGGCGCTCGCGCCGCGTGCTCACATCGACGCAGCAGCTGCAGGCGGAACACGATCTTTTAGGCGCCGTGCTCAACGGCATGCGCGATGGCATTCTCCTGCTCGACAAAGCCGGGACGGTGCTTCTCACAAATTCCGCGCTCCGCGAAATGTTTCTCTCGGGGGCCAACCCCACCGGTAAGCCGCTCACCGATTCGGTGAATCATCCGGAGCTCAATAGCCTTGTTCGCCGCTGCCGCGAACGGAGCGAGCCGGTCGGAGGCGAGATCGAATTGACGGCGCTTCAGCCGCGGCGACTCCGCGTTCACATTGCGCCGCTGGGGCAAAATGCGGGGAGCAAACTCGCCGTTTTCGTCGACGTCACCGAAGTGCGGCACCTTGAATCGATCCGTCGCGACTTCGTATCAAACGCATCGCACGAGCTTCGCACGCCGGTCGCCGCGATCCGGTCTGCATCGGAGACGCTGCTCGCGTCAGCCCTCCGAGACCCAGTGTCGTCGCTCCGATTTGCTGAAATTATCGAGCGCAACGCAACGCGCCTTCAAGAGTTGATAGGCGACCTTCTCGACCTTTCGCGAATCGAATCGCACCAATTGAAACTCAATCCATCGTGCGTGCGGGTCGCCCCGCTTCTAGCTCACGCCGTAACGCTCGTCGAAACGCAAGCCTCGGAGCACCGCGTCGACATCGGCGTTTTTGTCACGCCGAGCGACGCAGAAATCACGATCGACCGGCAAGTGCTTGAGCGCGTCCTCGTCAATTTGATAGAAAATGCAGTAAAATACTGCCCCGAGGGCCGAGTCGACGTGCGCGCCGAGCTGCGGGGCGACATGTTTCGGCTCGATATCGAAGATACCGGCCCCGGCATCGAAGCGAAGCATCTGCCGCGGCTATTTGAGCGGTTCTACCGCGTCGATGGCGGCCGTTGCCGAAATCTTGGCGGCACCGGGCTCGGCTTGGCGATCGTCAAACATCTTGTCGAGACGATTGGCGGCGCAATTTCGGTCGAAAGCACTGTAGGCAAAGGGTCGCGGTTCACTGTGCTTCTGCCACACGACTGCCATCGCCCCTCTGTCACTTATAAACTGCATCGAAGCGCAGACGAGCTAACCTCAACGGCACATGATTGTCAGCGTTAGGGAATTTTTCGACAAAGCAACGAGTACGCTCACTTATGTCGTTTACGACGAAGAGGCCCGCGATGCGGTGATCATCGATCCGCTCCTCGACTACGATTCGGCGGCGTCGCATCTATCGTGCGACTCCGCAATGCAAGTGCTTCGCTTCGTCGAGACGACCGGGCTTCGTGTTCACGCGATTCTGGAGACGCACGCGCACGCCGATCACATTAGCGGCTCGCAGTGGCTGAAAGCACGTCTCGGCGCGCGCATCGGGATCGGTCGGCGCATTTGCGAAGTGCAAGCGGCATTTCACGACCGGTTTGAATTGCCGGATGCCGGGCGATCCATCGCGACCGACGGCTCGCAATTCGATTTTCTTGTGTCGGAAGGTGACACGATCAAAGCCGGCTCGCTCGACATTCGCGTCATTGAAACGCCGGGTCACACGCCAGCATGCGTGACCTACTGCATCGGCGACGCGATCTTTGTCGGTGACGCGATGTTTATCGAAGACTACGGCACGGGGCGCTGCGATTTCCCCGGCGGTGACGCGGCCACGCTCTACAAATCGCTCCATTCAAAGCTGTTTCACTTGCCACCCGAAACGCGCGTATTCGTCGGCCACGATTATCAACCGGGCGGCCGTCCGCTGCGATTTTGCACGACGATTTCCGCCGAAAAGGACGGCAACGTTCAGCTCAATGAGGCGACGTCGCTTGACTCGTTCGTCGCATTTCGGCGCGCGCGCGACGCGACGCTCAATCAACCGCGCCTTTTATGGCCGAGCATCCGCATCAACATCGATGCGGGTCATATCCCGCCAGCCGACGCCGACGGCCAGCGGCGCCTTACTGTTCCATTGACGATCGGCGATGAGCTCCGTGTCGCGGCCGATGCGTAGGTTGTTGCCGCGCCAGCAAACACGTCGGCTCGCCCACCCGCGCAGCCAACATAAAAAAACAATGCCGGTGCGCACGAGCTCGAGCGGCAAATAGTAAAGGCTCATCCAGCTGCCACGAAGCACTCGCGTTGAGACCCACGCTGTCGTCATCTGGAGGAGCACTGTGAATGCAAAAAGCATCGCCGTTGCCGCGTTCAAATCGAACGCGATCGCAACCAGCGCGAAAATAGAAGGCAATGCGAGCGGCTCAATCGCAAAAAGAGTCGGCGAAATCGACCGGCGAATTTTCGCCCATCGCGTGTGACGCTCGATCGTCCGCTCGATCGAACATGTCGTATTGACATTCGACACCGTTTCAAAACTCGTATGCACGTTGAATCCTGAATCGAGGACGATGCGCCCAAGCGATTGGTCCTCGGCAAGCTTCGACGAAACGCGTGGCAGAATGCCGAGCTTGATCATATCGCGGCGCCGCATTGCCATCGACTTACCTATCGTAGGCGGCCTGTCCGACAGAAAATCGGCGGCCGCCAGCGACGGGCCAACGAGCGCACCGACCTGCAAATTTTCAAGCGCAGCGCCTAAGGTTTGTTCGCCGACGCCGCCAAACAAGTTGGTTACTAACCCAACCGATGGCTCGCTAAGCGGCTCAACCACGGACCAGAGATAGCGAGCGCCGACTCGCACGTTTGAATCGGAGATGACCACGACATCGCCGCACGCTTCAGCCGCAAGACCGATCAGCTGCGCGACTTTTGGATTCATCGCGGCTCCGTGATCGGTAAAAACGACGCGCGCGCGAATTTTTGGATTGGCCGCAATGAACTGTCTCGCAACCGGCAATGCGCTATCGCTGTCCGATGCGACTCCAAACAGAATTTCAAACTCGGGGTAGTCGATTTGCGCGAACGACTCCAAATTGAGATTTAGCTCGTCATCGCTCCCCGCAAGCGGTTTTAGAATAGACACGAGCGGCGCGCAGTCTAAAGCAGGGCGACTGGATCGCCTCGCTCGAAGCACCGCTAGCAGGAACACAATAAATAGCGTGCAGTGAAGCGTGACCGAAAGTGCAGTGACTAGAATGCTGATTGTGAGTCCCATCCTGTTTCAAATGATGCCAACTGAGCAGCGGGTGTCTGTGCCATGCTCGAGAACAATCGCCTCGATTTTGACATTCGAATGGGCGACACGTGTCGCGAGCGAGGCGCACACAGCGTGCCCTGGTGTGGGAGCGCCGTGGAGGGCATGATGAGATGCTCAGCGTTATTGCCGCTTTTGATTGTTGTTGCTTGCTCTTCAAAGGCGGGCAGCGACTCTTCGCGAGACCCTTCGAATCGCGTGCTTTCTCGCAGCGATATGCTCGACGCTAACCAGTGCAAGAGCTGCCACGCCGATCATGTGAGCGACTGGTCGACTAGCATGCACGCTTACGCATCGGATGATCCTGTTTTTCTCGCGATGAATCGGCGTGGTCAGCGCGAAACTAACGGCGCCCTTGGGCCTTTTTGCGTCAAGTGCCATGCGCCGATGGCCCTGCGCGAAGGGGCCACGACCGACGGGCTCAATTTGGCAAGCCTGCCGCAATCGCTCAAAGGTGTGACGTGCTTTTTTTGCCACACCGCCGAGAGTGTCGAAGGGACGCACAACAATCCGGTTCGGCTGTCGTCGTCGATGAGCATGCTCGGATCGCTCCGCGACGCGATGCCAAGCGTGGTGCACGACAGCGCCTATTCGCCGCTGCACGATCGCGATCAATCCAAATCGGCCTCCCTCTGCGGGTCGTGCCACGATGTCGTTACGCCGCACGGCGCGGCAATTGAGCGAACGTTTATCGAGTGGAAAGACTCTGTTTTTTCGCGACCGGGCGGCGCGACGTGCGGGCAATGCCATATGGCTCAGAGCACCGAGTTGCGGCCGATTGCGCGCATCTCCGGAGCGCCGCTCCGCCGGTACCACGATCATTCGTTCGTAGGGCTCGATATCGCGATCACGCCCGATTTTCCCGGCATCGCCGCGCAGCAAACAAAAGTGCAGGCGCTGCTCAACACAACACTACAATCGGCTCTATGCGTTACCGAATCGCACGCGATTCGAGTCGCGCTCGACAATGTCGCGGCAGGGCACAACTGGCCGAGCGGCGCCTCACAAGATCGACGCGCTTGGGCTGAAGTGATCGCTTACAAAGCCGGCGCGGTGATTTACCAATCGGGCGCGTTCGGCGACCGCGAAGCGATCGATTCTGCGCGCGATGCCGACCTGTGGCTCTTGCGCGACTGCATGTTCGACACAAAGTCGAAACCGACGGCGATGTTTTGGGAGGCAGCGTCTTACTCGGCGGGTACTCTTCCGGCGCCGCTGACCATCAATCCGAGCGACCCGCAATTTTATCGCACGCACGTCGAGCAGCGCTATCCGCGCGCGCAAGGCGCGCTCCTCGAAACGATGCCCGATCGCGTAACGCTCCGAATGCGCGTTCAGCCGATCGGCCTCGATGTCATTGACGACCTTATTGCATCAGGCGACTTGGGTGCCGAACATCGCCCACAAATGCCGGTGTTCGACATCGGTCAACCCGACGGAAGCACAATTCTCGAGTGGACGCGCGAACGCGCAAATCTTCGCTACGTCGAAAACGGTGTGCTCGCATCGTGCGTTAGCGCATCGAATTTCGACGTCACAGCCGACAAAACGCCCGCGCCAAACGCCGCTGTATGTAGCGCGCCGGCCGTCCCCCCGCCGCCTCCAACAGTCGCGACTCCGCCAACGTCAACGACACCGGTCGATTGCCGTAGCGATCTGCGCATCGACCAAGGCGGCGTTCCAATCGTGAAGCCCGGGCTTGCCGGCGCGTTCACATTCACGCTCGCGGCAACGTCTCCAAGCCCCCCCGCTCGCGGCAAAAATTCATGGACTCTGAAGCTTCAGAAGCGCGGCGGCGAACCGGTCGTCGATGCTGTAATCACCGCAAAACCGTCGATGCCCGACCACGGTCACGGCGCGCCCGCAGTGCCGACGGCAACGTCTCTGGGAGGCGGCACGTATACCCTCGGGCCGGTCATGATGTTTATGCCGGGGGTTTGGCAGGTCACCGTCACTGCCGAGTCGGGCGGCGTTCGCGACAGCGCCCTTTTCTACTTTTGCATCGCCGGTTGATACACGTGAGATACACGAGACGGTAAAACCGATGCCGTTTTGCAACAGTATTTATAGCTTCGCTATTATTCCTAAAAAAAGACGGGCGCTTTTCTAGTTTTATTTCAAAATCTTCGTTCGGCCCAGTCGGGCTGGCGACCGCCAAAACCGCTCAAAAGGAGCCGTCGGCGTCGCAAATCAACTGACGAGGAGCTCCTGATATGACGACCACACTTCGTGTATTTTCTTCGCTAGCTTTCATTGCCGCTATCGCGGCGTGCGGTTCAAACTCGAGCGACGACACAGCAGCTCCGAGCGGGAATTCTTCGAAAACGAGCGGCACCGACACCGACCCGCCGAAAACCGATTCTGATGCAGCATGCCAAGCTTGCATCGAGTCGAAGTGCGCCGCCGAAGTTAAAGCTGTCGCAACCGCCACCGCTGCAGTGCTAGGTGCCGGATTAGCCGGTACGGCTGCCGATCCAACGGCGGTCCAGGCCGCGGGCGAGCGCGTGAAAGCATGCGGCCAGGCCAAATGCGCGCAGGAATGCGGCGATCGCGTTAAGTAGTCCGGCATCTTAAGCGGCATCGCCGCTATCTCCCAAAACCGCCTCCGACTTTGCGTCGGGGGCGTTTTTTTTTGCTCATTTCCCCCCATCTCGTAAGCCGTCGCCGATGAGCGTCACGACCCCATTGCACCGCTTTTGGCGCATTGCAACACAAGCGGTGGCAGCTGCTTCGATCGCCCTGCTCTCGGGGTGCGGCACGGCGACGTTAACGGAACCTTCCACCGATGCCACCGACGACCACATTTTTGGTCCAAAAAAAGTCTGGAACATCGGCGATGTTGTGGCGATTCGGTCGCTTCCTATTGCATCCGCAAGCAACGCGCCGGACACGCGCTACATCGGCTTTCCGATCAAACTGGCGGTCACAATTAAGCCGCGCCTCGGCACGATCTCAGGCGACCTCGCCGTCGGCCTAGTCTCCTATGCGTACGACGAACAGGATGGCGCTGTCGTGTTCCACAGCGACGCGAATCGAGCCACGTTCAAAGACAAAACGAATAGGCGCGCGATCTGCCTGTTCGATCAAAAACTTCATGTCGAATACACGCACGACGAGACCGGCCGCGACGAACCGTTCACCGTCATCGGCGAGTTCACGATCCCAGAGACATGCCTTTCAAATCGAGGCACAGCCGGCAGGCCATGGAACCGGCATCGCGAGCTTGCCAAACAGTTTGACGAAGGGGAATTTCGCGTATTTTTGGGCCAAGATATAGAACCGAACAAGTTTTTTCAGCGAGTAAAAGGGCTCAAATCGCACCACGTCGCGATGCGGCACCTCCTCTCGCACCGTCGCGTTCATGTCTTCGATCGAACGAAAGACTCTTCACCGAACTGCGATTATCTCGAAAGAACAAACGGGACAGCGCCTGGGTGCTTCCCTAAAATCACCGTCAAACGGGCTGAGAAAGCCGATCTGTCGATGAAATCGGTCGCCGTCTCATCACACCAGGCAATCGCCGAACTCGATACATGTTTAGGGCAGCACGGAGAGCCGCTATTTTCCGTAAAAGGTACGCTTCAGCTATTCGGGTCGAAGCCCCCCTCCCCGTCATTGGGCGATGCGGGGGCGCCAGCACCAAACGCGATTCACGATCTGTTCGCTCGCTCGAAATATCCGGGGGCAAAGACTGACGGAAAAGCCGAAGTGCGCGTCCACTACTCGCTCTGCCCCACCGGGAAGTTCTTCGAAGAGAGTGAGCACGGAACCGATTCGCCATCGGGGCCTGGGGAATGCGCTGGCGGGACCGACTATGTACCGCTCGAGATTCGCGCGAACGAAAACAGCGGCGATCTCCCATCGTTTGTCGGAGAGTCAGGAGAAGCACTTGAAAGGCATGTCCAACAGCTGCTCGCTTTGACAGACTCGCCACGATTTTCGCCGTTCACCGCAATCCAGCAAGCGGCCGCCGGTGCGTCAGTCGATTTTGGCGAAGAGATTTACGTTCAGTCGCCCTCGGAAGCATGCCGCGCGATCATGGGCGAGTGGAAGAACTTCGACATCTATAACGTGCGCGCGTGCGCGGTCGCTCCGTTCGAAGAAGACAGCGATGTCGATTCATCCAATTGCAAATTGGCGCTGATAAAAATCACGCGCGCTATTTTCCCGGATCGGAACGCGCCCAAATCGATCCCGCGCCCAACCGACACCGAATTGAAACACGATGTCGTTCGAACGGTGCAATTACTCGGCGGCAAGCAGTTCAATGTCCGCTCGACACATCACGAGACGACGCGATTGAGCGCCATCGACGGTGCGCATGCAAGCTCTACGTTTGATATTGTCGCCGACGGCGATTGGATCGCGCAGCGAAAACACGGAAAGAAACTGGCCCGCTTCGCGTCGCTCGAAATCAAGGGAGACGCGCCGATGCAGCTAAATGGCGGCTCAAAAAGCGCGAAATTGAGCCTATTTGGGCGGACCATTCAAGAATCTGGCGATACCTTAACGAACAAACTTGCGTTTGGTTACGACCTGCCCGTCATTGCTATCCCGATAGCCGGAGTATTCGTGTCGCTCGATCTTCAGCTGATCGGCTCTGTCGGCTGGGAAGCGGCATTTGATCTCCGTACATCCGAAAAGTACATCGTCGGCGAAGACGAAGCGAACGCATTTGGCGCCGATGTTCGCGCCAACAGCCGGCGGTTTGCGAAGCCCAATGATCGCATCCGGTCAGGTCGGCTGCGTTACACGATCGCACCGACCGCTGACGTCAAAGCGGCTCTCTCTGCGAGCATAGGTGTCGGTCTACCGATCCTCTCGATCTTGCGAGCCTCGGCGAACGCCAGTGTCATGCTTTTTAAGACGGCGCGACCGTCGATCACGCAGCTCCAGTGGGAGCTCGTTCACCCGCACGACCGAGATAGCGACCGCACCGACTTCAACGCGACGATCATGCGCGCAGCGCGACTTATGGCGGCGCGAAGCGATGTCGGCGCCGGCGAATGCGATTTAAGGCTAACGATCAGCGCCGGAGCAAGCGGCCTCGGATGCATGGGGATGATGTCGGTCTACGGCACTAGCCAGAGCTCATGCTCATGGAGTCTCAACGAGTCGCTATGGTCAAAGTCGCTAATTTCGTGGCCAGGAAAGCGCCATTCAACAGTCATATGGCACCGCGAAGACGATACGCTACTAGCGCGCCCACGCTAAGGCACCTGGATCCTTCGAATAGAGCGGCGGGACGTTGATTGATCGTAAAACCGCCTAGCCAAAGTGGAGAGCAACGCCTCGCCCCCCCACAAAAACGGCGGGCGTGGCCGTTGAAAGCCAGTAGCGCTTGCCTCTTGCTTTTCCGTCATCCGTCGACTAAGCGCGCCAAATGCCGCGGCCTTTTGCTTCGGTTTGAGGGCGTTATGCCGAAGCGGCTTATTTTTTGGTTGTTGTCGCTAGTAGTGGTGGCACTGGTTATCCCAGAGCGCGCCCGCGCTGACGATAACTCGGAATCAGAGAGCGACTCGTCGGCGGGCGCCGTGGTTCGCTCTCTGGCATTTCAGCTCGAGCGAGCACGCGGAGCGGTGCAACCATCCCTCTCCTTGCGTTACTCGTCGCGCGACAAAGCGCTTCACGCGGGCGGCATCGGCTGGTCGCTCAATCTCGCCGCAATTGAAATCCGCAACCTCGACGGGCCGCCGCGTTTTAGATTTGATGTGCCAGCGCCAGGCGCCGCGACGCCATGGTTGAACGACCGCTACGTGTACGGCAGCGAGCCGCTCGTCTTTCTCGGCGTTGTGCCGGCCGATAACCGCGGGCTTCCTCTTCAGGACGGCGAAATTGCAGCCGCGATGCTCCCTCCGGCGCAGCGCGGCTGGCGCGTTTTTAAGCTTCGAAACGATTCGCTTCACGCGCTCTTTTTTCTTTCACCCGACGCGCGCTCGTGGCGCGTGTCGCTCCCTTCGGGCGAGACACTGGTGTTCGGTATTCCTGTCGAAGGGCCGCCTGAGCCCGAAGGGATCGACGTTGACGCGGCGACCGGAGCCGCCTTTCGTTGGAACTTGACGCGACGATTTGATGTTCACGGCACGCGGAACTTGATCGCCTACCGATGGCGGCGTTTTTCACAAGTCGCCGTTTTAACCGACATCTTTGATACGCCTCCGACGTCCGGAACTGCCGATTTTTCGGCCTATTTGCACCGCACTCACCTGCGCTACCGAAGCGCCGCGATGCCGCCATCGGCTGACGGGCGCGTCTCTTCACCTCATGTGATTGAAGCGGTCGATGTGACGGCCAAAGTGGTCACTCAGCCGAGCGTGTTTGATCCGCCGTCGTTTGGCGAGCGCGCTATCGTTCGGCGCTATTTTCTCGACTATGTGGCCGATGGCGATGCGGGACTGCACCTGCATTCGGTCACACTTGAAGGCTCGTCACCGGGCGCGTTTGAGTCGCGAAACGGCGAAGTGACAGCGTCCACTCGAGCGCCGCGCATGCCTTCGACGAGTTTTTCTTACGCGATGCAAACGGCAGGAGCGCCATGGCTGCTAAGGGAGATCGATAACGGTCGCGGGGAAAAAACGGCGTTTTCTTACGCGGCCGATCGCTCCTCGCCGGCGGCGCTCGATGTTCTCGCGCGCGAAGTTCACTCGGTGACCGGCGGCGAGACCGAAGAGATTCACTTCGCTTACGACCGCGCGATGTATGACGAGCAACGCCTGCTCGGATTTCGAAGCGTGACAGCGACGCGCACGACCGACGGCGCGGCGAAGCGAGTGACGAAGACGACGTTTGTTGCGGCGCCGAACGATAGTCAGCTCGACGATCGACTTCGCGCGGTCGTCGGTAGCCCGCTGTTGATCGAAGTGATGGACGATGCTGCGCACCTATTGAAAACGTTGCACATGCAGTACCGCCTGTCCGCAAGCGGGCGAAAAGGGGGCGAATCGTCCTTCGGAAGCTACGTGAGCGCCATCGACACATGGCTTTTCGCCGCGTCGCAAGTGGCGCACGCGGTTTCGAACATGACGATGCCGTCGGCCGATGCGGCGAACGGCTGGACGCTCTCCGCGGCCGTCGACGTCGGCGGCGCTGGGAGCGTGCACTTGCGCACGGTTCGCGCTGAAGACGCGTTTGGCAATGAAGTGATGCGCCGCGACGAAGGGCGCGGAGCCCGGCTTGACGACGGGGTCGTGACGCTGCGCGAGACGGAGACATTGTCGGCGTTACGCGGCGCGTGGGGCGTACGAATTAAAAGCGTGTCGCGCGGCGGACGAAAGATTGATCTTCAAAACGATTCGGTCACGGGCGAACCGACCGACTTTTCGTCGCTGCTATCAAACACTGAGCTCAGCGCATTTGAAGCAAAGCGAACGTCGAGGCCGCCTGACGCCATCGGAGACGGCGCGCGCGTGCACCACGCGGGCGCTATTTACGACGCATGGGGAAATCAAACCAGAGCGGTGCAAGGCGGCGACGCGAGCTGCGTGTCGACGCTATTTGACCAGAAATATGCCTTTTTCGCGTTCGAAACGCGCACGTCACCACTCGGCTGCGAAGCCGCATCGAGCGAGAGCGCATGGCGCACGCGTCGACGATTTCAATCGGTGCGCGCCGAGCCGGTAGAAGTGCTCTTGCCCAACGACACCCTGACGCGCGTCGATGTCGACGCGTTTGGCCGCGTCACGTCGGAATATTTGCCCGACCCCGAGATGGCGCTCGCCGCGTCGCGCGAGCCTTCGACGCAGGTTGCGTACGATGACAGCAAGACGTCGCGCATTCGCACGACCGAAGCGCTTCGCACCAAGTGGACGGTGCTCGACGGCAGAGGGCGCATTCGGTGCCGCCTAGCCGAAGGCGACCCTGCGCATGGCGAGGGAGGCTGGCTTGTTAGCGAAAGCGTCGTGCGCGGCGCCAGCAGTATTTTCAGGGCATACGCGCCGTTTTTTAGCGATACCGATCCGCGCAGCGATAGCGCGTGCACGCCTCCAAGCGGCGCCGCGTTCGTCGAGACGCGCTACGACGCGTTCGGCCGAGCGACCGAAGTGCGCGAGCTCGATGGCACTCGCGCGCAAGCGACGACATTTCACGCACTGAGCGTCGACAAGACTGACGCGAGGCGTGATGCAAAAGGGCTCGGGCCGCTCTCAATCGCGCTTGACGGTCACGGCCGCGTGTCGAGAGTGACCGACCCGACGGAAGCCGAGGGGAAACGCGACACCGCGTTTACCGACAATCGGTACGCGCTCACGGGCGAACTCTTGTCAGTGACAAAATGGCATCAAAACGGCGCGGAAAAGACGATCCGCACGATGGCGTACAACTCGCTCGGAAGGCTCGTCCGCAACGACGAGCCGAACGCTGGCACATGGCGCTACGCATACGATCGCCATGGCTGGCTTGTAGGCACGGCCGACGCACGCGGGTGCGGCAAAGACATCGCGCGCGACAAGCTCGGCCGCGCCCTCTGGGAAGACTACAGGCCGTGCGAAGCGCACCACGAAGCGTATTCGCCGCCGAGCGCCAGCGGCGACGGCACAGAAGTTTTGTACCTGTACGACGCTCCGGAAGCGGGCGAAGTCGAAGCGTTCGGCGAAACCGATGAGCGCCGCTACATCGGCCGCGTCGCCGCAATCTACGATCGCGGAGCGCACACGCAGTTTTCATACGATGGTCGCGGACGCCCTATCGGCACGCGCCGACGCGCAGCAAAGCCGGAAACATCGGCAAAATTGTCCGAGCGCTATGCAGGCCATTTCTTCGAGCAAACAAGCGCTTTCGATGCACTCGATCGCCTCGTCACGCAATCAACAGGAGCCGACGACCCGGATCTCTTCGAAGCGGGGAAAAGCGCCGTATCGCTGCACTATTCAATGCGCGGCGACATCGACCAAGTGGGTTCAAGCTACGGCACGCTGATCGAAAGCATCGAGGCCGACGCATTCGGCGCAGTCACAAGCGTGCGCTACGGAACGGCCGCGCATCACACGCTCACAATGGCGTACGACGCTCGCCATCGCCTAAAAACACGCGAGCTCGTCGGCATCACGCCGCGCGCCCCACGCCCCATCACCGGAGATCCGGCGGTGCTCGCATGGAACGAATTTCATTACGACGCAGCAGGCGATCTTATCGCGCTCGACGACCGCCGAGACGCAAACGAATGGCCTCGCGGCGCAAAGCCAGCATCAAAAGCGATGCGCTACGACGGCGCCGGCCGCGTCACACGCGTCGATTACGCGAGCCGCGGCGACACACTCGTACCGGCGGCAGTTCATTCAATGGGCCCCTTTGCCACGCCGCCATTGCGAATGAAATCACAAACATTCGGCTACTCATGGCTAGGAGATATGACGTCATCGGACGACGACGCCCACGCATTTTGGCAGCGCTCTTCGGGACAACTGACCTACGAAGACACCGCGCCCAACAGGCTCGTCTACGCCCACGGCGAAAGCGAGTCGGCAATGCTCAGCAGCGACGCCGCGGGAAGCACCACCGCGATCACGCTCTCAACCGATGCGGACAACGTCTGGAACCTGCCGCGCGGGATCTTTCAAACGCCACTCCAAACGGTTTCCTACAAATGGGACGAAGTAGGGCGGCTCGCAAGCGCAACAAAATGGGGCGCCATCTCAACGTCGCTCACAGCCGACCTGCCCGAAGTGACGATCCGCTACGCGTACGACAGCAGCGGCGAGCGCGTAAGAAAAAGCGTAGCGCGAAAAGGCGAAGCGGAAGCGCACACCCTCGATCTCTTCCCGTCGCTCCGCATAACCGAAGCACCGTTCAACGCGGCAGTAAGCGACTATGAGCGCATCAGTCACGAACAGCTGCGTCTCGCAGGAGTCGCGCGAGTAGTGCCGAACGAATCAACCGCCAATAGGCTAAAAACAAGCATATTCTTCGACTTTACAGACCACCTAGGGTCGACAGAAAGCGTCGTCGCAAAACGAACCGGCGAACTCGTAGAAAGAATCACGTACGCCGCGTACGGCCAAAGCGAAAGCGACTGGCAATCGCCAAAATGGAAAAGCGAAAAAGCACCATGGCGCTTCACCGGAAAAGAAGATGAAGAAGAAGTAGGCCTAATCTACTTCGG
The DNA here is from genome assembly GCA_945861885.1 of Nannocystis exedens. GTDB lineage: Bacteria > Myxococcota_A > Polyangia > Polyangiales > Polyangiaceae > CAMAVR01. The sequence continues at coordinate 9,370 of CAMAVR010000009.1, read as the reverse complement.
AGCCCGCTATTACGTACCAGCGTTAGGCCGCTGGCTAAGCGCCGACCCGCTAACCATCCACGCCATGGCAGGCGACGCGAATCCCTACGCCTACGTAGCAGGCCAAGTTTTCTCAGCGACCGATCCAACCGGCCTAAGAGGAACCGTATGCGGCCAACCACCCCCATGGGCCATCGCATCAAGCGGAGGGGGCACCAGCACAGGATTCCCAACCGAAGGCCCAGACCTATCAGGCCCCGACGGTCCCTCAGCCGGCCCAGCAAAAACCGAATTTATCGGATACAGCCGAGAGTGGGCCATCGACCCCCAAGCCGGCAGAGGAGGCTGGGAAGATGTCCCAGTCTACCGAGCCGTCATCGAACCAGGATGGATGGACAGAGCCGCCGAAGCCTTCGGCCAAGCATGGCATACGGCAACAACGCGCGACCCAAATTTCATGGGCGGAACAGCCTTCGCTGGTCCTGTGGGGATTGTTGCAGAGGGGGCGGTGCTTGTGGCGGAAGGCGTCGAGACGTTTGAGATTCTCGACGGCGTACGGCGCGCGAAGGCGGCGGCAGAACTTGGAATTAGAACGATTGAGGCTGAGATCAGGGTCGGAGAAAAGCTCGTGGAGACCGCAAGCGTCGAAGTCTCCAAATTACTTTCGCCAAAATCCGCAATTGAGGTGACAAACCCTAAATTAATGGAGCGATGGTTGACGATTTTAAGGGGCACGCGTGCCGGTAAGCCAATGCCCCCCCATAGAGGTCCAACCAGGTACCTCAGGAATTCCGATTGGCCGGGTGCCTTTTCAATTTTAGGGAGGGATAGATGATTCGACCAGAAAAACATGCGAATGCTCTGCGCGCGCTTAATATGGTTCTCGTCTGGACTCGAAAGATGGCTTACGACAAGGCTGATCACACTGAAATTGCAAGAGTGCTCGACATTGCTGAGGAGCTTCCGATGCTCTTTCTTCGCGACGAAGACATGACGGATTATTTTCGCGGCGTTCTCGAGGAGTTTTCGAAACAGTACAACGGATTTGCGTGGGCGCTTCAGCGCTTTGATGCGGAGTGATCGTCCGAATAGCCGTCATCCGATTCGAATCACTCCTGGCTCTACGGGGACGCCAATCGACCTTATTCGGATCGGACGACCATGAAATGGAGCAAGGGGGTGGGCGACAAGCGCGCCGCCCTACAAAAACGGCCCAAGCTCGTTTCGGGTCGAGTTTCTCAAGAGTGAAGCGAAGGATCCTTGTTGCTTCGCGGGCAGATCACAACGTTGAGACGTACTTTACGAGCGCGGCTAAATCGCTTTCTGACAGATCTTTCCCGCCGGGCATGCGCCGCGTGGCGTCGGTTAGGGTCGCCGCGCTACCGTCGTGCAGATACGGCGCTGTCGCGAACACTCCTCGCAGTGTCGGCGTGTCAAAATCGCACGCCGTTCTCGCATTGCCATCTACGTCGATCGCCGCCCTATCGGGATGCAGACCGCTCGCGCATGTTTCAACGTTGTGTAGAAGCACTGGCCCCGCGAGGTCGAGCGTCGGGTTGCCCTTCCCGCTATCGGTAAAATAGTCGCCCGAGTGACAACTGGCGCATCGTGCATCAAACAGCTGTTTTCCTCGCGCAAAAACCGATGCTGGCATCGACGACGAACGATTTGGATTTTGCGGAAACGGGATCCCGTAGTTCACGTACCGCGCAAGCGCCGCGAGCTGCGCGCGCTGCATCGGGTTCGTCTTGTGCACCGCCCCGCCCTGCTCCACATTGATCGTCTCGTCGTAATCGAACAGCGACGTCCGCGACGCTTGCCGCAACAAAAAGCCGGTATTCAGCACCCCCCCCGCGTTCGACGGCGTATCACGCGGCCCCTGTTTGAACAGCCACGTGACCGCGTCGCTCCCCCCTTCGAGGTGACACGACGAGCATGCGATCCAGAAGTTTTTGGTAAACGGAATGGCCGCTGAATTCGCCGAATAAAACAGACGCTGGCCGATGCGCATCTCGGTAGGCATCGGGTCAGCCGAGCCGAGCGCGATCGCTTCTCCGTCAACAAGAACCGGCCTTGATTTCCTCTCTTTGTCGATCGACAGCACCGCAAGCTTTCGATTGTTGCGACCGAGGACGTACGCAGTTGCGCCGGCGCTATCGACAACAATCCCTTCGATCATCGTCGTCGGCACGGGACGCACGAGCCCGATTTCATTCCCCGTCGTGCCGTCGAGCACTAGAACATCTTCGCTCTGCGCGCAGGCCACGAGCGCCATTGCCCCGTCAGGCGTAAACGCGATGTCACGAAAACCCGAAACCGAATCGGTAAACTCACCAATCGCAAGCGGAACCGCGAGCGGCTTAAACCGGATGCGCCGTGTGGGCGCTCCGGCGGGCGTAAGCGCCGAAATCGTCGGAAAAACGCTCGACTCAAAATCGAGCGCAGGCTGCGCTGTGTCGACGGAAAGAAGCAGATGCGGCACCCAAAGCTCGCCGGTAGCGGGGTTCGGAACGACGGCATAGAGCCCGCGCGCTTCGCCGTTTGGAACGAGCTTGCTACGCCACGGCGTTGGCGTCTCTTTCACCAGCGGAGCAAAACCGCGCTTCGTAAACGATTTAACGTCGATCAAAAAAACGCCTGGATCTACGAGAAATTGCGTTACAAAAAGCGTTTCTCCGTCACGCGATAGCGATGCCGCGAACGGGTGCTCGCCGACAGCGAGCGTCGAAACCACGGCGTCGCTCTCGGTGTCGATCTTCGTGACAACACCTGCTTGGTAGCTGACGGCGTACACTGTCCGCCCATCAGCATCGGCAATCACGCTCACCGGCTCCGCGCCGACTTCGATCGATTGTGTCACGGCGCGACTCGCTACATCGATCACGAAAATGCGATTGGCCGACTGACCTGCGACGTACAACTTCGTCTCACCGCTTGAAAACACGAGCCCTCGCGGCGACACATGCGGCTCGTACCTCCCCGCTGAATCGACCGTTGGGGTAGGCCCAAGCGCGATGCGATCGACCACCGCACGCGAACGCGTATCGATGATTGACACCGCATCGGCGTCGGTATCGACGGCCCACACCTGCTCATCGTTCGATGTGAGCACCAGGCTCCGCGAAACCAAATGCGCAGGAACAGGCAGGCGCAAATCGCGACCGAAGCCACTTCGCGAAGACGCGTCATGGCTGCACGCCAAAGAAACCGGCAGCAAAATGAGCGCGTAAAACGCGAAGTGGAAAACTTTCATACAATCACCAAATGATATCGAACAGTTGCAAGCATAAGGGGAGAGCGTCGACGGAAGAATCGCGACAAAACTGCCCAATCTGTCGCCTCGTGTAGGTTCGTCGCGGACCATCTCCGACTTCAGATGTGACGATGATCCGCTTTGGAAAGTGGTCAACGCGCCCGAGGTCGACGCCTATTTCGGCGAGCGACGCGCGCTCACGCATCGGCACGTTTAGCCCGGCAGCAGAAAAAAAGCGAAGTGAACGCCCACCAAAAATCATCGTGTCGCTAAAGGGGCGGTCGTGCGCCACTTCGCCGCGAATCCATTCAGCAGCCTGCGCGGCCGGCGGGAGGGTCGTATGTCGCACCAATGCATGTGGAAGCGCAGCTACGCCAATCGCCGCAGTCGCAATCGCGATGGCGGGCCACGACGATTCGAGAATCAGCGCGAAGGCGAGCAGCAAGGCTTCGACAAGAGGAAGCAAGTGCCGCGGCTGATCGATGATATTTTGCGCAAAAAATGCCCAAATCGCGTATGGCGCGAGAATCAGCGCGATGGCGCCAATCGCACGCGCATCGGTCGACCGTTGGCGCTTGCGAGCGACGATCCACCCGAGCGCGACAGATCCGATCACAACCGCAACCGACACGCGGCTCGGAGCGATCGACCCGGAAAGTCCGCGCAGCAGTGCACTCACGCGATCGATAACGCTAGGCCGCGTCGCAATCGAACCGCCCCACTCCGCAAAATGCCCGACAACATGCACCCGCCCTAGTTGAACGAGCTCCTTCGGACCGACCGCGACAACAAACGGAATCGCCCACGCTGCCGCCGCGACAGACGCAGCCACCGAAGCACGCGCGCACTCTCGACGCTCGCGAACCAACCAACACCCAAACCACGCGAACGCAATCGGCCAATACGAAAGCCGCACGCCGAGCATCATCGCGATCGCAATGCCGCTAGCGATTGGGCGACTTTTCCCGCCAAATAGCATCGCAAATGACACAGCCGCGCACGCGGCCCCAGCGGCTTCGCTTAGCGCCGCGCCACCGAGGCAGAGCGGCAACCACGCGACAATATGAAGCAGCGAATACGCGACCATCGCACGCATACCGGCTTGCTCAGCGGCGATACCAGCAACAGCAAAGAGCGTCACCGCGGAGCCGAACGCCGACAGCGTCGTCGCAGCGACCATCGGCGATAACCCAAGCGATGCTAGCGAGCGACCGGCTCCGACAAAGACCGGATAGCCTGGAAAATGCGGTTGAAAACGTGCCATGTCGAAAACATCGCCGATACCGAGAACGAAACCGATCGAGTCGTAGTCGTCGGGAACAGTCGCCCGAAGCGCGACGCAACTTGCGAGACAAATCGCCGCAAGAGCCGCGCGCTGCACGATGGACAACCTGGCACTACTCATGACGCTACCGCTTAATCACCATTTCAGAAGCCAAGTTCGCCGGCAATTGCGCCACGCTAACGTCAGGCACGCAGTCGTGATCGTAGTCACCGCTAACGGTCCCGGGTTCACCGGTGAGCCCGCGCTCGCCCATTTGAAGCGATGCACGCAGGCACTCTGATGGATGTTGCACCTTGTTGTCGCGATTGCGATCGTCCCATCCGTTCACGACAAGCTTGACCAGACGCGTCATGTGACCCACATGCTCGCTCAATTCGGCTTCACGCCCCGGCCGGCTCAGCACAAGCTTCGCGTACTGCCGAAACGCCCCCAGCGCCGCCCCCAAATTGGTCGGCGTGTAGGTCATCGTGTCGCTTTCGTCGGCCTTTGTTCGATAAATTCGCGCGTCGCCCATCCAAAATCGGGCCTCGATGTCGGCATAAACGTCGGCCGCGCGCGCCCTGTATTTTTCGTCGCTCGTCGCGAGATACGCTTCGAGAAGGCCGCGGATTGCCCCGGCTTCGGCTTCGAGCAACGACGGCGCATCGTCGGCGCTCCCTTCGGCGAGGTCGAATCCATTGGCCACGGCTCCGTGCGTGTCGATCAATTTTGTGCTCAAAAAATCGGCCTGCGCGCGGATCAGCTCGATGATGTGAGCGCCGAACGGCCCGGCAAATGGCGCTTTTCCGAACTTGGTCGCATCGAGCACCGTTGGCGCCCCAAGCGTGTCGGGCGTGTCGTTTGAGTAGAGCACGAGCGAACTTGTGAGAGCGCGATAGGCCGTTCTTAGCGCGACAATCGAATAGGCAAGGTCGAGCGTCGTCACGTGACGTGAGCGATTCACCGTAGCGCTCGACACCGTCGCCGAATCGACAAACACATGGTCGACCGGGTCAAAGTGAAGTCGCTCGAGATTGACGAGCGAAACTTTTAGCACCGCAAGCGAGCGATCATGCAGCGAGCTCTCGCCGTCGGCAATGCCATTGTCGGCCGCAAACGGATCGCCGTCGAATGTTGCTCTGCTCGAGATCGACCCGCCAACCTCGGCGTTGTGCGGATCGGCAAACGCAAACGTTTCAGCGAACCCGCCAATGAGCCCCGACAGCGCATTCAGGCGACTCTCAGGCGCTGCGAGTGCAAACGCAGTCGGCTGCGGAAAGTATTTCGATGACTCGATTAGCACCGACGCCGTCGGCGCCTCAACAACCGAAAACGCCGCCGGCCAGTACCGAATCGGCGCGGCATAGTCGTAATCGAGCGCATCTTTCACCGAAGCGAAGCCGCCGATCGAAACGCCGTCGGTCGTCAATTGACCGAGCAAAAGAGCCGCTTTGTTGTCGATCTCGTCGAGCATGACGAGCCCTTGCCACCCCTCCATCGCCACAGCGCCGAGAAACAACCCGGGCGCCCCTTTGATCATCTTCGTGCCGGTCGGGTCTTCTGGGTCGGGGTAGCTGCCGACGACGACATTGCCCTTCACGCCGATTTTTTTGATGTCGTCCGGTTCGACCTGGGTGATGGCGTTGCCGGCCGTGTCGTGCATCGACTGCCAGTAGTTGATGACCCAGAGCGCCTGTTTCCAGGCGGTGTAGCCGAGCGCATCGACATCGATCACGCGTTCAACTTGCGTGTCGCGCAGCGGCAAGTTGAGCGAGCTGTAGCCGCACTCAAAATCGCCAACGAGCTGCGCTGTGCCGGCCGACGCACCGTACCCCCCCGTAAGCGTGCAGCCGCGCGTCGCACCGACCGACGGCACGATGTGCGGGTCGAACGAGCGAAACTCGATAAATTCAGGCCAAATACCGGGCCATCCGTAATGGTTGAAAGGATTGTCGGTCGGCGCGGGCGACACGATCAGATTCGTCCCCATCGCCCCTGCCGAGCCGGACGCTTCCGCGATGAGCTGAAAGCGATCGCGAAGGAGCTCAAACGCGGGCTGACCTACTTTTTTCGCCGGATTGAGAACCGGACCAAACTGAAGCGACAGCCCGGCCCCCGTCTCAAACGACAGACTGTTCATCGCATGCTTGGAGTATTCGTACGACTCGACGGCGAACGCGTAGCCGGTCGGGTCGGTCGACGTCACGTTCGTGACCGGGTCGGTATACTGATCGGTCACCGGGCTATTGCGATCGTACCCAGCGAGATCGCGCCCTAAAAATTCAGCGAACGGCTCACCGGTGATCTGCATTTCGATCGACGCGAGCGCCAAATTGGCCGTCACAATGCGGGTATTTGTGACCCGTGCAGACAGAGCGACTGAAGGTTCGGTCTCTCCGCGCCGCCGATTTGCTCCACCAGAGTCGTTCGATTTTCCGCAACTCGCCCCCACCAACGCGCATGTTGCTGTCACCGCAAAGATGTTCCGCTTCATGTGGCTCTCTCTTCTTCGTTCATTGCTTCACGCCGTCAGTGCGCATGCTTCGATTAGCCCGCCACCGACTCTTAGTTCCGAAATGTTCCTCCTCGCGCCGCGAGCCTCGATCGCTTCGGCGGCACGGAGCCCCATCTCCATCGCCGTATCCATAAAAATGTAGCGAAAGCCGCCCTGCCGACCGCACGTGATGACGTTCGACGTCCGATCGACGTGCGCGAGAAGGCGCTCGCGATCGGCGCCGTAATCGAGGTGATAAATCGGGTACCCCTCGCGAACAAATGACGAAAATGAGTCGATTGTTCGGCTTCTCAGCCCGTGAATCCCCAGGCGGTCCGCGTCGCTCATGCAGCGCTCATAGATTTGCGCGTCGGACGCAGACCAGACCGCATCGCCCGCTTCGCACGGCACTTCGAACATCAACGATGTGCAGCCTGGCGGCGCCATCGATGGGCTTCGATGAAGCGGCTCTTGGATGCGCGCCGCGAGATAGCTCGGCTCGGAAATGTACATCCACGTGTGCGGCGAGACCGGCGGCCCTTCGAGGAGCACATTGAGCATCCGTATCGCGCGAAATCGGAGCCGACCGGCGCTCGCTTCGCCTTCGCGATCGAGCGACCCGAGCATACGTGCAAACGCTGGAAGTGCGATCGTCGACAAGACGGCGTCGCACGGAATCTCATGCTCCCCCGCCTCATCCCGAATCGCTACCGCCTGCACGCGACCGCGCGATGTGCGGACCGAAATAACTTCGGCGCCGTGGCGAATCACGCCGCCGTTTTCGGCGACCTCTTTTTCAAAATTCTCAAAAATTTGGCCAATTCCGAGCCGTGGATAGAGATATTTGCGCGCGTAGGTGCGCACTTCGGGCCGACGCACGCCTAGGAGACGAAGCACGACGTCGTTGAGCGACGGGATCGAAATCCGCTGCGCGGCCCAATCGGCCGAGATCGTTTCGGGGGCTATCCCCCACAATTTCTCGGTGTAGGGGCCGAAAAAAGTATCGTAGAGATCGCGCCCAAAACGCTGAACGACCCAATCGCGAAACGATTTTGCTTCGCGCGGCTGAAGGCGCTGCGCGACATTGGCGCGGGCGTAGCTCGCAAGAGCGCGTGCACCTCGCGCGACTCCATACTTCGCAAGAACGTCGTCTAACTGAAGCGGATAGTGATACCGGGCGCCGCCGTTGACGACGACGCTCGACCGCGTGCGCGTGAGGAGCTGATCGCCGAGCGAATCGCGGACGAAGCGATCGATCTCGGTGCTCTGCGTGATAAAACGATGGCCGCCGTAATCGAACCGAAACCCTCGATGCTCATGCGTGCCGCAGAGCCCCCCCACGCGAACTTCGCGCTCCACGACAGTGACACGAACGCCGCGCCGCGTAAGCGCGAGCGCCGCGGTCATTCCGCAAGCACCTCCACCAAGTATAACGATGTGCTTATTTGAAGTGGGTACTGAATGACTGCGTGCTTCCATGGCGGCCTGACGCTAGTTGAAATTGGTTTTCAATTTCAACAGCGATCGCCCTTGGACCTTAGAAAAGAACGCTTCGCGCGGTGCCGTTCACTTTGATGAACTTGTACGTTTGCGTCTGCCCGCTGTTTCCTTCGCGCAACATGCTCTCCTTATGCCACGTGACGACGACTTCTGTCGCGATCGGCGCGCTGTACTGACCGGCGCTGTGGTCGAGATTCACGTGAGGAATTAGCACGCTCACCGTCGCCCACCCGGCGTCTGGCAGATTGCGCGTTGTCACCGTTACCAACGTACCGATCGACGTTTCGTCGGTCTTAATCTCGTCAGCCGTGAAGTGTTTGTGGGTCGACCCTTCGCTGTAGTTGAAGTGCGGCCGGCCGTCGAAACCTGACGTCGAATAGCTTATCGAGACGTCTCCCCCCTTAAGGTTAAACAGATTCGGCTGGTAGAACGACGGACGCGATACTTCCGCGTCGACATCCGATTCAGGCTCGGCGGCAACTGCCGCCCCGCTGAAAACCGAGACAGCCGAGACGAGAGCAAGAGCGAGCGCGATTCGTGACGATGAAAACATAAGAGACTCCGTAACAAATAAGCGTGCGTTGTGGCACGGTAAAACTACCAGCTCACCAGAAGCGGTGAGTGAGGCGCTTGGTAGTCGAACCGCCAAACCCAACAAGTCACCAACTCGGGTGACACGGCTTTAAATTTATGCGAGCGTCGCCGCTCGCACCAGCCTCTTCATGCTGACGGCTTAGGGTGCGTACTCAATTTCTCCTCTGACCCGTAAACGTGCCCGTGCCCGTAAACGTGCCCGGTTTTGAGAACTGTAGAAGAGATCGTGAATTCGCTATTTTAATCGGATGAACGGCATGCTTAATCGCTCTGTGCGATGGTGCGA
>CAMAVR010000008.1 GCA_945861885.1 Nannocystis exedens | reverse complement strand
TTACCGGCCCCTTCCGCGATGTTGAGTGGCATCGACATCGCCGCGCGTTTCAGCTGGCTTCGCAATTCGCTTTCTCCGCGCGGCAGCGCAGCCACGATCGCAAAGGCCACTCGCAGAAAGTCGATTGCACAACGGTAGACGTCGAGATTTTCGTGGTCGAGATGCGGTTGATCCGTTTGCATCCCATTACATCGACCGTCGAAGCTAAATGTTGCGTCAAATCGTATCGCGCATGCGCATGCGCACGCGCACGTCTACGAGAGAACGAAGACGTGAACGATAACGTCGCACGGTTACGGGCCTCGCGCGCCGAGCACCTGAATTTACTTTGTGCTACCCATCAACCGCAGGTTGATGGGGCACTAGCTGCTGGTCGAATTTACCAGCGAACGACGACGCCGGGCGGATTGACCATCGCTCGGCAGCCGCTTAGCGACACATCAACCGTGACCAGTTCGGCGCCAGAGGGGGATGGCGATCGGACTTCGGCTCGAGGGACGACTTGCTCGTCTTGAAGCGATTTTAGAGCGCCCGCGACAGCCGAATCGCAAATAAATCGCACGTCGACTGTTGGCGGCGTGGCGCGCGCTTTGCTTGGCGCCGTCAATAGCACCGGTCGATCGCGCACGAGACGCTCGACTTCGTTGCGCCTGATGTCTGCGCCTGTTGTGATTGTTTTGCGGAGCTCGGGCGCGCTGTGCACGAACGAATAGAGCGCGAGCGCGATGCAAAACGATAGGAGCTTGAGCCCCCAGTTTTCAACGGCGGCGTTTCGAAAGCGCGAGCTCGGCCTTTGCGTCATGAGCGGTCCTCCGGGTCGCGATTCCCGGCAGTGGGAGGAGGGATCGAACTTGCGATTGGCGTTTCGATCGGCTTTGCAGGCGGCATCGTGCGAGCAGGTTTTACCGGAGCGATGCGGAGATATGGGTCGGATGCGGCCGGCATTGGCGGCATTGGCGGGGACGAAGGGCGATCTTCGGGAATGCGGGGCGACCTTTGAAACGACGCGGGCGGGAATGTAAGCACCGTCGATGATGTTCGCTTTGCGCGTGTTCGCTGCCCGACGAGTTCGATCAGGGCCGACCGCAGCGACGCACCGTCGAGATTTGGCGACAGCTCGCCGTTCACACAAAGAGTGATCGCGCCGCGCTCTTCTGACACAATGACGACAACCGCGTCGGTCTCTTCGGTGATCCCGATTGCGGCTCGGTGGCGCGAACCGAGCGATTTATCGAGAACTTTTGTGTCGGTCATCGGAAAAAAGACGCCGGCGCTTGCGATGCGCAGATCGCGAACGACGACCGCTCCATCGTGCAATCGGTTCACGCTCTCGGGGACAAAAATGCCGACGAGCAGCTCGCGCCGAACTTCTGAATCGATCTGCGTCCCTGGCGAAGCGACGAACTCATCAATTTGCGCCTCTTGCTCGAAGCAGATGAGCGCGCCCATGCGGTGCCGCGCAAGCTCGGTTGCGGCGGCGACCACTTCGTCGATGACGCGTGTCTCTTGTTTGCGCCCCGCCGACCCGAACTCGGCTCCGGCGCCGAGACGCGTGAGAACGCGCCGAATGTCGTTCTGAAAAACGACGACAATGATGAGCACGATCGACGACAGCGCGACCGACAGCAAATTAAACAGCGTGACGAACCCGAGGTATTTTGACAGCCCGTAGATGACGAAAAACACGGCGAGCCCCACCGCCATTTGGACGGCTCGTGTCCCCCGAATGGCGAGGAGCGCCCGGTAGACGATGTACGTTACAACGAGAATATCGAACGTATCGATGGCGACTTCGAACCACGGGCGTGGCGAAAATAGGCGGAGAAAGCCGTCAAGCATGACAGCTCCTCTCGCCTTCAAACGCCTCGGGGTTCGCTTGAAAAAAACGGTCGGCGTCGATCGCTTGGCGCGTCGCCCGCACGTCGTGAACTCGGAGCATTGAAACGCCGGCGCGCGCCGCAATCATCGCGACAGCTATCGACGCGCCATCTCGCTCGCGCGGGGCCGCTTTTGGATCGATCAGCTGCAAAAATGATTTTCGGCTGGCGCCCACCATTACGTCACCCCCGAAGCCCTTTATCAATTGTGACAGGCGGCGCACGAGCTCGCCACTGTGGTTCGCGCTCTTTGAAAAGCCGAGCCCCGGGTCGATCACGATCGATTGGCGCGAAACGCCCGCTTGCACCGCTTTTTCGGCTGCAATGCGGAGGTCGCCCAGGACGTCGCTGACGATGTCGGTGTATGCATCGGCAGGATAATCGCTAAACCCCCGCATCACTTCTTGGCTTTCGCGCGCGTGCGAAATGATGATGGCGGCACTTTTGCTGGCGACCGATTCGGCGAGCTTTTCGTTCCGCATGCACGATACGTCGTTGATCGCGATTGCGCCGGCATCGAGGCAGACTGCTGCTACTTGCGGATCGTGCGAGTCGACGCTGACGGCGATTTTTGCGCTGGCGTAGCTCACGACATCGAGCACGCGCGCGATCTGCTCTTGCGTTTCGACGCGCGCCAACCGCGGTTGGGTCGACTCGCCGCCGATGTCGACAATATCGACTCCGGCGTCGATCATCTCATCGATGTGGGCGCATGCCGCCCCGAAATCGAAGTAGCGACCACCATCGCTGAATGAATCGGGCGTTACGTTGCACACGCCCATTAGCGCAACGCCGCGCTTTTCCTTCGCTTTGGCAAGCATTTGCCCGAAGGTATCTCGCCGCCAAGAAAGTGAGTTGTGCGCGCTCATCGGGGGATGGCAACCATATCATCATTCTGACGCGAAGCGCCGCCCGATGGCGCGTTCGCCACGGCCATTTTTTCGAATGACTCGCCAACTGATGTAAAGTCGTTCATGTGCACGAATCGACGCTCATGAACTCACTCTTTCGCGGAACGATCGACGAACAGGCCGGTTTTGCCTATCCAGTCCTCGCATCAGACGACGCTGATGCTCTGCTAATGCAGCTCGAGCAGCTGCGCCGCAATTGCGCAACAAGGGTTGACGCCGCGAAGATCGACGGAGACGAAGCAATTTCGGACGCGGTATTCGCGCTTATGCGGGAGGAGCGGCTTTTTGGGCTGGTCGCCCCCTCCCTCTACGGCGGTGGCGACATGTCGCTGATGGCGTTTGCGCGCGTGATGCAGGAGCTCGGCAGGCTCGACCCATCGGTCGCATTTACGATTTCGGCGCACGCGCTGGCGATGGACGCGATTGTGGCGCACGGGACCGACGAGCAAAAAAGCCTATTTTTACCCCGGTTGGCGTCCGGTGAGGCGATCGCGGCGTTCGCTCTAAACGAAGAGGGGGGCGGAGCCGACCCGGCGGCGATCAGGTCGCATGCGCAGCTGACATCGACCGGCGACTACGTCATTTCAGGGTCAAAGGTGTGGATCACCAACGGCGGCATCGCCGACCTGTTTATCGTCTTCGCGCGCACGTCGGTCGATATAGAGGGGGTAAAACCGAAAATCACCGCGTTCATCGTCGAAAAAGGGGAGGGGATCACCCAAGGTCCCGAACTCGGAAAGTTGGGGCTCCGCGGCACATCGACGACGCGCGTCGATTTTGATCGCGTGCGCGTGCCGGTGGCAAACGTCATCGGTGCGATTGGCGGCGGCTTTAAGTTGGCGACGGAGCTCACGCATCGCGGGCGGCTCGTCAATTCGAGTGTCGCGCTCGGCATGTGCAAAGCGTTTATCGCACTGGCGGTTGAGCGCGCAGGGGCGCGGACGGCGCAAGGGCGCGCCATCGGCGAATTCGGCATGATTAAAGACAAAATCGCGCAGATGATGGCCGACACGTTCGCTTTTGAAAGCATGCTGATGCTGACAATCGCGCGGGTCGACGCCGGCGGAGACTGCGCAATCGAGAGCGCGATTTGCAAAGTCGTCGGGTCGGAAACGGTGCTGCGCGTCGCCGCTGAATTGGCTCAAATTGCCGGTGGGAGCGGCTACATGCGAGGGTACAGCTACGAGCGCCATCTGCGCGACAGCAGAGCGCTGATGGTCCTTGATGGGACAAACGAGCTCACCCGGGCGTTTATCGCGATGAACGGTATGCGAAGCGCTGAGCCAGCCCCCCATCGATCCTTGGCCGACGCCCTACGCGACCCGATAAAGGAGATTGAGGCGATCGGCGAGCGTGCGGTTCGACGTGCCAAGAGCGCGCTTGGGCAGGGGTCGGCGCACGTCGATGGTCGCCTCGAGTCGGCGATGGCGTCTCTGACTGGGCTGACGAAAGAGTTTGGCCACGGCGTCGAAAAAGTGCGCAGTCGCCACGGGCGCGCCATGGGGGAGATGCAGTACACGCAGCGCCGCGTTGCCGATATCGCCATCGATTTGCTCGCGATACTGAGCATGATTTCACGAACCAATGCGGCGATCGAGCGGCGAGGGGCCGAAGGGGTCAGGCGCGAGCTCGATTTGACTCGCGCGGCGGTGTTGGCCGCCGAGCGCCGAATTCGGGCAAATCTCGAGGCTTTTGACAAAAACGATGACGAGCTGCGCAAGGCGATTGCGTCAAAAGCGTATACCGATGGCGGCTACCCGCTCGATCTCTTTTTCTAGCGATAGGGTCGGTTGACAAAGAGAGGGGCCGTGTCACACCGCTGGGCCGTCAATAGCGCAATTTTGCGCTGAATCGGAGCCGAGCTTGCTATGCGTCCTATAAAATTTCGTGCACTTTTGGCTGCTGTCGTGTCTGTCGCTCTTTTGAACGGTGCAGGCTGTTCTAGCGCCCCCCGTGATGACTTCCAAAACGTAGCGTCGACCGTCGATGGCGAGTTGAATCAGGAAGAAATGGGGAGCGCTCACATTACGCTCGCGCAAGGGGTTCTGTGGACGGGCGAGTCGGCCAGCTTTGGTATGGCATGTCCCGCGGCCGCGGCGCCGAAGTTCGAGATTTTTAGGACGACTCGGCAGAAGAACGGAACGGCGGCGCGCGAGAGTGTTCTCGAGAGCGACAGTACGATTTTGGCGGCGCTAAGGCCGTCACCGATGCCGGCTCGAGCGACCACCCAGAAGCGCTGGGTCCAAACCTGGTCGACGGTTGATGCAGGGTCATACGAAGCGGAAGTGCACTGCATCAGCGCCGAAGGTGACGACGTGTCGAGGCCGATGTCGTTCAGCGTTCGAACGCGCCCTCTGAGCGACCCGGACTGGACGACTCTCGCAGCCTCAATAGGCCTTCTTTCAGCGCAGATTGAATCGCCGACCGCGAAAGAGATGTACCGCGTCGGCCAACCGATCAAGTGGATAGGTCGCTGCACCGGCGAGGGGGGCGCGAGTGCGCGATGGACGATATTGAAAGACGGTTTCGAAGATGCTGCGCCGATTACGTTTGATGTAGCCGAGAACACCTTCGCGCTAACGGAAGCCGGTATGTACACCGCAACGCTACGCTGCCGAGCGCGAGAGGGCGTGTCGCAAGACCAAATCTCACTAGGACTAAACGTAAAATAGGCGGAAACACCGATGTGTAGGGCGGGGGCTCGTCCCCCGCCGCACGCCAGCGCGTCATTTTACGGCGGGAGACAAGCTCCCGCCCTACGCAGCGTGAGCCAACGCCGCAAACTCGCCAAGATAGCGAATGCCGACGGCGACCCGCACGATCGCGCGATCGCCGAATCGCGCAAGCGAGAGCGTAATCTCGCCTGCCGCAGCGCTAACTTGGGTGTCGTGCACGTCGACTTTCGGGCCGTCCCACGTTGGCAATATGACGACGGCGCGAATCACGAGTTCGGCGCCGTAGGTCGCGATGCGCCTCACCGCTTCTTCGGTGCAGCCCCAGCGCACGAGCAGCGAGCCGTCGCCGTTCATCACTGTTTCGCAAACGTTGCCCGCGATCGCGACGGCCCCCTCGCCGTTCATCTCTTGCGCGCGTAAGTCGATCAGCATCGTGCGGGCCGGAGCGTTCTCGGCGTCGCTGGCGATGACCTGCTGTAGCACTTCGATCGCTCGCTTTGCGTGCCCTTGCGCTGCATAGAGTTTTGCGATTGTCATCGACACAAGGGGGATCGCCGGTGGCTCGCTTGCATCGTGTGCACCGGTTCGCTGCAGTTCGCGCTCCTCGTTCTCCATCGCGTCCCCCTCTATTTTAGCGTCGATCGATCGTCAAAAGCGCCGGCGATCGGATTGATGCTTGATGTGGCCCGCGCCGCCGCCACTGCATCTTGCGCGATTGCCTGTTTCAGAGCATCGAGTGACGGAAATTTCTGCTCATTGCGCAGGCGGGCGACGAAATAAGCTCTCAAGCGCGCGCCGTACAAATCGCGATCGGTATTGAGGAGGTGCACTTCAACGGTGCCCTTTGACGACGCGCCGGTCGGCGTGGGTACTGTGGGGCGAACGCCGATGTTCATGACGCCCGGTGCAATGGCGACGGGGCCGCGATCGGTAATCTCGTCGACGAGAACGGCATAGACGCCGTCACTGGGGAGCAGTTCGTCAATCTGCTCAAGATTGGCGGTGGGGAAGCCGATGAGTCGGCCGCGTTTGGCGCCGTGCGCGACGACTCCGTCGATTGAGTGGCGATGGCCGAGCACGCTGTTCGCTTCGTTGATATCGCCACCGAACAGCGCGGAGCGGACTCTGGTGCTTGAAAACGGGCCTTCATTGTCGCCGGTAAGCGGCGCTTCGAGCACTTCGAAGCCGTGCGCGTCGCCTAAGCGTTTGAGCGCGGCGAAATCGCCCGACCGGTTGACGGCAAAGCGGAAGTTTGTCCCCACCACGACGAGCTCGGCGCGGAGCGCTTGGGCTAGCAAGTCGTGTGCAAAACGGTCCGGCGACCACGCTGCGAATTCCATATCAAAATCGCGCACAAAAACCTGCCGAATGCCGAGTGGAACTACGAGCTCGCTTCTGCGCGTGACGGTGGTCAAGAGCGGGGGCGCACCGCGGCCGAGCACTTCGCTCGGGTGAGGTGAGAATGTCAGTAGCGCCGGCTCAAGCTGCATCTCGGCAGCTCGGCGCGACGCTGCACGGAGCACCGCTTGATGTCCCCGATGTACTCCGTCGAAATTACCGATGACGAGAGCTGTTGGCGGACCTTCGCCGCCGCGGATGAACGCGTTGTTGACGACCGTGATCGGGGCATGCAAACTCGCCATGTCGCGCCTATGTAGCAGGAATTTAGGTGATATTTGCGCTTCGAAACTGCCAAAAATCATGTACCTTGTGCGGCTATGCAGGCATCAGATGTTCAAGTGATGAGTGGTGTGAGGCGTCGCCCGCATCTGCTTTTTGTCACATTCGCGGGTTTTTCGCTCGCTTTTGCCCTGTTTACTGTGGCGCCAAGGGCAGCTGCCGGCGGGTCGTTGAAGGTGCGTAACGCCGAAGCGCAAGAGGTCGCCGGGTCATGGCGTCTTTTTACAACGATCGAGCTGTCGCGCGCGCCGGCCACCGCTCACGTACCGATGCGATTTGTCTTCACGAAAACGGCGGTTTTCGAGCGTGCGCTCGTCGATAAGAGCGCCGACCCGGTCGTAACGTTGGTGCCCGTGGTGCGAGCCACGCCGACATTCGAGAGCCTCGACGTCGATTTTTCAAATGCAACCGGCAAAATTTTTAAAGGGACACGGTTCGACTTTGCGCTGACGCGTGCGCGCGGGTACGAAGCGGGGGAGTATCAGCTTCATCTTCGCGCACCTGACGGGCAAGAGGTCGGCAGCGGTGTTCGCGTCGTTTTAAGAGGCAATAATGCCATCGTTGACCGTCGCTCCGTGACATTCAACGACACCGTGGCGGCAAAAAATCACGATCCGGCAAAAGGGGCGAAGTCCGACTTCGCGAATTACGAGCCACCGTCGCGCGATGTGGCGCCAGTCGGTGCGGCGCCGTCCTATGTGCCCCGCGAAGCGTTCGATCCGATCGACGAAGAGCGGGTGAAAACGCGTCCAAGAGGGTGCGGCTGCCGCGCCGCGGGGCTCACGTCGGTCGCCGCGGTCGATAGCAGCGGCGCCGCGCTCGGCACTGCGGGGATGTTGATGGCGCTGTCGGCAGCGATCAGGCGGTTGAGGCGTCGTGACGCCTGATAGCGCGATGAAGCAGCTGCGCTCGAAAGGGCCACTGCCTCTCTATGTTGTGACCGGCGACGATTCGTTTTTGCGCGACCAAGTTGTCGCGGCGATTCGGGCGGCGTCGCTTGGCGATGCGGTTGCCGATTTCAACGAAGATAAGTTTACGGCCGGCGAAGTCGATGTAGAGCGCGTTGTGTCGGCGGCGCGCACGGTGCCGATGATGTCGTCGCGCCGGTTTGTGCTGGTGCGCGGCGTCGAGCGGTGGGACGTGGGCGACAGCGAAAAGAAGAGCGTGGGGCCGCTCGATGCGCTCGCTGCGTACGCCGCATCGCCGATCGCATCGACATGCGTGGTGCTCTGCGCGAGCAAGCTCGATGGTCGCCGCAAGTTGTCGGCGCTGGCCAAAAAAGGCGATTTTGTCGTCACATGCGATCCGATTGCGCGAAACGCGCTTCCAAAGTGGGTGGTCGATCGATGCGCGGCGCTCGGGCACACGGTCGAGGCGGACGTGGCCGATTTTATCGCGGAAATTGCAGGTCCTGAGCTCGCATACGTGAGCGACGCCGTCGAGCGACTCTCGCTTTACGTCGGCGAAAAGGCGCCAATCACAGAGCAAGCCGTGAGCGAGTGCGTTGTGCGCGTGCGCCGCGCCGATACATGGGCGCTTGTTGCCGCGGTCGGTGCGCGCGATCTAAAAGCGGCGCTTCGCCTACTGGTCGATGTGTACGACCCGCGCGATCGAGGGCTTTTGCTTTTGGGGGCGATCGCCTGGTCGATGCGGCAGCTAGCAAAATATCACGCTGCGGTGTCGGTCGGCGCGTCGAGCGAAGAAGCGGCTCAAAAAGCGGGAGTTCCGCCGTTTCGAGCGCGAGAGCTCGTGATGCGCGCAAAGTCGGTGCAAACAAGAGATGTCGAGCGCTGGCTCATCACGCTCGCAGAGACCGACCTAGCGCTCAAAAGTTCGCGCAAGCCGCCCGACGCAATTTTGGAAGAGATGCTAATTCGTCTCTGCGCAAAAGCGGCGTAAAGCGCTAGTTCGTTAGCGTCTTGCTTGACGCGGCTGCCGCTGGGCGCGCTTGGGCTGTTTGGCGCTCTAGGGCTGCGTGGACGAAGCGGGCGAAGAGTGGGTGCGGCGCGGCTGGGCGGCTTTTAAATTCGGGATGAAACTGGCACCCGATAAAATATGGGTGATTTTTCAGCTCGACAATTTCAACCAGCGATTTGTCTGGCGATGTCCCCGACAAAACTAGCCCTGCTTGTTGGAGCTGATCGCGGTAGTCGTTTGCGAACTCGTAGCGATGACGATGCCGCTCAGAAATTTCGACAGAGCCGTATGCACCGGACGCGATCGACCCTGGGAGCAGTGCGCACGGGTAGGCGCCGAGACGCATTGTCCCCCCCTTGTTTCTGACGCCGCGCTGATCGGGCATCAGGTCGATGACCGGGTGCGCCGCATCTTTATTAAATTCGGTCGAGTTTGCCCCCTCAAGTTTGGCGACGTTGCGCGCAAACTCGATCACGGCGAGCTGCATCCCTAGGCAGATGCCGAAGAAGGGGAGCCCCTTTTCGCGCGCGTACCGGATGGCGCTGATCTTCCCCTCGGTGCCGCGATCGCCGAAACCGCCTGGAACAAGCACCGCATCGAGGTGGCCGAGCCGCGCTTCGGCGCCGTCACGCTCGATTTCTTCGGAATCGATGTACTCGAGCTCAACGTGGCAATCGTTGTGCATCCCGCCGTGAACGAGCGACTCGTGGAGCGACTTGTACGCATCTTTCAAGTGAACGTATTTGCCGACAATGCCGATGCGAATGCTGCCATGTTGCGGCTTGGTAAAGCGATCGACAATGCGATGCCACGTGCTCAGATCGGGGCGGCGGCTCCAAATATTGAGCCGCTCGCACATCAAATCGTCGAGCCCCTCGGTATGAAGCCTAAGCGGCACTTCGTAAATGCAAGCGACGTCGACGGCCGAGATGACCGCAGCGACAGGCACGTTTGAAAATAGGGCAATTTTTGCTTTTAGCGCATCAGAGAGATGCGTCTGCGTGCGGCACAAAAGCACGTCTGGTTGAATGCCGATTTCGCGCATCTCTTTGACAGAGTGCTGCGTCGGCTTGGTTTTCAATTCGCCGGCGGAAGCGATGTAGGGCACCAGGGTGACGTGGATCGAGAGCGCGTTTTGTGGACCCGCCTCGAGCTTCATTTGGCGGATCGTTTCGAGGAATGGGAGCGATTCGATGTCGCCGGCGGTCCCCCCCACTTCGATGATGGCGATATCGACCCCTTCGGCTGCCTCGAGAATTCGTGCTTTAATCTCGTCGGTGATGTGCGGGATTACTTGCACGGTCGCGCCTAGATATTCGCCGCGCCGCTCTTTGCTGATGACCGCTTCGTACACGCGACCGGTCGTCAAATTGTTTCGACGTGTCATTCGCGCGGTTGTGAAGCGCTCGTAGTGCCCCAAGTCGAGATCGGTCTCGGCGCCGTCGTCGGTGACGAACACTTCACCGTGCTGGTAGGGGCTCATCGTCCCTGGGTCGACGTTGATGTAGGGGTCGAGCTTCATGTGCGTGACACGAAGGCCTCTCGCCTCGAGAAGCGCGCCGATCGATGCGCTCGCGAGGCCTTTGCCGATAGAAGAGACAACGCCCCCTGTCACGAAAACAAGCTTGGTCGGCTTACGAGTCATCGGTTCGCCGCCTTAGCATATTCGCGCCTCCGGGGAACCCCACAGCCAGCTCGCCACTCGTCTGACGAAACCATCAAGACCTACCCATTCGAAGTATATCCTTAGCTGTTCAGAGAAAGGCAGAACATAGCCGAATTGCCACGAACGGCACGCCTTATAACCTGTTTTCGCCATCAAATCGCTGCCAGGGCGGATTTCGTGCTCCCGATTGTAACGATGTGCAACACTCGCGCCCCATGGCGGAACATAGCGAAATTATTGGGTACGATTCGTTCCACTTTGTGGTGGAAAATCTCGACCGATCGCGGAAGTTTTATACTGAAGTGCTCGGTTTTCAGCCGGTCGCCGAAGCATCGCCCGAACTTGTCGAACGGAGTGGTCAACGGTCGGTTGTTTTTGGGGCCGGTCGGGTGCGCGTTTGCGTGTCGCAGCCAGCTGACGAGCGATCGAAGGCGGCTCGGTACCTCCGGCATCATCCCGCTGGCGTCATGAGCCTCTCGTTTCGTGTGAGCGATCTCGATAAGACGATCGCGTTTCTCGACGCGCGCGGCGGCACGTTTTTAAGTGACCCACTCGAAGTTTCTGACGCCCATGGCGGCTACCGTTCGATTGAGATCGCGACGCCGCTTGGTGACCTTGCGTTTCGTTTTGTCGAGCGCAGCGGCTACGACAAGTTCGCTCCAGATTTTGTCGATCTGGGCGTCGGGCACGCGGGGTGGCCAGAAAACTGTTTCGGCATCACCGATGTCGATCACGTCACGTCGAACGGTCTGACAATGCAGCCGATCGTCGCATGGTATCGCGATGTCCTAGGTTTTGAGCCGTTTTGGGAGATTAGTTTTCACACGAAAGATGTGGCGCAGCAGCGCGCGTCGGGCTCGGGCCTTCGCTCAATCGTGATGTGGGATCCGAAGAGTGGCGTAAAATTCGCAACGAATGAGCCGCTTCGCCCGTTTTTTCGCGAGAGCCAGATCTCGAAATTTATTGAGAGCAACGGCGGCGCTGGGGCGCAGCATATCGCGTTTGCGGTCCCAAACATCATCACCACCGTCGAAGAGATGCGTCGTCGCGGCGTCGAGTTTCTCGGTACGCCGAAGGCCTATTACGAAGACCTTCCGAAACGACTCGAGGCGCTCGGCGTGAACAATGTTCGCGAAGAGCTCGCCGAACTTGAGCGCCTCCAAATTCTCGTCGACGGCGCCGACGACCGCTACATGCTGCAGATCTTTATGCGCGAGGCGGCGGCGCTCTACGGCGACATGCGCGCAGGGCCGTTTTTCTACGAAATTATTCAGCGAGCTGGCGACCCAGGTTTCGGCTACGGAAATTTTCGCGCGCTTTTCGAGAGTATCGAGCGAGTGCAGCGGGGGGCGAAGGCGGGATGATCGATCGGCAATCTGCAGGGGCGATCCCCGAGAAACCGCACACAGTGTTTCGCGACCCCACCGGGGCTCTACTCTACGAAGAGATGCTTACGCGCGGCGGATTTAGCGGGCCGTTCACGTATTTGTACCATCGCTATCCTATTTTGGAGCAGAGCGATGTGACGGCGACCGACCGCGGTTTTTCGCCGCCGATTGCCGTCGACGATGGCCTCTATCCGCTGACGCGGCGCCTCTTCGACAGCATGCAGATTGCGGCGGTTGGGCAGCCGATCGATCGACGCATCCCGATTCTGACGAATGCCGACGTCACGGTCTACCTCGTGCACGCGACTGAAAGCGACGACGCCTATTTTTCGAACGGTGACGGCGACGAGCTCTGGTTCGTGCAGAGCGGAAACGCGAAACTTGAATCGGTGTGCGGCTGGCTCGATGTGAACGAAGGCGATTACGTGTGGGTTCCGCACGGGATGGCGCACAGGTGGCATTTGAATGGTGCGCTCCGGGCGATGGTGATGGAGGCGTCGTCGGCGATCGTCGTGCCGCCCCAATTTCGAAATCCGGTCGGGCAGCTGCGGATGGACGCGCCGTACACGCATCGCGATTTTGTTCGGCCAAAAGGGCCTATTTTGAAGCTCGGAGACGAGCCAAAAGGGCCGCACGACCTGCTCGTAAAAAAGCGTGGGCGCTTTTCGCGTGTTGCCAGTGACGCTTCGCCGATGGACGTCGTCGGGTGGGATGGGTTTGTCTATCCGTTCGCGTTTCCAATCGAAAAATATCAGCCAAAAACAGGGTCGGTGCACCTTCCGCCGACGATCCACGCGACGTTTGAATCGCCCGGTTTTTTGGTCTGCTCGTTTGTCCCGCGTGTGACCGACACGCACCCAAACGCGATTCCGTGCCCCTATCCGCACTCGAGTGTCGATTGCGATGAGCTGATTTTGTACCTGCGAGGCAACTTTACGAGCCGCCGCGGCGTTGGCCCAGGGGCGATTTCGCTCCATCCAGCCGGCATCGTTCACGGCCCGCATCCAGGCGCCTACGAAGGGAGCATCGGCTCAAAGCGAACCGACGAATTGGCCGTGATGCTCGATACATACAAGCCGCTACTGCCGACACGCCAAGCGGTGGAAATCGAGTCGGCCGGCTATCAGAAATCGTGGAGAAAGGCCCAGTAAGGGATTTTGGAAACAAATCGCAATCGCGCGCTATTTGTGCGATTGCGGTGCAGTGGCGAACAGTGGTTTCAGGGGGGCTGAATGAAGCAGGGTTTTTATTGTCTAGGGCGTGGGTTGGCAGTCGGAATGCTAGCGATCGGGTGCAACGCGACAGGCGGCGCCGCAAGTGGCGGCGAGATGCTGTCGGCAGACCGGGAGGATGCATCAATGGATGCATCCTCTGTAAACGGTCATCTGGTTTTACTGGCAAACCAGCTCAGGCACGTCAACGAAACGGCCTTGGTTGTTCGAGACGAGCAAATAGCGTTTAATTTTGCTGTTGATAATCCGGATATAGTCGCCGCTTCACCGTGTCGATACGTCGATGCAGGACGTTGCGACAACGACGCCGGGATTGACGGTCCATACACCTATGTCATTGCCGGCCCAAGCCAAAACGTAAGTTCCGCCTGGTGGGCTTTCAGAGCCTTGGATGCAGGTTCCACGTTAATCACATTAACGCGCACATACCCGCTGGGCGGTGGTGGTTCCGGTACGCAGCAGTTCGTCACTACGCTCGTTATCAATACGGCCGCGGATGCAGGCAAGCAGTCACCATAGATGTCACTGCCTCCTCTCCCGCGAAGCGGGAGAGGGAAAGCGTGACGAAGTCACGCGAGGGTGAGGGCTCGCCCCCATCGCGTAAGAACACCTATCGACCAAGCTCTAGCCCAATGAAGCGCCGCAGCGATGCAAGCTTCAACGAGTGGCAAGAACGACATCGTCTCCATCGGCAATCACGTTGGCGTTTGCGCGATACGCTGGATGGCAAGTCCTTGTTTCGCGACGAAGCGGCCTTGCCTGACGAAGCGGCCTTGCCTGACGAAGCGGCCTTGCCTGTTGAATGACGTCCATGACACTTCATCGGACGCGAACCCATTGGGTTGCTTCGATTTTGATCTTTGTATGTGAATTTAAGAACCCTGAGCCCTCACCCTCGCGTGACTGCGTCACGCTTTCCCTCTCCCGCGAAGCGGGAGAGGAAGCTCCGTCGCTCTCCTGCGAAACGGGAGCCCGTACCCGGCTTTTTTTTTCTGCGCGAGTCGCCTACCCGGCACGTGTATGGGACAGCTCAGACTATGGGCCCACTCGCTAATCGGCCTTAGCAAGCCCCTGCCAGCGACCGTCGGCGCTTGGTAAGAACCATCTCGCTCGCTCGCTTCTTACGACGACGTGATTCTCGTGCCATAGCGGCACCCAGACCATTTCGTCGCGAACAATTTGCTCGAGCTGGGTGTAGATCGCCGCTCGCTCTTCTTCGCCGATTGTCTGTTCGCCCTGTTCGAGCAGCTCGTCGATGCGGCGATTGTTGATGCGCCCTCGGTTGGCGCCGTGTGGCGGGATCGATTGCGAGTGCAAAAAGACGCGCAGCACATTTGGCTCGGCAATTTCAGGTATTTGAAGCATTACTGCGTCAAAATCGCCGCGCTGCATGCGCGCCATCATCGCGCCGAATTCGAGCGGAACGATTTGCAGGTCGAAGCCGCAATCGGCAACCTCTTGTGACATGACGCGCGCGAGCGTTGAGCGAAAACGATCCGGCGAGACGAGGAGTTCAGCGTGGCGAACCGGGAGCGTCGCGAAGAGTCGCTTGGCTTCTTCGGGCGAATAGACTTGGCGCGCATTCGTTCGATGCGCCCAATGAAGAGGTGAGAGAAGTGTGTCGGCCGGTTGCGCAAAGTGAGCGAACAGAGTGTCGGCGAGAAGTTGGCGATTGATCGCGAGCGAGAGGGCGCGCCGAGCCTCGGCATTGGCGAATACTCCGCTGTCGACGCGAAGAGCGATGTAAGTCAAATTGACGGCGCCTCGTGATGCGACATCGAGCGGCGCCTTAATCGCGGGAAGAAGCGTCGGCGAAACGGCGTTTACTGCGATGTCGGTACGACCCGATTGCAGACGGAGCGCGCGCGCCGTTTCGTCACGAATTGTCCGAATCGTCACGGCGTGAAGAGGCGGCCTATCGACGCCAAACGATGCGGGGCGGAGGCGGACTTCCGACGCGGCAAACGACTCAACAACAAAGGGGCCCAAACCATCGAGCGTCCCATCCGGGCGAGGGGGCGAAGCTGCTTCATCGGCTCGTAGAATGGGGACTTCAAGGTCGGTGAGAAGTGTTGCGTGAGGGTGCGAAAGATGAATCGTCAGGTCGGTGGGCGATTCAACATCGATGCGGTCAATGTGTTTGTAGACGCGTGACAGTCGTGGGCTGACGGCCGACGACGCGAATGCGCGCAGCGTTGCCGCAACGTCATCGGCAGTGGCAACTTTGCCCGAATGAAATCGCACACCGCTTCGGAGCACGACGTGAAGTTCGGTGTTCGTTCGCCAATCCCACGACTCGGCAAGGCACGGTATCGGACGCATCGTGACCGGATCAAGGCGCGCGAGCCCCGCATGGATCAAACGCGTCGCTCGAAGCGATGTAGCGTCGATGAGGTGCCTCGGATCGAGCGTTTCTACGGTGCTGTTAACGACAAATTCGATCGGGCGCGGCCCCTGCGATCTTGAGGAGGTGCACGCGATGCAGAGGAGAGACAGAAGGAGATAGAGGGGTCCTCGCACGACCAACCTCCATATCATGGATTCGGCGAGCGAGCCCCTCTCCCGGCGGGCTCTAGTCGCGCATCTGCTTGCGAATTTTACCTAGCGCCTGCTCTTGCAGCTGCCTAATGCGCTCGCGCGACAGATTGTACTTGTCGCCGATTTCTTTCAGCGTCAGCTCGTCTTCGTCGTCGAGGCCGAAGCGCCACCGGATGATTCGCGACTCGATTGGGGTGAGCGTCGTCAAAAGACGGCGCACTTCGGAGCCCCAGCTCTGGTTCGCGAGCGATTCGTACGGCGAGAGGCCGTTTTCGTCTTGCAAAAAGTCGATGAACTTTCGCCCATCTTCGTCACCGACAGGTCGGTCGAGCGAGAATGGCGTTTCGGCCCATGAACCTTGCACTTTATCGAGCTTTTCTTGCGGAATCCCCGTCTCGCGCTCGAGTTCGACCAGCGTTGGGTCGCGCCCTGTGCGAGCGATCACCGCTTGTGTCGCGCGGGCAATCCGGTTGTGCGTGTCGAGCATGTGCACCGGGATGCGAACCGCGCGCCCCTTGTCGGCGAGAGCGCGGCTGATCGCGTGACGAATCCACCACGACGCGTAGGTCGAAAATCGATAGCCGCGCGTGTGGTCGAAGCGCTCGACCGCCTTCATGAGCCCGATATTCCCCTCTTGAATCAGGTCGATCAGCGGCAAACGCCCTCGGTTGTACCTTCGCGCAATCGACACGACGAGGCGCAAATTCGCTTTCACGAATTTGTTTTTTACTCGTTTCGAATGAACCGAGGCTTCTTCGATCCGCTTCATCTGCCGCGAATGTTCGCGCGCATTTTCGATGTGCGAGCGCACCGAAGTCGGCGATTTCTCACCGTCGCCCTCGGCTGCTACCGCTGCGGCGCGTTCAATCGCCGCATCGTCAGCCGCATCGGGGTTTGATTCGTCGCCCATCGAGCGCGCCGCTTCTTCCGCGTGCGCGATCCACAATCGGTCGCTGTCAGCGAGCCGAATCGCGCGTGCGAGCGATGTGCACGTTGTCTTCCACTGCTTTTCCTGGTCTCGCGTGAACTTCCCCTGCTGTTTCGCATACGCGCGCAGAAGTCGCTCCATCTCCGGAACCTGCGGAAGCGTTAGCTCTTCGTCGCCCGTCGGAAGATCTTTTTTCAGCGACGTGAGCGCGTAGCCGGCCGATGGTGGATACGAAAAAATCGCAATCCAATGATCCATCTCGCCGCGTTCGACGTCGATTGCCGTCGCGAGCTCTTCTTCCTGACCCATGACTGAATGGGTCGCCATCTCGCGAAAATAGAACGCCAGCATCGAGTCGGCGCCGCCATCGTCAACTTTTGAAGGGGCGCGCACTGGTGGGGCCGGGCCATCGACCGCTTGCACGCGCACTGCGTCGATTGCGCCGTCGAGTTCGAGCTCGTCGTCGATCAGATCGACCGGTGAAGCCGGTTCGTCGCCTCCGACGGGGCCGGTATCGTTTTCAAACTCATCTTCGGCTGCAGCGGCACTTGCTTCTTCTTCGGGTGCAACTGGCTCCGCCGCGACAATATTCGACTTCGACTTTTTCTTGCTGTCGCTCACCGTCTCGCGCGATCGCACCCGGGTGGCCGGCGCCGCTTCGCGTGCCGTTCGCTGCGTTCCGCTTTTTGTCGGCGCTACTTTTGCCATTGCAATTTGCTCACTTCCACAGTCATCAGTACGGTCTGTCGCTCGGTTGTCTTGCGTCCCCAGTTGCTATTCATCTGAGTTTTTCCGAGTCTGAGAATCGTTGTTCTACTCAAGAGGTTTACTCTCGGGGCACACACGCACCCGCATCTGAATGTGACGTCGATCGGCGATGCTTGCGCACGCGTCGTGCTTGGTGACCGCCGTCGAGATGACGACCCACGGCGGAGTTTCACGCGCGAGCGCCTCTGTACCTGCTGGCGAAAGCGCGTGTGCCCGAGTTGCCGCCTGGGGCGCGCTCGATGGTACCGCGTGAAATAGAGGCGACAGCATGATGACGGTAGCGCGTGGTGTGACGAATTTTTTCGGCGGCGCAAGGTCTGCGGCGTGAGATTCTGCATTTCGTGGCGCTTCTGACTTCGCGCCGACGGTTGAAGGGGGTGTGCTCAAAGAGAGACTGAGCGTCGGCGCGACCGTCACCGGTTCGGCGGGTCGGGCTACAACGGTTGTGCTCGGGGCGTGCTGAAAGGGGAGCTGGTGGCTGCCGGTGGCGCATCCCGATAAGGCTAAAGCCGCGGTTGCAAAGCCAAAAAAACGTGGCCACACCATCGCTACCCCCTTCGTGTCAACGCGCCGCTGGGTCGCTGTGAGCGATTTGGCGGCGCCGTTCACCTTCCGTAGTTATGGACGGCACGGTGTGGCCGAAGATGAATGGGGTGATGCTTGATTGATCGTCTCGCGTTGACACAAAGGCGACTTGCCGTACAACCGAGCCCATCATGCGATTCACGTTCACCTATGCCGCGGTAGCGGCAGTCCTCACATGCGGTTCCGGCTGCAGCATTCAACGCACTCTGCTCGATGGTCAGATTGACGCGACACGTCGCGCCTCAAGCGTTTTCCAGACGATTGGCGACTACGAGCTCGCCCGTTCGGCATCGGCCTCCGGGATCGTGCAATTTGAAGGCTTTCACAAGCTCGCGCCCGACAACCGCAACGCCCTGTTTCTGCTCACCAAGTCGTGGGCCGGCTACGCGTACGCGTTCCCACAGGACGATTGGGAGGCGGCGGTCGATGCCGACAACGAATATCTCGCGCAGCACCACCTCGAACGTACGATAGCCGCCTACGAGCGTGCGATCGGCTACGGTCGCGACTTGATGTCCCGCTACAAGCGCGGCGGCACGTTCGAGGCCTCTTTGCGAAACGACGATACCGTTAGCGAATGGCTCACGGCGAACTTCACCGACGGGAAGAACATCGCCGAGCTTTTTTGGGCCGGCTACGCGCAGCTCGCGCAAATTGATCTGCAGAAGGACGACCCGGCGATGGTCGCCGACCTGTTTATTCCGGTCGCGATGATTCAGCGGGTCTACGACATCGATCCGTCGTTCGATCACTATACGCCGACGGTCGCGCTGGCGTCCTACCACGCGCGTATGCCATCGGCCGTCGAAGAGATGGCCGAGTCGCAGCGCATGTTCGAGATGGCGCTCAACAAAACGGGCGGCGAGGCACTCCTCGTGCAGCTGCAGTACGCCGTAAAGTATGCCTGCAAAAAAGGCGACCGCGCGCTCTACGAGAATCTTTTGACGCAAGTGATGAATGGCACATCAAAAGATCCCGAGCTACGTCTGCCGAACGCCGTCGCAAAGCGGCGTGCACACCGGTACCTCAGCAAGACGCGCGTTGCGGCTTGCTCGTTTGATTGAACAAAGAGTCGGGCAACTTATGGAGCGCAAACAGATGCGTCTGAATTCAATACGATATGGCTTTGTGGCAGCGCTTCTCGTGTCGATGGCGACAACATCGGTCGCTCAAGCGGCCGACGCGCCGGCACCAACCGACGATAGTAAGGTGATCGTGCTCCGAATCGGCACGGTCGCGCCTGAAAGTTCGTCGTGGGGGAAAGTATTTAACGCCTGGAAGAAGGCGGTCGCCGCAAAGACGAACGGCATGGTCGATTTGAAGATCGACTACGACAGCAAGCAGGGCGATGAAGTCGCGATGGTCGGGAAGATTCGCTCCGGCCAGCTTCAAGGCGCGGCGATCACCGGCAACGGTCTAAGCACAATCAGCAAGCAAGTTCTCATGCTGCAGCTGCCGGGCCTTTTCCCAAGCTGGGCGGCGCTCGATGTCGCGCGCGAGAGGATTCGTCCGCGGCTTGATCAAGAGTTCGACAAAGCGGGATTTAAAGTGCTCGGCTGGGGCGATATCGGCGAAGCAAAGCTGATGACCAAAGGCTTCAAAGTGATGAAGCCGGCAGATTTGCAGCACAAAAAAACGTTCGTTCTCCAGGGCGATGCCGTCGCTCCGATGCTGTTCCAGCTCATTGGCGACACAACGCCAAAGCCGCTCACTGTGTTCGAAGTTTTGCCTGCGCTGCAGAGCAACTCGATCAACGTGATCAACGTGCCGGCTCTCGTAGCCGAGCAGCTTCAGTGGGCGCCAAAGCTCGATATGATCAACACCGACACGAGCGGTTTTGCGATCGGCGCGCTTGTGTTCTCGGCGACGAAGTTTAAGCAGCTGCCGGCGAACATTCAGAAAATTCTCGAAGAGACCGGAGCCGCAAGCGGCGTCGCGCTGACGAAGCGCATTCGTGAAGAAGATGCGGCTGCATTTAGTCGCCTCAGCAAAAGAATGACGGTCTACTCGCCAACCGACGCCGACAAAGCGTTGTGGACCGCGATTTTTGAAAAAACACGAAAGAGCCTTGTTGGGTCGACGTTTAACGCCGACCTGTACAACGCAATGATGGCGAAGTAGGGCAAAATGAGTGGCGCGAGCGGATCGATTTGGAAAGTGCGTTCATGGAGCGCACCTCTCGCGCGTGTCGACGCGGGGTGGACGGCTATTGAGTCGTGGCTCTGCGGCGCGCTGCTCATGGCGGAGATCGCTGCGCTGTGCGCATGGGTGCTCTTTCGCGGATTTTCTACCGAGCATTCCGGCGGTGACGTGTCGGGTGTTGTGCTTCGATCGCTTGTCGGTGCCGTTATTATTGGGTCGCTCGCAAACGTGTGCGCGCGCCGTTTTATCGCTCCGCGCTCAAAATCCGGCGCCACCTGGTTCGTGACGATCGCCGTCATGCTCGGAGTTGCCGCCGGCCCGTTGTGGGCCAATGTTGGCGTCGGCTACTTTTCAAATCTTCTGAACTGGCTTCAAAACGCATCGACGCTGATGCTCGTTGGCGGCCTTCGCGGCGTCGCCACGCGGCTAACACTCTGCTTGGCGCTCATCGGCGCCTCGCTCGCTACGGCGAAGGGGAAGCACATCAACATCGACGTGATGATGCGATTTTTATCGCCGAATTTGCGCGTTCCGGTCGCAGTCGCGGGGTGGCTCGCAGCAGCTGTCGTCTGCGTCGCGGCGGTGTGGGGTTTTTTCGACTACATCGCGATTGAGAGTTTCAAAGCGCCGGCGAGCCAGCCGTGCGCCGGCGACGAGTCGGCGATGTGCGATACGCCTCCGCGCGAAAAGTTTTCGATCGTGGGGCGCGGTGTCGGTCACGATCTCTTTCTACTTGGCCGCCAAGTGTCGCTCGATTTGCGGACGATTCCGCATGTTATTCGAGGCGACCGCTACGATCAGTACATGACCGGGGGCGAGTGGAATGAGTGGCTAGCGTCGGCCGATTGGTCAAGCCAATTTGGTCAAGACGAAGTGGCGTCGCTCCTTGTCGCGAGCGACGATCTTTCGCAGATGCACTCGCCCGCGGTGATTGTCCCTGGCGGGGGCGAGTCGGCACGTGGGCTTCTCGTGCGCGATCTCAATTTCGTTTTTCCCGTTGGCCTTTTGATCATCGCGGTTCGCTTTTTATTGCGGTCGCTTTTGGCGCTCGGCGGTCAGGTTTCGGTCGACCCCGATGCGGTGCATGGCGATGACGATATTCCGGTAAGCGGGGTGATGTCATGAGCGGCGCACCGTCATCTTCGCCGCGAAGCTCCTCGTCGCGCACCGGCGCCGTACCGTTGGCGATTGCGGGCGCGGTCGGAGCAGCGATTGCGGCGACTGCCGGCCCGATTGCCGCGGTCATTGCAATTCTCGCGCTTCTCGGCACGCCGCTGTTCGCGATCATGGGCGGAGCGAGTGAGCTCGCGTGGCTCTTTAACAAAGACCCAGCGTATCACCATCTCCGCTTTATCGCGCCGACGGTGCTCGACGAACGCTTTGCCGATTCGCCGATTTTGGTGACGATTCCGCTTTTCACGTTTGTCGGTTATTTGATGGCCGAGTCGAAGACGCCCGATCGCATTGTGCGCGCATCGAGCGCATTTTTCGGCTGGATGCCTGGCGGCTTGGCGATCGTTTGCATCGTCGCGAGCGCGTTTTTTACGACGCTCACCGGCGGCAGCGGCGTGACGATCGTCGCTATCGGCGGCCTCTTGTATCCGGCCCTTCGCAAGCAGGGCTATTCCGATGCGTTCGCGCTCGGTCTCGTGACAACTGGCGGTTCGCTCGGTCTCTTGCTCCCCCCGTCGCTTCCAATTTTGGTCTATTCGCTCGTCGCGGGGATCGATTTTAACAAGACGTTCAAAGCGGGGCTTATCCCGGGCCTGCTCGTGATGGTGCTGCTTGCCGTTTATTCGGCGTACGTCGGCGTTCGCGAAAAAGTTCAGCGTCCGAAGCCGCGTCTGCACGAGATGGCGGGGGCATTTTGGCTCCTCAAGTGGGAGCTGCTCACGCCGGTGATCATTCTCGGTGGGCTCGGCAGCGGCCTCACATCGCTCGACGAGAGCGCCGGGCTCGCCGCGCTCTACACGCTCGCGATCGAAGTGTGGATTTACAAAGATTTGTCGCTCAAAAAAGATCTCGCGCGCATCGCAAAGGCGTCGATGGCGCTCGCGGGCGCGGTGATTCTGATTTTGGCGATGGCAAACGCTGTGATCAACTACGTGATTCAGGAAGAAATTCCGAAACACGTGCTCGAATACATGCTGTCGCTCGGGCTCACCGAAACATGGCAATTTTTGATTGTCATGAACGTGTTTTTGCTCGTTCTCGGCATGCTGATGGACGGCTTCAGCGCGATTCTTGTCGCCGTGCCGCTGATCATCCCGTTTGCGGCGCGCTTTTCGCTCGCGCCGTTTCATCTCGCGATGATTTTTCTTCTCAATCTCGAGATTGCGTACTGCTGCCCTCCGCTCGGGCTCAATCTCTTTATTTCAAGCTTCCGATTCAACCGCTCGGTCGTGAGTTTGTACCGCGTTGTGGTGCCGTTCGTCGCGATTTTGGCGGCGGCGCTAGTGCTCGTGACCTACGTGCCGTGGCTTAGCAACGTGACAGTGCGCGGCGATATCGCGGCAGCGCGTGCAGCGGCGGGCGATTCGCCTCCGCGCGAAGCGTGGCTCATGGAGTGCGTGCAAGAAGACCGCTCAAATCCGCAGCCGTGTTCGGCCGCGGATAGAGCCAAGTGGCCAAACGGGCGAGCGATCGAACCAAGCGGCGACAAGCCGGCAGCCGCATCCGACGAAGATGATCTCATGAAAGAATTGATGGGCGACCCGTCCGAAAACACAGAAAAGCCCTAAATTGCAGGTTTTATTGCCCCTCCACGACCGTGGCCCACGAGTTAATTGTGGGCCCGGTGCGTGGCGTTGGGAGGGGGATTTCGCGCGTCGTTGCGTTCAGATCTGCCGGGGAATTCGCGGTGCGGCCGCCAGAGCCCGAGGCGATCGCGAGTGAAGCGACCGACTCTCCGGCCGCCGCCGGCACCCCAAAGACTCCCGCGCCCGGCCTTCCGGCTCCGCCGCACGCAGGGGTGATATGAACGGCGACGCCGGGGATCACGCCGCCGTGCGCAGTTCCGAGCCGCGTTGCGTCGGTGTACTGGCACGGAGTATCGCCTTCGCACGCGTCGACAAACGCCGGCCTCCCACCCAACGCAAGATCGGCGGAACGCGGCGTTACAAAGTTCATCCCCCAGACGTATGCTTTTCCGGCTTGGCACGCTGCGGTTTGTGGCGCCGGCGCGTACGTTGCGAAATAGAGATTGTTGTTGAACACGCTCATCGGGCCGACAACGCGGTGGCCGTCGGAGCCTATCGGGACGAACGTTGAGAGCCGGACGTACCAATTCAGTTTTGCGCGCAACGTTGGAGCATCGGGGTCGCGCGTTTCGCGCACTTCGCTCAGTGAATAGACAAAATTCATCCCTGGCGTCGTAAGATTGTTCTGATCGCCGGTTGCGAATTGAATCGCCAGGTTGCGATTTGCATCGAGAGAAATCACAGGCGCCAGCTGAATTGGCTGCGCGATGGCCCCCTCCAAACACGCGTCGTTGCAAGCGGTGCACGCCGCGCGTTGTGTCACCGCGGGGGAATACCCGTCGAAAAAGAGGTCGGCTTGCCAGAGCGCTGGATTTGGGTTTGTGAGGTTAAAGCGCCAAAGAACGCCGTTGGCGTCGCCAACGAACACTTTTTGAATCGGTGTTCCGATGTCAGGGGGGAAAAGTGCGGGAATTCCGGTCATCGGCGCGCTGAGCGGTGCGGCGGTGACACGATTGTCGACGAACGTTCGATGCAGGTCGGTCCCGCCGCTCCAGAACGAGCGGATGACTTCGCCGGTGTCGAGGCGAACCACCGAGAGCGAAGCGCCCGCGCGTCTGCTCCAATTTCGTACGCAAAGCCTTGGCTTATAATTGGCGGGGCTTCGGTCGGCGCTCCTCACGCTCGTCGTCGGTCGCGCGATCGGCGGACCGTCGGGAGGGTTGTCGCCGCCGCCGCCGGGGAGTATCGCGACGCCGACTTCGCACGGGCTCGGCCCACCAAGGCAGTGCGGCCCCGTGAGAACAACCGAGCCGATGGCGGGCGTTGGTGACGGCGAATCGAACAGCGTTGTCCGTTTTGCAGCGATGACCTGGTCGGTCTGTTGCGGCATCCCGACCAGCGCTTCGGGCGACAGGCCTGTAATCTGCCAACGAAGGCGCGTGGCTCGCGACGCGGGAAGCGGTCTAGGATCGGTGACGTCGACCGAATAGTAGCCTGGGCCGGCCGGCCCGAAGCCAGCGACGAGCGACGTGTGCCAGGGGCAGGTCGCCGGCTCTGCGCAACGATTGGTCGTGTCGCCGATGCCTCGCTGCCAAACGACATCGCGGACAACCGGAGAACCGTCAAGGAGGTTCGCGAAGCCGCTAGGATAGCCGCTTAGAATTTTCGGCATCACCGCTGGGGGGATCAGCGCCCATCGTTCGTTGTTCACGTTGCCGGTCACGTTCGCGTCGAAAGCGTGAAGGAGGCCGTCGATCGTCGCGACGTACAGCATCGTTTCGCGCCGGCGATTCAAGTGGGCGAATCCTAGATACGACGGATCTTGCGAGAACGACGATGGCGGTCCGATGATCGCAGGTGTCGAATGGTAAATGCCGCCGAGCTCATGCCTCTTCCTGCTCGCAAACGGGGGGGACGTTGCGGGAATCGGCGCCGCCTCTTGGGCAAGTAAGAAACTCAGCGCGAGCTTTGCGCATTCGGCGTCAGTTAGCCGGTCGCCGTTTGCTTTCGGTGGGCAATTGCCAGGTGTTCGCGCTGTGATCCCCAGCGCCTCGGGCGGTACGTTGTTGACGATCGCATCGGCGGCGCCAAAGATCGCATCGGCATCGGCGAGGGGGAGGTGGTCTGGTCCAGTGGAATCGCAGCCATCCGCCGAGCTCCTCGCTCTGATCCACGGCCGAATCGATGTATCGCCGCGCGCCGGTGCTTCGTGGGCACGCCTCTGCCAGCAATCTTTGTTCGGGCGATACGCATAAAACTGCCGCGGTGGCATTCCGGTGCGAATGTTCTCCTGGAAGTTGTCCCCCGAGCCGTTCGACGCCGGAATCGGATAAGCAGATCCATCTGTTGGCGCCGGGCATGTGTAGCGCTCGCGAATGATGTTCCCCGACCACGGTCGGTCGCGCCGCGGGACGAGCGATGCGCTAAAGCGCGCACCAACGCCAAGGAGCGCCGCATTGGCGACGACGGGCGGGCCACCGCCGCCGGCAGGTACCGTCGCCGAACTGGACGACACACTTGAATAGACCGGAAACGTGCGCGTCGTGCTGAGCCGAGGAAGTTTCGCGATGATCGCCTCGAGGGCGAGACGAAGAGCGCGTTCGTCGTCGGCAAAATAGGCTTTGCCGCGTCGATCGATAGAGCCTTCTCGCGCGATTTCGGCGAGCTTGCAGCACGGGAGTTCGGGCGCCGTTGGCAGGAATGTTGAGCAGGCGGGCCAACCCGACTCGGAAAAACGTTCGTCGAGCTCGGTGCAGCTGACGCGAGCGTTTCGCTCGCTCGAGATGGCAAAGCCGATGACAAACGTTTCGATGTCGGCCAGCGCCAAGCTGCGCGCGATCTCTTCGGGGCGGCGGTACGGGCAGGTGTCGGGCGTGCTCCCTTCGCACTCCGGTCGCAAGTCCTGATTTGGCATGCCGTCGGTCAGAAGAATGATGAACTGTTTGCGGCACGGCGCGGGACGAGGACCGGAAATTGTCGGGTCGACATTCCGTCCGCTCGGGCCGGTCGGGTCGCGGCGTAGATAGTATTCGGCGTCGGTCAGCAACCCGGCGGTTGGAGTCGCTCCGTAAGGCCGCACGGAGTTCAAAATCTGCCTAATTTTGGCGTTCGTTGCGCTCTGATCGACGTTGGGGGCTGGGAATGGAACCATTCGCCCTTCCCACGGCGGAGCGGCCGGATTGCGTGCACCGACTTCATAGGGTGACGGGGTCGCACACCCTTTAGGCCCCCCCTCCGCATACGGCACCGGCACTCTTGGCGGCACTCTTGGCGGCACCCACCAGTCTTCAAAATAGCTAAACGTCCCTTCGAACACTCTCGCGTCGAGCAGCGTTGCTGGCCCGTTGGCGTCTGGCATCGTCACGCCGATTCGAGGGGAGGGTTCCTGATCGAACGTCATAAATCCAAAGCGGACAAACGAGCTCGCGGAATCGAGAATGCCGTCGGGCGCTTGCGTGAAATTGCAAGCTGTTCCAAGGTGGTCGACGACATGCGGATGCGGCGCGGCCGCGTCAGGGAAATCGGCGCCGAGTCCAATTGGCCCGTCGATTCTCCCGGGCCCGTAAACGCACATGCCGCCCGAAACAGGGCGATGGTACGGAAAGTCGTAGTCGTCAGTTGAAGGGAGTTTCCCCCGGTAATTTGCATCGGGCGGCAGCATGCCGCCGATGTTGAATTCCTGCGTAAACGGAGTCCCGGCGCCCGGGTTTACGTGGCGACTGATCGGCTCGCAGCTGTAAAACGGCTGTACCCGACCGGCAAGCGCCTGAATCGCGATGCCCCAACGGTTGGGTAAAGTTTCTGTGCCGGGCCTGCACGCTTGTTCGCTTCTCTCCGGAGGCCTCCCGTCGATCATCAACTCCATCGATCCGGAGCTGTCGACCAACACGAGAACGTTGGGCAGCTGTGGGTTCACGTCGACCTGCGCGAGCGCGTGATTTGGGGTTAAAAGAGCGCCCAAAATAGCGCCAATTACCGGGGTGCGGAAGGATAGGCGGGTCACCAACGCACTCCTTGTTTGATGTCGAGAGCGGTCGTGCATCACAATTCACACGGGACGGAGTCGAACGTGACGCGGCTTCGCGACACCGTTTCGGAAAGACTCGCGCGTCGGTCGGCGTCGCCAACTCCAGATTTTGCGACTTGCCCAATCGCGGCGACGGTCAAGCGCAGCGAGCAAATGTTCGGGTCGCTGTTGCCGATGCTCAAGCGCGACGTTGACGGTTCGGTTAATTCCACGATGTACCGACCCTCGGGGACAGTTGGCGAAGCTTCCGAGCCGAGGCGCGCGACCGGCGCATTTTCGGGCGGCCCCGGCACATTGTTGCGATCGAGCACCTGGAGATCCGCTTCAAGGATCCGGGCGCATCCGCTTTGGGGCGAGCCTACCGGAACCCCCTCGAGCGTCACGCATAGATGGCCGTCTTGATGGTCCGATTGAGCCGGGTCGCGAAGCTTCGCTTTTTGCGCGCGCAGCGTCTGGACGTTTAGCGATTCGATCCCCGCGAGCACCCCTTGCTCCG
This sequence comes from Nannocystis exedens, assembly GCA_945861885.1. Lineage (GTDB taxonomy): Bacteria > Myxococcota_A > Polyangia > Polyangiales > Polyangiaceae > CAMAVR01. The sequence continues at coordinate 59,464 of CAMAVR010000008.1, read as the reverse complement.
CGACATATTCGGTCTGCGCCGCTTGCCGTTCGTCGCCGACCGCCGCAACTTCATTCGATGCGGCGTTGAGCGCGTAGATGCCGATTGTCGCCAGCATCGCGAGTGTCATCGCGACGATAAAGGCGACGGCGCCTCGCTGATTTTTGCGCACGGCGCGATCGCCTCGATGTGCCGGTAACGTCGCTAAATTCGGGGTAAATCGAGGCATTTTTGTCATTGAATTGCCACTTAGTAAAAAAAATGCGCTTGGTTCGGTAGCGCGACTTCGGTCATCACGTTTCGCACGCGCGCCCACTCTAGCCATCCCGGTCGGCAACCATCGACGTTGAGGCAGTAGCGAACGTGTCCGTCGCGCGGGGTGTTAACGCCGAGGTCGGCGGATCTGTCGGCGAGCGCCGCACGAACTGACAGTCGCACTTTGACCGACCGAATGCGCTGAGGACCAGGCGGCTGCATGTTCGGTACGCCCGCGCGGCCGTCAATTCTGCCAGCCCAGTTCGCGTTGTTTTGATCGCCGCGTACCTCGTCAAAATCAAACACGTCAAGAATCGGCCGCCCGCCTCCGTTTGAACGATCGACGGTGAACGAAAAGCGTAGGTCGACTGCGAATTCGGAGATCAGTTCGCCGATGCCGACGCCGGTTAGGCCGTCGCGCAGGTTCAAGTAGCGCCTCATTAGATAGTATTTTGTAGGGCGTTCAACCGCGACGCCGAGGACCGCGTATGCCGCCTGTTCGTTGCCCGAAAGCTGGTCCCATGATTGAATGATCCATTGAACGATCTGCACAGGATTGACGCTCGCCTCGCGGATCTCCTGCCCGCTCCATCCGCCGTGCCCGTCGGTCTGCACCGTGTCGAGCATCATGCCGGCGGTGACTCGCAAGACGAATTGTTGGGCGCCGTTGTATTCGATGGCCGGCATCTCTCGGCAGGTCGGGACGTAGACGCTGAGGCCGTGTCGATCGGTGAATCGCACGAGAAACTGCGCGTTTTCTCCTGCGGGTTGAAACAGTTGATTCAGGGCGCGAACTCGTTCGGGGGCGGTGGCGAGCCCAGCGGTGGCGCGTGCGATCGCGGGTGAACTGCCCCACAGGATGAATTCGTCGCATCGGGCCGACCGCGTGAAATCTTCGACCGGAAAAACATCGGTCGTCGTGAAGTTGCCGCCGATGACGAGCGAATCGGGAGCGATGCGGTTGATGTTCGATAGCGGCAGCTCAGCGCCAGGCATCAGATGAAGTCCGGCGAGCGCTCGAAGCCCATGGTACTCCTCTGCCAGGGGGCCGAGCTGCATGCGGCTTGTTGCGTCTCTCGCGATCTCCACGTCGTCGCGAATGTTTCCGGTGCTCATGAAGCTTGTGCGCTGGAGGTCCGAGCGAAGGCGATTAATCCCCGCGCGAAGCGCCGATTCAGTCGATGCGACGCGCGTCTCTTCTTGAAATGACGCTCCGAGCTCTTTTGCGAGCGTCATCAATGCCATCGCCACGAAAAGCCCGGCGACAAGCGCGACCGTGATTTCGATCAACGTAAAGCCGCGCTGCTCTTCGAAGTATCGATGTCTCATGGCGCGGTGTTCTGACGAAGTAGACTGCTCAAGTAAACGGCGCGGTATCTTTGCGGATTGTTTGTCGCGTCGTTGAGTGATGTTTGACACCAGTTGGGTGCCGCTGCGATTGGGTTTGGAGCGGCAAGTGTTGTACGTCGCCAGATGACTCGAACGCGAGCGACAAGCAGGCGGTCGTTGGGGCCCGCTTGGAGCGAAATTTGCGCGCAATAGTGGGGTGTTCGATCGGCCGCATCGGGTTGAATGGGGGTGCCAATGGGGTCGATTCCGCGCGTGAGCGAACCGGCGGTTGTCGGCGCTTGCCATCCCGCCCCAGGCATCACTCCAAGTGCCATCGTAGGGAACGCCGTCGGTTCCGCAGGGGGCGGGAGCGATGGGGGCCACACCATGCTGTACGCCTGGAGGCGGTCCATCCACGCCCGCGCGAACCCTGTCGCCATGTCGAAGTCGCGCACATCTTGATTCGCGAGAACAACGGTAGTTGCAAGTGCTGCGACGCCGACGCAGCCGATCGTCAGCATGATCAGCGCCATCATCACTTCGACCAGCGAGTAGCCCCGCGTGTGGCGAGCCGCACGCATCATGCCCCTTCACCGATAGTGGCGGACGATCGAACACGTGAGACGCCTGACGGTGGGACCGCAACAATGCGAAAGAGACCGACTGGGGCGTCGTGCGCATCTTGGCGGTTCACAACGATCGAAAACGCTCCAGCGAGCGGAGGTCCGTTGAAGAACTGTTGGTCGCCGGCGGGGCAGTCGCCAAAGTAGGTGCGGCCGAGCGACGTGAAGCAAGCGCACGCCATATCGCGAAGGACACGTGGGTTAACGTCACGAATCACCGAGACGATCTGTTCCCCGCCGGCGAACTGGGCGTCGACCTGCACCGCGTGAATCGCGCGAGCATTGGCCCAGCTTGTCGGTGCTCCGCAAGACGAAGTGGGGCCGCGAGGATCGGTCGCCAGGCCTGCCGGCTCGAGCAGGACGTACCGACCGTCGGCTTGCATTCGTACAAGCATCGCAGCATTGCGCCCAATGGCGCGAGCGCGCGCCTCGCGAAAAAGGTCGCTGAGCTGAACAGCGCTCGCGAACGTCGCAGCGTCTCTGTTCGCGCGTCCCATCGAAGGGATGGCGATGATGGCCAAAATCCCAATGACGGCGACGGCGATCATAAGCTCCACGAGCGTGAAGCCGCGCTTCAGCCCCAACGGTCACCCCCCCCGCGGCTTTGCGCCGCCTTTGCGCCGCAAAGACTACCGCGGGTCGAGGTCGAGGTCGAGGTCGAACGGGCTCCTCGCACAAGGTGCGACACGCGCGGTCCGCCATGTGACGCAAATGTCACGGTGGTGTGACGCCCGTGTTTACTCGAACGCGATTTTCGGCTTCATTCGGCGGCCACTCCGCGCGGCACGCGATGTGTATGTGCCCAATTGCCGACCTCGCGGCGCGGAGAGTGGTTATAGAGCGGATGACAGTTCAACTTCAAGCGCGACAGTTTTTTCTACTCGGGATGCTTCTCGCATCAGCCGCGGTTTCGGCGTGTGCCGATCCGCTGGCGTTTGATGGCGAAAGCGCGCGCCCGAGTCGCCCTTCTCTAGGCGCCGGGGCAGGGCAGGCCGCGCCCGAGGCGCCGCCCGCGGGCGCATCGCCGGCGTTTGCTCTACCGCGTCCGGCGATCCCGTTCGACACATCGGTAAGCCCGCTTTGCGCGATCGCGCCACATGAGTGCGATCCCGACGACGCGACCGGCGGGCGTTGTGCAGCCGATGGCGCCGAAGGGGTCGTCGCGCCGCGACAAGCTTGCCGCATCCGGTTGACGCTGCGCGATCATTCAGGCGCGCCGGTTCTCGCATGCGTTCCTGCCGGGAGTCGCGGTGATGGCGGATCGTGCAGAACGAGCGCCCAGTGCGCACCGGGGTACGATTGCGTCGGGTCGCCAGGCGTGTGCCGGCACTACTGCTGCGAGCGCAACAACTCGCCGTGCGGTGAAGGGTATTTTTGCGATGTTCAGCCCGCGGCCGACTTCGCATCGCTTTCGCTCACCGTTCCGGTCTGCTCGCCGGTTCGGGATTGCAGGCTGCTAGGGTCGCATCTCGGCCCAAACGCGTGCGCCGCAAACGAAACGTGCACCGTCGTCGATTCACGCGGCGAGACAAGCTGCGTTCTCACGGGGTTGGCAGGCGCGGGACAGAGCTGCGAAGCGTCAAATTGTGCCGCAAATCACGTGTGCGTGGGGCACGCCGGCTACCGAAAGTGCTACGCGCTGTGCGACGCGAGCATCCCCAGCAGCGCGCCATGCTCTGGCCAAGGGGAGACGTGCGAGCCGAATCCAGCGCTGTTTAAGAGTTCAAACGTGGGGACATGCATCGGGGGCAGCGCTGAGTGATCAACTCAAGGGGCGTGATCTCATATTCAGCCCGTGCCCGTAAACGTGCCCGTAAACGTGCCCGGCTTTTTCTGCTCTGCTCCCAGAAAAGAAGAAACCGGGCACGTTTACGGGCACGGGCACGTTTACGGACCGAATATAAGATCAGGCCCTAGTCTTTGTTCCCCGGCGTCAGCATCGGTTGGATCGCGCGGGGTGCCGCCGACTGTTCTTGGGTCGACGGATCTGCAGCCGCCGCCGCTGCTGTCTCGTGGGTCGATGCCGGCGGGTGCGCTACGCCTTCCATCATGCTCCTTCTGGTTGCGCGGAGGCCGTCAAGTTCTTCGGCAATCTGAGCGGTGTACGAGAGCGAATCTAGAACTGGCAGGTCACGCTTCTCCTGTGGCTCCCCTTGATAGCGCCGCTTGCCTTCTTTGGCTTCGCGAGCTTTGCGTGCCGAGCCAATGAACTCGCCTCGGAACCTCCACCATTTCGTTGCGACTCGGTTCCACTCGTCAAACTGCGCGGGGCTGTCGAGTAGCATCGCATGGCTTTCGAGGATCATGTCCAAGCCTGGCAGCTGCGTCCAAAGCGTCTGCGGGTAGCCGCCGGCGATGCGGTAGAGCTCGAGCGCTCTCTGAAGCGGATAGACGTTCGCAAGGTCGGTCGCCAATGTATCCAGCGCCCACAAGCGGTCGTCGAGCTCTTCAAATGGCCCGGTCCACCTCTGCGAAGCCTCCCACGTTTCGATTTCGCTCCTCATGCTCTCAACGATCGGCGCCATTTTCTGCACCGACATGAGATATTTGTAGTGCATGAGGTAGCATTCTGCCGCCCCAAGATAGACGCGAAGCTGGTCGAGACCATGGCTGGCTTGTTGAAGTGCGAGAATGCTCTGCTCGTAAAAGAACACAGCAGCACCGAAGTCGTTTTGTGCAATCGCCAACATCGCTTGGTCTTGCGAGTACTTCCAAGCTGGAGGAGGCGCGTCCGGCTGAGCTGGCACAGTTGAGCTAAAGACGGTGCGCTGGAACAGCGTAGACTCTTGCTGCAAGTGCATCTCGCGTCGCGCCTTACGCGCGTCATCGCGCGCCTTGTGCGCGGCCTCTTCAGCACGTTCGGCTGCGCGTGCGTCCTCACGAGTCCGAGCTCTCTCCGCGCGCTCCAGCCTTTCATCGGCGATCAGGCTTCTTTCAGTTTCAGCTCTGGTTGCCTCCTGTTGATCCGCGGCCGCCTTCGCCGCGGCGTCCAGCTGCGCCTTGCGAGCCCTCAACGCCTCCACCTGACGCTTCAACTCATGAAGCGAACGAGGCGTCGCCGCGGGCGTCGCACGGTAGCGCGTAAGCAGCCACTCGCCTTCAGACCTATCGAAATCCGAGATCGCTTCGGCTGCCCATAAGCTATCAGCCGTCATGTCTGGAACGTCTGCCGCGGGAGCGGAAAGACCTCGCGCTTTTGCATCGAGGATCTCAAAAAGATCGACGAGGCGCGTGCAGACGCCGATGCTCGGGAGCGGACCTTCTGTCTGTGCGATTGCCGATTCGGCGCAAGAGAGCGTGGCAATCTGCGCCAGCATGATCCCTCGGAGCGGCGCTTTTAGCGCGCTGCCGCCCTGAAGGGTCACTGCGAAGTGGCTATCCAGTCGCGCAGATACGTCGGCGAGCATTTCCGTTTTGCTTGGATCGTGAATGACCGCGCCCCAATAAAGCGTGGACGCATGACATCTCGCGCGGAAGAGGCGCTTTTCGTCATCCCCAAACTCTCTAAATTTCGTCGCTTCAATCTCAGCTGGCGCTAGCAGAGCGACGATGTCCCCCATGCTTTTTCGGTGGGGAGTGAGAAGCCGCCGCTGTTCGATCGCCCCGCCTGGAAGAGCGATCTGCAGGCGCGGGAGCAACGAAGCACCAAGCGCCGCGATATAGACGCGGTCGATCGTCTGTCGGGTGAACATTCTGCCGTCGATGACGCCCCATGCGCCTTCTTCGAGGCGTGAACGATCGCTCGGTACCATTGCGGTGCGGAAGGTGAGCGCTTCGTCGACAAACAAAAAGATCTTTGTGAGTTGCTCAGCGAGTTGGCGGTCGCGCTCTCCTTTGCTCGCGGCGCGAAACGCTTCCGTTGACGAAAGGACAGCGAGCTCCAACACTTCTGCGTTTGCAAATGACAGAAGAAGATCGGGCGTTACGTACGCGAGATCAATGAACATGCGCCGCAGCTCATCGCCCTGTGCGTCAGTCCGAAACAGCTCGCGTGTTGCCCATTTGTCGCCTTTGAAGCGTTTCGCGGCACGCGAATAGAAAAATTCCGGCAGGTGCTGCGCGGCATGGCGCAATCTGTCGCGATCGATTTTAGACGCAGCGACGTTGGTGCGCAGAACCTCGGGGGTCGCTTGTATCAACAACTTTTCCGCGCGCGCCTGAGTTGCGATTTCGACCAACAACGCGGCGATGTCTTCGGCCGCCATTTCGGGAGCGGGGCTAGGGGAGGCTGCTGCTGCGGCCGCTTGTTTGCCTCGCCTATCGCCCTTCACCTCGGAAGCGACGGAGGCGGTCGACTCGAACTCTGCCGAGTTGTGTGGACCGCACGCGAGAACCGACTGGCACGCCAGAAAAAGACCGACAGCACGCGGAGTCAAGAAGCCTCTATTCATTTTTTCCATCCAGTGCAGATGCTGAGCTTTGCAAAACCGGACGTCGTTGCAGTGTCGCAACGGCGGCCCAAATCGGTAGCACGGTGAAGTTGCAGTGCAACTGCCCGGGAGGATCGACGGCGAGGATCGATAGCGACCTCCGATCTCCGATCGCGAGGATCGATGTTGAGGTCGAGGTCGCCGCCTGTCCGGGACACCCCCCTGGACGTCCAGGACAGTTTGCGAGCCGAAAAAACACGGTAAAATCGCGAAATCGCGTTGGCATCCGTGTTGCTCTAGTGACGCCTACTATGACCTTTGCAATAACAGCAGGTCCGCGCGAGCGGGCGATTGAACAGGGGATAGAGGCGCTCGGTGATGCCGAGCTTATCGCGCTGGTGCTCGGCACCGGCGACGCGCGCCAATCGGTGCATGTCATGGCGTCGACACTGCTCGATGAGTGCGGCGGCCTAGGCGGCCTCGCGCGGGTCGGCATCGGCGGCCTCGCGTCCCGCGGCGGGATCGGCTGCGCAAAAGGGGGGCGTCTCGCCGCAGCGATGGAGCTCGGTCGCCGCGTCGCAATCGAGCAGATGCGCGGAGCGACGGCCGAGTTTCCGCGGAGCCGCGCCGTCGACGGGTGGGCGCGTCCGCGGATCGCGTCGCTCGATCACGAAGAGTTGTGGCTCCTCGCGCTCGATGGGCGAAATAAATTGCGAGCGGCAAGGCGTGTCGCAAGCGGCGGTTTACACGGTCTTCACGTCGCCAAGCGCGACCCGCTGCGCATCGCGCTTCGCGAAGGGGCAAGCGCGTTTATCCTCGCGCACAATCATCCAAGCGGCGACCCGACACCGAGCGCCGATGACATCGAGTTTACCGATCAGCTCGCGCGCGCCGCGTCGATTGTCGGCGCGCCGCTTCTCGACCACATCGTTGTCGCGCGTGATGGCTACGTGTCGATGCTCGAGAGCGGGCTATTTCACCGGACAAAGGGCGGCGCATGAAATACATCATTCATCTCGTTACGAGCATACAAGAACGAATAAGCCGCTTCGCTCGAGAGTACTCGCTTGAGGTACAGACGCGTCTCTTCCCATGGGATGAGCTCGACCCACACGTCAAAGGGGGAGGTGCCGAACTCAGCGATCCACCGGTCGACCGCCCCGCTCCCCGCGTTATAAGCAGGCACGGCAAGCTGAGGGTTCGACTGAAAGCGATCTCGAAGGGACCGCAAAAACCGCGAGCCCAGCGCGATGGAGGTGTCGGCGGTTACGAGCGACGCTGCGTCGGTGCTCAACGTCGTGCCTCGAGCCGCATCTTTTGCCGCTGCTGCTATTAGCTGCATCAGCCCAAACGCATCGGCCGCGCTGCGCGCCTCAGCGTTGTACGCCGACTCTTCGCGCATGATCGCCCATACGAGCGATTTGGGAATGCCGGCCTCCCTTGCCCTTGTCTCAACGCTCGAACGGAATGCGAGCGGAAATGCGGCGAGCCACCCTTCGCGCCACTTGCCGGTAGGGTAGTGCTGAGCGAACTGAAGCCAACGGGTACGCGAAAATACGTGTCCATGTTCGGGTGAGCCGGCAGCGCTTAAAAAACGGGCCGCACGCCACTGAAGCTCCGGTGGCGCGTGTTCGCCGATGATATGATCGTGAAGCCACTCTTTGCGCGCGGCTTCGATGTCACCGACGCTCAGAAGGCTTGCGCCGAGCGCAAAATGGGCGGTAGTTCGCGCCGACGCGGTTTCGGGTGCGGCAATATCGAGTTCGATCGCGTCACGCGCGGAGGCATCGTCAACGGCGGCCCGCGCGGCGCTTACGCTGTACTCAGAGAGGCGTGAAAACGCCTGCACCATCGCGAATGTGAGCGGGTAGTTCGCGATCACTTGGCGGTACATTTCGACCGCGGCGTGCGGGCCATTCGTCATCTCTTCGGCGCGTGCGCGAAAGTAGGCGATGCGCCCAAACGAAGCCCATCGTGGTTCAGCCGCTTCAAGCGACGCCGCCCGGTTGAGCGGCGGGATTGCGGCGGCCCAGTCGTCTGAACGCATCCGAATGAGGGCGACGCGAAAGAACGCTTCGATGCGCATGTCACCGTGCGGATAATCGTCGGGCGACGCGTGGAGGAGCGTAGTAGCCCGCTCCGAGTCGCCTTGATCAAGCGCGATTTCGGAGCGAAAAATGCGCGAATCGTCGGCGAGCCGGTGCTGGGGGAAACGCCGCTCGAGCGCCGAAAATCGCGCTTCGGCTTCGTCGAGCCGGTGCGCGCCAAAGCTCGCTCGGCCGCCGCTGTAGAGCGCGATCGCCAAGTCGTCCGGTTCGGTGCAGCGGAGAATCGCAAATTCCCAAAGGTCGGCGGCGACTGCGCGCGGCTTTGGATGTGCCTGCGCTTGCACAATCGCGTCGCGGCATGAATGCGGATGGTGATCGATTGGGCGCGGAGTACGATGCGTGTGCGATGGTGGCGGCGCCGGATGGATTGTGCGCGGCGCGGTCGGGTGCAAATGAACTTCTGCGATTGCGGCGCGAACATCATCGTAAAGCGCGAACGTCACCGGAATCGAGCGAAGGCGAACGAGCGCTTCCATCGGCTGATCGGCTTTAAGATAGGCCTGCGCGGAGCGAAGAAGGGCAAAATCGCCAAGCGGACAGATCGTCACGGATGGCGGCGATTGGTTCGTCGATGGCTTGATGCCAACCGACCGCGCGAGCGCTACCGGTGGCAAAACTCGATTTCCGAGCGGCCATGATGCCGCGCGGTCCCATGCGCCGGGCGCGTCGGGCGAATTGCCAAGCGAATAGAGGCGCGCTTCGATGTACGCAAGCGCGCAGCGGTCTGCGAGCGGGTTCGATTGCTCGATGCTCGCGATCTCGGTGGCGGCGCCGATGAAATCGCCGCTTGCGAGCTTTTCGCGCGCGACGGCAAATTGAACGTCATCAATCGCCGAGCGAAAGCCGACATCGACATCGGCAGGGTCGAGACGAAAGCGATCGGCCGCCTCGACCGCAGGCGTTTGCGGTCCGCGCGCGACAAAGCAATCGGAAGCGAGCGCGCCAAGGCAAATGACAAGCGATTTTACGGCAAAGGAAGCGATGTTTTTGGACGTCATCGGTTTTTTTGAAGCGCGCCGGCGCCTCTTCATGCGCGCCTCGCGTAATTTGGGTCGCGCCTAGCGGCGATACGCTCGACTTGCGTTCCAAACGCGGATCTGTCGCCCGCTTCGTCTTCGTCGCGCCTCTCTCGCGCGCTCTCAACTCGCCCTGCAAATGCCGCGCGATGATTCTCGACGGCACGCAGCTGCGCGCGAGCTGACGCAATATTCGCAGCCCCCTCGTCCGTCTCGGCGATACGCAGTTCGAGCATCTTACGCGCCTCCGACACTACGCCAAGATGCTTCTCGTTCGCGAGTGTTTCGCCGATCGCCCCATAAGTGGCCTGCTGCAAGTCCCGGGCCGTGAGGCCACCGCTAAGCGCAAGAAGCGCCTCGTGTTCTCGGGCCCTCTGGGCACGGAGCAGCGACGCTTCTCGTAACGCGCTTGCCTCCACGCACAACGCTTCAGCCGACGAACGCGCCGCCAGCGCCTCGCGAAGCGCTACGATGCTACTCCGATAGTCACATTCGCGAAGCGTTAGCAGTGACCTAAGCGGGTACCGGGTCGGGGCGGCAGGCATCGTCGACGAATGCCATTCGCCGGCGCAAGAAATCAAGCCCCCCCACCCAAGAACTTGACTCACCTCTCCCGCGAAGCGGGAGAGGGAAAGCGTGACGAAGTCACGCGAGGGTGAGGGGAAAGTGTGACGAAGTCACGCGAGGGTGAGGGGGGGTGAGCGGTTCCGTACGATCGCTTCTCGGTTGATCGCCGGAGCCCTCAACCTCGCGCGACTGCGTCGCGCTTTCCTTCTCCCCACGGGAGAAGGACTCCTTACGCATTCCACTCTTGCATTGAGCGGACTTGCGGTGTTGTGTCGTTGCGCGAAACTTCTAGGGCGTCGCAGGCTGCTAGCGCCGCGGCGGTTGTCGTAAAATATGGCACGTTTGATAGTACCGTTTGCCGCCGCACCGAATAGCTGTCTCGCACTTCGCTCGCGCCGGTGGTCGTGTTCACGACAAGCGCAACGCGTCCCGATCGAATTGCATCGACGACGTGCGGCCCACCCTCGTTCACTTTGTTAATCACTTCGCTCGGAATTCGCGCGCGCGAGAGCGCCGCTGCCGTCCCCCGTGTGGCCAAAATATCGTAGCCGAGCGCCCGTAGGCGCCGCGCGATATTGCAGGCGACCGGTTTGTCTTCGTCACGCACGCTGACGAATGCGGTCGGCTTTCGACCGCCGGGTGCGGCCCCTTTTACCAGATCGATCCCAGTGGCGGCGAGCGCTTTGGAAAATGCGCGCGCGAATGTATCAGCGATCCCCATCACTTCGCCGGTTGAACGCATTTCGGGCCCCAAAATCGTATCGACCCCAGGAAACTTTGAAAACGGAAAGACGCTCTCTTTGACAGCCACGTGCGCCGGCATCGGCACATCTTCGATACCGAGCTCATCGAGCGTCTTGCCGATCATCAGCTGCGCCGCGATTTTCGCGATCGGCCTCGCCGTCGCTTTTGACACGAACGGCACCGATCGACTTGCGCGCGGGTTCACTTCGAGCACGTACACTTCGCCCCCTTTGACGGCGAACTGAACGTTCATCAGTCCGACAACGCCGAGCTCCAGAGCGAGCATGCGCGACTGCTCTTCGATCGACAGAACAATCTCGGGGCTAAGCGAATGCGGCGGCAATACGCACGACGAATCGCCCGAATGAACGCCCGCTTCTTCGATGTGCTGCATCACGCCGCCGATGACGCACCGGCGACCGTCCGATACGCAATCGACATCGACTTCGATCGCGTCTTTCAAAAATTCGTCGACGAGAATGGCTGTTGTCCCCGCGTCGCGCGCGACGGCGACCGCTTCGTGCACGTAAGCCTCAAACTCGCTCTCGGAGTAGGCGATCATCATCGCCCGACCGCCGAGCACATAGCTTGGCCGCACGAGCACCGGAAAGCCTATTTTCTTCGCGATCTCTTTTGCCTCGTCGATCGTGTGCGCGATGCCGCTTCGCGGCCTCTTGAGCGCGAGCTTCGAGAGCAGATCGTCGAAGCGACCGCGATCTTCCGCGCGATCGATCGCGTCGGCGCTTGTGCCAAGGAGCTTCACCCCGCGCTTTTCGAGCGGCACGGCCAGCTTGAGCGGCGTCTGCCCGCCGAATTGCACCATCACACCGATAGGCTTTTCTTCGTCGAGAATCGCCATCACGTTTTCGAGCGAGAGCGGCTCGAAATACAGGCGATCGGCGGTGTCGTAGTCGGTCGACACTGTCTCCGGATTGCAGTTCACCATCACGGTCTCGAAACCGAGCTCGCGAAGCGCCTGTACGGCGTGCACGCAGCAGTAGTCAAACTCGATCCCCTGACCAATGCGGTTTGGGCCGCCGCCGAGAATCACGACTTTTGGTTTGGCGCTCGAGACATCCGACTCGGTTTCCGACTCGTAGCATGAGTAGAGATACGGCGTATGCGCGACAAATTCGGCAGCGCACGTATCGACTCGAGCGAACACCGGTTTGATACCGAAGCTCTCGCGAAGAGCGCGCACGTCATCGCCGCAGCTGCCGCCGAGCGCGCCGATCTGCGAGTCGCTAAAACCGATACGCTTCAAGTGACGCATCGTTTGCGCTGTGATATCGCCGCGCGCGATCAGCGACTCTCCGTCAACAATCCGCCGAAATTGCGCCAGATACCACGGATCAACCGCGGTCAGCGCCGCGAGCTCGCTGTCGCTCACGCCGAGGCGCATCGCGTCTGCGATGTGAAAAAGTCGGTCGGCTGTTGGCATCGCCACGACGCGCAAAACCGCTTCGAGAAGCTCGTCAGAGCTTGCGGGGGGCCGCGAACTGGGCGGTTGACTCACCGGAGCGTCCATCGCGAGATCGCGCGTTTTTTTCGGAGCCGCAAGTTCGCGGTAGTCGACACGACCGATCAGTGAGACGAGCCCATCGCGCCCCGTCTCCAGCGAACGCGCCGCCTTTTGGAGCGCATCGGCGAACGTGCGGCCGATGCTCATCGCCTCGCCGACGCTCTTCATTTGCGTCCCGAGGGTGGTCTCCGCCCCAGGAAACTTTTCAAACGCAAATCGCGGCCACTTCACCACGACGTAGTCGGTGACCGGCTCGAACGCCGCACTTGTTCGCGTGATGTCGTTTGTCAGTTCGTCGAGCGTGTAGCCGATCGCCAGTTTTGCCGCGATTTTTGCGATCGGATAGCCGGTCGCTTTCGACGCGAGCGCGCTTGAACGCGAGACGCGCGGGTTCATCTCGATGACATAAACGCGGCCGTCGGTCGGCGAGACAGCAAACTGCACATTGGCGCCGCCCGTCTCCACACCGATCTCGCTCATCACGGCGCGAGCCGCGTCGCGCAGGCGCTGATATTCGCGGTCGGTCAGCGTCATTGCTGGGGCTACGGTGACCGAGTCGCCCGTATGCACCCCCATCGGGTCGATGTTCTCAATGGAGCAGACGACGATAAAATTGTCGGCGCGATCGCGCATCACTTCGAGCTCGTACTCTTTCCATCCGAGCACGCTCTCTTCGATCAACACTTCGTGCGTTGGCGACTGTAGAAGCGCCCACGCGACTTTGGTTTCGAACTCGTCGGGGCCATAAGCAATCCCCCCGCCGGTGCCGCCGAGTGTGAAAGAGGGGCGCAAAATAGCTGGGAACCCGGTCGATTTGACGGCGACCCACGCCTCTTCGATTGAGTGCACCGCCGCCGCGCGTGGGCACTGGAGGCCGATGCGCTCCATCGCCTCTTTGAAGAGCGCGCGATCCTCCGCCTTCCGAATCGACTCCGGTTTGGCTCCGAGCATCTCGACGCCGAATCGCTCGAGGACCCCCTCTTCACCGAGGCGTAGCGCGAGATTCAGCGCTGTCTGTCCGCCGAGTGTCGGCAAAATCGCATCGGGGCGCTCGCGCTCGATGATCGCGGCAATGTGGCGCCATTCGAGCGGTTCGATGTACGTCCGGATCGCGAGCTCGGGATCGGTCATGATCGTCGCCGGGTTTGAGTTGACGAGGATGACCTCGTACCCCTCTTCGCGGAGCGCTTTGGCTCCTTGAGTCCCCGAATAGTCGAACTCACACCCCTGGCCGATCACAATCGGACCGGCTCCGACAAGCAGAATGCGTTTTAGGTCGGTTCGTCTCGGCATTTCAATCGCATGCCATAGCAGCTGTCAGGAGTCTGTCGAAAAAAGCCGATCAGCAGATTGAAGATTTACAGTCGCGAAAAAGCCACCCTCTCGCCATAAAAAAGCCACTTCTATGCGGTTCATTACGTAAGGAGCGTATGGATTGTGAAGCAATTTTTTGTTTTGAGTCTCACGGCCGGCACGTCGGAAATTGCGAAGTTGCGCTGTGCCGACTTGCGCCTAACGTCCGCGCCCGTTGTTCCGAACACCAAAAAGTAGGGGGGGGTCTATGGCGAAGAGTTCAACGCTTCCGTCGGTTGTTGGTCATTTGCTCGCGGGTGTGTGTGTGCTTGCGGTCGCCAGCTGTTCTGGGGGCGAGTCGGCATCTCCGCGCCGTGGGCTCGCCTCAGGCGATGAGCCGCCGGCCAATCCCCCTGGCAACGTGCCTGGCAATCCTCCGGTCGACCCTCCGGTCAACCCCCCTGTCAACCTGCCTGGCAATCCTCCAGCCAACCCGCCGGCCGAGCCGCCTGGCGGGTCGGGGACCGTCCGCCCGGTTAGCGAGACCGACCCGGTCATCGTCGGCGCGGGAGACATTGCGCTGTGCAATAGCCCGAGCACAGCCAAAACCGCCGACCTTCTTGGTCGATTTGAAGGGACGATTTTTCTCGCCGGTGACAACGCATACTACGTAGGGTCGAGCGACGAATATCGCAGCTGTTTTGAGCCGACGTGGGGGCGCTACAAAGCGCGAATGAAGCCGGTCCCCGGCAACCACGAATACATCACGCGCGGAGCGAAGGGCTATTTCGACTACTTTGGTAAGCTCGCGGGCGATCCGACGAAGGGGTACTACAGCTACGAAGTTGGGGCGTGGCACATTGTCGCGATTAACAGCAACTGCGGCAGCATCGGCGGTTGCGGTGCGACTTCGCCGCAGGGGGTTTGGCTCGCGGCCGACCTCGCGGCGCATTCGACGAAATGCACGATGGCATATTGGCACCACCCGCGTTTCAGCTCTGGCGCTCACGGCAACGATAGGGCGATGCAGTCGATTTTTCACGAGCTCTACAAGGCAGGCGCCGACGTTGTCGTGACGGGGCACGATCACGACTACGAACGATTCGCGCCGCTCCGCGCCGATGGAACGCTCGATCTCGAGCGCGGAGTTCGCCAATTTGTTGTCGGGACCGGCGGCGCGGACTTTCGAGCGGTCGATAAGCCGATCGCCAACAGCGAAGCGCTCAACGCCGACACACACGGGATCATCAAGTTTACGCTGCACGCCGAGAGTTATGATTGGGAGTTCGTTCCGTCGGAAGGGGCGTTCCGAGATTCAGGGTCGACGAATTGTCATTAGGGGCCTGATCTCATATTCGGTCCGTAAACGTGCCCGTGCCCGTAAACGTGCCCGGTTTCTTCTTTTCTGGGAGCAGAGCAGAAAAAGCCGGGCACGTTTACGGGCACGTTTACGGGCACGTTTACGGGCACGGACTGAATATGAGATCACGCGCTAACAGCCCGTTTCAGGGCAGCCACTCGCACCCACAAGAGCCGCCGCACCGTCATCCAGTTAGGCGACGTGTCTTTTTCTTATTTTGGGACCACAGTAAAAGTCGGCCGCACTCCTCCCAACGCTGGGGAGCGGTCGGCATCTTCACATAGGAGGTCTCCCATGAAACAGGCCCACCGCGAACGAGCAATTGGTTCCGCATTCGTCATCACGACAGCTGCGGCGGTTTTCCTGGCCGCCTGTGGAGGGGTGGCCGAGGATGAAGCGGAGCAGACCGCGTTCGAAAAGAGCGATCTGCGCACCGTGTCAGCAGCGAACGGTGCAAGAAGGTCGGTCGACACAAATCGCCGAGTCGATGTCGGGAACATCGAAATCACCGGCGATCCATCAGTTCTCGGCGCGCTAGGGCTGTCCGACCCAGCAATACTTAATTCGCCGACATTCGATCTCGGTGCGTTCTTGGCAGGGCTTGGCCCGATTCTATCGGCGACGCGAGGTGGCGGCATCGTGGCGCCGGTCGGCGACCCATGGCAAGGCGCGCAGAGCGGCGACCCGACGCAAGGCGCGCCGGTTGGCGATCCGACGCAAGGGGCGCAGACTGGCGACCCAACGCAAGGCGCGCCGAGTGGCGATCCGGGGCAGGGAGCGCCGGTTGGAGATCCAGCAGCAGATGTCGATGCCGGCTGCGATGTATCTCGCGGTGGAATCGTCGGAGCACCAGGCAGGGCTCCAGGGCGCGGTTCGCGTCGACCTAGCCGGCCGAGATAGTCATCGACTGGGACGTGCTCTCAAAATTCTGTCCCGTGCCCGTAAACGTGCCCGGCTTTTTCTCGTCCGAGCGCTCAACCATTTCAAATGCCGGGCACGTTTACGGGCACGGGCACGTTTACGGGGCGGAATTTTAGATCGGCCATTGCGGGCGCGGGCTCTGGCATGCCAACTTGATCCGATGAAGCGCGCTTCGGGTCGGTTCGCGTGTGCAGACGCCCGCGCCGCACGTCTATTTGTTCGACTGACGGTCTGCCTTATTTTCGCAGCTCTCTTTGCAACTCGCGCCGACGCATCGCCGCTCAGCCCTTTGCAGCAGCTCGTGAGCATCCTTCTTTATCTCGAAGAAGAGTACCCCGAAGCGATTGAAGAGGGGGCTGCTTTCGAAATTGTCGAGCAGAAGCGGCTTGCGCAAGAAGCGGTGCGTCTCGTCCGCGCAGAGCGCCGAGGCGAGGCGTTTATCCGGACGATCGAATCGATACGCGAGCGTGTCATGGCGCTCTCGGATCCGGATGGCGTGAGCGCCGACTGCAAGCGTTTAGCGGGAGAAATCGCGGCGCTCTTGTCTCTACCAACCGCGCCGGCCGCGCCGGTCAATTTCGCGCGCGCTGCACAACTGTTTCAATCGCGGTGCGCATCGTGCCATGGCGAAAATGGCACGGGCGATACGCCGTTCGCAGAGTCGCTAGAGCCTCGCCCCGCGAGTTTCCACGATTCGGACCTGATGAATCACTTGTCGCCCTACCGCGCGTTCAACTTTATAAACTCAGGGATTTTCTCGACCGCAATGCCGAGTTTTTATGATGCACTGAGCGACGATGAACGTTGGGATTTGGCATTTTATGTTTTTACGTTTCGACAGCCGCCGAGCGATGCCGAGTTCCATCTGTCGATGCAGGAGCTGTCGGTGTCGACCGATCAGCAGCTCGCAAGGCGCTACGGCGAAGACGTCCTCGCGGCCGCGCGGCACTCGCCGAACGGGTCGCCGCCAGGAGCCCTGCGTTGGTTGTGCGTAGCCAGCGCGTGCGGGGTAGGCCTGGTGTCGATCGCGTCTGCACGTCGGGCGCTCAAGCGTCGCGAAGCTGAAAATCCAGTCAAGTAGTTGGCCCAGCGCCCATTTCTGTACTACCGCCCCTGGCGATGGTTGAAGGGGTGAGTAGTAGCGCGATAAAAATCAGCTCGAGCGAGCCGCAACTTCCGCGGCAGTTCGCGCGCTACATGCTTTTAAAGCGGATCGCCCGCGGTGGAATGGGAGACGTGTACCTCGCATCGACCACCGGGATTGAGGGTGCCGAGCGCCCATGTGTCGTCAAAACGGTGCGCGGCGATCACGCCGATGATGCCTCCTTTTTGGCGCGTTTTCTCGATGAAGCGCGCGTTCACGCGCAGCTCGACCACCCAGGCGTCGTCCAACTTTTTGAAGCGGCGTTTGAGCAGGGTGATAGCGGCGGCGCCGCTCCGTACACCGTCTTCGAGTACATCGCCGGTGGCTCGCTAACCGACGTGCGGCGACGGTCGCATCAAGTGGGCGCGCGCGTCGGTTGGCCCGAAGGGGTCGCTATCGGCCTCGAAGTCGCACAGGCGCTTGGGCATGTGCATGCGCGGACGAGCTGCGACGGCGCCCCGCTTGGGATCGTGCATCGCGATCTAAGTCCGCAAAACGTGATGGTCAGCCATTCGGGGGCGGTCAAGCTGATCGACTTCGGCACCGCGCAGGCAGAAAATCGCCGCTGTCACACCGTGGCCGGCGTTGTGTTCGCAAAACCGGGCTACGTCGCCCCTGAAGTGGCAAGGCAGCAGCAGGGGGACGGCCGGGTCGATCTGTACGCGCTCGGCGTCATTTTGTGGGAGCTCTGCGCCGGCAGGAGAATGGTCGTAGGCGACCCGCAAGAACATCTGGCAAAAGTCGCCGCGGGCGATCTTGTTTTGCCGGCGATCGCGCGCGAAATCGGAGCTCCCCCGCTCCTCGACGCCGTTCTCGGTAAACTCGCGCACCCCGACCTCGACGCGCGCTACGAAACCGGTCTGCTCGCGGCAGCCGATCTCGCCGACCTTCTCGCTATGGCGCCGCTTGGGCGCGGGGGGCAGCGCAATGCACGCGCCCGTCTCGCCGCAGCGATGCACTCGTTGTGGCCAGGCGAACCTGATCAATCGCGCGCCGAATTTTTTCGTCTCGCAAACGCAGCGCGCGAGAGAGCGCCCACGCCATCCACATCGCATCGCGGCGTGCCCCGCCAAGCGGGCGAAGCGAATGCGTTCGAGCGCACGCCATACATTCTTGTTCGCACGCTCGCAGAAGGGGGAACAAGCCGTGTTTTTGAAGTGGAGCATACGGAGCTCGGGCGACGTTTTGCGCTCAAAGTGCTCACTCTCCCCCTCTCTGAATCGCCGAGGGTGACCGAGCATCTTCGGCGCGACGTTCGTGCACTCGCGGAGCTGTCGCATCCGCACATCGTCGAGATTTGCGATTTTGGCAGGCTGCGTGACGGCCGCCTTTTTGTCGCCATGGAGCTTTTGCGAGGCGAAACGCTTGAAGCGCGACTTCAGCGGGTCGGCTCGCTCGAGTGGCACGTTGCAATGCGTTTCGGCATCGAGCTTGCTGACGCGCTCGATGCAGCGCACGCAGCGGGCGTCTTGCATGGCGACATTAAGCCAGCAAACATCGTGATTCTTGCCGACGGCTCGCTGAAAGTTGTCGACTTTGGCGCTACCGCAGAGCGGGATAGCGCTGATGACCGGGCGAGTGACGCCGGCTTCGTCGTCTTCGGGACGCCGGGCTACATGGCGCCAGAACAGGCAACCGGCGGCGCGGTCGACCATCGCTGCGATCTCTACGCGCTCGGATGCGTCCTCTTCGAAATGGTCACCGGTTCGCGAGCATTTGCAGGGCGTTCGAGTGTCGAACTTCTCAATCGTCAGCGCAACGAAGCGCCGCCGCGCATGCGCGCATTTCGCAGGGCGCGTGAAGTGCCGGTGGAGTTTGAGGCGCTGGTTACCCAATTGATCGACAAAGCGCCAGAACAGCGAGTCCAATCGGGGCGCGAAGTCAGCAGTGCACTTCGCCGCATTTTGGCGGCGTCTGGCGCCCCGCGAACGGGGCGCATCGGCGCTACTTTTTTGAACAAAAGCCTGGCGCGTTTTTTTGAATAAGCGTCAGCTTTTCGTGGGCGGGCGAACCTGATTTTTTCGCGCTTCGTTGCGCTGAGGCTGAAAAAGCCGTCTTCGCATTGGCGCAGTCGTGAAGCGCTAAATACGCCTCGCCCATGTCGTAAAGCGCTCTATCGAGAAATTTGGAGCTCGGATACTGCTTCAAAAGGCGATTAAACGACCCGAGCGCGACGGCTGGCTGCTGCTCCTTTAACTCGGTATCGCCAAGCATGTAGAGCACTTCGTCGCCGCGATCGTCGCTCGCAAATCGCTCAAGAAATTTGTGACCGAGAGTGCGAACAGCCGCGACGTCGTGCTTTTCGAATGCGCTTCGCAGCGCTAAAAAATGCCCGTTGCGATCGGCCGGAAAAGCCGGGGCTGCGGCCGGTTTTGGGGCCGGCTGCGTTTGAGGTGCCGCTTCGAGCGTCGCGGTGCGTGCCGGTTGAGCGGGTTGCGTTTGGGGTGCTTCGGCCGCTCGCAAATCGACCGTCGCTCGTTTTGGTGCGGCTTCAACTGCGGGGGCCGCCTCGACTTTTGGCGCCGCCGCAACTTGTGGATCGGCGGGTGCCGTTTCTGCAGGCGCTTCGACAGCAGCGGCTCGCGACGAAGCGATTTCTTTGCGAATGTCATCGAGCTGTTGGGTCGTCTCGTCGAGACGGCCGTTGATCTCTTGAATACGCGCTTTTTCCGACAAAAAGTCGGAGCTTGCGTCGGCATTCGCTCTGAGCGCATTTTCGAGCCGCTCTCGCGTCGTGTTCAGCTCGGCACGAATCGCTTTTATTTCAGCGTCGCGATCGGTTACCGATTTTTGAAGCGCTTCTTGCTCTTGCGCTAGCGCATCAAAATCTTTTTGCATCACGAGCACGCCGCACTGACACAGCAGAGGCGCGAGCGCGACAGCTCCAACGATTGAAAATATACGCATTATAGCTCTCGCGCCTCAGTGCTCACTTCATCTCACTTCAATGTCGACGCGGCGGTCTTGGGCCCACGACTCTTCGGTCGTCCCCGTGGCGTCGAGCTTGCCGCGCGACGAGGTGTGCAAAACGTTAGCAGTTACGCCGAGCCCGACCAGGAAAGCCTTTACCGACTGCGCGCGCAGCGCCCCAAGCGTCATGTTGTATTCGGCTTCGCCGCGTGGGTCGCAGTGGCCTGTCAACAGGATGTTGGGCGTCTGAATTTGGCCCGAAGCGATACACTTTGCCACCGTTTCGAGGACAGTGCGCCCGTCGCTTCGAATCGTCGTCGAGTCGAAATCGAAGTGCGGCGCCGCGAATTGCGCGCATTCGCCCACCTCGTTTGATGCGCAGTGGCCGTTTTGGCACTGTTGCCCCGTCCCACATGGGCGCGAATCGTCGCATTCTGTCGCCGGCGCCGGTGCTGCTTTTACGTGGCAGCGATTTGAGGCGTCGCATTCTGAGCCTTCGGGGCAGGGCTGCGAACTATCGCAGTAGCCTGGGATCGCTTCGCACGCGCCGGCTTGGCAAAGCTGGCCGGGAGCGCATGCGGCATCATCACGGCATTGAACGCAATTGTGGTTTACGCAGACGCCTTTATGGCCATCGGCGTTGCACTGATCGTCGTGATCGCAGCTCGGATATTTTGCTTTATTGCAGCCAAACCCGAGTACAGCCGCAATGCCAACTACCAACGCCCCATAGATAATACCGTTTTTCATGTGTAGCATCATAGGCGCAGATTAGGAGAAACCGGTCCCGCTTGTAAAAAGGTTAATCAAAAACGGTGGGCGAACCTGCCTGCGGCATGACATAAGCGACAGAACACATGGGAGCGATTGCCCAGTCACCTCACTCAACGCCGGGAAATAGGCCGGTAAACTATTCGACGATCTTTCGTCTCGCTCTCCCAACGGTTATCGCGATGCTTTCGCAAAGCGCCGTTAACGAGATCGATGTCATTTTTTTCGGGCGCCTTCCGTGCCCTGAGGCTTCAAATGCGCAGGCCGCGCTCCTCCCATCGCTCATCATCGTATGGCTTTTTGGCGGGTCTCTAAGCGCTATCAGCGTGGGGACACAGGCGCTCACAGCGCGTCGTTACGCGGAAGGTGAGCGGAAGGCAGCGGGAGCCGTTCTCGCGAATTCGATCGCCTTTTCGCTCATCGCGGGCGCGCTATTAACCGTAATCGGCCTTCTCGCGTTGAGACCACTGTTGTCGGTGATGATCCGCATCCCTGAAGTGCGCGAGATTGCCCTGACGTATTCTCAATGGCGGCTGCTCGGCGTCATTTCGATGGCGATGACAATGGGGATCAAAGCGTTTTTCGACGGGATCGGTCGGACGCACGTTCACTTGTGGTCGGCGTTGGTCATGAACGCGTTCAACGTCCTTTTTTGCTGGATGTTTATCTACGGCAATTGGGGCGCGCCGCGAATGGGGGCAGAAGGGGCGGGTCTCAGCGCCTTTCTTTCGACCTGGATCGGCCTCGCGATCATGCTTCTTTTCACCGCCGGCGCGCAACGCGAGTTTAGGCCGATGCAGGTCAAGAGCGTATCGGCATCGCTGATGCTTAACCTTTTGAAGTTGTCGGTGCCGGCGGCGATTGCAACGACGACGATGATGCTCGGATTTGGGCTGTTTTCAGCCATTGTAGGCGAGCTCGATGCGCTAAGCGCCAAGAGCGCCGTCTCGTCGATGGTCGAGAGCGTCTGCGGTCATCTCGAAGCGGTCAACGGCGCGGCAACAACAAACATCGTCGCGGTGTTGAAGTTGACGTTCACGGCGTGCATCGCATTCGGGACGGCGACGGCGACTCTGGTAGCCCAATCACTCGGAGCAAAAGCGTTCGATCGCGCCGAGAAGTTTGGCTGGGCAAGCGTGCGCCTCGGCGTGATGATTTTTGGCGTCGTAGCGCTCTGCGAAGGGGTGCTCTTCACGAAGCCGATCATCGACTTTTTCTCGCAGTCGGAGCCGGTTCAGGCGGCGGTGCTTGTCCCGCTACGAATGATCGCGGCGGCAACGCCGATCATCGCCGTCGCGATGATTTTGAGTGAAGCGCTCTTTGGCGCGGGCAACACCAAGTTTGTCGCGCTCGCGCAGCTCGTTCTAATTTTCGGCGTTCTACTCCCCCTCGCCTATCTGTTTGGCGTGGTGATGGAGTTCGGTCTTGTCGGCGTTTTCGCGGCTGCGTGCGTCTACTTTGTTCTGGCCGCAGTGACAATGACGGCAAAGTTTCGGCAAGGGGCGTGGAAGCACATCGTGCTGTGATGGGGGCGCCCGAGTCCAAAGGTGGGCCGGTCGCAACGTTACGTCGCGGCGGCCTTGCGATCCTCGGAGCGAAAATATTTTTCATCTTCGCGGGGCTTGCGCAGCAAGTGCTCCTGCCACACGCCATCGGGCTCGCAGGATTTGGCGCATTTTCTCGCGTGATGGGGAAAGCGGCGATCATCAACAACGTCGTTGTGGGGACGTCGATTCAGTCGATGAGTCGCGCCGTAGCGACGAGCGCGGATGAAACGGCAACCATTCGCGCGGCGATGCGGGTGCACATCGTGATCGCGGTGTTGCTCGCGGGGTGCTTTGCAGCGGCGGCTCCGGCGCTTGCTGCCTTCGAGTTTGCGCCGCACATCAAGACCCCGCTTGTCGTCATGGCGGGGGTGACTCTCATCTACGGGATCTATGCTCCTCTGGTCGGCGCACTCAACGGCAAGGGGCTTTTTTCGAAGCAAGCGGGGCTCGATGCTCTGACGGCGGCGCTTCGGGTTTTTACGATCGTTGGGATTGGCGCTCTTGCCATGCATGCCTGGGATCGCGGGGTGCTGGGGGCTTCTGTTGGGGCGGTGGTGGCGGCGGTTTGTGTGTTGCCGGTGGCTGTTTATTGGGTTTTTAGGGCGTTCTTGGGTTCGCGCACGCGCACGCGCACGCGCACGATCACGATCACGTCTCACGATCACGATCGTTCACGATCACGTGATCGTTCACGTGATCGTGCGCGTGCGCGTGCGCGGCAGGTCACCCCAACAGGCTGGACTCGCGCCTACCTCCTCGCAATTGCCCCAATGGCCGCAACGCAGCTGTTTGCCGCCCTCCTCATGCAAGTCGACGCGTGGCTACTCGGTCGCTTTCTATCGGAAGCGGTTCCCGAATCGCTAACGATCGCCTCAGCCGACGAATGGGTCGGCGTTTACAAAGCGTCCCAACTCTTCGCCTTTCTCCCGTATCAAATTCTGATGAGCATCAACCAAGTGCTCTTCCCCGTCGTCGCGCGGGCTCAGACGACCGGAAATCTGCCCGATGTCACCGCGGTTGTGACGCGAGGCGCGAGGATTGCTGCAGTCGCGTGCGGGCTCTTTGTAGCGGTGATGGTCGCGATGCCCCATCCGCTCATTACGTTTGCGTACGGCTCGCCCATCGCCGATCGCGGAGCATCGATATTGCGCGTTCTGTGCGTCGGCCAAGGCGCATTCGCGCTTTTCAGCCTTGCAGCGGTAGTGCTCACCGGCCTCGGGCGCGCGCGACTGTCCGCGGCGCTAAGCGCGATCGTCCTTGTCGCGACGGTGATCGGCTGCGGCTGGGTAGTTCCAGGCGAAGCGTTCGGTCAAAAGCAGCTGATGGCAACCGCGGTGGTCGTCGTTGTGGCGATGACGGCGGGTGTAATCATGGCTGCGGCAACGGTAAACAAAGTGGCAGGCGGCTTCATCGCATGGCGAACCGTTCTTCGCGTATTGGTAGCCGCCATCATCGTAGCGTTCGTTGGCTCAAAGGTTCCCGAATGGGGGCGCCTAGCAACGCCATTCGTAGCGCTTGGCCTAGCGCTCCTCTACGCGGCGATATTGGCTATATTAGGCGAATTGAAGAGCGACTTTATCGCCGGAAAAAATTGACGATCAGTCGCCCTACTTCGGCTGGTTCGGTCCAGTGCATCATGTGCCCTGCGCTTTCGATGCTCGCCTCGGTGAGATGCTTAAACGCTGCCAGTCGTGCTGCTTCATCCTCGGCGCGCCACCCGGTGGGACCGCCTCCGATGGCCAACACCGGGCAGGCGACTCGTTCTGCGAATGCAACGTAGCTCGCCGAATAAAACGGTATCGGCGCCGTGGTCTTGTGGAGCGGATCGAACTTCCACTCGACCGTCCCGTCGCTCAAATGCTTTACCAGGTGCGGTAGGCGCGTTTTCAGTACTTGGTGTGATATCAGGGGGTGGTTCATGTAGAGCCGCCTAAGCGCGTGGCTTTCGCTGTTCGTGTTTCGCGGCGCTTCGTTTCGCTGGCGTGTGGCGCGCAGGTTGTCGATCCACGTTCGCATCCGGTCGGGGACGGTATCGAACGTGCTCCCCGGCGGCCCTGACCCCTCGAGCAGAGCCAGTTTCGCGACAGCAGCGGGAAACGCTCCGGTGAACATCGTGGCGATCACCCCTCCCATCGAGTGTCCGACCAGGTAGAGCGGTGTCGGCAGCGAGAGCGCATCGATAAGCTCAGCCACGTCGGCGATGTAGTCGGGGAAGTGATAGTAGCCGCCCGCCGGGATGCGATCGGTATCGCCAAAACCGCGCAAATCGGGCGCAAATACGCGAAAATTCGCCGCTGTCAGGTGCGGTGTGACGAAGTCCCATGTCGCCCCCGCGTCCATGTAGCCATGCAGCAGAAGCACCGTGCCGACCGGGTCGCCCCCCCCTTCGGCGGGCCATTCGAGCACGTTATGATTGAGCCCGTTCGCTCGAATGCGATGCTCGCGCATCTGTTTGGAAGTTAGAATCATCGACATGTTGAATATGGGTACGTGCGCGGCGGCCAGTGTGCCGTATCTTTATGCGCAATGACGTACACAATCACGCTCATTCCCGGCGATGGGATCGGCCCCGAAGTTTGCGAAGCGACAAAGCGTGTCATCGAAGCCGCCGACGTCCCCGTTAAGTGGGAAGTTCACGAAGCCGGCGCTGCGGTAGCCGAAAAGCGCGGAATGACGCTTCCGCCCGAAGTTCTCGAATCGATACGACGAAACAAAGTCGCGCTCAAAGGCCCAATCGGCACGCCGATCGGCAAAGGCTTTAAGTCGGTCAATGTGACATTGCGGCAAGAGCTCGACCTCTACGCCAACGTGCGCCCAGTTCGGAGCTTGCCGGGCGTCGAGCCGCGCTTCGAGGGGACGGACTTTCATATTGTCCGTGAAAACACTGAGGACTTGTATGCGGGCCTCGAGCTGATGATGATGCCGGGCGTCGCCCAGGGGGTCAAGCTCATCACCGATCGCTGCAGCACGCGCGTCTGTGAATATGCGTTTGAGTACGCCCAGCAGCAAAACCGCAAGCGCGTTACCGTCGTGCACAAAGCGAATATCATGAAGCTCACCGACGGGCTTTTTCTTGAGTGCTTTCGGCGCGTTTCGGCGAAATATCCGGCCATCGAAGCGGCTGAAATCATCGTCGATGCCTGCGCCATGCAAATGGTGAAGAACGCGAACAAGCTCGACGTCATCGTCACGCAGAACTTGTACGGCGATATTTTGAGCGATCTTGGCGCGGGTCTCGTCGGCGGCCTCGGCATCGTTCCCGGGGCAAATATCGGCAAAAAGGAGGCTGTTTTTGAGGCGGTTCATGGGAGCGCGCCAGACATCGCCGGCCGCGGAATCGCCAACCCGACCGCGCTCATTCAGAGCGGCGTGATGATGCTTCACCACCTCGGCGAAACTGATGCAGCCGACGCGATCACTCGCGCCGTCACCCACGTTTACCAGCAGGGGTCTGTCCGCACCGCCGACCTTGGCGGCACCGCGACAACCACGCAGTTCACCGATGCCGTTTGCAAAGCGCTCGAAGCGACCAAGATAGCTCCGCTTGCCAAATAATTGACTAAGGCGGAAGACGATACACAGTGCTCCCCCTTCACCTGTTTGTTTTACACCACCAGGCAAAATCCAGGACTCGTTTACTATGCGCCGAAGTGTCGTCCGCTACATTGTTGCTATCGGGGCACTCGTTGCTCTAATTGCCGCGCTCGCCGGCATTAAAGTAAGCCAAATATCGATGCTTATCGGTATGGGCAAGGCGATGACGGCCGCTGGTCCGCCGCCGGTTGTTGTGTCGACATCGGTCGCCGACAGCCAGGTATGGAACGGTGCGCTTGAAGCGATCGGTAGCATCGCCGCCGCGAAAGGCGTTGCTGTCAGCAACGACGCGCCGGGCGTTGTCTCGAAGATTCTGTTCGAGTCGGGAGCGACCGTGCGCGAAGGCGAACCGCTTATCGAGCTCGACACGAGTGTCGAACAGGCGCAGCTCGCGCAAGCGAAAGCGCGTCTCGAACTCGCCACACTGACGCTCAAAAGGTCGCGCGATCTCCTCGCAGGGCATTCGATCGCGCAGGCGCAGTTCGATGCCGACGAAGCGCAGCTCAAAGAGGCGACGACGACGTGCGACGCCATTCGCGCGCAGATTGCGCGTAAAACGGCGCGCGCTCCGTTTGCCGGGCGCCTTGGAATTCGCGCGGTGAATCTCGGTCAGTACTTGAACCCTGGCACGACGATCACGACGCTTCAGGCGATCGATTCCGTCTTCGTTGACTTCTCGCTCCCGCAGCAGGCGCTCCCGAATTTGAAAGTCGGGATGCCGGTGCGCGTGACTCTCGACACGTCGCATGACCACAGCGACACCACCGACGCAACCGGCGTACTGATGGTCATCGAGCCGGCAGTCGACACCGCAACGCGCGCCGTGAAGCTTCGGGCAACGGTGCTCAACAAAGAAGAAAAGTTCAGGCCGGGAATGTTTGTGCGCGCGTCGGTCGTTCTTCCCGACAACGGGCGTGTCGTCGCTATTCCGGTAACGTCGGTCGTTCACGCGCCGTATGGCGATTCGGTGTTTGTCGTCGAAGAGCAGCCGGGCGCTCCAGAACTTGACGGCTCCGCGGGGAAGCCCGTCCTTGTCGCGCGCCAACAGTTTATTCGCGAAGGGGCCGCTCGCGGCGATTTCGTGGCGATTGTCGACGGAATCACTGTCGGCCAAACGGTGGTGAGCGCGGGCGCATTCAAACTGCGCAACGGCGCGCATGTCATTGTTAACAACAACGTCGGTGCCGTGCCGGGCCTCAATCCGCGCCCGGAAAATCACTGAGTTTTTAGATGAAATTTACCGACACGTTTATTCGACGACCGGTTCTCGCCATTGTCGTCAATTTGCTGATTATTATCGCCGGGCTTCAGGCCGTGCGCACGCTCAACGTGCGCCAATACCCGAAGCTCGAAAGCGCGACAATCTCAGTGCGCACGCCGTACGTCGGTGCGAGCGCCGACCTGGTGCGCGGCTTTATCACGACGCCGCTCGAGCGCTCGATCGCGGCGGCCGACGGCATCGACTACATTGAATCGCAAAGCGTCCAAGGCCTGTCGACTATCAACGCGCGCCTGAAGCTCAATTTCAACGCCGCAAATGCGCTCGCTGACGTTAGCGCGCGTGTCAATCAGGTTCGCCAAGAGCTTCCGCCAGAAGCCGAGGTTCCGGCGATCAACATCGAGCCGTCTGATGCGCAATTCGCGTCGATGTACCTGAGCTTCTCGTCGACGATTCTCGAACCGAATCAGGTTACCGACTATTTGATTCGAGTCGTGCAGCCGCGTCTCTCCGCGATTGAAGGCGTGCAGCGCGCCGACATTCTCGGCGGGCGCACGTTTGCGCTTCGCGCGTGGCTCAAGCCTGACAAGATGGCGTCGCTCAACGTAAGCCCCGCACAAGTGCGCAAGGCGCTTGCGGCGAATAATTATCTCTCGGCCGTAGGGCAGACGAAGGGGGCGCTCGTTCAGCTCAATCTGACCGCAGCGACCGACATCCGTTCGGTTGAAGAGTTTCGCAAGCTTGTCGTGCTCCAAGAAGGCGATGCGTTTGTGCGCCTCGAAGACATCGCCGATGTTGTGCTCGGCGCCGACACGTACGAGCAAGATGTTCGTCTGTCGGGTAAAAAAGCCGTTTTTATGGGCCTCTGGGTCCTCCCGAATGCCAACTCGCTTGATGTGATCGAGCGCGTTCGCAAAGAAATTGCGGTGATTCAGCAGGAGCTTCCGAGCGGTATGGAAGCGGTCGTCGCGTTCGACGCGACAAAGTACATCAACAGCGCCGTGCACGAAGTTATCGAGACGCTGCTCGAGACAATTGCGATCGTTATGATCGTCATTTTCTTGTTTATGGGTTCGCTGCGCACCGTGCTCGTGCCGATTGTGGCGATTCCGGTTTCGCTCATCGGCGCCTTTTTCTTAATGCAGATTTTCGGCTTTACGGTCAATCTGCTGACGCTTCTCGCCATTGTGCTCGCGGTCGGGCTCGTGGTCGACGACGCGATTGTTGTCGTCGAAAACGTAGAGCGTCACATTCGCGCCGGCAAGAAGCCGTTCGAAGCCGCCATCATCGGCGCGCGCGAGTTGGTCGGTCCGGTTGTCGCGATGACGATCACGCTCGCCGCGGTCTACGCGCCGATCGGTTTTCAGGGCGGCCTGACCGGCGCGCTCTTTCGTGAGTTTGCATTCACGCTCGCCGGCGCTGTGTTTATCTCCGGTATCGTCGCGCTCACGCTCTCGCCGATGATGTCGTCGCGACTGCTCAAAGACCACGCGCAGGAAGGGATGTTGGCGCGCGGAATTGAACGCGCTTTCGAATTTATCAAGCGGACCTACAGCCGCATGCTCGACATCACTCTCGGCATGCGCCCGGCGGTCTACGCCATCTGGATCACGCTCACATTGGCGCTGATCCCGATGTACATGTTCTCGCCAAAAGAGCTCGCGCCGAACGAAGATCAGGGGATTATTTTCGGAGCGATCGACGTGCCAGCCAACGCTACGATCGAGCAGCTGACGCCGTTTACGGCCGAAGTGAATCGGATTTTGCAGACGATTCCGGAATACGACCACACGTTTCAGATCACATTCCCAGGAGGCGGTTTCGGGGGGATGCTCGTGAAACCGTGGGATCAGCGGAAGCGGTCGATTTTTCCGATTCAAGAAGAGGCTGCGCAAAAGCTGTCGAACATCTCCGGGCTTCTCGCGCCGGCATTTTTACCGGGTGCGCTCCCAAGCGCCGGCGTCTTCCCGGTTGAGTTCGTGATGGCGTCGACGGCGTCGCACGAAGAAATGCTGCGATTTGCTCATGAGATTGTGGCGGAAGCGACGAAGAGCGGGATGTTCGCATTTCCGCCGATCGTTGACGTGAAGTTCGATCAAGCGGCGAGCGAGATTGTTATCGATCGCGACAAAATTGCATCGATGGGGCTAAGTGCGCAGCAGGTCGGCGCCGACTTGGCGTCGATGCTTGGCGGCAACTTCGTTAACCGTTTTAACCTCGATGGGCGCGCGTACAAAGTTATCGCGCAGATTGAGCGGGCAGGGCGGCTAACAGTCGAGCAGTTGAACGAGATTTACGTCACCGGCCCGGAGGGGAAGTTGATCCCGCTGAGCAGCATTGCAACGATGCGAAGTGGGGTCGAGCCACGCACGCTCAATCGTTTTCAGCAGCTCAATTCGATCAAAATTTCGGGCGTAGCGCCGCGCTCTCTGACCGACGGTCTAAAAGTGCTGGAGGATGCCGCGACAAAGATTCTTCCTGCCGGCTACCGCGTCGACTACACCGGCGAATCGCGCCAAGTGCGCGCTGAAGCGAATCGATTTTTGCCGGCCATGGGGCTCGCAATCGTCCTTATTTTCTTGGTGCTCGCGGTTCAGTTCGATTCGTTCCGAGATCCGTTCGTCATTCTCGCCGGGTCGGTCCCGCTCGCGATGTTCGGCGCAATGATTTTCACTTTTTTGAAGTTTGGGGGGCCGCCAGGCCTGCACTACAAACTGACCGAAGGGTGGACGACGACGCTGAATATCTACTCGCAAGTTGGCCTCGTGACGCTTACCGGTCTTGTGTCAAAAAACGGCATTTTGATCGTCGAGTTCGCCAATCAGCAGCAGAAGCTTGGGCTTAGCAAGCTCGATGCTGTGCGCGCAGCGGCGACGACTCGCCTTCGCCCGATTCTTATGACGACGGTGGCGACGGTGGTGGGTCATTTTCCGCTCACGCTCGTCAGCGGGGCAGGCGCGGCGGCACGAAACTCGATCGGCATTGTGCTCGTCGGCGGCATGACGATCGGCACGCTGTTTACGCTGTTCGTCGTACCGGCCGTCTACATACTCTTCGCAAAAAAGCACGTTACTGAGGATGCCATCACGGTTTAGCGCGCTACCTGGAGAGCAATTTGCTAGACCGAAAAGGGGCCTATACCCACATCCCCGTTTCGGGGAGGGGGGCCCCCAAGATAACGAGTCTCTCATGATCGAAAAATCAAAACAGATTCCCGTCGACTCCCAGGGCAAACCGCTCACTGACAACGCCGCGCTTCTAGCCTGGGTCGCCGAAATGGCCGCGCTCGTGAAGCCGAAAGAGGTCGTCTGGTGCGACGGCTCGGAAGACGAGCGAAAACGGCTGACCGAACTGGCCGTAGCTGACGGCTCGCTCATCAAGCTCAACGAAGAGAAGCTCCCGGGCTGTTATCTTCATCGCTCCAATCCAAACGACGTCGCGCGGATGGAGAATCTCACATTCATCTGCACGCCGACAAAGCGCGAAGCCGGCCCAACCAACAATTGGATGGAGCCGAAAGACGCCTACACGAAGCTCGGCAAGCTGTTCGACGGGTCGATGGCCGGCAAAACAATGTACGTCGTACCGTACATCATGGGGCCAGCCGGTTCACCGATGGCGAAAATCGGCGTTGAAGTCACCGACAGCGTCTACGTCGTTCTCAACATGCGCATCATGACGCGCATGGGGCGAATTGCGCTCAAAATGCTCGGTCAGTCAAACGACTTCAATCGCGGCCTTCACGCTGTGCTCGATTGCAATCCTGAGCGGCGTTTTATCTGCCATTTTCCGCAAGACAACACCATTTGGTCTGTGGGGAGCGGCTACGGCGGTAACGTTCTTTTGGGCAAAAAATGCCTCGCGCTACGCATCGGGTCGTATCTCGGTCAGCGCGAAAAGTGGCTCGCCGAGCACATGCTTATTCTCGGCCTCGAGAGCCCCGAAGGAGAGATGACATACGTCGCCGCCGCGTTCCCAAGCGCATGCGGTAAAACAAACTTCGCCATGATGATTCCGCCGAAGCGTTTTCGCGGCTGGAAAATTTGGACAGTGGGCGACGACATCGCATGGATGCGTGTCGGAAAAGACGGGAGGCTCTGGGCGATCAACCCCGAGCACGGCTATTTCGGAGTCGCGCCAGGCACAAGCTCAAAGTCAAACGCCAACGCGATGGTGACAATCAATCACGACACAATTTTCACCAACGTCGCGCTCACAAAAGATGGCTGCGTCTGGTGGGAGGGGATGGACGGCGAAGTCCCCGACGAGCTAACCGATTGGCAAGGGCGCCCCTGGAAGAAGGGGTCGACCGAAAAAGCGGCGCATCCAAATTCGCGATTCACGGCGCCAATGCAAAACAATCCGGCGCTGTCAAAGTACGCGGACGAACCGCAAGGGGTGCCGATATCGGCGATCATTTTCGGTGGACGTCGGGCGACAACGATCCCGCTTGTGATGCAGTCGTTCAACTGGGCGCACGGCGTCTTTTTCGGGGCGACGATGGGCTCAGAAACAACGGCGGCGGCGGCCGGGCAGGTCGGCGTTGTGCGGCGCGACCCGATGGCGATGCTCCCGTTCTGCGGATACAACATCGGCGATTACTTCGCGCACTGGCTCGATATGCAAAAGTATATCGTCAATCCGCCGAAGATTTTCATGGTCAACTGGTTCCGAAAAGATAAAGACGGCAAATTTTTGTGGCCAGGTTTCGGCGAAAATATGCGCGTTTTGAAGTGGATCGTCGATCGCGCGCGCGGGCGTGTCGGCGGGCAGGAAACAGTGCTCGGCTGGGTGCCAAAAGCCGGCGATTTGGATTTGTCGGGGATTGACGGCGTGACCGAAGAGCAAGTCAATGAGGCAACGCATGTCGAGCTCGACGAGTGGCGGGCAGAGCTCGAGTCGCAGAGTGAGTTTTTCGACAAAGTAGGCGACTCAATGCCGGAGCCGCTCACGCTGACGCGCAAGCTCTTGTTGTCAAAGATCGCGAGGCTACGCGACGGTGGCGCGTCTGTCGCTTAGCGGCCGACAGGCGGCCAAGCTGAAAGCGTCAAGTGCTCCCGTCGACCGAATCGCTTCGCTGCTTTGTTGCGGCGGCGAAGCTTCTGAATTTTCGGGCGGCGGCGAGCAGCGTCGCACTTACGCCGGCGGCATTCGGTCAACGAATTAAGCTTCTTGAAGAGCAGCTCGGCCTCGAGCTCTTTGTTCGAAGTACGCGTAGTATGCAGCTTTCCGATGGGGGGCGTTCGCTGCTGCCTCACGCCGAGCGGTGCCTTCTCGCCGCCGACGAATGCGTGCGATCTGTCGCACGGAGCGGCACGCGGGGGGCGATCGAGTTCACGATCGGCACGCGGCACGAGCTTGGAATCAGTTGGGTCCTTCCTCAACTGGATACGCTCATCGCTGAGCACCCATCGCTTCAATTTCATCTCTATTTCGGCTCCGGAATTGACCTCCTGCGCGCAATTCGAACGATGAGCGTCGATTGCGCGATCGGATCGTTTCGCGTCACCGATTCAAAAATCGATTCGATTCGTCTTCATCGCGAAGAGTATGTTTTCGTCGCGCAAGAAGCGCTCAGTTGTCGTGAGCCGCTAACACAAGTCGAGCATGCATCGCGCCACACGCTGCTCGACATCGATGGGGAGCTGCCGCTTTTTCGCTACTGGAGCGATTCTCCAACGCAGCGCGATCGCACACAACAAGCGCAGTTTCGGTCGGTGGTTCGATTGGGGACGATCGAAGCGATTCGACAGCGCGCGCTAGCAGGTGCGGGGGTCGCCGTGCTCCCGCGCTATCTCGTAGAAGAAGACATCGCGACCAAAAAGTTGGTCGTACTCGTTCCAAAATGGCCGCCACTGCACGACTATTTTCGCCTTTTTTTTCGAGCAGACGACCCGAGGCGAAGCACGTTCGAAGCGATCGCAAGCACGATGTTAAAAGTGCCGCTCAGACGGTAGGAGCTACTGCCCGTCGACGCAGGTTCGGTCTAGTACGAATGGCGAGCGTATGATTGGCGTTAGGCTCGGGTTATCGGTTGTTGGTTGGTAGAGAATTCGGAGCCACGGCGCGTGCTCGAGCGCATACGGTTGGAGCGCCATGTACATGTCGAGCTCCCCATTTTGTTGGTCCGGGTCGGGGATCGTTAGCAGCGGAATTGCTGTCGCTGTCGCGAGGCCGGCCTCGGTTGTGCTCGCCCGCACTTCGATTACGATTTTAGTCCCCACCGGTGTAAGCGTGTTCCAGCTGAAACGTCGCCACTCGGGCCTCTTGCCGGGCGGGCAATTTGCAGCGAAGTCGTCGGCCTTGGCCTTCGGTGCAAATATTTTGGTTTCACGCGGCGGCTTCGGTGGGCGTGGTGGCCGAGGCGCTGGCGGCGCCGGCTCCGCGGGCGGAGGAAGAACCTCTCGCTCCGGCGCAACGCAATCCCAATTATCAAACAGCAGAAATTCAAGGGCTTTTTCTTGCGGCGTCAGCTCAGCCCCTTTGCACGCCTTTGGAAAGACGTTGTTCAGACTTGCGTGTTCCGCTCGTGTCGCGACATGAAAATCGGCATACGTCAACCGGCCGCACACTTTGTCTGGCGGCGCGTTGATCGGAGTGTTGGCGGTGAAGATCGCCGGCGGCTGCGGGTTGATTTGGTAGTACTCACCCTTTTTTGGACAGACTCTTTCAGCGTCCGTCAACTGAGCCCTCGAAGTTTTGGTCTTTCTAATTTTTTCAGCGAGCCGCTTCGCCTCTTCGCGCTTCAAAGCTTCAGGGCAGACGTCGCCGGCCAGAAAATTGCCAGAAAACACCCTGGCCCAAGGCGTCGCAAGGGGCCCTAGTGTAGCGATATTGCTGCGCATTTGATTCGCGGCGAGAAGGTCCGGTTGCTTCTCCCACCCTTTTCTTGGGATGTACACTTCCGGCGTTTTGAGCGCTTTGGTCGCCTTGAGCCATAGATAAAAATTCTCTGGCTTGGAGAGCTCTCTTATCTCTTTTGTCCGGATGTTGGCGCCACGAATAATTCGCAAGTACATCGTGCTGTCAGGCGCATCTTTGAGATCTTTCGAATCGTTCCATGTTGCGAGATTGCCAAGATCGTTGGGCTTCGTCGGCTTGTCGTCGGCAAAGTATCGGCCGTAGTGCGACGTAAATACGCGACCGCCGTGATTCAAATAATCTTCCACGTTGATGCGCGAAAGCGGTCCGGCCGTAGTCTCATCGAGCACCTGCCCGGGACACGCATTGAGAATCGCATCGTATCGGCGCAAATTGGCGGTCGAGTTCCACAGCGACAGTCGAGGATTGTTAAGCGTCTCTTTTGTTTCAGTCGTCTCAATTCGTCGTCCACCCGGACCGGTAAGAATCACGGTTTTTATGGGGTAAATGAGCCGCTGCCCCGTGGCGACGAAATACTGAATTCGCGGCTCGAGCCCACCGCCGACAACATGAAATGGTGCGTCGGCGGCGGGATAAAACTCGTTGGTCGACGTCGCTTCGCCCATGAACCGTTTCGCTGCGGGGTTGGCGTACTCGTCCGTGCTAACGCCAATTTTTTCCAGCAAGCACTCCATCTGATCGGCGCTGCCACCGACAAGACCGATTCGAGGGATGTCTCCTTCGCGTCGATTTTTTGGAAGAGTTAGCGCGTCTTTCGGTATCGGCGTGTTCGCGCACTCGGCAACTTTAAGTTTAATTGTATTGAGCGGGACATCCTCTTTTTTCAACGGCGGTTTCGGAGTCACAGGTCGCAGCTGCGCTTTGCCCGGGGCCGGCGGTTTCGGAGTCACAGGTCCCAGCGCTTTGCCGGGCGCTGGCGTTTTCGGTTTCAGTGAGGGGGGCGGATTGGCGATTGTAAACTGCCTGCGCCACCGACCGATTTGAATCACAAGTGTGAAATCGCCCGTCGCCGGAACGTCAGTGAGTTTGAATTGCCCTTTGTAATTTGTGTACGTCTGCGTGATCGGCTTGCCCGAAATTAAGTCCGGGTCGTCGCACTGGTCACAGTGATCCGGTTTCGCAACGCGAATTGCGCGAGCCGCTTCGGTCCAGGTGACCGGCTTCTCTTCGGGGATGTAGACGAGGACGTGATAAATCGGATTGTTGCCGGCAGGGTCTTTGACGATGCCGCTCAGACTGGTCGTCTTGTTGTCGGGGCAGACGACGCGCCGCTTGCTTGGCGGCGCGGATGCAGGCGCAATCGATTTTATGATCGGTTCGGCTGGTCTTAGAAGCGTGACACCGCTGTCGGCGCCGGGCTCGTCGTCGTCAAGATCATCGTCGCTGTCGACTCTGTCGCCGTCGGACGGATCGTCGTAGCTCTCGTCTCTCGGGAGGAAACGTTCGTCGTCGGCATTTTCGATCGTCCCGGTCAGTCGCTCGCATCCGGGGTCGCACGGGTCCTTGCAACCGGTGGCGGTCGCCAAGCCGTTGCTCAACGGACCGCTTCCAACAAACGTTTCATCGGTGTCGCACTCTCCCCAATATCCGTCGGCGCACGTGCGCGTCCCCGCTTGGCAGCTCTGACCGGTTCCGGAAGCGACCGGCACGGTTTTACAAGCGGTTTTTTTGTTGTTGATCGGACAAGGGCAGTTTTCTTGTGCCTCTTGGCAGTCGCCTCCCGAAAAAGCCCGAAACGCCCAGTCATCGGACACGTCGGGGTGCGCATCGTCGGAACAATCGCGCACGCTGATGACGAGCAGTGTCATCCCGCCCCACCTGCTCAACTGCGCCATCCATCGTGTGAATCGCTTGTTGTGCAGGTCAGCGGTTTTCATTTTTTTCTATTCGGCATCAACGCAGCTGTAGGCCTGATTAATCGTCGGCAGAGTGGGGACATCGAGCGCGTCAGGGCTCGCTTCGGCTCGAATCATGAGCCGCAAGTGCGGCGCGTGACCGAGATTGTGCCGCTGAAGAATCTCGAACAAATCGATCGAACCGTCTCCGCTTTGCAACGTTGCAACTCTGAACGTCGAGGCCGCATCGGGATCATCAAGCCCCTCTTTGGCCAAAGCTCCACGCGCCTCCACAACGATGCTGCAACCGTCGGGGATCTGAGCGCTTCCGTACTTAAGGGCGCGCCACTCGGGGCGCTGACCCGCGGGGCACTTGGCGTTCAACTCGAAAGTCAAATCTTTCGGAGCGCGGCGCTGTCGCACAATCGGTCGCACGATGGGTGCAGGCGCCACTTCTTGTTTGATGCACTTCATGCTGTGAAAAAGAAGGTATTCAAGCGCCGCTTCTTGAGGCGAAAGCTTGCCCCCCTCGGCTGTGGAAACTTTCCCGTTGCTGCACAATGTCGGGAAGTGGGTCAAATGGCTGATGCGCTTGTCGGCCGCCGATACGTGAAAATCGCTGTAGATAACCCGGCCGCACTGTTTGTCAG
This sequence comes from Nannocystis exedens, assembly GCA_945861885.1. Lineage (GTDB taxonomy): Bacteria > Myxococcota_A > Polyangia > Polyangiales > Polyangiaceae > CAMAVR01. The sequence goes on along the minus strand of CAMAVR010000008.1, from coordinate 22,825 downwards.
CTGGCGCGTTGATCGGTGTATCGGCGCTGAAAATAATCGGTCGCTTATCATCGGCCGTTACAGCCCAGGGGATACCAAAAGGGGCTTCGACCGACAAAATGTTTCTGCGAAGTTGCGTCAGCGAAAGACTGTTGTCTTCGATCGCGCCGATGTGCGTCAGCCAACTGTTGAAATGGCGCGCATTCGCGTTGTCTAGAATGTGCACCGATTCACTCTTTGTTGGCTCGCGCGACGACCTGTCGGCCTTGGGGTTCCACCGCACGACGTGCCCAAGCGAGTCTGGTGCGCTGCGGTCAGTAAACCATTTTGATCCGAAGTGCGACGTCACCAAGCGCCCGCCGCCGTTCACATAGTTCTTCATCAGCTCGAGCCATTGCGGGTCGCGTGGGTAGTCGTTGCTCCCTTCGCAGGAATTGATCACGATGTCGAACTGGCCAAGCTCCGTCGGATTGCCCCATAAATACGCCGCCTGATTTCTAGCATCGCTCGGCGTTTGCCTCACACCGGGTCGGACCGGCCCTTTTACGATAAGGCGATTGCCCGACAAGACATACGCCTGCACGCGCGGTTCGTTCCCCGGCAACACATACGGTGACATCTCTGGTGCCACCATCGTGAACTTGGACTGGTCCATCACCTTGGCGCGCGGATAAAATTCATTCGCCGAGTTGTTGCCGTTGTATGCGACGCCGCTGGCGATGCTCGTCGCGCTAATGCCGATATTTAGGAGCAGGCATTCCATTTCATCGGCGCTTCCGCCAACAATCGCGATTTTTGGCAGGTCGCCTTGGCGCCTGTTTTTCGGCAGCGGGATGTCACCGAGATCGACGCGGGTGTTGCACGACCGACGCGGAATAATTTTTCGCCATCGCCCAATCTGAACTACAAGGTCGTAATCGATGTCGTTGGGCACATCTTTGAGCGCAAATCTCCCGTTGATTTTCGTGTCGACTTCCGCAACCCGCTTCGGATAGAGCTCGTCGCAGCGATCGCATGCAGCTCGGCGGTTTGGGTTCCACGGTTTCGCGTTCCCTACAGGGACATAAACTTTCGCGTCAAAGATCGGGTTTCGGCCCGCGGGGTCCATCACTCGCCCGGTAAATGTCACTTTGCTGCCGAGGCAGCGCGGGTTGGGCGCGCCAACCGGCTTGCCTAGGGTTCCGGCATCGGGTCGTGGAGCGTCAGCGTCTTGCCATTCGGCGCCCTCTTCATCGATCCACTGATTAAAAAGGTCGCCGCCGCCCGGGCTCATGTCGAACACCATCCCGCGTGGGTCGCATGGGTCGTCTGAGGCTAGCGCCGTCAGTTCGATCTCGCCGCCGCGCGGATTCCGCGGGGCGTTTTCTACACGTTCGCCGGGGTGGCATGGCCCCCAAAAACCGTTCACACAAAAGCGCACGCCGTGCTGGCACGTGTGTCCCGTCCCCGATCGAACAGGCGGAGTCGTGCACGCGACGCCGTAATCATCATCGAGCGTGCATCGAGAGCCCTGCACGTTTTGGTTACCACCCACGTGACGACGCGGAGTGAGCGACTCATCGACGGCGGCGGGGTGCGGCTCGCTCGAGCAGCCGAACATCAGCGCACCGACAAAGAGCATCGTGGCTGCAAAAAAGTAGCTGCGAGGGCCAATACCCGACATCGTTCGATCGTATCTGCAGCTGTAAAAAAATAGGTTGCATCTCCGTAAACGGAGCGCGTTTTTCGGCGTCATTGTATGAGTGTTCCACCTATTGTTCCGGACGCAAACAAGGCGACAAAAGCACCGACAATGAAGACCGACTCCCCCAAAGGCGATAACCATCCGAAATCACAAACCAGCCGGCGCGTTGAGCCGAGCGCCCACTTTCGCGCGAAGGCGCGCATCAAGTCGCATGACGAGTATTTGCGGCTGTACAATGAGTCGCTCGAATCGCCCGAAACGTTCTGGAAAAGCCAAACGCGCGACCTAGTCTTTCGGACGCCAAGCCGTAAATTCTTAGAATGGGACAGCCCCCACGCGAAGTTTTTTGTAGGCGCGACACTCAACATCACCGAAAGTTGCCTCGACCGCCACCTAGCCACCGAAGCGCGAAATCGCGCCGCGATCGTGTGGGAAGGAGAGCCGGGCGATGTGCGAACGCTCACCTATCTCGAGCTCCACCACGAAGTCGTCAAGCTTACCGCGGCGCTCGCCGACCTCGGCGTCGCTGCCGGCGATCGCGTTGCGATTTACATGGGCATGGTCCCCGAAGCGGCGATCGCGATGCTCGCATGCGCGCGTCTCGGCGCGCCGCACTCGGTGATTTTTGGTGGCTTTAGCGCCGATGCGCTCCGCGACCGCATCAACGATTGCGAAGCAAAAGTGCTCATCACACAAGATGGCGCCTACAGGCGAGGGGCGATCGTGCCGCTCAAAAAAATGGCCGACGCCGCACTCTTGGAGACGCCGTCGGTTCAGCACGCGGTTGTGCTCTCGCGCATCGGTCGCTCAGGTTCGGAAGTGTCGCCTGCCGAGATGAAGCCCGGGCGCGACATCTGGTGGCACGAGCTATTGAGCCGCGAGCCGTCGCTCGCGAACAAGGAGATGGCCGACGCGCCAAACGCGTTCGACGCGGAGCACCCGCTGTTCATCCTCTACACATCAGGGTCGACCGGCAAACCGAAAGGGGTGCTTCACACCACCGCCGGCTATTTGGCCGGTGTTCACGTGTCGACAAACGCAGTGTTCGACATTCGTGATTCAGACCTCTACTGGTGCACCGCCGATGTCGGGTGGGTGACAGGGCACAGCTATATTGTGTACGGCCCGATGTCAGTCGGCGCGTCGTGCATGATGTATGAAGGGGCGCCAAATTTCCCCGATCCGGGGCGATTTTGGCAGATTATTGAGCGACATGGCGTCACGATTTTGTACACCGCGCCGACAGCCATACGCGCGTTTATTCGGTGGGGCGACGAATTTCCAAAACGGCACAATCTCGGGTCGCTGCGGCTTCTCGGTTCGGTAGGCGAGCCGATCAATCCAGAGGTATGGCAGTGGTATCACCGCGTGATTGGCGCATCTCAATGCCCCGTTGTCGACACATGGTGGCAGACAGAAACGGGGTCGATCATGTTGACGACTCTGCCGGCAGCAAGCGGGTCAAAGCCCGGCAGCACGGGGCTGCCGATGTTCGGTGTCGAGCCCGACGTCGTCGATGCCGATGGGCGGTCGGTCAAAGCGGGTGAAGGGGGGCGCCTGATCATCAAGCACCCATGGCCGTCGATGGCGCGAACGCTATGGGGCGACGACGAGCGCTTTCGACAAACATATTTTAATGTCGTGCCGAACGTCTACTTCACGGGCGACGGCGCGAAGCGAGACGAAGACGGCTACTATTGGGTAACAGGTCGGATCGACGACGTGCTCAACATAGCCGGCCACCGCATCGGCACCGCCGAAGTCGAAAGCGCATTCGTAAGTCACCCGGCGATCGCAGAAGCAGCGGCAGTAGGTCGCCCCGACGAGCTAAAAGGGAGCGCACTGGTGGTGTTCGTGACGTTGAAGCAAGGGGCGGCGCCAAGCGGTCAGCTACGCGACGAGCTAAAAGCGCACATCGAAAAAGAGATAGGCAAGTTCGCGCGCCCCGACGAAATCAGGTTCGCCGAGGGGCTACCAAAAACCCGAAGCGGCAAAATCATGAGGCGCCTACTAAAAGAAATCGCCGCGGGGGCCACCGCCATGAAAGGTGACACCTCAACCCTAGAAGACTTCAGCGTAGTAGCGCAGTTACAGGCCGCCCAAGAGCCGTAAGAGGGGCGCTTGATAGCGTGTGCCAATAGAGAACAACGGGCGTAGTCCCAGAAGCGGCAAGGTCGAGCGCTGCAGCGAACGTCTTTGCGGTGTACGTTGGGTCGAGCGTAACGCCGGCTTCAGCCGCAACCGCGGTTGCGCGATCGCCGGCGTCGGTCGCGAAACCGTAGCCGCGCCCCAAGTAGCGCGAGTCGGTCGTCAGCGAACTTCGAAATGGGTCGCGTGAAATCGCCCGAAAACAGCGCTTTTCAAGCCATTTTGCATACCGATTCACAAGCCATACCGGCTGCGAAACATTCACGCCGATCACTTTCGTCTTAAGCCCCGCGAGGCGCACCCCTGCCGCGAGCCCCGCCGCCGTTCCGCCCGACCCGAGCGCCACTACAATCGCATCCGGCTCCGGCATCGCCCCCGCCGCCACCTGGTCGGCCAATTCCCGCGCCGCGTCGACATACCCAAGCGCCCCATCGACGCTCGACCCTCCAGGGGCGACAATCGTCGCTCCACCCAATGCCCCCGCCATCATCGCCAGCGGGGCAAGCCACGCCCCGGGCACACGAATCGCCTGCAACCCAAGCTCAACCGCGGCCCGAAAATTCGCTTCAACATGGGCCGTCATCGGTTGAGGCACCATCACGGCTTGAGCCGAAATCCCGTAAAAAGGTGCAAAAACGGCGGTCGCGAGCACATGATGGCTCCCCGTCGCCCCCACCGTCACAATGCGCTTAACCCCCGACTTGCGCGCGTTCTCGAGGATGCGCTCGAGCTTACGAACTTTGTTCCCCCCGTAAATCGGGTTTGTCAGATCGTCTCGTTTAATCCAAAACTCTATGCCGTCATGGCATAACGCATCGACGCGTTGCAGCGGAGTCGGGTAGACACCTAGTGATTCTGGCGGGCGTCGTTCAGAAATAATCAGATGAGATTGGGCTGCCATGAAAAAGATCGAAGCGATCATTAAGCCGTTCAAACTCGACGAAGTAAAAGACGCACTGTCTGAGATCGGCGTTCAGGGGATGACTGTGACGGAAGTAAAAGGGTTTGGGCGAACCGGCGGAAAAAAAGAAATGTACCGCGGCTCGGCCTACGTCGTCGACTTCGTGCCAAAAGTGAAAATAGAGGCGGTCGTCCCCGACGAAATCGTACATGAAGTGCTAGAAGCTATCGAAAAGTCAGCGAAAACCGGCCGCATCGGCGACGGGAAGATTTTCGTCGCGCCAGTCGAAGAGGCAGTGCGAATACGAACAGGCGAGCGTGGCAAAGATGCAATTTAGTCCTTCAAGGTGGTTGAAGGACCAGGAGACAGGAAAGACGATGAAACCGAAGGATGTGATCGACTTAGCGAAAAAACATAACGCTGAATTTATTGACTTAAAGTTCATCGATTTCCCCGGCGTGTGGCAGCACACAACGATTCCGGCGCATCGCCTCGATGAAGGCCTTTTTGAGGATGGAATCGGGTTCGACGGCTCGTCGATCCGAGGGTGGCAGCCGATCAACGCGTCGGACATGCTCATCATCCCCGATCCATCAACAGCAAAGATTGATCCGTTTTACGAGCGGTCGACATTGAGCCTGGTCTGTTCGGTTTTCGATCCGATCACAAAGCAGCCGTATTCGCGCGATCCGCGGCACATCGCGAAAAAAGCCGAAGCGTACCTTAAGCAGACCGGCATCGCCGACACGGCGTACATGGGGCCCGAGGCCGAATTTTTCATCTTCGACGATGTGCGGTTCGATCACTCGCAGCCAAACGCAGGCCACTACCATCTCGATAGCATCGAAGGGGCATGGAACAGCGGGCGCGAAGAGTTCCCGAACCTCGGGTACAAAACGCGCCATAAAGAAGGGTATTTCCCCGTCCCGCCGACCGACACGCTCGCCAACTTGCGGCAAGAGATGATGGTCGCGCTGATGAACAGCGGCGTCGAGATCGAAGTGGGCCACCACGAAGTTGCATCGGGCGGCCAGTGCGAGATCGGAATGAAGTTCGATCGCCTGCTGCCGTGCGCCGATCAGCTGATGTGGTTCAAATACGTTGTCAAAAATGTGGCACGAAAGGCCGGCAAATCGGCCACTTTTATGCCGAAACCGCTCTTCGGCGACAACGGCTCGGGGATGCACGTTCACCAATCTTTGTGGAAGGACGGCAAGCCGCTTTTCGGAGGCGAAGGGTACGCAGGGCTGTCGGAGATGGCGCTCCACTACATCGGCGGCATCATCAAGCACGCGCGTTCGCTCGCGGCGTTCACCAACCCGACGACAAACTCGTATCGTCGGCTCGTTCCAGGTTTTGAAGCGCCGGTGAATCTTGCGTATTCGAGCCGCAATCGTTCGGCGTCGGTGCGTATTCCGATCACGGGGCCGTCGCCCAAAACGCGCCGCATCGAAGTGCGATTCCCCGACCCGAGCTGCAACGGTTACCTCGCATTCGCCGCGATGTTGATGGCCGGTCTCGATGGCATTCAGAACAAGATCGACCCGGGTTCGCCGCTCGACAAAGACATCTACGGCCTCTCACCCGAAGAGCTGAAAGATGTCCCGCACATGCCGGGGAGCCTCGAAGAGGCGCTCGATCAGCTCGAGCGCGACCACGCGTTTCTTCTGCGCGGCGACGTTTTCACACGAGACGCGATAACGGAGTGGATTGACTACAAGCGAACGCGCGAGCTGAACCCGATCCGCATGCGGCCGACGCCGCACGAGTTCGTGCTCTACTACGACATCTAGCTGAACTTCGCGTCACGGCGCCGCAGTAGCGGTGTGGCCACACATGTCGCCACACCGCTACTGCGGCGCCGACTTATTTTGTGTCGCCCCTTAAGGCGTGTCTGGTTCGAGCCGCTTATTTGGCAAATGAACCACAAACCGATCGCATCGCATTTTTCGAGCCATCGAGCTCTTGTTCCGTCGTTTGGGCTGTTGATGCTCGCATCAGCCGTCGGTTGCAGCGCGGCACCTGCGGAGCCCGCGGTGTCGCACCACGTGAAGGCTGACGGGGGGGGGAACGCCCCTGCAAATTCCATCGACAACGCGACCGCACTGCTCGACGCCGTTGAAGCGACTTCCCTCCAAGAGCAAAGCTACGTCACGAACACCGACCCGACGGCAGGACTGGCCCCAGCGAGTCCGGGTGAACTGGCAGATTTAAGCAGTACCGCGCTGGCGGCGGGTAAGTACGACGCAGACGAGAAGAAAACGAAGGCACAAGTCGATCAACTTGCCGCAAGTGCCGACCATTCCGGTCAAACGGCCGCGCAGCAAAAGGCCAGCCATAAAGCGCTCGCACAAGGGATGACGGTGCTCACAGCCGACACCGCCGCTACCGACTTGACGCAAGCGGCGAACTTGGCGGCTCAGGCGCTCGCGTTTTTGCCGGCTCACCCGGCGGACCAGCCGACGAAAGACCTGGAGACGAAGCTGCAAGCGCAGATCGACGCCCACAAGGTGGCGGCTGCAGATTTGGCCGACGACGAAGCGCCACAGTCCCCAAGCGAGCTCTCGGCGGCGGAAGAAAAAGTCAACGACGGCATCGCCAGTGCCGAGACAACGATTCAGTTGATAACAAATAGCTTGCCGAAGGTGATCGCCCAGTCTTCGGCGGCCAAAGCGATAACTGGCAAGGCGTCGGCTGCATTCGCGAAGCTGACCAGCGGCGCAGGGACTATCGGCAAGGCGCTCGGCACAGCAAAGTCCAAAATCTCAAGCTTAACCAGCACCATCAGCGGCTGGTTCGGCGGCAAGTAATCGAAGGGGGAACGGCCATGGAATGCAAACAGAGAGTGAATCGTTCGTTCAAACACCTATCGCTCGCCGCGTGCGCCGTCGTCGCTCTCGGAGGCGCGACGTTTGCCGGATGCGGCGGCGGCCCTAAGGCCGAGGAACAGAAGTCGCCGGACGCATTCAATCCAAATGACGTCCCGCAGCTGATCAGCACGCTCGACAAAACAGAGACCACAGAAGTCGCAGCCGATACGCTTCCGACCACCGGCGATAACGACGATGAGCTGCAAGCGCTCTTTGACGACGCCATAGACAGCGAGGCCGATGCTGATCAGGCAGCGAAAGCTGCCCTAGTGAACGACCCGTCAAAATCCGAGGCGCAGAGGGCCGAGGACGTAGGCGAAGCGGTGCACGACGGCGCCGAGTCGCAGGGGAAAGCGGCTAAGGCGGGTTTGTTTGGAATGATTCAAGAGGCGGAGCGCGCGCTTGGCTTGGATCCGAACAACGCTGCATTAAAGGCGCAGCTCGACAGTGCTAAGGCCCAGTACTCCGCGCTATCCAGCGCGCTAGCAAGTGGCGATGCGTCTGCGATCGTGGGGCAGCTAAAAACCAGCTTCTCATCGGTGGGGTCATTGAAAGACCAGGCCACGGCAGCGCTGGCGAAGATAGGGGGGTCGGGAGCCACCGCTACCATCAAGAGTACTGTGGCCAGCATTGGCAGCGGCCTCACTACCCTCGGTAGCGGAGCGAAAAGCGGGCTTAGTGCTGCTGCTGCATTTATCTCATCGCCCCTGACCAAAGCGTTCGGGGGCGACAAAGAGGGCTCTTTTAGGGCAGTTCAGTAGCGTTCACACGCGCTAAGAAAAATCTTTCTCGCGGCGCTCTTGCTCTTCTTTGCAGTTGATGCAGAGATTTGTCTCGGGCCGTGCTTCGAGGCGCTTTACGGCGATTTCTTCATTGCACGAATCGCACACACCGAACGTGCCCTCTTCAATCTTCACAAGCGCTTTGTCGATTTTATCGAGCAGCCCCTTTTCGCGGCCGCGCAGGCGGAACGTGAACGATTGCAAATATTCGCTCGATGCGAGGTCCATCTCATCCGGCAGGTCGGCCGTATCGAGCGCCATGTCTTCTTCGAGCGTTTGTTTCGCCCGCTTAACGATTTCGTCGCGCTTCTCGTTCAGTAGCGTTTTGAATTTTTTAAGCGTTGCCTTGTTCATAACTGCTCCGAATTCGGTCTATGGTCGCTCTTGTGCTTCGGCCCAAAATAGCCGTCGCAGCTCAAGAGGCGAGACCTTAACACTTTGAAGCCCAATTCGCCAAGCGTTACCAGAGAGCGATTTTCAGCCGGAATCGACGAAAACGGTCTTGGGCCGCGTCTTGGGCCGCTCATTGTGACGTCAATTTTAGCCAGAACGAGCCGCTCCGGCCGAAAAGTCGCCAATAGCCCGGTCGATTCCCGGTGGAAAGCGCGGCTCGGCGATTCAAAAGATCTGGTCGCTTTTGGCCATGACGCGCTTGGCGAAGCGTGGGGGAGGGCGATTGCAATGCGGTGCGGCGTAGGCGCCGAAACGCCCGACGAGCTCTTGCAGGCGCTTTTTTTGGATGGCCAGGCAAAGCTGCGCGCCCGCTGCCCAACCCAGCACGAAGAGCAGTGCTGGTCGACGCGAGACGAGCGATTTCGCGCGTCAGACGCGCTGGTGGCCGCCGTGGCCAATGACTTGGCAGCCCTCGAAAAGGCGGGGGTCGATGTCGTCCGTTGCCGCGTCGCGGTTGTATGCGTCGAGCGGCTAAACGATGCGGTCGATCGCGGAAAATCGCGCCTCGATGTCGATTTAAACGCGATGGAACGGCTTGTCGTAGCGGCCCGGGGCGATGCGGGCGAAGATCTGCTCGCCACATGCGGGAAGGTTGGGGGGATCGATCGGTACCCATCGCGCTTCGACGCCCTCGCGAGCTATCTCGTTTCGTCGATCGAAGAAGGGCGCGCCCGATCGGCATACCGCGTCGCGGGGATTGGCGAAGTCGCATTCGTGCGCGACGCCGACGCGAGCAACATGCTAGTCGGCATGGCGTCGCTAGTCGGCAAGTGGGTGCGCGACGCGATGATGGAGCGGGTGGTGCGGTACCATCAAAGAGATGTGCCGACAGCGCCAACAGTGAGCGGCTACAACGACCCCAAAACGGCCCGTTTTATCGATGAAACAGCCCTATCGCGAAAAACGCGAAACATGCCCGACCGATGCTTCGAGCGCCGCCGTATTGGTGAATTGCCAAAAGTACTACCAATATCCGCTGACGCCCAAGATGCCGCCCGTCATTGACCGGTTGTCTACTGTGGGCGCAGCGAATGGCCGCAAGTGACTCACCGGCGGTAGCTCTCGGTACTTTGTCTCTTCGACCGTCGGCACAAAATTCACATGGGCCTCGATAACCCCGACGAGCGCGGTCGCTGCAAAGGCGCCGTACATCGCGAGATTGGCGTAGCGGATTGCATTTGCGCGCTCGAGATACTGCTCCGCGCGGTCGATGTAACGGTTTGCATACGCGCGCTGCCCCTGCGAATAGGCTGAAAGATAAGCCGGAACCAGCGCCGTCCCCGCGGCCAAAAATGCTGTTTCGGTCGTGAGAAAAACCCATCCTAGCGCGCGACTTCCGTTCTGAAATTGCCCCACCCCGAACGGAACCGATGCGAGCGTGCGCGAGTGCTTCGTGATCACACGCTCTTCGCTCGCCAGTTTTTCGAGAAGCGCCGTTCGCTCGACTTTCTTTGCGTGCTCCGCATCGACCTTCTTTTTTCGTGCCGCATCGATCGCCGCCGTTCGCCGCGCTTCGTCATTCAGCCGCCCGCGCAGGCGCGCACGCGCGTCGATAAATGCGTCAATGACTTCCGTAGGCACGCTGAGCGGATCGGGCTCGAACTGCGGATCGCGCATGATTACCGCTTCGAACTGCTCGGTCGCCTCGGCCGTCTTGTGCTGCGCGAGCAGAGCCGCCCCCCAGAAAAAGCGCGCCTGCGAAACAAAAATGGGGTCGCGCACCATGCCGGTCACAGGGTCGAGCATCGACCGAAATCGCGCGGCCGCTTCGTCGTATTTTCGCGCTAAAAAAGCGTTGCGACCTTTGTCGAGCTCGCTCTGCTCGTCGCCCCAAGCGCTGGCGCTAAACAGAAAAATCGCCGACAGCAGAGTCGCGGCGAAGCTTTTATGAACGCTCTTCATCTAGCGCCCACTCTTAGCTCACCGCGATTCTTCCGCAAAACTAACCCGCTTTTCTTGGCCGGCGGTAAGTGTCACCCCCAGCGTGCGGTTTGACGGGAGTTCGACGACATGCACCGGGTATTTGCTCCCGTGCATCGGGATCCGCACAGGAATCCCCGGGTGGACGGCTAGAGTCGGCTCTTCGGTCACCTGGTACGTCATCCCAGAATGCCCCTCAATCACGAGGAGCGCGGGCTTGATCGCCATGGAGATCGCGAGCGATTCGTTCGCGTCGCCGGCCAAAAGTGGGCGTCTTGTTACTTCGCATGCGTCGTGCACGCAGCTGAATGTCAACGTGTGCGGCCGCCCGTCGACTGTCAGAACATCGCCCGACGTAACTCCGCGCGCGGCCTCTTGATCGACCATGACAGTGACGCCAAACGGGGGGCGCACGTTCGTCAGCGTGATGTGCCGAACTGTTGAAAGATCGGCCTTCGCGTGAGCTGCCGCGCGCCCGAGCGACTCGCTCGAGGGGGCCGGCGTCGGCGCGCGACGTGCCGTTCCGTGCGCATCACGAAGCGGTTTTTCGGGCGCGATTGGAGCGATCGGCTTTTCGATTGCCCTAGCGACCGGCAGATCGACCGGCAGATCGACCGGTGGATCGACATGGACGCGAAGCGCCTGAGGATCGACCGTCGGCGGCGACACGACCGGGATCGAAATCGTGCGTGGTTCGTTCGCCTTTGACAAAAATCGCTTAAAAAGCGGCCGAATTGCGACAAAAAGGCCGGCAATCGCGAACGTGATCGCCGCAATTCGTAGCCACCGACGGATCGATCGCTTTTGCGATTCAGCTCGATTGATCCCCGCGACCACTCGCAAAAGTCCGGCGTCAGCGGGCGCGTAGGCGAGCGCGCGGTTGTAGTCGGCGGCGGCCGCGACCGCATCGCCCGACTTTCGCGCCGCGCCCGCTTCGGTGCAAAGCGCTGCAATCATCTCGCGAGCGTGGCGCTCGGCGTACCCCTTTGCGTCGCTCCGCCAAACGTCAAACTCGACCATCGGTTCGGCAACGTGAAGTCGCCGAAGCTCTTCGATGATCGCGCCGCGCATCGCGTGCGCATCGGTGAATCGATCGGCGACGTTGTGCGCGAGCGCGCGGTCGAGAATATGGCTCCACCGCTTCCCCACCGTGGCGCGCTCGACTTCGGCCGGCGCGTATTCACCCTCGAGAACACGGCGGAGCACTTGCGCCGGATTCGTCCCGACGAACGGAAGATGGCCGACCATGCATTCGTAGAGGAGCACGCCTAGTGCAAAAATATCGGCGCGCGCATCGACGTGCACGCCTTCAATTTGTTCGGGCGCCATGTGGGCCGGGCTGCCGAGTACTTCACCGGTGGAGGTAACCCCTTGCGCGTCGAGCAGCTTCGCAATGCCGAAATCGGTCAGCTTGACCACCGTTCGCGTGGCGCCAGATGACCGCACAATGCGCCGCTCCGACCGCCCGCGATCGCTCGACGGCGACGTGTCGCCCCGCGCCTCAACCATCACGTTTTCGGGCTTGATATCGCGATGAATCACCCCTTCGGCGTGCGCGTGTGCGAGCGCATTCAAAATTTCGACACCGAGCGCGCCGGCGACTTCTGGCGGCATACTCCCCGACTCTTGGAGGAGCTTTCGGAGCGTGACTCCGCGAACATACTCGACGACGAGGTAGCGATCGGTCGCATCCTCGGGCGAAACGTCAAACACTTCGACGATGTTTGGATGGCGAAGGCGCGCGACAATTTTGGCCTCCGCAACAAACCGGCGCGCAACCTCAGGCGAGTCGCGAAGGTGCGGATGAATCAGCTTGATCGCCACATCGCGAGCGAGGCGCTTATCGTGCGCGCGGTAAACAACCGCCATCCCCCCATGCCCGATCTCTTCGAGGACATCGTATTTCGGGATAAACGGGAACCGTTCGTATGCACCGATCGTTTCCATCCGGGTTGCACCTTAGCCTGAGTTACCCGGCCTTGCCGAGAAGCTCGCGGTGGTAATCAAAAAACGCGCTATTTACGGGCCACGACGGAGCGCTTGCGAGCAGCGTTCGGACGCGCGACGGCTCGCCGCGATCGATGGCGACGATTGCCGATGCATAGCGCATTGCCCAATGAATCAGCGGCGACGACTCGCCGGCCCGCTCAAGAAGCGCGGCGTCGGTAGCCAGGCTTCGATGGGAAAACGCGCGCGTGAGGGCTGTCATCCCCCGCCGCATCTGCACGATGCGCCGGCGCGCGAAAAACCCGACGCCGCGAATCTCCAGCTTTTCAAGCTGTTCGGCTTTTTCGTTGGCCGATGCGCGGTCCCCCTCGAACGAATCGAGCAGCGCTTCGACGAACAGGCGCTGTTCGAGCGCATTTTCCCATCCCGCGCTGTGCGACGCGCGGTTCATCGATGCGCGCGCTGAATCGACCCGGCCGTATGCCGCGTAGGCGGTGGCCGCCATGAGCGGCGCCAGCGTGTCGGCGGCCGAAGTGCGCGAAATTGCGGGGTACCAAGTCTCCAAGATTCGATCGACCTCACCCGCGATCATGAGCTGACGAAGCCGATACCGCGCGACCAGCCGCGGGATAAACGTTACGGCAAACAGCGCCGCAAACGGGACGAGATAGCGCGGTTCGCGAACCGACATTTGCCCCACAATCGCGATGCAAAACGCGATGATGGCGAGGCGGAGATGCGGAAACGGGCGCGTGGAGAATGGCGGGCGAAAAGGTGGAGTCACGGTTCTGTTGTTCAATAAGGCTTTTTTCGCTGGACGCAACGCCCATGGGCGCCAAAAAACGCGATCGACGTGCGCTTACTGCAGCGTTACCGCCACTGTTGTCGTAAGCAATGGCCATGGGAATTTTTAGTCGACTGGTGCAGGTGATCAAATCGAACTTAAACGATCTCCTAAATCGCTCAGAAGATGCTGAAAAGATGCTAAATCAGGTCGTCTCAGAGATGGCCGACCAGCTGATTTCGGCAAAAAAGCAGGTCGCAGGGGCGATCGCCGATGAAAAGCGGCTCTCAAAGCAGCTCGAGCAAGAGCAAGCAAACGCCACCGACTGGGAAAAACGCGCGATGCTCGCTCTCAAAGCGAACGACGAACCGCTCGCGCGCGAGGCGCTCGTACGAAAGCGCGACCACGAAGGGCTCGCAGCCAATTTTCACGAGCAATGGTCGAAGCAGCATGCCGCGGTCGAGCAGCTGAAAACCGCGCTCTCGTCGCTGAACGACAAAATCGAAGAGACAAAGCGGAAGAAAAATCTGCTAATCGCGCGAAAAACCCGCGCCGCGGCGCAGCAGTCAATCCAAGAAACGATGAGCGGGCTTCGCGATCAAGGCGTTTTCAACACGTTTGAGCGAATGGCAGCGAAAGTCGATCAGATCGAAGCCGAGGCCGAAGCGCACGCCGAGCTCGCAGAGCAAAATACCGGCGACGCGCTGGCGAGCCGCTTTTCAAAGCTCGAGCGTGATGCTGGCGCCGACGATGAGCTTTTGATGTTGAAGCAAAAAATGGGGCTATCGCTCCCAGCGGCTCCATGGTTCGCCGAGCTCCCGGTTCATGCCGAGGTCGACGCAAATCTCGTCGAGCGGAGCGCCGAAGCGACATTCGAGGACGACGAATCAGATAAGACAGCGCCGAGGCGCGTGGGGCGCTAAGAGGGGGCGATGGCGTTGTCCAACGTTCAATTGCCAGTTCCGCCGCCCGGCGACTGGCACGCATTAACAGCACTCGAAGTCGTAAAGGCGCTCGGTAGCAACGCGGCGCAAGGGCTGACCGACGAAGACGCGGCGGCTCGGCTCAACAAAGACGGCCCGAATTCGCTAGCAACGCCTGAAAAGACCTCGATTTTTACGCGGATCGCCCGGCAATTCACGAGTCCGATCGTTCTTACACTCATTGCCGCCGCAGTCGTTGCGCTGGTGCACGGTGCGTCGACGAACGATGCGCCGCTGCTCGTCCGATTTGGCGACGCGATCGCGATCGGCTTTGTGATCGTGCTAAACGCGGTTCTCGGTGTGACGCAAGAGCAGCGCGCTGAAACAACGCTCGATGCGCTGAAAAAGTTGCAAGTCGCGGCGTCGCGCGTCGTGCGAGGCGGCCGCTCGCAAAACATTCCGGCGGCCGATCTCGTTGTCGGCGATATCCTCGAGCTCGAAGCGGGCGATGCCGTGCCGGCCGACGCAAGGGTTGTCGAGTCGACACAATTGGCCGCCGATGAATCGTCGCTCACCGGTGAATCGATCGCGTCTGAAAAAGAGGCGACGGCCGATGTGGCAGGCGACGCATCGCTCGGCGATCGCGAGACGATGCTCTTCAGCGGCACAAGCATCATGCGCGGAAAAGCGCGCGCGGTCGTGGTCGCAACAGGAGAGTCGACAGAGCTCGGTCGAATCAGTCAGATGATTGTGTCGGCCGACGCCGATCGAACGACACCACTTGAACGCCAGCTCGACACATTTGGAAAGCGCGTCCTAGCAGTCTGTCTGACGATTAGCGCACTTCTTTTTGCGCACGGGATGTGGCGCGGCGGCCGGCACTGGACAGAGCTGCTGCTCGAAGCGATCAGCGTCGCCGTCGCCGCAATTCCCGAAGGGCTGCCGGCAATCACGACAATCACACTCGCCCTCGGCACGCAGCGTATGGCGCAGCGTGGGGCGATCGTTCGCAAGCTCGCCGCAGTCGAAACGCTGGGCGCCGCGACGGTGATCTGTTCCGACAAAACCGGGACACTCACCAAAAACGAAATGACGGTTCGCGAAGTTTTTGCCGGTGGAGAGCGGTTTGGTGTCACCGGAGCCGGATACGCCCCAGACGGCGAAATTCTCGACGAAAGCGGCAGTGTTATCAGCACGCGCCCGTCGACATTCGAAGCTCTCATCGCAAGCGCAGTGCTCTGCAATAGTGCATCGATCAACGAGATCGACGGCGCATGGCGTGTTGTGGGCGACCCGACCGAAGGGGCGCTCCTAACGCTCGGCGCGAAAGTGCAGGTTCACCGCGAGACGGTCCATAAGCAGCACACGATCGTCGTTGAACTCCCGTTCGATAGCGATCGCAAGCGGATGACTGTCGTTGCCCGCACGGTCGATGGCGATGTCGTCGCGCACACAAAAGGGGCGTCCGACATTCTTCTCCCGCTGTGTTCAGTTTATGCGGGCCGTAACGGCGACGAGCCGATGACCGACAGCATTCGTGAAATGATCGCGCACGAAACCGATCGCATGAGCGCGCTGTCGCTGCGCGTCATTGCAGTCGCGCGCCGAAACGTCAAAAAGTCACACGAATTTGCCGCCCCTTCGTCTGTGCCGCAATCGCGTCAGCCCGAGATTGAAGAGGACCTGACATTTTTAGGTCTCGTCGGGATGATCGACCCGCCGCGGCACGGCGTAAAAGAAGCGGTCGAGACATGCCGCCTTGCTGGCGTGCGCGCCGTGATGATCACTGGCGATCACAAAGTGACAGCGATCGCTATCGCGCGCGAGATCGGGATATGGGCAAGCGACGCCGTTGCGATTAGCGGGAGCGAGCTCGCCGCGATGGGCGACGACGAGTTCAATCGAGTGCTCCCCAAGGCGCGCGTGTTTGCGCGCGTGACCGCGGAGCAAAAAGTGCGCATCGTTCGCGCTTTAAAAGCGGCCGGCGAAGTGGTCGCGATGACCGGCGATGGCGTTAACGACGCGCCCGCGCTGCGAGAAGCGCACATCGGAGTTGCGATGGGCCGCGTGGGGACAGACGTCGCGAGGCAGGCGGCCGATATTGTCATTTCAGACGATAATTTCGCGACGATTGTCGATGCTGTGCGCGAAGGGCGCGCCGTCTACACAAATATCCAAAAATTTATCTATTTTTTGCTCTCGTCGAATGCGGGGTTGATTGTCGCCGTGACGATTGCCGCGGTGATGCCCGGTGTCCCGCCGCTAACGCCGCTGATGATTCTCTGGATCAACCTGGTGACGAACGGCCTGCCCGCGCTCGCTCTAGGGGTCGATCCGCCGACGAAGACGCAAATGCACGAGCCGCCGCGACGTGCGTCGGAGCCGCTCCTTCGGCTCGATGATGTTATCGGAATTGCGGTCGTCGGCGTCGCGATGGGCGCCGCGGCGATTGCTTGCTACTTTGTGGGGATGCCGGGAGACGCCGAGAGTGCTCCGTACCGGGCGCGCGCTCTCGCGTTTTCGCTGCTCGCACTATCGCCGCTTTTTCACGCGTTTAGCTGCCGCTCAAAGCGCGAATCGGTATTTACGATTTCTCCTCGATTTTCGAAGCCGCTCCTTCTCGCAGCGGCGCTCAGCGCGGCGATTCATTTCACAGCGATTCTCATTCCAAGCCTAAGGCCAATTTTTCGAACATTCCCAATGTCGGCAACCGAATGGACGTTTCTGCTTCTGATGTCAGCGTCAATTTTGCCGATTGTTGAGCTGATGAAAGTGGTACGAAGAGCCATCAAAGTAAGCTAATGGGTTACCCTCTCGAACTCGCGCTTCGTTACGTCGCTTCAAAAAAGCGTTCGTTTATTTCGATCGGAACGGCGTTCGCGATTCTCGGTGTTGCCCTTGGCGTCGCCGCGCTGGCGATTGCGATGAGCGTGAGCGGCGGCTTTCAGCGTCAGTTTCGCGACAAAGTCCTCGGGGTGAACGCTCACGTTTTGGTGCTCAAATACTCGATCGATTTTCGCGAATACCGCGACGTGATGAAAGTCGCGCAATCGGTCAAAGGTGTTGTCGGTGTCGCGCCGTTCGTTATCAATCCGATGATGGTGACGCACAGATCGCGAACGGCGACCGGCGTGCTTTTAAAAGGCGTCGACCCGGAGCAGATGCCAAATGTGCTCGATTTGCCAAAGCACATCGTCGAAGGGAAAATCGAGGGTCTTCGGCGAAAGGGCGGAGCGCCAACCCTCGAGTCCGACAGGCGATTCGAAGAGACAGCGCCGCCATCCGGCGATGGTGACGTAGCGGAGCCGGAGATTGTGCCGGGCGGTCCAGTGGGGAGCGTTGTTCCGCGAGGCGGCTTTCGCAGCGTGCTCCCCGAGAGCGACGCGCTGCCGGAAGAGTTTGATCCAGACCCGTGCACAAATCCGGAGCGGGTCGCGGAGCTTCCAGGCGCGATTATCGGCCGGTCGCTGTCGGCGCAAATTGCAGCGAAAATAGGCGATTGCGTGCAGATCACGTCGCCGACGATAGGCATATCGTACGGCGCCAACGCTCGCCCGCCGATCGCAAAACAGTTTCGGATTACGGCGATTTTTGAGGCGGGGTTCGACCAGTACGATTCAAAGCTCGTTTACGCCGACTTAAACGAAGCGCAAGCCTTTTACGAATACGGCGACAGCGTGACCGGCGTGGAGATGAAAGTCGATAACATCGAACATGCAAAGGCGATCGCAAAAGAGATCGATCAGCTCCTGGCAAACGGCATCTATCACACGATGGATTGGATGGACCTCAATCACGGCCTCTTCACCGCGCTGCTCATTCAGCAGATTGGCATCAGCGTGGTGCTCGCGCTCATCATCGTTGTCGCCGCATTCACCGTGATCGCGACACTGATTATGGTTGTACTCGAAAAGAAAAAAGAGATCGCAGTGCTAAAAGCGATTGGCGCCAGAAACGGCGCTATTTTGAGGGTATTTTTGTATCAAGGGGCGATTATCGGAGTGGTGGGGACTTCGCTCGGTTTGCTTCTCGGCTATCTCGGCTGTCATGCGCTCGCGAGCTATCAGCTCCCGCTCGATCCAAAAGTTTATTTTATTTCACACCTCCCGGTGACGTTGCGGCCGTTTGAGTTTTGCGTGACAGGGGTGTTCGCGATCGTCATTTGTCTTGTGGCGACATTGTTTCCTGCGCTCTACGCCGCCAAGCTGCGCCCCGCCGACGGCCTGCGAGCCGAATAGCCGAGTAAGATGGCGCGCCCAAGATTTCGAACGAGCGCGAGGTCGAGGCGCCTTGTCATTTTTGCGCTCTTGCCGGCGATCGTGATCGCCGTCGGCATCATCGCTTTTTTTACGATTCGAACGACGCTCCAGCTCGAGCGACTCCGCAAGCAGTCGGTCGTTGAAGCAACGCTCGCGCTCGCCACTGAAAAGGCCGACCGCCTCGACAAGCGAATTGTGGAAGAAGACAACGCGGTTCTAGCAATTGTCGATCTCGCCGATATTGGGCGACTGACCGAACGGTGGATCCCGACGTCGCTTCGCGAAACGCCTTCTGTACAAGGCATTTTGGTTCTAAGTCAAAACGGTACGGTGGTGGCCACCGCATCGCGGTCGCTCGGCCCATCAACATTCGAAGAGTCGTTTCGGCATCTGCTGACGCAAAAAATTCGTTTCGATATGGATGATAAAGCTCCGCCGGATCAGCTTCGTCACTTGCATCGTGATTATGGCGGGCATCCGTATCTCGTCAGCTACGCGTACCGAGTCTACCAGTCAGAGCGTTATCTCATTGTTGCGTGGCACGACGTCGGTCGAATCGTTCGCGAAATTCTTCCGTCGCTTTATTCTGAAGCCGGCGCGTCGGGGTCAAATCGCGTGAACATTGTCGACGACAACGGCCGCATTGTGTACGGGCCGCCGCTTCGCGCCGATGAATTTACCGTAGCCGTCAGGCTTCCGACGACGCTCTACAATTGGCGTGTTCAAGTGTCACCGACGGCGAGCAAAGAGCTCGCGACGCGCGTCCAAAATAGGCGCCTTCTCGAGCTCTTTATGGTCACCCTCTCGTCGATCGTCGTGGTTGCCGGCGTAGTGATGATCTTTGTTGCAGCAGAAAAAGATCGACGAATTTCAGACCTCAAAAGCGAGTTTGTGGCGAATGTCAGTCACGAATTAAAAACGCCGCTCGCGCTCGTGCGCATGTTCGCCGAGATGCTCCAATCGGGGCGTGTTGCGAGCGACGCCAAACGGCAAGAGTACCTCGATATTATTGTGACCGAGAGCGAGCGCCTCTCCGGGCTGATCGAAAACGTGCTTGATTTTGCGAAGGTTGAGCGGGGACGCGGCGCCTACGACTTTACCGTCGGCAGCATAGCCGAGGCGGTCACGCGGGGGGTCAACGTACTTCGGTACCGCGCGGAACGCGACGGCGTGGAGCTTGATCTCCATGTTGAACCGGGCATTCCACTTACGCGTGTTGACGAAAAAGCTATTGAACTGGCGACGATCAATCTCATCGATAACGCGCTAAAATACGCCCCAGAGAGCAAGCAGATTCGCGTAAGCGTTTCGCGTGGCGACGGGGTGATTTTTCTGCGCGTTTCTGACGACGGGCCCGGAATTGCGCCAGAAGAGCGACGAAATATCTTCGAACGGTTCGTCAGAGGTCGCGGCGAAGGGGCCGCCGAGGCGCGAAAAGTGCGCGGAAGCGGCATTGGGCTCGCCCTGGTTCGCCACATCGCTGAAAGCCACGGCGGGGGCGCCTGGGTCGAAAGTAATGTCGGAAAAGGGAGCACATTTGTGCTGACAATCCCCTCCCCAGAGCGGTGGATAGCTGGTGCATGACGGTCATGCTTTGCAACTCGCCGTGATTCACCGTAGATTGCGTGCGCGAGTATATAGATTGAAAGCACGAGTATTGACGACTTGCAGTCCCGAGATATCGTTGAGGTATCAGGGCCCGCAGGGGCGGAACCAAAAAATGATCATAGTTGCAGGGTGTTCCGGAGTGCAGGTAAATAATAGTGGATCGGGAGGTTCAGGGTTTTCGAATGGGGAATGAGGAAGCGAAGCTGTTTGTTGCGGGGCTGCCGGACAGTGTTTCAGAAGATGTGCTTAAGCAGCTCTTTGAGGCGACAGGAGGAACTGTCGTCAGCGTAAGCCTGCCAAAGGACCGCGCCACGGGGCGCCCGCGAGGGTTCGGGTTCGTGACGATGGCGACGGCCGCGCAAGCGCAGTCGGCTCGCGACACACTCGACGGCTCATTGCAAGCAGGCAAATCAATTTCGGTTCGTCCCTTCCAGGCGGAGCCTCCCAAGCGTGATGCGGCGGGCGGGCTTCCAGGCGGCGGCGGGGCCCCACCGCGAGGGCAGGGGTTCGCGCCACGTCCAGCGCCGGGAGCCGGCCCTGGTGCCCCCGATCGAACGCTCTACGTAGGAAACTTGCCCTACGATTGCGCCCAAGAAGAGGTCGAGACGCTCGTCAACGGCGTCGCCGAAGGGGGCGTCGTACGAGTTCATTTGCCAACCGATCCAGACGGCCGCAAGCGCGGTTTCGGTTTCGTAACCATGGCAAGCCCCGAAGTCGCGAAAACAGCGGCCGATGCTCTTCGCACGGCCGATATTCGCGGTCGGCGCCTTATCGTCAACCTGGCTCACGCGAAAGGTGAGCGCCCAGCTCGTCCCGAGGGTGGATTTGGGGGCGGTGGAGGCGGCGGCGGCTTTGGCGGCGGTGGGGGCGGCTACGGTGGCGGTGGAGGCGGCTTCGGTGGTGGGGGCGGCTACAGCGGCGGCGGTGGCGGTTTTGGCGGCGGCCCATCAGGTCCACCCCCATCAGGTCCAGGCGCTGGGCATCGAAAGAGCTTCGACGACCGGAAGAAAAAGATCGGCGAGGATGGCGGCGGGCCGCGCAAGCCAAAGCGTGGTGGTCGTGAAGATCGCAGCGACCGGATCGACGACGTCGAAAGTTGGGACGACGACGATTGAGCGTGGGCAGTTGACTTTTTTGTCGGGTGCTGTACTGTCCCCGGCCCCTCGGGGCTTGCCAAACGGCGTGGCCAACAGGAGTTTTTGTAATGAGAGACATCATCAAAATGACATGTGCGCAGTGCGGTCGTGCGAACTACACGACGACCAAAAACAAGCGAACAATGTCCGAAAAGTTCGAGATTAAGAAGTTTTGTCCCGCATGCCGCGCACATTTTCCTCACAAAGAGGGGAAAATTTCAAAAGGCTGATAGCCAAGTGCTTCATTTATAATGTTCCTCGATTGGCTGCAGGGGCTCTTTTCTAACGACCTCGCCATCGATCTCGGGACCGCCAATACTCTTATCTACGTAAAAGGTAAGGGGATAGTGTCGTGCGAGCCGTCGGTTGTGGCGGTGCAGACCGATGCGCGCGGTGCGACCAAGGTCTTAGCGGTCGGGCGAGAAGCCAAAGAGATGCTTGGGCGAACGCCGGGGAATATCCGCGCGGTTCGTCCGCTCCGCGACGGCGTGATCGCCGATTTTGAAATAACCGAAGCGATGCTTCGCTACTTCATCGCGCGTGCGCACAATCGCCGAACGCTTGTTAAACCGCGCATTATTATCTGCGTTCCGTTTGGGATTACCGAAGTAGAAAAGCGTGCGGTCAAAGAGAGCGCCGAGAGCGCCGGCGCACGCGAAGTCTATTTGATTGAAGAGCCGATGGCGGCCGCTATCGGCGCAGGTCTGCCGATCACCGAACCGTCAGGCAACATGGTCGTTGATATCGGCGGCGGGACGACCGAAGTCGCGGTGATTTCGCTCGCGGGTATCGTCTATTCGCAAAGCGTGAGAGTCGGCGGCGACAAGATGGATGAGGCGCTTCAGGCGTACATGAAGCGCAAGCACAATCTGCTCATCGGCGAGCAGACCGCCGAACGAATAAAGATGGAAATCGGCAACGCATACCGGCTCGAAACCCAGCTTTCGACCGAAGTCAAAGGGCGCGACCTCGTTGCCGGCGTTCCAAAAACCGTCGTGATCAATTCGGACGAAGCACGCGAAGCACTCGCCGAGCCGATCAACGCGATCGTCGAAGCCGTTTTACTTGCGCTCGAAAAAACCCCGCCGGAACTCGCCGCCGACATCGTCGATAAAGGCATCGTTCTCACCGGTGGCGGCGCGCTTTTAGCGAATTTAGATATTCTTTTGCGCGAAGAAACTGGCCTTCCCGTCATGGTTTGCGACGATCCGATTAGCGCTGTCGTGCTCGGGAGCGGAAAAGCGCTCGACCATCTCGAGCTCTTGCGTGAAGTCACAATTAGCTAGGGTCTGTTTAACAAATCAAAAAAGCCGCAGAATTTGAACAGGGAGGGCGGAAGGGCGGGAGTATTTTTAAGGGGGCTGACAGATAGGTTTGGCCAAAATCGTAACCGAAAAGTTTTCCCATCGCGAGCGAATGGATTTGGAAGCG
>CAMAVR010000007.1 GCA_945861885.1 Nannocystis exedens | reverse complement strand
CGATCGAACGATTGCGCCACCTCCTCGCGCTCTGGAACGCTGCTCATAACGCCGACAACCACCCGATCTCTTGGCGTTTCACCACCAACGACGCCCGAATTAAGCTCCGCCGACTTTACCCATCAATCGAAGGTTGATGGACTACTAGTTCGCCTGTCGTGGAGCCGCGGTCTGGTCTCTGGAATTTCGTTCGAAGATTTGTGGTACCGCGTTGTTGCCTTTAAGGAGTCTCAGGCTCCTACACCCGAGGAGTGGACTACCGCTACGGTGAACTCAACGCCAAATGCAGTGGCGAGCAATTGGTTTCAAGACTTCGGCGCTGCGCTCTCTTTGAAGCCCGGCACACCTTATGTGTTTGCGGTCGAGGCCTGCTTGACACACAGCGCGTCTCCGAGCCTATTCTGCGATGGAATCGATGAGCAGACGGCCATTTATCCTCGCGCCGCCGCCACCACGGGAAAAAGCAGAATCGTCTTTTTGACGAGCGAAAGTTATACGGGCGACCTTCTGTCTCAGGCTCAAAGCAAAGCCGCGGATGCGGGCGTCACTTTGACAAATGGGATCGAGGCGGCCGACTACTTGTGTAGTCGCGATCCGATTTCGATCACTCATTCGCTTTCCAGTGTGAAAGCACTGTTGATGGACTACCGCTCCCGCCCGCTGCGCGCTTTAGAGACCGATTGGGTTCTCGTGCGCAGCGCGCGATACACATTAGCCGATGGGACCTACTTTGGAACGACCGACGTCCTTGGTGCATTCAGTGAACTCTCGGGGGGGAGCCAAGCTGAGAAGGTATATTGGACCGGAACAAGTATCTGGAATTCGTACTATCCATCCATGTTCGATTGCGATCATTGGTCATCCGACGGGGATAGCGGCAGCAATAGTGATTTTGGGCGCGCTGGCATGTTTTTAAACCGAGGCAATTTGCTTGACCAGCTTGTTCAGAGTGGACCACAGCGTAAGTGCTCGAGCCAGTTTCCACTTCTCTGCATTGAGCAAGATAGTCTGTAGGTGGTTGTTGACCGTGGCGTCTCGTGAACGAGGGGATCATGCGCATTGCCAACATATTCGCTCTGACGCTCGCGGGGATCTTCTCGTTGGTAATCGCGTGCGACAAACCGTCCCGTTCGGGCGCGTCTGCCGGGGGCTCGCTTGATACCGGGTCAGCCGGAGAGCCTACACTCCACGACCGCGCCCAAGGGAAATTGACGGTGCGCGCTAATGTCTACGCGAAACGTGCCGTGAATTCGGAGCTCTCGGCAATCACTTTTGATCCGGTCCAAGTCTATCAGGCTACCGACAAGCCATTCGATGCGATCCGCGACTCGAAAGTCGGTGAGATCGTCTTGAGTCACAATGCCAGCGGGGCCGTATCAGGGCTGTCGCTTGCTCTTCCTGTGGGGAAATACCGGTTGGTCGGAATGGCAACAAGGGGCGGCGCAGCGTTAAACGCCCGATCGGAGGTCGTCGAAGTATCGTCGCTTACAGCCGTTTCCACGTCGCTACTCTATCTCTCGGCTGGCGAGACAGCCGATGTTCTGGCGCCTCGGATTCTGACATTGACGGCTGACCAGCCCTCCGAGCCTGGAGACGAAACAGCGCTCAACATTGGCTTAGAAGCAGCGATCCCGCCGGGGGAGACCGCTTCGATTAGTAAATCGGTAACGTGCATCAGCTTCTGGACAGGGCGACCAGTTGTTCCGGTCCTAGTGGCACCGCCCCAGCAAAACGAAGCGGCGTTTACGTCAGACGTCACATCGTTCAGCTGGACGGTGAGTCTGCCAGCCGACCCGGTTTATTGCTCCTTCGCTTTTCATCTACTCAGCAGTTCATCTGGCTTGGCCGACGATGCGACGGTGGAGATTTCACCGTTCTCCAACCTCATTCCGCCAACACTCAACACCGGCATTCTGGTGTCAGGAGAAAACCTAATAGACAATGCTGGGGTCGCTCGGGCACGCGTTGCGTATAACGCCGCGTTGCAAGTGCCGTTTCATTTTGCGGTAAGGATCGGCAATCCGTTCAGATTGTCCGACGGCAGCGCCCTTGACCTGAAGGACGCCCAACTTGAAGTCACGGGGGCGCAGTGTCCGCTTTCAACCGCCGCGAAGATCGGGCGTGAAGGTACAGGTACGATAAGCTTATTGTCAGCTGCGGCTATTTCGTGGGTACTGACACCAAAGTCGGTCGACCCGCTGACCGTTACGTCCGCCTCGAGCTGTATATTTTCTTATTCTGTTACCGATAGCCTGAACGTTCAGACAACCGGCAGTATGACGCTTCCGGTAAGCGGCGCGATGAGCATAGTCATACCGGATAGGAAAATAACGCACCAAACCTGTTCAGGGGTGAGGGTGTCGTGGACTGAAGCGACGGCTTTGGACCCCCGTTTTGCTAACGAGCCATTGTGGTATCGAGCGAGTGCAATCCCAGGACAGTTGAGCGGATCGACGGTTGAGGATATCAAGTCGGCCAGAACTGCGAACGCTAAGTCGGTCACGAACCGTTGGACAAAACTTACCAGGGACGCTTTCGTTCGGGTCCCCAACGGCTCTTATACGATAGTCGTTGAAACCTGCCTGACGGGGGGAGGCGATCCGACCCAAGATTGTAACGATGGCGAAGAGACGCTCGCTGCGTACACCCCGAGCGAGACCGAATTCGATAGCTCAGTGTCTACATGCAAAAAGCTATTCGTGACGAACGAAACCTATACAGGCAACCTTCTGTCCGAAGCTCTGAGTATCGCAGCGGACGCAGGAGCCACGTTGACAAATGGGTTGGATGGAGGAGCGCCCCTCACGGGGGTCGATGGGGCTGACTACATTTGCAATTTCGAGAAGCCGATAACTCTCGCCAGCGCTTCCGTTAAGGCGTTTATTGTCGACGGAAAGAGGCGCTCTATTTGTGACCTGTCCAGCCAATGGGGGGCGTGCCCTCCGGATATCGACTGGGTATTATCCCCCAACGAAGCATACGCAATGGCCGATGGAAGTTATTTTGGCTCGACAGATCGTAGGGGTAAGTTCGTCGATCCGTTGTCCGGTGGAAGTGACGCTGAGAAGCTTAACATTTGGACCGGTCTCCTTAGCCCGGAGGGATATTGGCTTCCAATAGATAGAAATATCTGCGGGGCCCTTCCTGCGACGCTCCTTTGCGGCGGATGGACAGACGATACACAGAAGGCCAGCCAGGGCTTCTTTCGGAATGGGAGTGACTCTGTTGAGCTTCTTCTTTCAGATTGGACGATAGGTTCCTGCAACACGAAAGCCCACCTCCTTTGCATAACGCAGTAGAGGCCTGACGCGTCGTTCGCTTCCGTCACGTACCGGTCAAAAATTGCTTCGACTCCGTAGACTCGGTGAGCGCGAGGGTCGATGCGTTGCCGCTTGAAATCACTTCGGCGACTTGGTCGAAGTAGCCGGTTCCGACTTCGCGTTGGTGGCGCGTTGCTGAATAGCCTATTTTTTCGGCTGCAAATTCGCCCTCTTGGAGCTCGCAGTAGGCTGACATCCCGCGCGTTTTGTAGTCGTTTGCCAATGTGTACATCGAATAGTTCAGCGCGTGGAAGCCGGCGAGCGTCACGAACAGAAACTTGTACCCCATCGCTCCAAGCTCGGTCTGAAACTTCGCGATCGTCGCGTCGTCGAGATTCTTCTTCCAGTTGAACGACGGCGAGCAGTTGTACGCTAGAAGCTTTCCGGGGAACTTCGCGTGGACACCTTCGGCGAATTTTTTCGCCTGCGCGAGATCGGGCGTTGATGTTTCGCACCACAGAACATCGGCGTATGGCGCGTAAGCGAGCGCTCGGGCGATGGCGCAGTCGACGCCATTTTTTAGGCGATAGAAGCCTTCGGCGGTTCGCTCGGCGCGAACAATAAACGGATGATCGCGCTCGTCGATGTCGGATGTGACAAGTTTGGCGCTGTCGGCATCGGTGCGCGCGATCACAATTGTCGACGTGCCCGAAATATCGGCCGCGAGGCGCGCCGCTACCAGCGTCCGAATAAACGCTGACGTTGGGATGAGCACTTTGCCCCCCATGTGCCCGCACTTTTTCTCGGATGCGAGTTGGTCTTCGAAGTGCACGCCCGATGCGCCCGCTTCGATCATCGACTTCATCAGCTCGAATGCATTGAGCGGCCCTCCGAACCCCGCTTCGGCGTCGGCGACAATCGGCGCGAACCAGTAGCGCTCATCTTTCCCCTCGGCGCGATCGATCTGATCGGCGCGCTGCAGCGCGTGATTCACGCGGCGCACTACGTTTGGCACGCTGTCGGCGGGATAGAGGCTCTGATCGGGGTACATTTGCCCGGCGGTGTTTGCATCGGCCGCAACTTGCCATCCGCTCAAATAAATCGCCTGGAGGCCGGCGCGCACCATTTGTACCGCCTGATTCCCCGTCAGCGCACCGAGCGCGCGCACGTAGTCTTCGCTGTGAAGGAGCCCCCAAAGGCGCTTTGCGCCTAGTTTGGCAAGCGTATGCTCAACCTGAACGCTTCCGCGCAAGCGGTCGACATCAGCCTCGGTATAGGGGCGGACAATCCCCTCGAATCGCGCGGAATGGTCGAACTCGTGAGATATCGGGGCGGAAGACGACATGACGACTCCTACGTGTGACAGGTGGATTTAGAGCGGCTGAAGTTTTTCGTCGGCAATGATTTTTTCGTATGCCGGCAGCGTGAGAAACTGTTCGAAAGAGTCGCTAATGCACAGTCGCCTAAACAGCTCTCCTGCGTCGGCGAGGTGTTCGCTGTTTAAAGAGCTGAGGCGCGCAAGCTCGTGGTTCAGAATTGAACCGACCAGCTCGCGCGTCACAAGGCGACCGCTGTCGAGCGTGGCGCGATGGCGTATCCATTGCCAGACTTGCGCGCGCGAAATCTCAGCTGTCGCGGCATCTTCCATCAAATGATAGAGCGGGACGCAGCCGCTGCCGCCGAGCCAAGCTTGCAAGTATTGAATGCCGACGCTGATATTGTGGCGAAGGCCATCTTCTGATTGCGTGCCGACGGTCGGCTTCACGAGCTGTTCGGCGGTTACGTGAACGTCGTCGTGTTTTTGATTGATCTGATTTTTCGACGGCATGTGTTCGTCGAAAATTTTTCGCGCAATCGCCACGAGGGCAGGGTGCGCGACCCATGTGCCGTCGCAGCCCTCTTTGACTTCGCGAAGTTTGTCGGCGCGCACGCGCTCGAGCGCCAAGTCGTTTGCCAGCGGGTCGTTTTTTATCGGGATTTGCGCCGCCATCCCCCCCATCGCATGGGCGTTGCGGCGATGGCAGGTTTTGATTAATAGCTGCGTATAAGCGTGTAAAAACGCTTTATCCATCGTAATTTGGCCGCGATCGGGCAAAACCGCTCTTGAGCTGTTTTGAAATTTTTTAATAAAGCTAAAAATGTAGTCCCATCGACCGCAATTGAGCCCCGCGGAGTGCTCGCGTAGCTCGTACAAAATTTCGTCCATTTCAAACGCGGCCGGGAGCGTTTCGATCAGCACGGTTGCTTTGATCGTCCCTTTGGGGAGCGACAACTTCTCTTGCGCGTGAACAAATACGTCGTTCCACAGCCGCGCTTCGAGGTGGCTCTCCATTTTCGGGAGATAAAAATAAGGGCCGGCGCCGCGCTTTTTTAGCTCTGCGGCGTTATGAAAAAAGTAGAAGCCAAAATCGAACAGGCCCGCAGGGACCGGCTCGCCATCGACGACCATGTGTTTGTCGACGAGGTGCCAGCCGCGCGGGCGGACCATGAGCGTCGCCACGTTGTCGTTGAGCGAATACTCTTTGCCGTTTTCGGCGACGAGGTGAATCTTTCGTCTCACTGCGTCAAATAAATTTAGCTGACCAGTGATTGTGTTGTCCCATGTCGGGCAGGTCGAATCTTCGAAGTCGGCCATAAAAACGTTCGCGCCCGAATTGAGCGCGTTGATAATCATTTTTCGGTCGACCGGCCCGGTGATTTCAACTCGACGGTCTTGCAAGTCGTCGGGGACATGCGCGATGTGCCATTTTCCGTCGCGAATGTGCGCGGTATCTTTTAGAAAATCGAACTTCGCGCCGGCATCGATTTCGCGTTGGCGATCATTTCGCGCTTCAAGGAGCTGCGTGACTCGCGGCGTGTATCGGCGGGCGAGGTCGGCCACGAACCTGACTGCATCGGTGGTCAGAATTGTCTCGGCGGCACTATGCACAGCATCGTTACGCGATGCGACATAGGCGGCGGGGGCGAAAAACTGAACTCCGGCGATCGAGCGCGTCGGCATCAAGACTCCGTCGTGGCGATGGAACACTGGCGTATGACGATGACTCGTCAAAAACAAGCGGTGAAGGGCCGCGTCAAAATTTCCGCGGCTACATCACCTGACATCTGCGGTTCACGATTGAGGCTCGATACGGAGCCGCCTTGGGGATTTGAACCCCAGACCTGCGGTTTACGAAACCGCTGCTCTACCACTGAGCTAAGGCGGCAAACAGAGCGGGGCACGATACGCGGTGACGCGGTGGAGTCAAGGTGCGCTTGATGAAAGCCTGCGTGTGCTTCCAAACCGGGCACGTTTACGGGCACGGGCACGTTTACGGGGCCGAGACTGCTTTTTGCCGCTTTAGGCGTTGGGCCACTCCTATTGTGGTTACTAGGATCAGCAGTTCCGTTGCCCGTTTCACTGATTGGTGCGACGGCGTTAGGTGAAAGATTGCGTAGGCTAGCCTTACGCTGAACCACTCGTTGTAGGCCGGGTCTAGTGGGGCTGCGTCGTACTGCCAAAAATAGCGCGCTAGCGTTGTAAAACAGCACTCTCCGAGCAGCGCTTGGGAGATTAGGTTCACTACGATGAACGCGATTGAAAAGACCGCGTAGCCTAGGCTTAATCGCGGCCAGCGACGCAAAAATAGGAGCGGTAAGCCGAACACCCACGCGACCATTAAAAGCGCGTGAAATAAATCTACTGAGGCGCCAAGGACGGGACCCAAAGTGCCGACATGGTAGCGCGTGGGCTAGGCCTCGGCCACTTGGGTG
Source organism: Nannocystis exedens (assembly GCA_945861885.1). Lineage (GTDB taxonomy): Bacteria > Myxococcota_A > Polyangia > Polyangiales > Polyangiaceae > CAMAVR01. The sequence continues at coordinate 80,950 of CAMAVR010000007.1, read as the reverse complement.
GCCACAAGGCGGCTTATCGCCATGATCGAGTGTTGAGGATTTACGCCCAAATTCGTGGGGAAAATGCTCGAATCTACGACGTAAAGCCCCTTTGCATCGTGCGCGCTAAAATCTAAACCGACCACGCTGCTCTCGCGATCGGGCCCCATCCGCGCGGTGCCGAAAAGGTGCGTCGCGATAAAGCTGTACGATCGCGAATCGAGCGGCCCTTCTTCGATCAGCCGCACTTGATCGGGCGATGTGAGAATTGGCGGCACGCCGTAAATACCCGGCCAAACTTCGCGCGCCCCGGCGGCAAAATAAAGCCTCGCTAGCACTGCGCATGCTTTTCGGGTCTGCTCTAAATCGCTCTTCAAAAGTGAAAAAGAGACCTGATCTGCCCCACCAAAGCCCGGCCTAACGACCCCTTCGGCTTTTGCGCGCACTTGCACCACCCACATTGCAGTGTTGCCGAGCTGCGTCAGACGCTCCACAAATTCACGCCCAACGCCAGGCACGCGAATCGCCGCGATCTCGGGCGGCATTGAAATTGTTTCAAGCTTGAACCGATCGCTCTTGCGAAAATCGATCGCTTCGGCGCCCTGCGTCGCCCCAAAATACATGTCGATAGGCTTATCGAACATGGCAAATGTAGCGAGCCCGGGATGCGCCTGAAAATGCCGCCCCAACGCCGAATTTCGTACGCCGCTGCGACGAAGAACGTTTGGCGTTTGTATCGCGCTTGCCGCGAGAAAAACCCCTTTTTTCGCGATTAGCGTGACTTTGCGCGAGGGGCCGCCTTCTGTGTCGACCGCGCGCCCGTGAACCGCGACAGCGCGCCCGTTTCGCACTTCGATCTTCGAAGCGCGGCACGACGAAAAAATGCGCGCGCCGAGCGACAGCGCCCACGGGATGTAGCTAACGTTCATCCCCTGCTTGGCGGCGCTTGGGCAGCCTGTCAGGCAGCGTGACGACCCTTTGCACCCACGCTCGTACCGCTGCATCGGCGCGCCGGCGATGCCGATTGCTTTTGCCGTCTCCACGAACAGGCGATTGCTCGTGCCGAGCACGTCGTCGTTGACGGGATGCACGTTTAAATCGCGCTCGAGCGCATCAAAGTGCGGGTCGAGCTTTGCCATCGTCACGCTCTCGCCGAGGCCGAATTCACGCTGCCAGCTTTCGATCACATCTTCTGGGGTGCGCCATGCGATTGCCGAATTGATCACCGTGCTGCCGCCCACGCACCGCCCTTGAAGGAGCGGCATGAACGAGCGGCCGGTGAGAATTTGTGTCCCCGACATCCTCATCAGTTTGTTGAAGGATGTGTGAAGATCGTCTGAAAAATCGCGCGTTTTGACCCATGGCCCTTCTTCGAGGATCGCTACGCTTGCGCCACTCTTTGCGAGCGTGTGCGCTGCGACGGCGCCGGCTGCGCCTGACCCGATGACGACGTAGTCGTACTCATCGCGCAGGTCGGCGCGGAGCAATCTGCAATCGACGACCGCCCCTTCGCGGAGCTGCTCATCGGGGTATGGCGCGGCCGATGGCGACGTGATGTTAGACATGGGATCTCCTACCGTTATCGGTCACCAAAGGCAAAAGGCGCTGGGGTGACGCCTCGCTTCCCGACGCAGCGGGACCGCCATTTTGGGGCAGCCTCGACATCGCCAACCCGCCGCCGATCTTTTCGCGAACTTCGATCGCCTGCGTGTACAAGAGCGCGGCGAATGTTTTCAAAATCAGGACGAGCTGGCGAACGAGATAAAATCGGCTATCCGACAGCCGGACGATCACACGCTCGCGATCGGCCGGCGAGAGACCGGCGATTGTGCGCGGCCGACCGATTACGAAAAAAGGAGCAAACGCGACGACCCAAATGGCGGCTCGGATGCCGACCGACGTGACCTTGGGGACTTTGGCGAATACATCTGCGAAAAAAGCCTCGACCGGCATGTCACAAATGCCGACGAAGAGGCCGGCGCTTGGCGCTGGCGGAAATAACACGCCGAGGGTTGCGTAAAGCCAACGAAGTTCAAAAGGGCGCAGACAATAACGATTCACGGGCGTAAACAGAGCACACTCTGCGCGTACCTTGTACTAAGTTTGGGTGCCAAATGATTGATTTAAGAAGCGATACCGTCACAAAGCCATGCCCAGCGATGCGCCTCGCCATGGCCGAAGCAGAAGTTGGTGACAGCGTTTACGGCGACGATCCAACTGTAAATGCGCTCGAACGCGAGATGGCCGAGCTGCTCGGCAAAGAGGCGGCGCTGTTTGTCTCCACCGGCACAATGGGCAATCAAATGGCGATCGCGTGTCAAACGCGGCCAGGCGATGAAGTTGTCGTCGGCGATGGCGCGCATCCAATCTGGTACGAGGGCGGGGCAGGGGCCGCGCTAAACGGCATTCAGTTTGCGGTCGCCGGGAGCGGCGGTTTTTTTTCAGCCGACGACCTTCGAGCGGCGCTAAAACCGCGCGCATATTATTCGCCGCGCCCATCGCTCGTGGCGATCGAAAATACGCACAATCGAGCCGGAGGGCGCATATTTCCAGGGCATTTAGTCGACGAAATTGTCGCCTGCGCGAAAGAGCATCGCCTCGGGCTGCATCTCGATGGCGCACGCTTGTGGAACGTGAGCGCCGCGACCGGAGTGTCGCTCGCAAAGCTCGCCGCGCCGTTTGATACCGTGACGGTCTGTTTTTCAAAAGGGCTCGGCGCGCCTGCAGGGAGCGCACTAGCCGGGCCGCGCGAGCTGATTGAAGAGGCACGTCGGCTACGTCACAGGTGGGGCGGAGCGATGCGCCAAGTGGGCATTTTGGCGGCTGCGGCGCGGTATGCGGTTCTGAACAACCGCGCGCGCTTGGTGAGCGATCACGCCAATGCAAAGCGTTTGGCGGAGCGGCTCGGCGCGATTTCGGGGGTATCGGTCGCCCTGCAAAATGTCGAGACAAACATCGTGAACGCCGATATCGATCGCCCGGCCGATCGCATAGTCGCGGCGGCGCGAGAGCGCGGCGTGATGATGAACGCAATCGGTCCGAAGCGCGTGCGGCTGGTGACGCATCTCGATGTGCGCGACTGTGACATCGAGCCGGCTGCGCAAATTTTTGCCGATGCGATGGCTGCAACGTGAGAGCGCTGCTGCTCGCTGTCTTCGTGGCAATCGGTTGCACACCGGTGCGAAACGACGTCTATTTGCGCGAAATGGCCGCAGCCGCGCGAGCGCACCACGCAGGGAGGCTGCAAGAAGCGGCCGCGGCGTACGATGCGGCGTCGCGCGCGCCGGTTCCACCTGGCCACCAAGTTCACGCGGCGTATTTGGCGGCATCACTGACCGAGCGGGCCGGCAATGAGAGTGAAGCGCGCGAGCGCTATTCGGCCCTCGCAAAACGCGAAGATGCCAAAGGCATCCGTATCGAAGCGGCCTATCGGTTGATCGATTTGGAGCTAAAAAAAAGCGATTCCGATGATGCGTGGCGCGAGCTAGAAGCGTTCATCATCGCGTATCCCGAGAGCGCGCTAGCCCGTCGCGGGCTGCAGCGGGTGACTCTAAAGCACGAACGATCGGGCGGCCCCGCCGGCGCGCTGAAATACCTGCAATCGATTTCAAGCCTCGAAAGTACTGCTCTCGGTGAGTCGATCGCATACGGCGCGGCGCAACAGCGCATGTCGCTCGGTGAGGTCGAGAAGGCGCGCGATGAGTTTATCGCGGTCGCCGACCGGTGGCCGTACCCCAAAGGGGCGCTCTTCGACGACTCGCTTTATCGCGCCAGCGAGATCGATGAACACCTCGGCCGCGCGAAGCTGGCGATTTCGGATCTCGAGCGGCTTCTCGATGAGCGCGAAACATCGGCCTACGTCGGCAGCTATCAGCGGCCGCGGTTTACGCCGGCGCTCGTGCGTGTCGGCCTTCTTTATCGCGACGCGATTCGCGATCACGAAAAAGCGCGGCGTGCGTTTCATCGTCTTTACAGCGATTTTAAAACGTCGCTCCTTCGCGACGACGCGCTCTACGAAGAGGCGAGGCTCTGGCGCCTCGATAACAACGAGTCGCGCGCTTGCGACACGGGGAAAAAACTAGCGCGTGAATTCAGCGATTCTCGTTTTGTCGCCTGTTTGCCTTGGCTCTGCGGAGAGGCCGTAAAATCGGCTAAATGTGACGGGCGATGGCCGCGCGGCACCCTTTCGATTGACGGCGTTCCGTAATAGCGAACACTTGCTCGAATGCCCAAAGATATACTGGCCGCTCCCCCCGAAGCGCCGTCCGAAAAACCAGCCATCGTGACCGCCGACGAGCTTGCGACGTGCATTCGCGTGATGGAGAGTTTTCTCGCGGATCATGCCAGTTTTGCGGCATTTCCGGTCGAAACGCGTCGCGATTTGCTTGTGGTCGCGGGCAAGTTATCGCGCCCAAATCGAGACGAAAAGCAGCGGATGGGCAAAGCGTTCAGGCGCCGAAATCGCGTGGCCGACCGTGAAGCAGATGCGGCGGCGCTGGCGCAGAGTGCGCTGCGTGTTCAGCGAACCGCGGCCGTTTATACGCCGAAATGGGTCCTTCCATCGCCCGAAATCGAGGCCGATGAAGGGGGCCCCGAGCTCAAAAAAGCGCGCGCGTGTTACGTGTGCAAAGAGCCGTATTCGCGCGTTCACTCGTTTTACGATTCGATGTGCGCGGCCTGCGGCGACTTCAATTATGAAAAGCGATCGTTTACGGCGCGGCTCGATGGTCGCGTGGCGCTTGTCACCGGCGCGCGGGTAAAAATAGGGTTTCAAGCGGCGCTGAAGCTTCTTCGCGCAGGGGCGCATGTTGTGATCACGACGCGCTTTCCGCAAGACGCGGCGGCACGCTATGCCCGCGAAGAAGACTATGACGAATGGTCATCGCGGGTTGAAATATTTGGGCTCGACCTTCGGCATCCGCCGAGCGTCGAGATGTTCGCACGCTACCTCGAGCTACACCTCGGAAGGCTCGATTTCATTTTGAACAATGCGTGCCAAACGGTGCGTCGTCCGCCGGGCTTTTATGCCCATCTGCTAGAAGCGGAGCGCGTTTCGTGGTCGGAGCTTTCGCCGCGCTTGCGCGTTCTATTGGCATCGCACGAAGAGCTGAAAGAGATTGTCGGCGGGGGCGCAAAAAACGCATCCCCGGCGCTTCCGAGCGTTGGCGGCGGCGAAAGCGCGATCGCATTTGCGTCATCCAGTTCGGCGTCGGGTATCGGCGTGTGGGGTTCGGCCGAGCTGTCGCAAGTGCGACTGATCGACGACGATTTTGCTCCGGCAGAAAAGCTGTTTCCGCGTGAACGCTACGACGAAGATTTGCAGCAGGTCGACCTTCGGAGCATCAACAGCTGGCGTCTCACGATGGCGCAAGTGCCGACGGCGGAGCTGCTTGAAGTGCAGCTCGTGAACGCGGTGGCGCCGTTCATTCTGAACGCGCGGCTAAAGTCGCTCATGATCAAAGATCGAACTTTTGACAAACACATTGTCAACGTGTCGGCGATGGAAGGGCAGTTTTATCGCGGAAAAAAGACCGATAAACACCCGCACACGAACATGGCAAAAGCGGCGCTCAATATGATGACGCGCACATCGGCAATCGATTACGCAAAAGATGGCGTCTACATGAACGCGGTCGATACCGGCTGGGTGACCGATGAAGATCCGGCCGTCCTAGCCGCGAGAAAAGCCGAGTTAGGCTTTCAGCCACCGCTCGACATCATCGACGGCGCAGCGCGCATTTGCGACCCGATTTTTCGAGGGCAGCACACAGGTGAGCACTTTTGCGGACAGTTTCTAAAAGACTACAAGCCAGCCCCGTGGTGACCGGACCATCCTCTCCCGCTTCGCGGGAGAGGGAAAGCGTGACGAAGTCACGCGAGGGTGAGGGCTCAGTGTTCTTAAATTGACATACAAAGATCGAAATCAAGCAACCGCAACAGGTTCCCGTCCGATGAAGTGTCATGGACGTCATCCAACGGGCAAGGCGGCTTCGTCGGGAAACGACGATTCCTGAACGCATTCTTTGGGCAGCGATACGAAATCGTCAGCTCGGGGTGAAATTTCGACGACAGCATCCCATTGGAGTGTACGTATGCGATTTCTACTGCCACGAAGCGCGCCTGGTGGTCGAACTCGACGGCTTATCGCATGCATCGTGGAGGGCGGTTTGTCATGATGGATTTCGCGATCTTTGGCTCAGCCGGCAAGGGCTTACCATCCTGCGTATCGCAAATGCCAACGTGATTGCCGATGTAGAGGACGTTGTTCTTGTCATTTGTCGCAGCTTGCATCTGTGCGACGCTGCATTGGGCTAGAGCTTGATTGACGCGGGTTCTTGACCGACGGGCGCGAGCCCTCACCCTCGCGTGACTTCGTCACGCTTTCCCTCTCCCGCGAAGCGGGAGAGGATGCTTCTTATGCTTCTTGGCGGTGTGGCAGAGGATTCGTGAAAGATAAAGAAACTGGCGCGATTTCGTAGTCGCCTGACAGCCAGTCATTCACTGATGTGATTTTCGCGAAATCGTGAGACAGTTGCGGCGGAACTTTTCACGCACTGGAGCGTTCGCTATGCGACTGCGTTTTTCTCAGGCCGTTCTGCGTCGACTGACCGTTTTGCTGCCGATGCTCGCCATCGGTTGCGAACTGGGAAGTCCGACGGCGGCGTCGGGGAAACCGGGCGATGGCGATGGCGACGGAGACAGACCACCGCCGAACAGCGGCGGTGACACCGATGCGGGGTCAAGGCGCCACTTGCCGCCAAATTGCGAGCCGCAGACTGCCGATGAACTGGCGGAATATGACAAAAAAATGCCGCCACGCGACCTCACAACGGTCGCGTACGATGGTGGCGTCGCATTTGTAAGCAAAACGCCTTCCGGCGCTCCCATTCGAATTCATCAAAACACGAAAACTCCGTCGACAGCCGGGCCGGTTGATTGGAGTCAATACCTGGCGCCCGCATACGATCAAGGCGTCTGTGGCACATGTTACGCGCATGCCGGAATGGAGTATTTCGCCGCTCTCTACGCCCGGGCCAACGATCAGATTCCCGTTTGGTACGACGTTACCCCCATCCCGATTATCAGCGCCGCGTTCTCGTGGATTCCGCCGCTCAAGACCGACTACGCGACTTACGCAGATCCGCGCGTATTGGCCGGTTGGCCTCGCGCCCAGTTCGCTGTTGGTGCTTGCAACTCGGGCGGACTATTTGACTATGTAGTCCGAAGTCTCCTTGTCTTGCAGAGCGCGAAGCCAAACAAGTTCTTCTGTCAGCAGTCGCAAGATACGCCGATCACTTCACCCGAGCCGAACGCATATTTGATTCGCTCGACCGATGCCGGCGCCGCTTTGGCGTATCCGCTCGCAAGCTGTGATGCGGGGAGCTGCGTGGCCGCCAACGAACTTCCGGCTTGTGACGTTGGAGCGGGAAACACTGCCAATGTTGTCCCATCGGGTATCACATTGGAGAGCTTCAACAGCCCGCAAACCGACCCGCAGCTGACGCGAATTACTCCAGCGTGGGCGAGCTACGCCCTAGACATGGATCGGAGCCCGCTCGTCATCGAGATGTCAGCGCAGGACGACTACGGAATCATGGCGTACAGGAAGTTGCTCCGACAAGACGCGAACGAGCGGGTCGGAAAATGCAGCGAGATGCTCATCGGCGATACGCTAAAATTAAGCGATTTCGATATGGGGAATCACGTGATCTGCATCGAGGACGGGGACGGCGGCGCAGGGTGCACGGTGCAATACTATCAAGGGAGCATTGACCATGTGCTTCTGCTGGTAAACGCTGAGCGCGCAGACGACGATGCCGGGATCAATCTGACAATTCGCAATAGCTGGGGGGCGACTTGGGGCGTGGGGGGTAATTTGGAGGGGCGCGTGCAAGAGCCGTACGCGTGCACTGCCGATAGCGATTGCACGACGCATTTTGCATCGGAGATGCAAAAGTACGGCTGGTCCGAGTTTCATTGGACGATGAAGTGCGGGCTTGGCGTTGGAGCTGCTTGTGTCGCGGCGATGGAGGAGGGTTACAGTCCGGACGCTTGCGAGCCCGATCGCGGCAAGCAGTGCGCCGATCCAAAGCAGATCAACGCGGGAGGGCGCTGCGCCCACTACTTTCATGCCCCCGACAACACGCCCCGTCCGCAGACGTACTGTTTGCCCTCGATGCATGAAGCGGGTATCAGCGCAATGGCGCTCGGGACTTTCTATTGGCAATGAACCGAATCTATTCGTTTAAAGTCGCTCTATGGCCTCTTTCGGCATTCTTGTCGTTGGCGCTGATCGCCTGCCAACCGAGCGCGCGCGGCCAGCCGCCAAGCGATGGCGGCGTTCCTGATTCAGCATCGAACGCAGCGCCGCCCGGAGAAGCGCTGCACAGGGAGATTCCGAACTGCGAGGCGCAGACCGACGAGGAAAAATCGGTCTACGCGAAGGGGATGCCCAAGAGGAGTTTACAGTCCGTCACGTTTGATGGGGGGAGGGCGGTGGCGAGCACCGATCATGCTGGTCGTGTGATGCCGATTCATCAAGAGTCAAAAACTCCTTCCGACGGCGGTACGATCGATTGGTCGCAGTATCTCCCTCCGGCGTACGATCAAGGCCAATGCTCAACATGCTACGTGCATGTTGGGATGGAGTATTTTGCGGCGCTTTATGCTCGCGCAAATCACCAAGCGCCGGTTTGGTACGATGTGACGCCGGTGGTGATTAACGCAACCGCTGTCAAAGCGACGCCGATACTGGATACCAGCTTTGCAAACTACACCAATCCGTCCGTCACGGTTGGCACCCCAAGTTGGCAGTTTCAGTTCGCCGCTTGCAACGTTGGCGGCTGGTTCGAAGAGATTGTTCAGTCGATGCTGCTGATGCGTGAGTCGGGGCCGAACAAGTTTTTCTGCCAGCAGCCGCACGACACGCCATTTGCCGCGCCGGAGCCAAACGCGTATTTCGTTGGGCATCAAGATGCCGGGTATTATGTTGGCTATCCGGTGGAGAGCTGTTCGGGAGGGGCATGCACGTCCGCCGCGAGGCTTGAATATTGCGATGTTGGGGCAAACAAAACCAATTTTGTTCCGCCTGCGTTCACGCTCGCGACGTTTGCTAACGATGTCGATCGCCCCCAGTTGACACGGATTGTCACCGCGCCATCCTGGGCGACGCACGTGCTCGACTTAGGCGACAGCCCCATGGGGATCGGGCTGACAACGAAAGACGCGTACGGGATTGTCGCGTACGACCACTTGATCCATCAAGACGCGGGGGCTCTAACCGGCAAGTGTACCGAGATGCTTGTCGGAAACAGCCTAAAATTGACCGATTTTGATGTCGGCAACCATATGATTTGCGTTGCCGCCGGCAATGTAGCAAACGCGGCTGGGTGCGAGATGCGTTATGCGCGCGGCGATGTCGACCACGCATTAATGGTTGTCAACTCGCAAGAATCGTCGGATGAGAACGGCGAAGTAATCAACCTAACGATCCGCAACACCTGGGGCGCGCAGTGGGGGAGCGGCGGAAATTTGCTCGCCAGTGGCGTTCTCCCGCAAGCGTGCAAACAAGACAGCGACTGCACCACAAGCTTCGGCGATGTGATGCAAGAATACGGGTGGGCCGCGCTTCACTGGACAATGAAATGCGAACCAGACGGGACGAACGTGTGCGTTCCGTCGATGGAAGATGGCTTCACTCCAGAAGTATGCGAAGACAACCTGAAGTGTCCTTCCGCAACATTGATCAACGCCGGGGGGCGATGCACGTCATATTTTCACCGCACCGATCTAAGCCCACTTGGTACCCAGACGTATTGCTTGCCGACGATGTATGAAGCTGGCATCAGCTCGATGAGTCTGTCTACCGTTTTTTGGGAGTGAGCTGAGCCGATGAACTCGAGAGCCCTACTAGTTTCGATTGTGTTGGTCGGTTGCGAGCACAACGCTGAAGTTCCACCGAGCGTAGGGGGGATAGAGGGGCACCACGCGGCATCTGGCGCGCCAATTAATGGGCGGGGGGGGGACGAGCGGGCGCCATCTAGGGGCGTCTCGCCGCCCGACTTCGCGCGCAGGGTCGGGAAATTTCCAGCCACTTCGCAGCGAGTAACTGCGGCCGCGGCGATGGCGGCGGTGGCAGAAGAAGACGAAGACGGCGAAGAAGATCCTGACGGCGGTGCCGGTGCGTTGGCGGCAGCGGCTGCAAGTCCAGAAGCTTCAGCTTTCGTTGTCCCCGTGGGGTTTGTGCCAACATACAGAGCCGCGGCGTTTCGACGCCAGGAGCTCGACAATATTCTTTTGTACACGGCCGATGGGCGCGCGCTGTTGAATCAAGATGGGGAGTTTTTGGTTGAAGAGGCCCAAATTCGCCGCGATTTGCTGGCAGTTGGGTTTTCAAATGTTGAAGCGACTACGATCGTCTTTCTCCCAGGGGGACCAGAGCGCCTAGGCGTGGCAGACCGCGTCAAGAGGCGGCTCCGCGCGGACCGAAGCGGTGAGAATTGGCAGAGGTTCGAGGCGTACGTGGATGAGGTGCTGACGGCGGTGCAGCTTCACAATCGCCAAGTGATCGCAAGGTCAAAAAGTGTAGTGGAGCCAGCCGCACGAAAAACGCTGGGTCACTTTTATCTCGCATCGCAAGAGCACATTCTGTTCGAAATACGGCGCGTCCTAAGGGCCGAACGGCCGCTGATTCCATCCGACCTGGAAGGGCTCATCGAGTGGGCAAATCTCGTCGCGACGCAGTACAACGCGGTAATCGAAAAAGAAGAGCATATGCCGTAGGCGCGGGCAAATACGCCCTTGCGATGGCCGAGCTGTCGCGATTCTGGTAACTTGCGCGCCGCAATGGCAGCCCATGTTCTACCGTTTGAAAAGCCGATTGTGGAGCTCATGGCCCGCATTCGCGAGATGCGCGAAATCACGCGTCTCACGAGCCAAGGGCGGTCGTTCGATACGGAGCTCAAGCGCCTCGAAGAAAAAATGGCGCGTTTGGCGCGCGAAATTTTTTCCGATCTGACAGCGTGGCAAAAAGTACAGCTCTCGCGCCACCCGAATCGGCCGCACACGCTCGATTACATCGAGACGCTTTTTACCGATTTTCAAGAGCTGCACGGCGACCGGCGTTTTGGCGACGACGCAGCGATTGTAGGTGGTCTAGCGCGGTTTGATGGCGCGAGTATCGTCGTCGTAGGGCATCAAAAAGGGCGCGGAACAAAAGCGAATGTGAAGCGCAATTTCGGGATGGCGCATCCCGAAGGGTACCGAAAAGCAGAGCGCCTTTACGCAATGGCCGATAAATTCGGTCTGCCAATAATTACGTTTATCGATACGTCGGGGGCATACCCCGGCATCGGTGCGGAAGAGCGAGGGCAGAGCGAAGCGATAGGCTCGTGCCTCGCGGCAATGGCGCGCGCGCGGGTGCCGATCGTCGCCACAATTATCGGCGAAGGCGGGAGCGGCGGCGCGCTCGCGTTGGCGCTCGCCAATTGCGTAAACGTGCTCGAATTTGGGACGTACAGCGTCATTTCTCCGGAAGGGTGCGCATCTATTTTGTGGAAAGAGAATGGGGTCGCCGCCGATGCCGCGCAGCACTTAAAAATGACAGCGCCTGATCTACTGCGCCTAAAAGTTGTCGATTCCGTGATCGACGAGCCGGTCGGCGGAGCGCATCACGATCGCAAAGCGGCGGCCGATCTCGTGGGGGCGGCCATTCGCAAAGCGATGGCAAAGCTCGCAGGGCTTAGCGGAGAGGCGCTCGTCGAGCAGCGGTACAAGCGCTTTCGCGCGCTCGGCGTGGTTAAAGAGTAGGCGCGGGTGGTCGCGGTTGGCGCGCAGCGGTGATGGCAGAGCGATGGAAGGATAGGCGATGGGCAGCGTAAATAGTCTTGATGGACGGGTGGCGATTGTCACCGGTGCAAGTCGCGGCATTGGCGAGGCGATCGCGCGCGCGCTCGTGGCCGAAGGTGCTCGCGTGGTGATCAGCGCCCGCAAGGGCGAAGCACTGTCGGCCGTTGCCGAGTCGCTAGGCGATCGCGCTCACGCAGTCGTAGCCCATGCAGGCAAGCAGGCCGACTGCGCATCACTCGTTGGGCGAGCGATCGAGCACTTTGGAAAAGTCGACATGCTCATCAACAACGCGGCAACAAACCCATACCTAGGCCCGTTCGTCGATGTCGACGAGCCCGCGTGGGACAAGACATTCGAAGTGAACGTAAAAGGGTATTTTTGGCTTGCCAGAAACGTCTCAAAGCACTTGCGAGAGCGCCGCGCCCCAGGGTCGATCGTCAACATTACGAGCATCGCGGGGCTACGCGCATCGCCGCTGCAAGGCGTTTACGGGATGACAAAAGCGGCGGTCATTTCAATGACGCAGACACTGGCGACGGAGCTAGCCGGCGAGAACATCCGCGTCAACGCGATAGCGCCGGGCCTAGTGGCAACACGCCTGTCAAAAGCGATCGTAGAAAACGAAGCCGTAGCCGATCTATTCGTGCAGCGAACACCGATGCGGCGCTACGGCTACCCAGAAGAAATAGCAGGCGCCGCAGTCTACCTAGCATCCGACGCATCAAGTTTTATGACAGGCCAGACGCTGGTGATCGACGGGGGGCTTACAGTCACATGCGCATAAGATTTTATGGCGTGGATCGTTTCGCGCGCTCTGGTGCATTCGCATCGCTAGCGCTGCTCGTTTTGAGCGCGTGCCACGCGCCCAGGCAAGAGACCCGCCTCGCCCCGCGAGCGACTATGCTCAAGCCATCGATCCCAGAAGCGGTGGCAACGCTGCCTCGATATGTTCTCGATTCCGAGGGGAATCGCGTATTTATCGAAGTTGAAGCGACGCCAATCCGTCTTCGTGGAGCGGCAAGCGTTGTGCTCGGCGAGTTCACGGTCGACCTGCGCAATCTGACAAATTCGCGAGGGACGATTCGCGTCGACATGATGTCGCTCAATATGCACTCGTTTGGTCTACGGCCAAAAGATCAGGCGCAAACAAGCCAAGTTCGCAAGTGGTTGGGGCTAAGCGACGAAGTGCCGTTAGGAGAGCGGGAATCGGCTCGATTTGCGGCATTTGCAATTCGGTCGATCGACCAGGCAAGCGCCACGAACGTGCAAAAAATCGCCCCCACGAACGACGAGGGGGACGACATTCGGGTAGTTACGCTAGTCGCTCACGGCGAGTTTCTGCTTCATCAGCGGCGCGTCAACAAAGACATCCCGCTCGAGATCACATTTCGGTATCACACTTGCGCCGCGGTCGACGCAATGCCTTACGCGATCGATATCGAAGGGCGAGAGCCATTCCAAGTGAACCTCCCAGAGCACGGGCTGACGGGAGCCGAAGGCGACTCGACATCAGCGGAAGTCAGTCTGTCGCTGCACGCGTCGCCTTACCCGGTGTTGCCGTAGTACGGCGTCAACCCATCGGGTGGTCGTTTACGTAAAAAGACCGACCCTAGGTCCCCGCAGGGGTCACTTCTTCCGATCGAGCATCTCTACCAGCTCATCAAGCGCCTTCTTCACCCGAGTACGCGCGGCTGGCCACTCTTTGCGCCCCGCGGACACCATGGCTGCGTAGGCCCTTAGGAGCGCCTCTCGCTCCCTCTTGAGCATCGCCACCCCCTCTTCGCTCGCGTCGACCGCGGCTTTCGCGAGTGACCCTGTGTGTTCTTTCGCTGCCGCGGCGATTCGTGCGTCGAGCTCATCGATCTCGGTTCGCAGTCGCGACTCGATTGACGGCCTCGTCGCGGCGAATTCATACGTCTCTTCTTGCTCGTGCGCTTCTTTTTGAGCGCGCGCTGTCGTTGTCGATCTTGAATGGGGCGGCCCCAGTGGAGGCGACGATGAGCATGCGAACACTAGGAGGGCGAGCGGAGCAGCAACGATGGTTTTCACGTCACCAACTATAGCCCAAATAGTCGCACTTCATCACCGAATCGCGCCTCTTGGGGCGGTACCTAAAATGTCACGTTAACGCCGACACCAAAAAGATCGGCGTTGGCCGAGTACCTTCCGCCATTGACAAATTCAGCAGGCGCGTTCCCGGAAAGCGGGTTAATCCGCGGAATTTTGGCAATTTCAGGCCCAACCCGCGTACTCGCCATAAAATAGTGCGCATAGACCGCGTCGAGGCGCCACCGCCGCCCGATATGAAATCCAAGGCCAGCCGTCGCCGCGAGCTTTGAAAAATCTAGCGAACTTAGCGACAAATATGCTGGAGGCACGGCGCTCGTTTCGTATGCGGCCCCGAGTCGTGCATCGATTCGGTACTGCCCGATATCAAAAAATTGCTCGACTCCGAGCCGAAACGAATTCGAATCGACAAAATTTCGCGGAATCCCGATAGGCGGCATTGCGACTGAAGGGGGTGCGCCGACGATCCCATCGATCGCGATGTCGACCGATTGCGCATCGATTGCCCGGTGCGCGCTCCAAAATTCGCGCACATACGCCACTTCGATTCGTGTCGACTCGGTTGGACGCCCTTCAATGCCAAACCGCAATATCCCCGGCAGCCTAAATCGCACATGCGCCGTTTCACCGCTCACACGCGCGCCATCAAAGGCGACGCTCGACCCGAGCCGCACTTTTAGCGTGGCGTCTGCACTGACCGTCATCGGTAGCTGCCCGCTGATGCCGACGCGAACCCAGCGCACCGGCTCAATGATCACACCGGCATTCGCAGTCGGCGCGATGATCGGCCCCACGCTGAGCCGACTCTGGCTATCAAACTCGGGCTGCTCTGGTGCGCCGAGCAGGCGGTCTTGCGGGCTCGCGCTAAACGTCACAGTTGTCTTAAAAACCCCAACAAGCGCCTGAATCCCCACTCCGAACCGAATAAACGGGGCCGGCTTGTAAGCGACCCACAGCCCCGGAATCGCCAACACCGACCCGGCGAATGAGCCGAGCGCATAGCGCGCAGGTGATGGCTGCCCTTGCACAACGTCAGGGTAGTTTGCCAGCGCGACATACGGAGCGACAACGCCGGCTCCGAGCGTCCATGTTTGTTTGCGGTCGATCGCGAACGACACTGCGGCTGTCGGAATTGGCAAAAATGGCGCGCTGCCGCGAACAGTCGGCGACGTCACATGACGAACCGTGTTGTCGGCATCGACCACACGAAGCTCACGCGAGTACGCGCTTGAAAAGTGCAAATACGAAGCATCAATGAGAAGGCTTGTCCCCGCATCGGCGAGCCCCGCGGGATTGTACCAAATCGACCCGGCATCGTCGGCGCCGGCGACAAATGCCCCACCACGCCCCATAGGGCGCACGCCGCGATCTGAAAAATAAAGCCCCGAAGCGTGCGATTCGCCGACCTTACAAAAAAAGACAGCCGCGCCTAACAGAAAGACCGGTCGCCACGACGGACGACCGAAATACAAAAAACGCAACGGAACCTCACGCAAACTCTAAGGATGACGAGCAGTAGCTTGACGGATCACTTCATACATTTGCTCAAGCCCACGAGCGGGATCCAGCAAAAATTGGCCTAATTCGTCGGCTATATTGGCAAAATCGAGCGCTGCGTAACTCGCGGTATCGCCCGGGATCTTACGATTCACATCGCCCATCGCCGACATCAATACATCGATCGGTGTATCCCCACGATTTAGCCCCTTCGGCATCGGCGTGACGAGATTGCGAATCACAGCTGGGAGCGCGCCGGTAGGATCGCGCTCTGCCGTGATATTGCGGCGACCGCCGCTGTCATACGAATGCGCGAGCATACGGGTCAGCGCGTTGATGCCGGCGTTCACTACGCCTTCTTCGCTGACTTCAAGTGCGCCGTCGACATGACTGGAAGCGATCGCTTCGGAAGCGAGGCGCATGAGCGGCGTAATGTTCTTGTCGTCGTCGAGCCATTGAAGAATATCAACCAGCGACCCAAGTGTCGCCTGACGCGAGTCGTTGCCTGATTGTGGGTCGACGAGATAGATGAAAAGCTTCTGGATCTCCTCGGTCGCGCGCGGATCTTTGCGAACTGCGTCGCTCAAATCGACCATCGCAGAAAAGAGCGGCCCGCGCACAACATCGCTGATTTTCGCGCTAAGCGAATCGACACGCCACGAACACTCACCGGTGATCGAATATTGTGAGCAGTTGGCCGCGAGCTGCGCGCGTAGGAGCGGTAGCGCCGACGTTAGCGCCGCGATGAACTCTTTGTTTTTGAACTCCGCGCTATCGCCCGCGCCATCGACCGCGAGAAACTGATTGAACAGCCGCGAGCGAGCCCCCTTCCATAGAGAGCCGTGATCGACGCCATCAGCGTTTGTCGCGCGGTCTTTTTCGAATGCCGCATCGATCCCGCTGAATGCATCGGCCAGCATGTACATCGGCGTGAGCGGAGCGTGTGCGCCGTCGTTTCGAATTGCGTAGCTCCTTCCGTGCCTATCGACGAGCCCCGGACGCCGCGACGGATCGAGCATCGCCCGCGCGAGCTCAGCGACGACTCGAACGCCATCGTATTCGACCACGCCGCGGCACTCGTGGGTTCGCGCGTCGACCCCAGTGCAGTGCGAAATTTTTACCGATGAAAGCTTTTGGACAAGGCGCCCAAGTTCGGGGAATAAATCGCCCGACATCATGTCTGCTAGAAGCGGCTCGTATGTCACCACGCCGCTCTGCGCGCACCATCTGGCGTCCTGGCTTGCGTCGCGGCGAGCACCAGGCGAACCGTGAGGCGCGGCTGGGTCGCACTCATCGCGCGATTGCGACGCGCTCCCCCAATGCAAGTGAGCCGCGTCGAATAGATCGACGAAAAATAGCGCTTTGTTGTGCTTCGCGAAAGCGCTCGCGAGTGGACGCACCGCTTCGACAAAGCCGTTCTGTTCAACCGGAAAAAGCGCGTTGCGGTCGCGCACGCGAAGCGTATCTTTCACGTTCGCGCACCGCCGCAGGTTAAACGTCTTCCCGTCGGCCGTCGTGATAGGCGCGGGGTCACACACCATCGATGGCACGGGATCCATCACGTCGACAATAAAGTTCGATGTCTTTGAATTCGCGCGCGTCGTATCGCTCGGCAATCCAGGGAACGGCGTATCAAAATAGACGAGGCGGGAAATGCCGTTAACGTTAGGATGCGTCGAAAATCCGCGAATTCCCGATATATCTTGAAGAAAATTATCGCCGCCGCCAATCCACTGGGCGTACGGCGACGCGAGCAGCTTGCTCAAACAGCGGTCGCGAATCTCGAATCGCGGGTTGCCGACGACGATATCGACGATGAGCGCGTCGACATTTTCAAAGCCGATTACGCCGCACTCGGAGATACGGCGTGGCGGCGATTCTCCGACGAGTGCGCATACGGCGTCGCTTGGAATTCGCCCCCAGGTCGGATCGTTCGGATAGTCGAAATTAACTGGAATATTGAGCGGAATAAGATTGAGGAGAGGGAGATCGAGGCCGCGAAACTTCCACCGGATGTGGGCGACGGCGCCGTCTTTGTTGCACGCCGCGAGCCCATTTGCGTCGTGAAGCAGCTGCAAAAAGCGCTGCATCGCGCTCCGATTTTCGCCGGTGTCGGGGCGGGAGCGGTCGACTGGCGTGCTCATTGGTGAGAGGCTG
The DNA here is from genome assembly GCA_945861885.1 of Nannocystis exedens. GTDB lineage: Bacteria > Myxococcota_A > Polyangia > Polyangiales > Polyangiaceae > CAMAVR01. The sequence continues at coordinate 63,403 of CAMAVR010000007.1, read as the reverse complement.
CCGGTCGTTAGATTAAACGTCACGCCGTTCAAATTGTCGCGATCGTATGTAAGCTCGTCTTTGAAACGAAAATAGTTGGGCAAAACATCGCCGAGCTTTTGCGTCGGGCGCTCGGCAAGGGCACGAAGAAGATCTTCGATGACGCCCGGCTCTTGAACGATTTCGACGGCGACTGCCATCATGTCGTCCCAAAATGTTGAGCCGCTCGCGAGATGCGCTTCTGGGTGCAACTCTGCGAGCGATGCCAGTCGTGTTGTGAGAGCGACGAGGCGAGCGACCGCGTTTGGGTCGTCCTGCATCAACTTTGACACGAGGGCGAGCGCATCATCGGCGACCGGATCGGTTACCATCGCCGAAGCGGCGTAGAGCAGATCGATCATCGGTGAATTGTCGGGGTGAAACGCGCGATACTTTACCGAGCGGTGCGCATAGACTTTTTGTGTTGTCGACTGCGGATCGCGTGGACCGGCGAGAACGAGAAGGCCGGCCAGCGCATCGACGATCGAGCCATCTTGGGCTTGGGGCGCCGATGCAATCAACGGGGCGACATCGCGCGCGAACTGCGAAAAATACGTTCGATTCACATCAACGTAATTGTAGAGCGGCGCGTCGCTAGCGCTTATCGCGCGGCCGAAGGTGTCACGCTTGCCGTCTGGGAGCCGTGGCGAAAAAAATGGCGACGGCGCTGCATCATTGCCGGCTTCAAATATGAACCCGCCGGCCGCATTGATATCAGGCACCCCTGAACCCGACGAATCGACAAATGGAGCTGGCACTTGCCCCGCGGCCAGCGCAACCGATGCGAGCCCGCGGGCGTCACGCCGAACGATGTAAGAAGGGGCGCTCGGCAATCGCGGGATGGGCGGCAATCTGGGACTGGGCGACGTTTCGGCGAGAAGAATTTCACGCGCAAGCTCGAGCGCCGTGCGAGGCCGCGAGAGAATCTCGCGATTGATATGCGGATCGCGCCGACTCGCGAGCGCCCCGATGGACGGGCTAAGCTCGGCCGCCTGAAACTCCGCGCGCGACACTTCGAGTAGCGCTTGAAATTGGCGATTGGCGCGACCACTCATTCGCGCGTCAGGGCGCTCGTCGTTGCGCGCGTCGGATTCACCGACAGTCGCGCTGGCGCCAGGCGGCTCCGCTGAAATTAGCGCTAGAAACGAATCGACCAGCTCGACAATGCGCGGGTATGCGAGAATTGGGCGCACGGCGCCAAGCGCGATTGGAAGTGGGCGATACCCTTCGCGCCCACTGATGCGAGTGAGCGCATTTTGCGCTTCTGGATCGGACTCGACGCGTTTCGCAAACCGACCTAGCGCTCGCGTTACGCGCGGAATTGTCTCGTCGTTGTACAAATCGACGACGCGGCCGAGCACGTTGGCGAGCTCGTGCTGCACATCGCTCGGAAGCGCCGCGTCGAGCGCCTCGACGATCTCTTCGCGCCGCGCTGCGAGCGCTTCGATGCGGGCGATGCGATACGCGCGATGCGAAGTTTGCGCGTCGATCGACACCGCTTTCCCCTCCGCGTCAACTGCGTGCGGGTCGATCGCGATGAGCCGCGATCTGTCAACTTTGTTGGTGTACGAGCCGTCGGCAGCTCGGTGGCAAACGTCGTGAAACGACGCACCGGTAACATCTTCTCGAAGCGCCTGCGCACCGATGCGGTCGCAAACCAAACTGAAGAGTTCACGCCCTAACGTGCCGCGTTCGGGCGCTTTTCGCGTCGAGTCAAAATCAGAAGAACAGCCGGGGTTTACGACGACAAGAACCGCTGCCGCGCTGCCCGCTGCGCACAAAGAAAGAAGCCGATGTAATCTCACCTGACCCTCCGCTGAAGGCACGATATTCACACCTCCTGACAGACCGCAATGGGCAGAAAGTCAGAGCCGCAGCGCGTTGCGCTGTAAAAGTCCGTCGTAACGCGTTGCGTCTCGTCAACGTTTGTCAAAGACCTTGCATCGACAAGCGGTTAGTCTCACATCGCGGTCGGAGCAACGAATCAACTTCGCTCGAATTGACGCATCGCATGGCGAAAAAAAACTCAAAAATGCCGGATGAGCCATACGGAAGTGAACGATGAGCAAAATTGATCCTCATGAGCTTGCGCTACGTCAATACGAACGCGATCGTGAACGAGCTGCGCGCGTCGTCGATTTGTGGCCCACGAAGCGCACGAGAATGACGTCATCGCCGCTCGCTTTTTTTCGCGGTTCGGCGCCGCTTTTTTTCGAACTGCTAAGCGAAGACAAATGGCTCGCGGAAGGGCCCGCCGGGGCGGGGTGGATCGCGGGCGATCTACATCTTGAAAATTTTGGCGCGTACCGACCCGAGCGCGGAAGTCGCGCTGAATTGGAGGGAGGAGTGCATGCCTACGCGGTCAACAAGCGGGGGCAACTGACAGCGGTTTTCGAGCTAAACGATTTCGACGAAGCGTTCATTGGGCCCTGGTCGATCGATGTCGTAAGGCTTGCGGCGAGCATGATTCTTGTCGGTCGGCAGTTCGGGTCGAGCGGATTGAGGTCGCTCGAACTCTGTGCGCGCCTTATCGACGCGTACGCCCATCGGAGCTTTCGCGGAGCGATTGACGACCTAGCAATTCCTGATCCGGTTCGGATGCTCGTCGAGCGGTCGGGGGCGCGCAAACAGCGCGCGCTACTCGAACATCGAACCGAAATTGTGCGAAAAAAGCGTCGTTTCAAGAGAAGCAAAGGGTACCTAGAGCTTCCAAGTGAATGGATGGCAAAACTCCCGGGGGCGATCGCGCGCTACACAAAAGGGGTAGCCGAAAAAATGCGACCGACCGCGGCGCAGATGGAGATCGTCGATGCAACGTTTCGAGTTGCGGGGAACGGAAGTTTAGGCGCGTTGCGACTCGCTGTTCTGGTGCGCGGCAACAGCGCTTCTGATGACGGTGAGGGTAACGGAGCGTGGGTGCTCGACATCAAAGAAGAGGGAGCTCCTGCGGGCGCCGCGTGGGGGACGACGCCGCACGTTCCGCCAGCCGCGCGCGTCGAAATGGCGACTCGAGCATGCGTCGCGTCGGTTCCAAAGCGGTTGGGAACAACGACCATGGGCGGGAAATCGATGCTCGTACGTCGATTGTCGCCGCAAGAAGATCGGCTTGTTTTATCCGACCTGCGCGATCAAGATCTGAACGGGCTCTGCGATTATCTGGGGCAACTATCAGCCGCCGCGCACCAACGAGGCGCCACCGAGCCGCCAAAAAAGCCATGGACGAAGGCGGAGAAGCGCGATCTCCTCGAGCGTGCAGTAAGAATCGCATCGATTCACGAAGCGGCGTATCTCTCGTATTGCACGATCGTGCGCGCACACATGCGGTAGATCGAGGAGCTGCTATGTTCCGAGAGAGCGATGTTTAATAGAATTTCATTTTCGTTGGCGCTTATTTGCGCGCTCGGATTGGCTGCAATTTTAGGCGCGTGCGATGCCTGTCATCCGCTCAAGCGGGCCGCAACCGTCGCTCCGGCAACGGCCGAAAAAGCGGCGCCGACGCTTCGCCTCTACATGATGAGCGATGTTGCTGGCGCGCTTGAACCGTGCGGCTGCGTCAAAGATCAGCTCGGTGGGCTTGACCACCTCGCGGCGTGGGTCGCTTCGGAAAAAAAGGTCGCTCCGTCGTCAATCCTCGTGACCGCAGGGCCGCTATTTTTCACCGACCCGACACTAGCGCACGGGCATCAAGAGCAAGATGTGGCCAAAGCGCAGATGCTGGCGCGCGGGCTCCACATGCTCGGTTTAGGAGCGTTCGCTCCGGGGTGGAACGATTGGGCGGCTGGTGCCGGTGTGCTCGATTCGTTGGTGCACGAGAGCGGGGGGGCGATGCTAACCGGCGCTGAGAGCGCGAAGCGCGTTGCGCTTGTCGATGTTGGTGGCGTGAAAGTCGGCTTTATCGGCCTCATCGCGCCGCCGAATGCAAGCATCGGTCCTGTGGAGCCGCCATTCGAGATTAGGCCGCCAATGGAGGTTGCGCGCGCGGCGTGGGCCGAGGTCGAAAAGCTCGGTCCGCAAGTGACGATCGCACTTGTGTCGACAGGTCGGGGCGAAGCAAAACGGATCGCCGAAGAGCTCCCAAATTTGACAGCGATTCTCGTCGGGTCGGCGGGCGATCGCGGCGAAGAGAACACAACAGCGCCGCCGGTCGATCGCGTGGGGAACGTGCTGATTGCGCAGACAGGCAATCACATGCAAAGCGTCGCAATGCTCGATTTGTACGTGCGCGGCGGGTCGTATGCATTCGCTGACGCAGACGGCGTCGAAGCAGCGCAGAAGCGTGACGCGCTCAATCGTCGCGTGCGTGATTTGCGAGTGCGGATCGCGACGTGGGAGCGAGACGGAAAAATTGGGCAGAGCGACATCGAAAAGCGCCGAGCCGATGTCGCGCAGATCGAGGGAGAGATCGCTGCGTCGCAGGAGTCGCCGTCGCCGCCCCAAGGGAGCTATTTTAAATACGCCGTGAAAGACATTCGCGACAACCTTGGCTCGAACGCGCAAATGATCGAAGCGATGAAAGCGTATTATCGCGCCGTAAACGACCAGAATAAGCAGCTGTTCGCCGCGCGCGTTCCTCCCGCGCCAACCGCCGGGAAGCCGTCGTACGTCGGCGTTGACGTCTGCACCGGTTGCCACGCCGCACCGCGCGCCGTGTGGAACAAGACGGCGCATTCACGCGCCTACGCGACGCTGGCAAACCAGTTTAAAGAATTTAATCTCGACTGCGTAAGCTGCCACGTGACCGGATACGACGCGCCTGGCGGCAGCACGGTGACGCACGTCGAACGGCTCAAAAATGTGCAGTGCGAAACGTGCCACGGTCCAGGGTCAGCGCACGCGGCAACGGCCAATAAAAAGCTCATTCAACGAGTTCCGAGCCAAGCGCTATGCATCTCGTGCCATAAGCCGCCACACGTACATGAGTTCGACGTGAACGCAAAATGGGGAGAGATTTTAGGGCCAGGGCACGGCCATCCGTAGGGCAGGGGCTTGTCCCCCGCCGCCCAAACGTGTCTGATCGACGTGTCTATTCAGGGGAACAAATGGGCAATCGGCGCACTGCGATTCTATCTCTAGTCATCATGGTCGCATCGTCGATGGCATGCAGCGCGCCTAAGCCTCCCGCCGTCCCCCATGTTGCAAGCCAACCGACATTCGTGACCGAAGGCCCGCTCACGATCGCACGTAGGCGACCGACCAACTCTACAGGCTATTCAAAAGCGGTAAACGGCAACGGATACGGTTCGCGTGGAACTGCCGGGAACGACTATCGCTTCCCCGCAGCGATCGATCCGCTCGTCATGCCGGACGTCGAAACCGAAATTTGGGCTCGCGTCGTCTGGCCGGTGCCGTTCGAAGGGGCTCATCCGCTTGTTGTCATGATGCACGGTCAGCATCCAACATGTGGCCGTGGATCTAACCCACGCATTGACGACAACGACGACTACGCGGCAACAGGAGTGTGTCCAAACGGTTATCGCCAGGCGATGAGCTATCTTGGTTTTGAGTACATCGCGAGCCGACTCGCGTCGCATGGCTTTGTTGTAGTGTCGATCAACGCCAATCGCGGCGTCGCCATTGACGACAAGCCGGGCACCGCCGACGCCCTTCGCATGGCTGCGCGCGCTAAGTTGATCCTGCGGCACATTGAAAAGTTAGCGCGATGGAACGCGGGAGATGAGCCGACTCCGTCAGAGCTCGGGATCGATTTGCGCGGGACGATCGACTTTGATCATATGGGCCTCGTCGGACACTCGCGTGGAGCCGAAGCGTCTCGCATTGCGTATAACGAATACAAAAAGAGTGCGGCGTGGAAAAATCGGATAGGCGTGCCGCTTTCAATCAGGGGGATTTTCGAGATCGCGGGGACCGATTACGAACAATCGCTTGCTAGCGACGTCGCGTGGGTTTCGCTTATGCCGGTGTGCGATGGCGACATCCCGCCCGGCTTCCAAATGAGGACGTATGGGCGACATCAAGCGTCCGCCCAAGATAAAGGGCTGAAGGGGACGTTGGCGATTTGGGGGGCGAACCACAACTTCTTTAATTCGGAATGGCACGTGAGTGAAATAGCGGGATGCCTCGCCGCTCACGGAGGCGGTCAAATTTTCGATTGGGAGCTCGGCGGATCGCCGGAGCAGCAACTCGTCGCTGGCGTGAGCGCCGTGGCGTTTATGCGCGCCAATGTCGATATCAAACCGGACAACGGCTTCAACGACATGTTTGACCCGACAAAGCCGCTCCCCGCGTCGATAGCGAAGATCACGCGGATCGATCGGAACGAATTCCCGGCGTTCGACGGAAGCGAAATCGGAAAGGCAGAAGACTCCGTTAGCTGGGAGCGGGGGAAGGGCGGGAAGATAGGCGGCCTTTCCGGTGTGTTCAGCGAATTCGCGCCATTTTCGCTCACCAAAATTCGCTATGTCCGGGTTCGCGCGAATATGATGACAGGCAACTTCTTTTTTTCTGTGGTGCGCGCCGACCAGACGAAGTCTCCTTCTCTCAATGCCAAAGACTTTAGGCCTGGAAGGATTGTTGTTGATGAAGGAAACACGTACGAAGCGATCGATTTTCCTGCGGACCGCTTAAATCCTGAAGGTTCGGAGTCGCCTGTTGTCAAAGTGAAACTGGTGTTTGACAACAGCAACGCTGGGGAGATGTTTCTTTACGACATCACGCTAGGGGCCGGACCGCCGTAAGGTCGAGAAAGAAGGGGAGCCGATGGGCAGCTGGCGTCTTTTGGTAATCAACGTCGTCGTCGCATCGTCGCTGGCATGCAGCGCGCCTAAGCCCGCCACGTCTCCACGCGTCCCGGGCCAAGGGGCAGTCGTGATCGAAGGCCCGCTCACAGTCGAGCGCGGTCGACCGAACAACGGCGCCACTTTTTCGAAAGAGGCCAACGGCGACGGATTCGGCCCATTCCCCACGGCGGAAGCCGACTATCAATTCCCAGCGGCGATCGATCCGGTCGTCCTTCCTGAGATCGAAACCGAAATCTGGGCGAATGTTGTCTGGCCCGTGCCACTCGTGGGTCCGCGTCCGCTCGTTGTCATCATGCACGGCAACTATTACACGTGCGGTCACGGTGTTAACCCACGCATCGACGACAACGACGACTACGCGAAAACGGGGATTTGCCCCGCCGGCTATCGTCAAACGCCGAGTTATCTCGGTTTTCAATACCTCGCAAAGCGCCTCGCATCGCACGGCTACATCGTCGTTTCGATCAACGCGAATCGCGGCATTCCGATCGACGGGCCGCTCGAAGGCCACGACCCGAACCGCGTTTTTGCTCGAGCGCGTTTAGTCCTCAGGCACATCGAAAAGCTAGCGCGGTGGAACGCCGGCGATGAACCGACGCCTCCCGTGTTAGGCATCGATTTGCGCGGGAAGATCGATTTTGGTCATGTGGGTCTCGTAGGCCATTCGCGCGGAGCCGAAGCGGTTCGCCTCGCGCACAACGAATATCAGCGCGACGTCGCCTGGAAAGATCGCATCGGCGTTCCGATTTCGTTCAAAGGTGTTTTCGAAATCGCCGGGACCGATTCGGGAGATGAACTCGCGAATGGCGTCGCGTGGGTGGCGCTAATGCCGGTATGCGACGGCGATGTCCCGCCGGGATCGCAGATGAAAGCGTACGAACGAATGCGCGCGGCCGGTGTTGATGACGAGCTTAAGGCCACGCTGGCCGTTTGGGGGGCCAATCATCGCTATTTCAATTCGCAATGGCAAACGAGCGAAATCGAAAAGTGCCCAGTCGTCTACGGCGCCCATCAGATTTTTAATCCTGAACTGACCGGCTCACCGGAGCAGCAGCTGATCGCAGGAGTCAGCGTCGTGGCGTTCATGTTGGCGAATGTCAGTGCCGATCCCGACCTCGGCTTCAACGACATGTTCGATCCGTCGAAGCCGCTTCCGGCGTCGATACGAGATATCACACGGATTGATCGCAACGAATTTCCGATGGTCGACGGGCAGCAAATCGCCTCATTGAACGAGGCTCTGTTTTGGCCAAAGAGCGAACCGTTCGGAAGTGTTGCCCTTCGGCTCAGAGAGTTTCCGCGGTTGTCACTCGCGAAAATTTCCTATGTACGCGTGCGCGTGCTCGGTTTGGTCGGTAACTTTTTCTTGGCAGTCGTGCGCCAAGACGGGACGACGTCGTCGTATCTCAGTGCCAAAGAGTTTAGAGCTGGGCGGGTGGTGCGCGATCGCGGGTTCCGGTACGAAGCGATCGACTTCCCCGCGGCCCGTCTAAACCCGGACGGTGACCTTTCAAAAGTAACGGAAATCAAAGTTGTCTTCGATAGTAACGTGGCCGGTCAGGTCCATTTCAACGATGTGACGATCGGCCACGATCCGCAGCTGTAAACGACAAAAGCGGTTGTCGAAGTTGCAAGGGCGCCGTGCTATCCCTTTTCGGCTCGCCCGAGCGCGATGCGCATCGTATTACTACGTCGATGAATGACCGTTTTTTACGCGCGTGCCGCCGCGAGCCAGTCGACTGTACGCCGGTCTGGTTTATGCGCCAAGCCGGCAGATACATGCCAGAATACCGCGAATTACGGGCAAAATACACGCTTTTGGAGATTTGCAAAAAGCCTGAGCTCGCCACGCAAGTCACGCTGCAGCCGCTTCGCCTCGGTGTCGATGCGTGCATTCTGTTCGCCGATATTTTGCTTCCGCTCGAGCCGATGGGCGCCTCGTTCGAGTTTGCCAAAGGCGAAGGGCCGGTCATTCATCAGCCGATCGAAAATCGTTCTCAAATCGAGAAATTGCGCGTCATCGAGCCGCACGAAGGGCTCGGCTACGTGCTCGATGCGATCGCGATGTGCAAGCGCGAGCTCAACGGACGCGTCCCGCTGATCGGTTTTGCCGGCGCACCGTTCACACTCGCAAGCTACTTGATTGAAGGTGGCAAGAGCGCGCACTTCGCGAAAACAAAGCGCCTGATGTACAGCGACCCAGAGGCGTGGCACCTCTTGATGTCGAAGCTATCCGACGTGGTGCGCCTCTACCTGCACGCGCAGATCAAAGCTGGGGCCGATGCTGTGCAGCTGTTTGATTCGTGGGTGGGCCAGCTGTCAGCGGCCGACTATTGCGAATACGTTCAGCCGCACGTGCGAGGCATTTTGCAAGACGTGATGAAAGCCGGGGTGCCGGTGATTCATTTCGGAACCGGGACGTATTCGCTGCTTGAACCGATGCGCGATGCCGGAGGGACTGTGATCGGCCTCGATTGGCGCACGCCGATTGAAGACGGATGGCGCCGCGTCGGTTACGACCGCGCTGTGCAGGGCAATTTGGATCCAACGCTCCTTTTTGCGCCGCAGCCCGTTCTGCTCAAGCATGTCGATCGCGTTCTCGCAGAGGCCGGTGGGCGCGCGGGGCACATATTCAACCTCGGCCACGGCATTCTCCCAGAGACGCCGGTCGAAAACGTGCAAGCTGTTGTCGAGCACGTTCATAAGATGAGTGCGCGCTGAGGCGCACCGAAACGCGAATGGTGCGATGATGCTCGGACTCATTTTAATGTCGCATGGGAGTATCGATTCGCTCGACGAATTGCCGGCATTTTTGGCCAAAATTCGTCGTGGTAAGCCGGCGCCACCTGACATTGTCGCCGAAGTGCGTCGTCGCCACGAAGCGATTGGCGGTTCGCCTCTCAACGCGATCAACCGTGAGCTTGCCAAGCGGGTCGAGGCGCGTCTAGGCATTCCTGTCCGCCTTGCCAATCGGCTGTCGCACCCGTCGCCAAGCGATGCGCTGCGAGAGCTCCGCGCACTCGGCGTCGATGAAGTGGCGATGGTCCCGCTCGCGCAGCATTCAGCGGCCGTCTACGCATCGGCTCTGCTAAGTGCTGCGCACGAAATTGGAGCGGGCGATATGCCGATCGAGTGTGCGCCAAATTGGGGGAAAAATCGCACATTGGTCCGCCTTTTTGCGCGACGCATCGAGGCTGCTCTCGGCGCGTCGTCGCGCCAAGGGCGTGCGCGAACGGCGCTGCTGATGAGTGCGCATTCGCTGCCGGTATCGGTCGTGGCTGCGGGCGATCGCTACGAGAGCGACGTTCACGCGAGCGCGTCGGCAATTGTGCGGGAGTTAGGCGACGGCGCGCCGCTCAATACGGTAGTGTTTCAGAGCCAAGGAATGGCATCACCCGGTGAGCCGACAGTCGATTGGTTGGGGCCCGACCTTGTGCACGGGCTTGCCCACGCCAAAGCCTCCGGGTTCGATCGCGTGCTGATCGCGCCGATAGGATTTTTGGCCGACCATGTCGAAATTCTTTACGACATCGACATCGAGATTACCGAGTACGCGCGAGCCCGCAACATCACCGTTACGCGAACAGAGTCGCCAAACGCCGACGAAGAGATGGTTGATGTGATCGTCGATGTCGCAGAGCCGCTTTTGGGCGCGCTAGCGTCACGTCGTCGAAAGTTGGTGGAAGGGGAGCTGGGATGACATCGAGGCGTGTCGTTGTTGTCGGTGGCGGCATTACCGGTCTTTCAACGGCGTATTTTCTCGACAAGCGAGCGCGCGAACGAGGCGAAGCGATCGACGTGACGGTCGTCGAGCGATCCAAACGTTGGGGCGGCAATATCGTTACCGAATTGCACGACCAGTTTACTATCGACGGCGGCCCCGATTCATGGGTTGCTGCAAAGCCGAATGCAACGCTCTTGGCGAAAGAGCTCGGGCTTGAAAATTCGATCATCGGAACGAACGAAGAGACGCGCCGCGTGTACGTCATGCACGACGACGAGCTCATGTTGATGCCGGAAGGGGTCGTTCTCGGTATCCCAACGGAAGTGATGCCGCTCGCAAAAAGCTCGCTGTTGTCGTGGAGAGCGAAAGTGCGAATGGCCTTCGAGCTGCTGGTCAAACCGCGCGTATGGCGCGACGACGATGACGAGTCGGTGGGCGACTTTATCTCGCGTCGCCTTGGCGCCGAAGTAACCGATCGATTGGCAGGGCCGCTTTTAGGGGGGATTTTCGCCGGTGACGCGCATCAACTGTCGGTACGCGCGACGTTCCCGCAGCTGGTCGATGCGGAACGAAAATACGGTTCGCTGATTCGAGCGATGCGTGCGGCGAAAAGAAAGGCGGCTGGCAAATCAAGCGGCGCGCAATCAAGCGCGTTTTTGTCGCTTCGCGGCGGCATGGGAACGCTCATCAACGCGCTCGTCGGCCGTCTCGGCAAAGCGACGCTGCGCCTCGAAACGACCGTCGTGTCGATCACAGCGAACGAACGCAGCCGTGTGTCGCGCTATACCGTGAACTTCGATGATGGCGCATCGGTCGAAGCGGACGACATCGTTTTCGCGATGCCGGTTCACGTGACTGCACGCATGATCCGCGCGTTAGATCAAGAAATCGCGCGCGACCTCGAGCAGATGCGGTACGCGTCGACGGCGACCGTTTTTACGGCGTTTCGTCGCGCCGACATCACAAGGCCGCTCGATGCATTCGGGTTTATCGTTCCGCGATCGGCGGGGCGCCAGTTCTTGGCATCGACGTGGGTTTCGAGCAAATGGCGGGGCCGCGCTCCAGACGATACGGTGCTGATACGCCTATTTTTCGGCGGCGCGTGGGGCGAGCAAGTTCTGGAAGAGAGCGACAACGGCCTCACCGAAATCGCCCTTCGAGAGCTGCGATCGTTTTTGGGAACTAAAGGCGAGCCGCTTTTTTCAAGAGTGTTTCGCTTCGACAAAGCAAGCCCGCAACCACCGGTAGGCCATCTCGCAACGATGGCGCGCATTCGCCAAGGGCTCGAGCGATGGCCAGGGCTCCACATCGCGGGGAGCGGGGTCGACGGAGTGGGCATACCGGATTGCGTGCGCCAAGCCGAAACGATAGCGGAGCGCATTGTGGGGGCTAGGCAAGCGTGAGCTCATAATCCTGAAGCATCCAGAGCATCCAGAGCATCCTCTCCCGCGGAGCGGGAGAGGGAAAGCGTGACGAAGTCACGCGAGGGTGAGGGCTCAGGGTTCTTAAATTCACATACAAAGATCAAAATCGAAGCAACCACCAATGGTGTTCGAACTCGACGGCCCATCGCACGCATCGCGGAAGGCGGTTTATCATAATGGTTGTCGCGAGCTTTGGCTCATCCGGCAAGGGCCTACCATCCTGCGTATCACAAACGCCAACGTGATTGCCGATGTCGACGACGTCGTTCTTGTCATTCGTCGAAGCTTGCATCTGTGCAGCGCGTCACTGGGCCACAGCTTGGTCGACGTGTGTTCTTCCGCGACGGACGCGTGCCCTCACCCTCGCGTGACTTCGTCACGCTTTCCCTCTCCCGCGAAGCGGGAGAGGAAGCTCCGCGGCGCGCATGGCGCATCGGTGCTCCCTCGACCTAAAATTCTGCCGGGTCCGCGTAAGTCCCGAACACGCCTCTGAGCACATCGCAGATCTCTTGCTGCGTGACGTACGCTTTCGCCGCCTCGATAATTGGCGGCATCAGATTCGTCCCTCCCACCGCCGCGCTCTTCACGGCATCTAGCGTCGCTTTCACCCGCGCATCATCTCGCGTCTCTTTCACGCGCTTCAAATTAGCGAGTTGGGTTCGCTGCACTTCATCATCGATGCGCAATAGCGGAATCTTCGGGTCGCGATCTGTCGTGTAGCGATTGACTCCGACCATCGCGCGCTCGCCGTGCTCGACTTGCCGCTGAAATCGATACGAACTCGCGGCGATTTCGCGCTGCGGGTACCCTTTTTCGATTGCGGACACCATCCCCCCCATCCCGTCGATCGTCGCGATGTACTTCATCGCTTCGGCTTCTAAGCGGCTTGTTAGCTCTTCGACGAAGTAGCTCCCGCCGAGCGGATCGATCGTGTTCGCCACGCCGCTCTCTTCGGCGATAATTTGCTGTGTTCGGAGGGCGATTGTGACCGACTCTTCGGTTGGAAGCGCGTACGTTTCGTCGAACGAATTCGTGTGGAGCGATTGCGTCCCGCCTAAGACCGCGGCCATTGCTTGAAGCGCGACGCGCACGACGTTGTTGTACGGCTGCTGCGCCGTGAGCGACACGCCGGCCGTTTGTGCGTGCGTGCGAAGCTTCAGCGAATCGGCTTTTTTTGCGCCAAAACGCTCTTTCATGATGCGCGCCCAGAGGCGGCGTGCGGCGCGAAATTTGGCTATTTCTTCGAAGAAATCGTTGTGTACGTCGAAAAAGAACGACAGCCGCGACGCGAACGAATCGACATCGAGGCCGCGCGCGACCGCGCTTTCAACATACGCGATCCCGTCGGCGATCGTGAACGCCAACTCTTGCGCCGCAGTGCTCCCAGCCTCACGAATGTGGTACCCGCTGATCGACACCGTGTTCCACCGCGGGACTTCGGTCGCGCAAAATTCGATCATGTCGGTCACGATGCGCATCGCCGGCCTTGGCGGTACGAGCCATGCGTGCTGCGCGATAAACTCTTTCAAACAGTCGTTCTGCACCGTCCCCCCGATGGCGTCGCGTGCGATGCCGCGCTTGTCGGCGAGCGCGATGTAGAACGCGAGAAGGACGATGGCTGGGCCGTTGATCGTCATCGACGTCGTGACTTTGTCGAGCGGGATGCCGTCGAACAGCACCTCCATATCGCGCAGCGTATCGACCGCGACGCCGCACATCCCCACTTCGCCGAGAGAACGCGGTGAATCGCTGTCGTACCCCATCAACGTCGGAAAATCGAACGCGGTTGATAACCCTGTTTGCCCTTCGTTGAGCAAATAGCGAAAGCGCGCGTTTGTCTGCTCGGGCGTGCCGAACCCGGCGAACATCCGCATCGTCCACAACTTGCTGCGGTACATTGTCGGCTGCACGCCGCGCGTAAAAGGGTATTCACCCGGAAAGCCGAGATCGCGTTTGTAATCGACCGAAAAATCAGCCGGCGTGACAAGCGCGGAGACCTCTTCGTCGCTCCACGTGGAAAAGCGCTTTAATCGCGGCGGAAGTTTCGCCTCCGAACGCGCAACGCTCTTTTCGCGCCATTCACGCGCAGCGGCGCGAAGGTCGTCGATGTCGGCCGCGGGGCTCTCTCCTTCGCTTGAGTAGCCGCTCGAGCCATCGGCAGCGAAAAATTGCAAAGGTCCGGCGGAAGGAGGGGGGCGCGACATCAGGCGAATGTAGCGTGCCGCCGGGCGATTTGGCGAGAGGGGCGCTATTCAGCACAAAAAGAGCGCGCCGGGCGACGACAGAGAGTCGCGGCCCGGCGCTTGAAGGATGCGTGAGTTTAGTCAGTTTCGACGCAAACTATGTGCTGCTCCGTGTTGCAAGCCCTCTCAGTAATGAGGACGCCGCCGTCCCCATTCGATGTCGCGACGCGACCATTCATACTTGAAGATTCGGATTCCCAGCCGTTGCAGTTGTTTAGGGCCGTGTCGCTTTGCCAGTCGCTATTGAGCGTACCGAGCCAGACGGTAGAGCCAGTCGCCATCGGAGTTGCAAGCGGATGGGCCAAATTCAATATCCCGCCGGTGGCCACGCCGAGCGGCGCTCCAACAGTGAGGTTCGGATCGGTCGTACTACTAACTATAAAGTAGGCTCCGCCGTGGGCGATCGGCCACCCCACCTGGCCGAGTTGGCGGTGCCCACCAGCGTTAATGTTGGTATCGGTAAGCGCTGCCTTATACGTTCCGATGTTTAGCCCCAGCGACTCAGCCGTCCACATGCACAGAGAGTCGGCGCCGTTGATGCCGTGCACGGCCGTGATGTCATAACTCTTGTGGTCTCCATGTCTCGGGCCGGCCGTGAAGACGCGGAAGCCCGGCAGCGTCGAAACGGTGGTGAGGATGACCGCTTCTCGGCCTTGCCCGTCTCGTACGGTGATTTCGAAGGAATAGCTGGTATTGGGCTCCAAACCTGTCGAGGTAAATGTTGATATCGGCTGAAACGACCCCCCGGTCAGATCCGCCCAAGTGGGCGGGATCTCGGCCGAGATCCCAAGCGAGCGTCGAACTTTTGCCCCGGGGCTGGTCCCTCCATCAGGATTGAGAGCAACGTTCGCCAACGCCCTCCAGTCTAACCGTATCGAGTGCAGTGTTGCCATTTCCGTGACGGAAGTTGCCAACGGTGAAGGGCCGGTTGGAATGCTGTATACTGTAATCAGCCTGGCGTTGAGCTGGTCAGCAGTAGTGATCGTGATAAGGCATTTGCCAGGCGTGCTCGGAACGGCATTTGTGAAACTCGCTGAAAAGCGGGCGGTATGCCCGACCGTGGGGTTGCCGGTTATTGTTGGCGTCGGGGCGATTCCAAGGCCGTTGCAGCCAGTATTAGCCGCTAGCGCCACGGTGTAGGTATGAACCGCGCCTGCATCTCCAATCGGCGATTGGGTTGTCACGATTTCAAGTGTTAGCGTCTCACTTTGACGGACGGTGTCAGGCCCAATGCGTGTGATGGACTTGAGCAAGTCACCCACTTCTAATGTTTTGACAAGTCGCAGACTCGCCAAAGTCGGGCCAGGATCAAACGAAATGTTGGTGCTAACCGCCCCCTTGCCGTTCGTAAACGTAAACGACTCGGTACTAGATAGTAGTGTGTGGGTGTCGGAAAGCTTCGCGATGAACGTGCACGAGAAATTGACCGGGCTTGTTGGGGTCACAATCCCCCACGTCATCGTCCCCAAGTCGAGAATGTTGGCCGCGTTCCCGGCATCTGGCTGCGCCGCCACGGCCGCCTCGGGCGACAATGTTGGTTCGGCGACGGTTACTTCGGCTGCAGTAGCTGAGTCGAAGCAACGAAGCGAGGACATAATCGATCCAGCGCCCGGTGTCCGATCAAGTTTCAGCGGGATCGAGACTGTTGCCGAAACCGTCAACGCTTGGCTCGTGGAAATCTCGGTTGCCGACATCGTAAAGCCGGTAATAAGCGGAGTGCTGCGGTCGATCGGACGCCCATTCGCCGTGTAGATTAGGGCGACCACCGCAACGTGGCCGGCGACGATAGAAAAAGGCGCCATAGCGCTAAACTTGTTATCGGGATCGTTCGTTTCATACGCGGTCCCTTCAAGTCTGTAGCTGCCGGGCGCAAGTGGCGTTGAGCCATTTGGAGGGGTTTGATTCGTAATCGGAATGGTCGTCGTAGTGAGACCGCCCGCTCCGCCGTCAGGCAACATCCTTCGGATCTGTAGAGCGGCAACGGTATACTTTAGGACTGCTGCTGTCGCGCCACCATCCGTGGCGGCCGTACCTCCGTCATCCGCGGTCGCCGTAAACCGATTTTCGATAAAAATTTCAGGGCTGAGAGGCGATAGGCGAGTACTAGGCTGCGCCGTTACAAACTGCCGCGCGCTTGCCTGTGCTCCAGACTCTTGCTGAAAGTGAAGCTGAACAGCAAGACTCCCGTGGGTACTCGGATCGGCGTTGGAGGGCGGAGCGTCGCCAAGCGATTCGTTTGCTGAATCTGCGTTGCCTTTGGCGCATGCGTAGCCTAGCGCCACGGCTGCTCCAACTGCGAGTACTGCAAAGATCCTCGTTTTCATTCGTCTCATCCTCCCAACGTTTGCTTTGTTGGTGTTCACAACGCCTGGCATTGACGACACCGACTCATGCATTGCGTACGGCTCCGGGTGCGACTTATTAAGTATTTTTGTATGTTTCCTCGCACTTGGAAGCGCGCGTCTCACTAGGTAGGCAAAAGGCGCATGCAAGAAAGTGCCTTAAATCAGCGGTTGTTATTCCGTAATAGGCTAAGCCGGCCGCAGTGGAACAAGCGAGGCGGGTGGGTAAAGGTATTTTTAAATGGTGCTGATTTTTCGATGCGCGACGGTCGCCGGCCTTCGATTCGCGATCGGCTGTGCGGCGATCGCGTCGATCGTCGCGGCGTGCGGGGGGTCTAGCGGAGCGGGAGAGGCGAGTGGCGACGCGGCTCCACCGCTGTCACCAAACGGCGCCCCCGCGCCTCCATCGGCGCCAAACCCGGCGCCCAACGAAGCGCCGCGTATCGCTTTTGACCCCGGGCCGACGTTCGAGAATGTCGGGCTGCGCTACGACGGAAAGACGACGGCGCTGTCGCGCATATGGCACGACACTGCACCACAGCCCGCTCGTCTAACGATTGACGGAGAAATCACCGAGCCGTCGAGCGACCCTTACTTGACGGTAAGAGTGGAGATGACGAACTCGTGCAATCCGGCCGCCGGAGTTGCCGTGAGCGAATTGACGCTTGTTGATGCGCAAGATGCCGGAGTAGCTCGCGCGCTATTTTCGCTGCAAGCATTTCGTGACTTTGATGCCGGTTACGCGACCGGTAGCTGTGTATTCGCAATCGCCGCGACAAACGATAATCCGCAAAATGTGGGACGCGATGGCGGCGCGGCTATCTTTCGGCTGACCGTTCCGATGATCGCGCCGCCTGGTGTTACCGCTCCCTAGGCCTCCGGAGAAGCGCTTTCTCGGTACGACCTGAGCACCCGCAACCGCGACCGAACGAACCACGCCGCGGTAACCACGATTGCAATCCCGATCACCAAATCGAAGCGGTGCATAAAATGCTTCAGCGCCGAGTGCTCACTCATCAAATTCACCCCGAGCCACTGGCCAACGTACGCTAGCCCAACGCACCACGGGACCGACCCGATGAACGTGTAGAGATGAAACTTCACGCGATTCATCCGCGCGACTCCGGCGGGGAAGGCGATGAATGTCCGAATGACCGGCAGCAAACGCGCCACGAGAATGATAATCTCGCCTCGCTTTTCAAACCATCGATCGGCAAGCGCAATCTCGTGCTTGCTGATGAGCAAATAGCGCCCGTACTTTTCGATCGCGCGGCGGCCGCCGGTTGCGCCTACCCAGTACGCGACTTCGCTGCCAAGGTTGCACCCGATTGCGCCGGCTAACCCGGCCAAGATGACATTGAACGCGGGGAGCGACCCCATCCCGTACATGGTTGCGATCGCCTCTCGCACGGTAGGGTCGCTCATCGCACCGGCGTACGGCATGATTAATTCGCTGGGGAGCGGGATACACGCGCTCTCGATTGCCATCAACAGAGCGACGCCCGCGTAGCCGAGCGCCCCCATCACGTAGATGCAAAACAGCCCCAAAACCCAAAAAATATTTTTAACCATTGGCGTTCAATCACCCGACACTGTGCAACATATTTGAAAGCGCTTTACCGATCACCCGTTCGAACAGCGAGCACCGTGATGTTGTCTTCGCCGCCGCGCGCATTGGCCGCCGCAATGAGCTCACGGCACATCTCGCGCAAATCGCTGTTTTTTACGATAATTTCGGCCATTTCTTCGTCGGTGATCATCCCTGATAGGCCGTCGGAGCAGAGGAGGTATACGTCGCCCTCTTTCGCATCGTCGACTTGCAAATCAATCGCGACGCTCTCTTGCATCCCCAGGGCGCGGGTGATGACATTTTTGGGGAGCTCGCGCTGCTGCTCTTCGCTCAGATGCGGCATCGCTTGCAAATAGTCGTTCACGAGCGAATGGTCGCGCGTCAACAGCGAGATTGCCTGCTTGCGCACGCGATAGCACCGCGAGTCGCCAACATGTGCGATGTACATGCGCTCTTTTTCGCTGCTGAACATCGTTGCCACGATCGTCGTCCCCATCCCCTGATGGTCTGCCGACCTGCAGCTTCGCTCGAAAATTTGCCTATTGGCGACGCGTATCGCCGCGAGCAATCGGTTTTCTTCTTCCGACAGAGTGGTGTCGACGTGAAACGGCCACGTTACTTCTTCGTTCGAAGTCGCATGAAAAAATTGCACGATCGTGTCGGTCGCCATACGCGACGCAACGTCTCCGGCGCGGTGCCCACCCATGCCATCGGCGACAACATACAGCCCGCAATCGTCCACGACGGCCAATGAATCTTCATTATGGTCGCGGCGCAGCCCAACATCACTTAGCCCAACCGCAAATGATCGCATAACTCTCCTCGAATTGCGGACAATCGCCCGCCCCCACTCAACACGAAGCCGGGCGAGCGTTCACTTAACGCGCATTTCTGTCAAGCTAGACCTCTAAAATATCTTTTTCTTTGCCTGCTACGAAGCTTTCGATCTGCTTCGACCCATCGGCGGTTGTGTCTTCGACTCGCTTTTTGGCTCGGTCGACTTCGTCTTTGCTTGCGTCGCCGTCTGAATCTAGCTGGTTGAGCATGTCGTTTGCGTCGTGCCGCGCTTTTCGAATCGTGACTTTGCACTCTTCGCCGTACTTTTTGGCTATTTTTACGAACTCGCGCCGGCGCTCTTCGGTTAGCGGCGGGAGGGGGACTCGAATGAGGTCGCCGTCGGTTTGCGGGTTTAGCCCCAAGTCGGCTTCGCGAATCGCTTTTTCGACCGCTCTTATCACTCCCTTATCCCACGGTTTAACCGTAAGAAGCCTCGGCTCCGGGACGTGAATGTGCGCCATTTGCGCCAAGGCGGTCGGTGTGCCGTAATAATCGACCCGCACGCCATCAAGTAGGCTTGGGTTTGCGCGCCCAGCCCTTAGTTTTGCCAGGTCGCGTTTGAGCACGTCGTGTGCTTTTGCGATTGCGGCGACCAGCTCTTTATGGATGTCATCAAGCATCTTGAAACTCTCCGTGGGCCGCGGAGTGTAGCTCTTTTCGTCGAAAAATCGGCTTGAAAAAACGGTATGTTGGCGAATTTGTCGCTACACTGCCGGCGATGGCTCGCTCTGGGTTTGACGAAGTTGTTCTTCTCACCGGTTTCCCCTCGTTTCGGGCGCGTGCCGTGTGCGCTGAGCTGCTCGCGTCGCCGCGCACCTATGTGCATGCGATAGTCCTGCCAAAGCTCGCAGCCGAAGCGGCGCAGGCGCTTGCCGCGCTCCCCGAGGCGTCCCGCTCGCGGCTGAATCTCATCGATGGCGACGTGGCGTCGCTCGACATGGGGCTCTCGGGGGCCGAGTGGCACGCGCTTTGTAGCGAGGTCGACATCATCCACCACGCCGCGTCGATCACCTATTTAGGGATCCAGCGCGAAGTGGCAGCGCACGTGAATATCAACGGCGCCCGAGAAGTGCTCGAATTTGCGGCAAATACGAAGGATTTGCGAGCTTTTGTGATGCACTCGACAGCGCACGTCGCAGGCGATCGCCGAGGGGTTGTGCTCGAGAGTGAGCTGCGAGCGGGGCAGCGGTTCGCCAATGCGGTCGAAGAGACGTGGGCGCGCGCCGAGCTTATCGTGCAAAAATCGAGCGATCGCGTCCCAATCGTCGTTTTGCGCCCCGCAACACTGATTTGCGATTCGCGGACGGGCGAAGTCGATCGGCTCGACGGGCCATATTTTCTTATTCAGCTCATTCTAACGTCACCGCCCGACGTGGCGCTCCCGCTTCCGGGAGGGGGCGAGCTGCCCCTTCATGTGGTGCCTGTTGATTTCGTGGCGCGAGCGGCATGCGCGATTGGGCGCGATCCGCGCGCCATTGGGGCGACATTTCATCTGGTCGACCCAGCGCCGCAAACGGCCCGCCAGTTTTTTGAGCTTGTCGCCGCGGCTGGCGGCCGCGCTGCGCCTCGGGGGGCCATTCCAGCCAATTTAACGGCGGCGCTTCTGCGGACGCCGGGGCTTGAGCGGTTTGCGAAGTCGCCGCGGGCGTTCGTTGATTCGCTTGTTAGGCCGGTGACATTCGATTCAACAAATACGGCGCGGCTTCTCGCCGGGAGCGGGATCTCGTGCCCGTCCCTCGAGACGTACGTCGATAAGTTAGTCAGTTATGCGCAGCAGCGAATCACGGAAAAAAAGCGTCGCCCATCCGAATCGGCAATTTTGGCGGCGCAGCCTTAGCCGATGAAGTCGTCGGTGCCACCATTCGTTGGAGACGGGATGATCACGCGCCGGCTCGTGGTAAGCGCGCGCGACGTCGTGTTTCTAAAAGGCATAGTCGAAGCCTCCGAGGGGCTAGCGCAGCTCTTCGCGGAGCAGGGGGGCGACATCACGCTAGCCGCGCCAGCATGCCGCGAAGCAGAGCTCGATCAGCTAATCGCCGATTTTTCAAAAGAGCTAGCAGTCATCATTGAAAACTAAAAAATCCCCCCCCACTGTCATCCCTCGCTACGCTCCGGACCCCGCTCATCCGCCCCCCCTGTCATCCTGAGCCCCGCTCCTCGCTGTACGAGCACTGCTCTAACCTCTCTTACGGCCGCTTAGAGCGGTCGGCGGGGGGTCTCGCATCTCCGGTGCGTGCTCGATTCCCCTCTCTTGTTTTCGGGTAGTCGCTCCGAAGCATTGGGTTTACGCGAGCTCTCACGTTCGTGCCGGAGGTCTCCGCGCGCTCCTCGACACGAGCCCCCCGCCGCCCGCTCCCACTGTGTAGCCCCTGCTGCTGCGGGATCGCCACTTGGGTGGCCGCTGTACGTCGGTGCGGAGTCCACTCCCCACTGCAAAAAATGAAGCGCCTCGCCACCAGAAATAATTTAGGTGGTCAGTAGCGACTCGTTCTCGGAGCATTAGGTCGCGCTCTGTTCGTACGAGGCAGTTTCGTACGCGGTGTGCTCGCTTAAATTTGTTCAGAAGCCAAGGCGCTGGGGCCAATGCACCAAGGATGAGCGCCGCCTGTCGTCGGCTCCGGCGACCGATTTCACTCCTGCTTTTAGAAGACTTTTCCGCCACTACGCCCGTCTCGAGCGTCGACGCTGACTCAGAGTCCATCAGGACGGGGAGACATCATCTCGGAAGTCACAGCAGTGGCCGGTATTGGCTAAGGTCTTTTCAAAAGGAAACGCCGCACGTCGACACCAAAGGCGTCGACGATGGTGGGTACCCCGATCAGAAACGCCTCGACCCCCCCCCGTAGTTCATCGGTTGTTATGGCAGCTGAGCGTGGATTCCCTGGCAACGTTGAACCTACGCGCCACTCTCCAGTATCCGATCGATGAAAGTAGATAAGTCCCGCCGCCGGGCTCTCCATTGATTCATAGTCAAAATTTCCTGGGCGTTCAGCTTGAAACCACGCAGCAAGCTGGGCGGCAAATTCAACGAATGGGAATTCGACCTCTCGAAAAATATCAATCTCGGCAATACGTACGACGAAGTCGCATACAAATCGTAGAAGCATCTCGAAGTCAGCCCGTGGCACTTGAGGACCATCAATACGTGCATTCTTTACTTCAATCTCAAAGGTCATTACTGGCTCCTATTGCGGGAACGCGGTCCAGACCCGGCCGTTGACCGGTCCTGTTCCGAAAATCACACGAATTGATGTTTCTCCCCTTTCGCCGATTACTCGCCCAAAGTCGTAGATGACTTTGAATGAATCACCACGGTTATTGGGGAAGAACTGCGCCCCTTTGGCGCGAAGGGCCTCCTGAATCAGCGTTGTGGGATTTTCCCTCGCGGCAAATCTGGTCCAGTTTCCACCTGCTCCCGGTAGATGCTTGGCTGGCGTTGTGAATTCGCTAATGCGTTCAGCCGCCTGCAGTGCGGCCTGAGACGCCTGTTCAAGAGCCGAGCCAGCAACCGCTACCCCCTCTGCCGCCTTCGCTGCTTCACCCGCCGTCGTCCTCATCGTTCCGCGACCCGCGTTTGGCGCCGCCGGTTTAGAGGCTTCGACGACCTCTTTCACCGCGTTCTTGCCCGCGCCCGCGACCGACTTCGCTCCAGCTTTTAGAATGCTTTTCGCCCCGATGCCCGCTGTCAGCGTTGACGATGCGGCAGACGCGGCGCCCCACGCCTTCCGACCGGCTGTTCGATAGTCTCCCGCGCTTTCGGCCGCCTTCATGGACTTGTACGATTGAACTGCGGGATTGACGAACAGTGCTTCGGCTGTTCCGCGCACACCGCCGGCCTTGTACGCCGCGCCTATCGCTTCTTTCGCCGTACGATACGTTGCGATCGGATGATCTATCGCGTGAGCCATGTCGCTCGCGCTTTGCTTCGCGCCGTCGACAAAGCCGTGAAGCATCTGTCCGATCTGAGCAATGCCGCAATTGTGCACGAGGACGAGGTGTTCGCCGGCGAAGTAGTTGTTGTTGCCTTCTTCGCCATCCACTTGAAAGTTGTAGACGAAGATCGGATCAGGAAGTTCTCGCTCTTGAATTCTCGTTATTCGAAAACGGGTTTTTTCATGCCCCCTCAGAATATCCCCTTTGCGCAAATCACGAACTAACGTCGTAGCTGTTTCGCCTGCTTTGTAAAAAGGATGTTCGGGCGTTGTTTCAAGAGTTGATTCGGAGCCGGAATCATCGACATTTTTCGTACTGATAAGGACGAGGTGGCTTGTTACCGTGGTCGACGTGCTTTCGATTGTTCGCACGTAGCATTTGCCCTCGCCGGTGTTGCATGACCAGACTTCGTGGCCCTTCTTCAACGACTCGATCGGCTTTAGCGGTTCGTCCTCGTCGGGTGTGAGGATGGCAGTTCCTGCGATGAAACATTGATGCCCACGACTCGGTTGCGCGTCCTCGCGCTTTTGGAGCTCTTCTTTTGCGGCTTGTCGTCGCTGTTCGTCGTATGCGGCCATCCGCTGTTTTGTTTCGGTCGCGCGCTGGTATTCTGGTCTGCGCTCTCGGCTAGCGGCTCGAGCGGCTTGTTCCCGCTGCCTCGTGTCGACAGGCGTCCGAGACTCTCTCTCGTCGCCCAGTTGGCGCTTTCGGATCTCGTCTTGTCGTCGCTGTTCGTCGTATGCGACGATCCGCTGCCTTAACTCCGTTGCGCGCAGGAATTCCTGTTTGCGTTTTACCTGGGCTGCGTATTCAGGATCGTCCCGCAGTCGTTGTTCTTCTGCCGCTTGCTCGCGCAGTCTTTGTTCTTCTGCGGCTTGGACTTGTTGCCGCAGTCTTTGTTCTTCTGCGGCCTGGGCTTGTTGCCGCTCCCTCAGCTTTGCTTCTGCGGCCTGTTCCCGCTGTAGTTGCTGTGCCTCGACCCGCTGTCTTTCCTGTTGGCGTCGCGCCCGCTCCGTGCGCTCGGCAGGGTTATCCTCTTGTGGTAGTGGCGGTTCCGTGGGGAACGGCACCTCCCGCATGAGTTGCTCCTCGGGTAGGTCGAGCGCTCGTATCAGTTGCTCCGCAGGTAGCCCGACGAGGTAGCGAGCCGTATATCTACCTACGCCCCTCGATAGTCGCCGGTTTAGTCTGTCACCCAGCAGTGGGTCGTCTCGTTCAAGTTGTCGAAGTCGCGCCTCTTCCGCATCCTTGTGACACCGCTCATACTGTATCTGTCCGCGCTGGAACGCACTGATACCCTCTTGTATCTCCGCTTCTTCTCTTTGCCGTTCTATTTCGTTGAAGCGGATTTGCGCCGCCCGCGGATCTTCCTCGGGACGTCGGGGATGACCAACAGGCGCGCCCTCACGATCGCCTTCAAAGAATGGCGGCAGCGGCGGCGCCCCCGACTCAACCCCCCAAGGCCATGGGTTAGCGGGCGCGGGTGATGTCGTGTTGATAGGCTCGAGTTCGTCGGTTGCGTCGTCAAAGCTCGCTTTACCGCCGCAGCCTGAAAGCAGCGCAACGCCGGTAAAAAACATCGTCAAATAAAGACGAAGCAATCGATTTTGCATCCGTAAGTGCAGTGGGCGACTTTCCAGTGTCAACAGAATGACATCGGTTCCCAAACGCCCTGACGCAAAATCGGACAACCGCCGTCTCAATCCATCGCTCCGCTCCTGCGCGTAAAAAGAGCGCGAGCCAATGCTCTAAGGATAAGCGCCACGAACCATCAAGGTGGGTTCGAAAGGCGAAGCGCCTCGTTTTCTGGGGACTGGACTCCGCACCGACGACAGCGGCTACCCAAAAGGCGCCCCCGCGCGAGCAGGGCCCCCACAGTGGGAGCGGGCGGCGGGGGGCTCGTGTCGAGGAGCGCGCGGAGACCTCCGGCACGAACGTGAGAGCTCGCGTAAACCCAATGCTTCGGAGCGACTACCCGAAAACAAGAAACGGGAATCGAGCACGCACCGCAGATGCGAGACCCCCCGCCGACCGCGTTAAATGGCTGTGCCAGTGGGCGCAAATGGGGCGTGTTCTAGCGGACGACGTTGCTGGATGCGCGGGTGAGCAGCGGGGTCCGGAGCGTAGCGATGGATGACAGAGGGGGACAGAGGGGGATAGAGCGGTGCGCGGTGTTCGTTTACTTCAGCGCCGTCATGATTTCTTTGAAGGCTCTTGTTGGGTATTGCCGCGCGTACCATGCGAGCGCGATGCTGACGTTGTGGGTGCGCGCGCCGCCGATATTTGCGAGCGCTCCGCTTGTCGCGAAAAGCGCTTTTGCGAACTCGATCGAAAGAACGGTATAGCCGACCCCTTGCGCGACGAGCTCTGCGAGAACATGTGTATTGTTGACGAAATGGCGATTGCGCTGTGCGATATCAAGAAGATTGTGCTCCGCTAAAAAATCGAAGGTGAGATCGTCTCTCGAATCAAAATCGACAATTCGCTCGCTTCGCACAATCGATTCAAACTGCCGTTTTTTCCAGGCAGTTGGGCCGACGGCAACATAAATTTCAGGCTCTAGGCGGCGCGATTCAAATTCAAGGGGGACATCGGCGGCGGGGAGAAGAGCAATGTCGACTTCGTTTCGCTTGAGCAGTTCGACGCCGATTCGGTCGTCCGAAACGCAAAGCTGAATAGCGACCCCAGGGTTAGAGCTGAGAATGCCTGCCAATTTCGGAACGACCCGCGCAGACGCGAGGCTCGACGGGCTTGCGATCACAATCTGTTCTTGCCGCTGCGACGATTCTCCGCGCATTAGCGCCAACGCCTCCGCCTCAATTTCTTTCATTCGACGCGCGTAGCTCACAAGGGTTCGTCCCGGTTCGGTGAGCACCATTCCGCGGCGCGAACGGAGAAATAGCGTCGCTCCGGTGGCACCTTCGAGCGCCTGAATTCGCCGCGTGACGGCGGTTTGAACAAGGCCGAGCGACTTCGCTGCGGCGTGTACAGTCCCGAGCTCTGAAACGGCAAGAAATGCAACCAGGGTTTCTGGGAGAAACGTTTCACGCGAGTTGGAAAACATCACCCGATAGGTGATGCAAGATCTGCATCATACAATGAAATCATTTCGCTTTTTGCATTACGGCCGTCGGCAGTAGTGATTCGCGTCACCGAGAAGAGAAGATCTTCTCAGCGAAAAGGACGTAAATCATGATCAAGTTGTCACTATTTGCCGTTGCTTCAGTTCTGAGCGTTGCGGGCATCGCATATGCTGCTGCCCCCCCCGCAGCAGAAGCTGCTCCCCCCGCAGCAGAAACTGTGGTGCTCGATGAAGCGAATTCGCTTGCCGTGGCTCTCAACGACCTGCTCCCGGTATCGGAGCGCGTTCGGGGTGACCACCTAGGGGGTGCCGTGGAGCACCGAAAAGGAATTCTTCTCACTCCAGAGCCGCTTCTTGCCGATTGCGTGTCGATAGCCCCTAGGGGGCGAGCTCCGGGGCGTTTTCAAGGGTGCACTCTCTCGCCCGTGCCGTCGACAAACCGCTTACTGCTCAAGGCCTACACCCTCGCCGATCTCATTCGCCTGGCGACGCTTCCGACCGCAGAATGACGCCAACGTTCATTTGGCGAGCGATTGCGATTCTTGTCGCAGCGCCTTTCTCGATGAGAGCGGCTCCCCCTTCGGTTGTTGAATGGGCGCGCACGATCGATGTCGATGCAAAAATGGCCGAGCCGAATGAGCGTGTCTGTTTTGAGTCGATGGAGTCGAGCGGTTCGGTAGGGCATTCGGTGATCAATTGCGTTGTGCGCGCTGCGGGGGGGGCGCGCACCGCGTGGTGGCTTCGGCAACGAAAAAAGAGCGATCAAAATGAAGGGGACGACCCGCGCAGGTGGCCACTATTTCTTATCGTTGTCGATCGAAGCGCCGACAATGTGGCGTCGTTTTATCAATTTGCGGCGGCCCCGTTCGATTCGAACGCCAAAGAGGTGCCGCTTGAAGTGCCGTGCTTCAACTGCCATGCGAACGGGCCGCGAGCGCTGCGGGCATCGAAGTTGTGGGGCGAGACGCCGCGCAGCGAAATTTTGGATGCGATCAATTTAGAAATTGCCGCCGACAGCGCCATCACCCCGGCGACATCGGTTCAAAACAGAGCTAGATTTTTCGGCAATGAGCCAGCAAGAATGACGCCGCTCCGGTTGAAAGCATGCAGCAATTGCCACGACGGGAAAAACCGCGCCATATTGCGATTTGCGCAGCGAGATACCATTGCGTTTATGGCCGGTCTGGGCCCTGCTCATAGCGGAGGAACCGCATTCATGCCGCCCGGGGGGATGTCATCCCAAGATCGCCAAGCGCTTCTGGATTGGCTCGACGGCACTTGGTGAAATTACGTAATCAGCGCACGACTGCGCGTTCGGCGGCTCCGGCGACCTATTTCGCTCCCGCTTTTAGAAGGTTTTTTTGCCCCAACGCCCGCTGTGAGCGTTGACGATGCGGCAGACGCGGCGCCCCACGCCTTCCGACCGGCTGTTCGGTAGTCCCCCGCGCTTTCCGCCGCCTTCATAGTCTTGTACGATTGAACCGCGGGATTGACGAACAGTGCTTCGGCTGTTCCGCGCACACCGCCGGCCTTGTACGCCGCGCCTATCGCTTCTTGTAAAAAGGATGATCCGGCGTTGTTTCAATCGCTGATTCAGAGCCGTCGCCGTCGACTTGACGAGGTTGTACCCCGTGAGTAGATTTTGGGCCATGCGCCCCGTGTTTGCTGATCCAAAGGCCGATTCCGTGTTTAAGCGCGTGTTCGGAGAGCCGGCGCATAAGCGCATCCTGATCAGTTTTTTGGACAGCCTTCTGGGCCTTCAGGGCGACGCGCAGATCGCCGACATCGAGTATTTAACGCCGGAGCAGCGCGGGCCGTATGTCGAAGAGATGAAGCTGTCGCTTGTCGACGTAAAGTGCCTTGATAAGCGAGGCACGCGCTACGTCGTCGAGATGCAAGTGCTAAGCGTCGCCGAGTTTGAAAAGCGCGTCGTCTACAACGTTGCGAAAGCGTATGCGACGCAGCTCGGCGTCGGCGATGCCTATCCGATGCTCAATGATGTGGTCGGCGTGACGATTTGCGGCTTCAATTTGTGGCCCGACTCAAGCTGCACGCCGCCGATTCCGATGCTGAGCCGATTTCGCTTCCGCGAAGATGGCGGCGGAAATGGGCATGTTCTGCAACAGCTGCGGTTCGTTTTTCTCGAGCTCGAAAAGTACACGAAGGGGGAGAACTTCGAGACGATCGTCGATCAGTGGGCGCACTTTTTCAGGCAAGCCGAGACGGCGCGCAGCATACCGGCGAACATCAGCGAGCCGACAATCCGCGACGCGTACGAAGTCGTGCGAATGTCGTCGTTTACGCGCGATGAATTCGAGATTTACGATCGCGACAAGCTAGCAGAGCAGACAGCGAGAGCGACAGCCGAAAAAGAGAGAGCCACCGGGAGGGCCGAAGGAAAGGCCGAAGGAAAGGCCGAAGGAAAGGCTGAAGGGCTCGCGGAAGGCGAAGCGATGGGGAAGGCCAAGGGGCTACGCCAGGCCATCGTTGATTTGTGCGATGTTCTAGGGATATCGATTTCCGCCGACCAGATGAAAGCGCTAGAAAAAGCTGGTATCGAGGAGCTCAACACTCTTCGCGGACGGCTAAAAACGGAACGACGCTTGTAATCAAAGCCTGAACAAATCACCTCATTCTCTTGGTACGCTCGACCTGCGCACTTGTGTCGCCACTTGAGCGGTCGGCGGGGGGTCTCGGCTCCGCGGTGCGTGCTCGATCCTTCTAGCTTGTTGCAGACGCCAAAATTGATCCTGCAATTTGGCCAGGTTCCGGTAAATCGAACCGTATGTCTACGCGTGTGAAAATAGTTACTGGTGCCGAAGAGCTCCGCCATTTGTGCAATGAAGCTCGCAAACGTGGCGAATCGGTCGGCTTTGTCCCAACGATGGGAGCGCTTCACGCTGGGCATCTTGCCCTTGTGACCGAAGCGAAAAAACACGCGACTTTTATCGTCGCCTCGATTTTCATAAACCCAACCCAGTTCGCCCCGAACGAAGATTTCGCTGCCTATCCACGCGACGTAGAAAACGACATCGCAAAACTCGCAACCGTAGGCGTCAACGCCGTCTTCACCCCCGAAGCGTCAACGATCTATCCGCCAGGAGAAGAAACGCGAGTGCGTGTTGGCCGAACCGCCGCTCCATTGTGCGGCATATCGCGCCCCCATTTTTTCGAAGGCGTAGCGACCGTAGTAACGAAGTTATTCAACCTAGTCGGCCCATGCACCGCCGTTTTTGGAAAAAAGGACTACCAGCAGCTCGCTGTTATCAGGCGAATGGCGGCCGATTTGATGATGCCAGTCACGGTGGTCGGCCACCCAATCGTCCGCGAGTCGGACGGCTTGGCGATGAGTTCGCGCAACCGCTATCTGTCCGCGGCCGATCGCGAACGCGCCCTATCGCTCTCGCGCGGGCTCGCGAAAGCATCGCGAGCATTTAAGGAGGGGGAGCGTCGCTCCGAGACTCTTCGCAGTCTCGTCGACGACGAAGTGCGAGTCGCTTCCGACTCTGTCGACTACGTCGAAATTGCGGATCCAGAAACGCTCGTCGCAATCCAAGCCGGCCAGCCCGTCGGCGAACGCGCACTCGTCGCAATTGCTTGCCGAATCGGGGCAACCCGGCTTATTGATAACGAGGTGCTCGGCGAAAATGGATAAAAAAGAGGGGGAAAAAGGCGCTTTTATCGTCATCGAGGGGATCGACGGCGCAGGCACCACAACGCAGACGTCCAAGCTGGCCGCTCGTCTCCGCAGCGAAGGGCATACCGTCTTCGCCACGCGCGAACCAAGCGACGGCGCCATAGGAAAATTGATTCGGCGAGTTTTGACAGGCGACGAAACCGTCGGAGAAGCGCGCGCCGCGAGCGGCGACCGAACCGCGCAGTGGAGCGCAATGGCGCTACTATTTGCCGCCGATCGCGTCGAGCATGTTGCCCGCGAGATCGAGCCGGCGCTCGCCCGAGGCGAAATTGTAATTTCGGATCGCTACGACGCATCGAGCATCGGCTACCAAAGTCTGACGAGCGGAGGAAATGCGGAGACCGCGCGCGATTGGATTCGACTTCTGAATCAACGAGCGCTAAGGCCGGGCCTGACAATCGTCATCTCGGTCGCGGCCGAGATTGCCGAGCGTCGCCGAAGGTTCCGCGCGGGGCCGCCGGAGCTCTACGAAAAGCGCGATGTACAGCGCGCCTTAGCGTCGTTTTATTCCGAATTACCGAAACACATGCCAGGGGATCGAATCGTTATCATTGACGGGGCGGCGAGTGCGACCGAAGTGCATGAGCGCGTCTACGCTGCAGTCGCCGCTGTCATGAAGGGGTAGCTCTATTTTTTTGCCGGCGTCGGCTCGGCCACTCTGGTTATCGTGCTCGCGTTTTTCTTTGTTTCGATGACAGCATCGACGTCGCGCTCGATCACCGGTGGGCGTGCTTCTTGCTCGCCGCGGGCCCGCGCTGTCGCGTCGGCGCGATAAGCTACGTCACCGAGGATTGCCTGCTCGCGGTGATGGTGGCCAGGGGCGCTTGAGTCGCGCCAAAAATAGCTTTTGGGCCGTGAATCAAGGTGTACAAAGCCGCTTTCGGGGTAGACGCCAACGCCAACAAAACCGAACTGCCTAGCGAACTCGGCGACTTTGTAATCGCTCGACCCGGGGACGATAAAATCGACCGCGCGCCCTTTGCCATGGTACGAATTTGCCCGATACGGTGTAGTCGTTCGATAGCCCGACACCACACGAATTTCCGGCGCATTAAAATGCCGTTGGATGCGGTAGAGAAGGTCGATCGTGCGCGGTTCAACGGGATGCTGATTTCCCGAAGAAGTGTCGCGCAGGACGACTGCCGCGCGATCGAGGTCTTGCGCGGAAAAACCGCCTTCGTCGGTGGCGGCGGTGAGCTCGGCGCGATCGTGCGAGTTGACCGAGTAGAGGACCAACATTGGCCGACCGTGCTTATCGAGCGGCGCTTTGGGGAGGTCGGGCCCCGGCTGATGCCACCCGCGAACCGACTGCACGTATTCGATCGGGGCTCGCTGATGGCTGGCGCGAGCTGAAACGTGCTTCTGAGCCGAGCTCGACCGGTTTGGGGAGATTGGGTTGGGCGATACGTTTGGACCAACGGACGAATGAACTCGCTTCGACGATGTTGACGGTTGACCACCGGCCGATGCCGAGTGAGCCGCTCCGCGTGCCTGCGCCGTACGCGCCGAGTCGCCATGCGCGAGGGCAGGGACGAGGAGCGCACACGCTAGGACGTACGAGCAAACCTGTGCGGGCTTGCAAGCATTTCCTAAGTGAGAGATTTTTGGTTGCTTCATTGTTTCGTTACTTCCGTAATGATTGAACGTCACAAACTTGGCTTCGGTGCTGAACTCAACCGGAGCGCAAATGTGTAACTGGACCGGATCATGACGGGGGGGACCTTAAGCGAAGACTTCTACGCAGGCAAGTCTAACCGCCCAAAAGGCTGAACGCGCGTGTAGCTGTTGGGGAGCGCTAAGGCGCTTGACTTTCAAAAACAGCGCTAAAAACGCCACCAGAGGGCGCCGGCCGGCATGACCGATATTCCGCCGACGAAGCCTCTGACGCCGTCGTAGCGGCCGACGATCGACTGGTACGAGACGCTCACTTCCATCGCCGCGTGGATCGGACCGAGGCCGATGGCGACCCCTCCGACGCCACCTGCGTACGCTCGATCGGCGGAGAGCGGCGCCGGGCCTGTTGACAGCGGCGGGCTTTTTTGTTCGCTCGTGACGGCCGCAATTTGCGCATGTTCGAAGCCGGCGCGCACGCCGCCCCACGCAGAATATGCCCCCGCCGCGCTTTCCCAGCCGACGAGAAGTGGAACATCGAAGCCGTAGCCGCGAAGCGAACTCAAATCGACGCGGGGGAGCGGCTCGCCTCCGAGAGAAGCGCCGTAAAAAAGCGCAGAGCCGCCCACGCCAGCCGAGATCGAGATGTCGTCAATCGACCAAGCTTTGCGCACGTCGATTCGTGCGCCGCGACCGGTGTAAGCCAAGCCGCCTTCAAACCCTCTGCCGGCGCCAACGCGCGCCGCGAAAAACGGAGCGACGCCCGGTGCCAATGCGGCCGACACGAGCGCGCCACGAGAGAACTGTGGATCAACTGCAACACCTGCCACCGACGGGTGAGCGCGAGCCTCGGAAATCGCTTTCGCAGCCGAACCGACGGCAAACGTGCTGCTAAAACCGGCAACGCCGCGCACTTGGCCTTTTGGGAGCGGTGCGGCCGGGTGAAGGAGCGGCGACCCGCTCGCGCAGCCCGCTAGAAGGGCAACGCTCGCAATTAGGCCGCTTGTTCGCGCACTGTGCTCGCTAAAAAACTTAACAGGGAGGGCGGGAGGGCGGGAGGATTTATTTGGGAAGTCCGATCTAAAAACAACTCCCGATCTCCCGCCCTCCCTGTAAAAATTCTGCGGTTTTTTTGAAGTGGTGAGCGTGTTCACTTGCGGAAACGGGATGGGAATTCGTTCGCTGCTGCTCGTGTTTTCAACTCTGCGTCGTCTGGATGAAGCTTGATGGCTCGTTCTAGAAGGTTCGGCTCGGTTTCGACAATCTCGGGATTTGGGAGGCAACATTCGACTGGACAGACGGCCTGACACGCTTCGTGGTCGTAAAAACCAACGCATTCCGTGCAAAGCTCAGGGTCGATGACATAGATGTCATCGCCCTCGCTAATCGCGTCGTTTGGGCACTCGGGCTCGCAAGCTCCGCAATTTATGCAGTCTGCGGTGATGTACGTTGACATATCTAGAAGAGCTCCTTCAAAACCAGCTGCAAACTACGGTCGCAAGATGCGGATGTCAAAGGTAACGTTTTATGGATGATGCTGCAGAAAATAGGTCGCTGAATGGCTTGAGATCAGGCCCCTTGCCCGGTTACGGTCACGCGTCGTGATGTTGAGTCTAAAAGAGTCCGTACACGTGCCCGTGCCCGTAAACGTGCCCGGCTTTTTCTCCTCCGCGCAAAAGCGTCAGAACAAGCCGGGCACGTTTACGGGCACGGGCACGTTTACGGGGCTGTTTATTGCTGCTTTTGCTGCGTTTGCTACCGGAT
The DNA here is from genome assembly GCA_945861885.1 of Nannocystis exedens. Taxonomy (GTDB): domain Bacteria; phylum Myxococcota_A; class Polyangia; order Polyangiales; family Polyangiaceae; genus CAMAVR01. Next base: position 30,400 of record CAMAVR010000007.1, on the reverse strand, counting down.
GCACGCCGTCAATCGGCGACAAGTGCGTCTCTTCAACCGACTGCTCACAGCGAGGCGATCGCCTGTGCGATACGTCGCAGCCTGGCGGCTACTGCACGATCTACAACTGCGTTGGTGGCGGTTGTCCGCGCGGGTCGGCTTGCGTGCTGTTTAATGGGAGCATGCCTGGCTGCCCCTACAACGATCGCTCGGTTTCGCGGTTTGCCCGCTCTTTTTGCATGGCCACCTGTTCAAAAGCCAGCAGCTGCCGCGGCGGGTATCAGTGCTCAACGGTGCTGGGCGCGCCGTGGTACGCGCAGAATTTGGAGAGCGATCAAGAGCAGAGAATCTGCATCGCGAGTCCAACCTACGCGGTCGATGGTATTGATGGTGGCGCCGATGTTCCAGAAGTCTGCAATGCCTCCGGGCCGCCCGTTGCCCCGCTGAATCCGCCAGAGCGATTCTCCGACGCAGGGCCAGAAGAAAGCGATGCGGCAGAGGACGGAGATGCATCGGACGATACGCGGGATTATTGATGCGCTGATCACGTATTGGCTGTTCGCGTCGCTCATTTTTTTCGCGATTCGGCTCGTTCCAGGCGATCCGGTGCTGCTCATCCTTGGCGATGGAGCGCGCCTCGAAGATATTGAGGCGATGCGGCGGCAGCTGCATTTTGACGAGCCGCTAAGCGAGCAATACGTCCGGTTTTTGCGCGGGCTTGTGACATTCAACTTTGGCGATTCGCTGCGCGTCGCGGGCGTTACCGCGTTTCATCGGGTTGGCGCATCGCTCGGGTCAACAATACGCCTTTCGGGGATGGCGGTGGCGATCGGGTCGATTGGCGGCATTTTGTGCGCATTGGCGATGGTCGGGTCACGGCTTTCGCGGTGGGCACGCGCGGTCGAACGCGTGCTTATTGCCGTGACATCGGTGCCGCTTTTGGCGTTTGGGCCGGTCGCAAGTTACGTGCTCGCAGCTCAATTTAGGCTCGTTCCGCTCCCCGGCGATCCCGATGCGCCGTTCGGGGGGCTGCTTTTTGCAAGTGTATTGTTGGCGATCCCGCTAGGTGCGCACGCCGCGCGCATCGCCTACGCGAGTCTTCGAGAAGTGAGCGACGCGCCGTTCTTGCGTGTGGTGCGCGCAAAAGGGGGCGGGTCGTGGCGCGTTTGGGCTGTGCATGCGCTTCCGGCGAGCATCGGGCCAATTTTGGCGGTGACGGGCGCGCAGCTCGGAGCGCTGCTCGCGGGGGCGATTGTTCTTGAGCGGCTATTTGAGCGGGAAGGGCTGGGGACGTTAATTCTCGGAGCATATGCCGCGCGCGATATTCCGGTGCTGCAAGCGGCGGTGATCGTCGGAGGCGGCCTCTTTATCGGTGTGCAGTCGCTCGTCGTGGCGATTCATCCGATGATTGATCCACGGGCTCGCGCGTGAGAGCGATGGTCAGCGGCGGCAATGCATCGGATGAACGATCCGGCTCGCGCGTGAAAGCGCTCGTTGTTCGCGTTGCGTACGCGATTCCGCTCTTTGCCAATTTCGCGCTCGCATGCGCCGCTGTCCTTTTCTATTCCGAATCGCCCTCGCGCTTCGACCCGGCGCGCGCGTGGGAGGGGCCGTCGTCGTCGCATTGGTTGGGGACGTCGGAGGCGGGGGTTGATCTGCTGGCTATTTTGTCGCACGGCGAGCTGTCAGCGACGATTTTGGCGGTGTGCGTGTCACTCGGGGCATTTGCAATCGGTGTTCCGCTAGGGGCTGCGGCGGCGTACCGAGGCGGGGCGTACGAGCGCTTCGTATCGCGCGGATGCGACGTAATTCAGGCGATTCCAAGCTTTTTATTCGCCGTTACAGTGTTGGCGGCGGTGCGAGTGCGAGCGCCGTGGCTCTTGGGGGTCGTGTTCTTGGTAACGGCATGGGCGCCGTTCGCGCGGCTCGCGTTAGCGCAGACGAGGGTGCTGCGAAACATCGCGTTTGTCGATGCGGCGCGGTCACTAGGGGCAACGCGAGCACGAATTTTGGCGAAGCATATCGCGCCGCATCTGCTGCCGATCGCGGCGGTTCAGCTCGGATCGTCGGCCGCGGCGATCGTGGTGAGCGAGTCGGCGCTCGCGTTTTTAGGGTTCGGTCCGAGAAGCGGAGTGTCGATGGGGGCCGCGCTTGACCAAGGGGTGGCCGCGATGCTGAGAGCGCCGCATGTGCTTATTTTTAGCGCGGTTGCGGTGGCGGTGACCAGTATGACGCTGCTTTTTGGGGCTAGGGCGTTTGCTCCTGAGAAGGACGACGGTCGATGATCGACGGCGACCTCCGACCTCCGACCTCCGACCTCCGACCTCCGACCTCCGAGGTCGATGATCGAGGTCGATGATCGAGGTCGATCATCGAGGCCCCTGTTAGCAACGTCAGCAGTGGGCCGACGATAACGTGGCACCGGCCAAGCGAGCGTCGATGAAGTCGTTTACGCGAAGGTCGAGTCGACCCATTTACGGATGGTAATACAGGCGTCGTCGATCGGAATGCGTGACCCCCAGAACATTTGCCCCACAGCGGCATGGGCATCCCGAATCGCATCCCAGCGGGGAAGTGCCGTCGGAGTAAAAGCGGAATCCCTCCCGTTTGCGAGGCAAGCGATCTGTTTCTGCGCGAGCATTTCGGTCGCCACAGCGCGCACATTGTCGTAATCATCGAGCGGCATAAGCTTAGGGGCAGCCTCGATTATTCGTGCTGCATCCTCGTAGTGCCGGACAAACTGTGCGGGCTCGGCATTGCTTGAAAAACGGCGGCGGATCGCGTCGAGCTTTTCAATCAGCGTCACGAGGGGGTGCACGCAGCGGACAGCTTTGGGCCGATTCTCGTCAAACGCCGCAAGCTGGCCATGCGCAGAAAGTCTTTCATGAACGAAGGAGGTCAAGCCGCATAAAACAAACGGTGTCACACGAGCGCTTCCAATCTCGAGGCGAACGAACGGCGACATGACGCCTCCGAGGTCCCCGAGATGGTGCCCTGGGTACTTGACTAAAATGTCGGCTGCCCTCCATGTTTTATCGATCGCATCGCGGTCAAGCGCAGCGCGAGCACCCGGCACAAGAATCACGTCGGCGAGCTTTTCAAAATACGCACGCCGTTCCGCAATCGCTATCGTTCCTTCACTCTTCCAATTGGAGACGGTCTGCAACGTGCTCACCTTCCCCGGCTCGATTTTGAGGTCGAGGTCTTCCGAGAAGCGTTCGATGAGCTGGAAGCCCTTCGATAGCGACGTTCCACCTTTGAACCAGATCTCGAGGCCGGCGATGTGCAAGGCCCAAAGCGTGTGCGTGACCCAATAATCCTTCTCTACAAGGCCTCGCGAGAGCTTGCGCTCGTCCGCGACGATTTGCAAAAGATGGTCAAACTCGGGATCTTCGTGAATGAAACTCATGCGGTCGCCGCGCTGATCGCTGTCGCCACGAACGCTTGCGTTGCTTTGGTTCGATATTGTGCGGCCATTTCTCGAAGGCGCCCGACATCGAATACGCGCCGTCTGATCGCCCGAGCTAGCCGGGTTACGATGTCGGCACGCGCCGCGCCAAGCTGATCGGCATGCTCCAATAGGTCAACGACGAACCATTCGGGCGGAGGATTTTTTGGAAACGCGACGCGACGCAACACAAAGCGGCGCCCGCCAAATTCAAAAGTGCCCGATCGCTTGGTATTGTAAACCACCGCGGTGGCAAAGACCGCCGTGGTGCCAAGGCCCAACGCATTCCATCTATCGGGGCCCGTGAAGACAAACGGTGTGTCATCTAAAAAGGCACGCATGATCTCTTCATCGCTGGGCAGAACATCGCCAAATCGACTGCGGGTCGGACACGCGAAGAGCCCATGCGCGAGCGGCACCAAAACTCCCTCACCAACTAGCCGTTTGGCAAGACGTGATGAGTTCGCTCCCCAGGCCCCCAGATCGCGGGTGCGGTATACTCGGCCGGCCTTGAGTCGAGGGGAAGCAGGAAGGTTCACGGTATTTATTATCCCGCAAATAACATACAGTTGCAAGCTAGGGCGCCTACTCAAAGAGCAATCGGCCAAAAGAGCTGTAATTTTACAAAAATACGCCAAATTCGCCTCTTTTTCGCCGTTTAGGTTTGCGATCCCCCCTCAGGCTTAGCTAAGTGCTCAAGGCTTTGGGCCTGGTATTCGCTTGGCAGCCGAAGTGATCTTTTCGTCGCACGGAGGTTGGTATGCGAATCGGCTTATTTTATTGGACAGCATGCAGCGCGTTGATCGCCATCAGCGCTTGCGGTACTTCGACTAGCGAAACAACCCCGGGAGGCGCGGCTCCGGGAGGCGGCACGACCGGTACCGGCGGTACGGGCGGCCCGACCAGCCCCGCCACCCCGACCGAAACGGGCGGCACTGGCGGCCCGCCCGGAACAGGCGGCCCCGCTATCCGGCCGGAAGTCCCAATTCCGCGCCCCGCGCTTACTGATGGCGGCACCGACGATCAGCCGCGCGTGAACACGTGCCTTCCTGGCGACATGAGCACATTTAAAGCGATAGCCGTGACCGGCGTCGCGCCGGCGTTTCAGAACAAGTGCACCGACCAGGCGATTGCCGACGGAATGGTCGCCTGCTTGGCCGGTGGCCCCGCTGCAGATTGCGAAACGTGGAAGAAAGACAACGCCGACTGTTCGGCCTGCATGTTCGTCCCGGCCGATGCGGCTGAGCGCGGCCCGCTACTTCCGGTCGAAGGGCGTGTTCCGCAAATCAATAGCATCGGCTGCTTCGACCACTTCGTCCCCGGTGGGAAGTGTGGGGCCGGGGTGTCAACAATGCTCCGATGTATGAATACTGCGTGCGATTCCGACGCTCAATGCAAAGACGCAACCTCGAACGAGATGAAGTCGTGCGTCGACAAGTCGAAGTCCACTGTATGCAAGCAGTCGCTTAGCGATTTCGTGAGCGCCTGTCCGGGCGGCATTCCGAAAAAAGCGACTATGACCTGTTTTCCGTTGAGCAGCAGCTTTGACGACATGGCCGATTTTTTGGCAGGCGTGATCAAAAACTTCTGCGGTGCGCCACCGACAAGCCATCTGACAACAGACGGTGGGGCGCCCCCTGTGGTCGCACCGACGGCGGCAGATGGTGGAGTAATTACGCCGACACCGAGCGAGCCGACTGCGACAGGCGCGGCGCGACTAATCGTCGAGTCGTTTGAAAGCGGCTTGCCGGAGTAGAACGCAACCTCTAGCATTGAGGTATGACCCGTCCCGGTTCGATGGCAGCGGGGCTTCCAACCCCAGGCCGCGCGCTCAAAGCGCTGCTTATTTCGATAGCCGCTTTGGGTATTTTTCAGGCGCTGTTGGTCCAGTTTTTACCGGACGGGCAGCGCCTTTTTACTGCGCTCGCATGCACCACCCAAGGTGTGCTTCACGGAGAAATTTGGCGCCTTTTCACCGCCGGTCTCCTAACGAGTCCCACAAATCTAAGCCATCTCGTCTTCACACTCATCGGCCTCTATTTTCTCGCGCCTGATCTCGAGACGAGGTGGGGGTCGTGGCGCTTCGTGCGATTTTTTTTCGCAAGCATCGCCGTCGGGTTTGTCCTCTCGATTCTAGGCGATCTATTTTTGCCAGCGGCGCGAGGCTTCCATCCACCATTAATGTTTGGCGCCGCCGCGGCGATTACAGCTTTCGCCGTAGCATGGGCAAAAGCGCACGCCGAAATGCAAGTGCGCCTATTCTTTTTTCTGCCAATCACCGGCCGCCAATTTTTATGGATAACAGTAGGCTTCTGCGTTCTAGGGTTAATTTACCCGATGGACCTACCCGAAGGTGAGCTAGCACCCTTCGGAGGGCTATTCGTAGGCCTAACGTCGGGGCATATGCGAACGCTTTATTTACGGTTGAAGCTCATCCTACTCCGAAGGCGCGTAGGCGATTTTCGCCCCCTAGCAAAAGCAAAGTCAGCGCGAAAAGGCGGCACGCCCAACCTACAAATGCTCTTGGGCGGCGCGGATGACAAAGCGAACAAGAAGGTCCCGCGCGACAAGAAGTATTTGAATTAGATTTCGCGGGCGCGGCAAGACGGTTACCCTCCGCATTTCTGCATTTGCGTTGTCCGGTTTTGTTCGGTTGGCGTTTGTGATTGCACTTGGAATGCCGGGCACGTTTACGGGCACGGGCACGTTTACGGGTTTGAGATGGGAGGGGTGGCTTCGATGCGGGGGATCATTTTAGCTGGTGGTAGCGGGACCCGTCTGCACCCGATTACCAAAGCGGTGTCGAAGCACCTACTTCCGGTATTCGACAAACCGATGGTCTACTACCCGCTCTCGGTCCTCATGTTGGCGGGAGTGCGCGATATTTTGCTAATCTCCACGCCGAACGATTTGTCGCTTTTTGAGCGACTATTAGGCACCGGAGAAGAGCTCGGTATCCGAATTTCTTATGCCGAGCAGCCGTCACCGCGGGGGATTGCCGATGCGTTTATCATCGGTGCCGATTTTATCGGAAGCGACGCGGTAGCACTGATTTTAGGCGACAATATTTTTTACGGCCAAGGGTTAGGCGCCATTCTTCAAGCTGAAGCGGCGGTAAAGAGCCCATGCACGCTCTTTGGGTATCGCGTTCAAGACCCAGGGCGCTACGGCGTCGCCACGGTAACCAAAAGCGGGGTAGTCACCAAAATTGAAGAAAAGCCAGCCAGACCCAAATCGAATATGGCAATCACGGGGCTCTATCTGTACGGCCCCGATGTCGTATCGAAAGCGCGAACACTAACGCCGTCATCGCGTGGCGAGCTTGAGATCACCGACTTGAACAATTTATACGTCGCGCGCGGCGAAGCGAAATTGGTAGAGTTTGGCCGGGGGATGGCGTGGCTCGATACCGGCACGCACGAAAGTCTGATTGAAGCGAGCAATTTCGTTCGGATTCTCCAGCACCGACAAGGTGTTTTTATCGCCTGCCTCGAAGAAGTCGCGTTTCGGATGGGGTACATCGATCGCGCGCAACTTGCGGCGCTGGGGCGCGGCTTGTTAAAGAGCGTGTATGGCGACTATCTCCTTTCGCTCGCAGAAATTTCGGCCAAAGAGTCGCGCGCAAATACGTCTCCCGATAAAATTGAGGCCGTCTGGGGCTAGCGAGCGATGCGGATTGAAGAGCTCCCGTTAAAGGGAGCGCGGCTCATTTACCCAGACATATTTTCGGATGAACGCGGTTTCTTTTTCGAAAGCTATCACGAGCCGCGTTATCGCGAAGCGGGGGTCGCTTGCGCGTTTGTGCAAGACAATCACGCAAGGTCTATTTTGGGGGCAGTACGTGGCCTTCATTTTCAGCGTGGGCCCGGGCAAGCCAAATTGCTGCGCGTAACAAGCGGCAGAATCTTTGATGTAATCGTCGATATTCGTCCCGATTCGCCAACCTTTGGAAAGTGGCATGGCGCGTATCTCGACGCAACAGAGCACCGGCAGCTTTTTATTCCGGTCGGGTTTGCGCACGGCTATTGCACGGTGAGCGATATCGCAGAAGTGCATTACAAAGTAAGCGCGGTCTACGACAAAGACTTGGAGCGCGCGATACGTTGGGATGATCCGGAGATTGGCATTGCATGGCCAGTCGCAAACGCGATCGTCTCCGCACGCGATGCGACCGCGCCGACGATGGGCCAGCTTCACGAGCAGCTGGCGTGAACAACGTATGGGTGCTCGGTGCGAGTGGGCTACTCGGTCAGGCGGTGCGCGCTGAGCTCATGCGCGCGAAAATCGCGTTTGTGGGGACGAGCAGGAACGTCGATGTAACCGATAGAACAAGCCTATTTCGGTTCAGCGAAGCGCAGCGCTTCTCGCACATAATCAATTGCGCAGCGTTTACAAATGTCGATGGCGCTGAAGCGCAAGAAAAGCTGGCGTTTGCGATCAATGCCGACGGCGCAAAAAATGTCGCATTGGTCGCATCGCATTTGGGTGCCACGGCGGTGCACGTTTCGACCGATTTCGCGTTCGACGGTTGGTCATCAGAGCCGTACCGCGAAGACGCAGAGATGAGGCCGCTAGGCGCATATGCCCGAAGCAAAGTGGCCGGCGAAGAGGCGTTTCTTGAGCATGCCGCACGAGCAATTGTTGTGCGAACATCGTGGCTATTTGGCAGCGGCGCCCAAAATGTTGTCACACGAATGCTCAGCGCGATGGCAGAGCGAGACGAAGTTGCCATGGTCGCCGATCAAGTGAGTCGGCCCACGTACGCGAACGACCTCGCGGCAGCAATTGTTTCACTCGCGGGGCTGCGTGATGACAGAGCGCAATCAGCGACGGGGCGATATCACTTCGCCAATTCGCCGGCAGTGTCGCGGTATGAATTTGCGCGAGCAATTTTCCAAAAAGCGCGCGCGCGCGGCAACATGAGCATTCGCTGCAGAGCAATTCGTGCCGTCTCGTCGAATGAATTTCCGACGCTCGCACAACGTCCGAAATATTCGGTGCTCGATACGACAAAAATTGAACGCGCGCTGGGCGCAGCGCCGCGCCATTGGAGTAACGCGCTCGACGACTATTTTGACGCGCTAAATGGCGAAGATGGGGTTAGCGCTACCTACGATTGAGGGGGGGCATGCGCCGTGTTACAGTGCGCGCGATGGAACGCGTGCGATCATTTGTTTTAGGAGGGGCCGGTTTTATCGGAAGTCACCTGGTTGATCGCCTCGTTGAGCGCGGGCCGGTAACGGTTTTCGATAACTTGAGCATCGGCAAGCGCGCGTTCATCGCGCCGCATCTCGCCAGCGGAGCCGTCAATCTTGTCGTCGGCGAAGCGCTCGACGAAGCGGCGCTGCGTCAAGCGATGGCAGGTCACGACGTTGTCTATCACCTGTCAGCAAATCCAGAAGCGCGGTGGGGGCTCGAGCGTCCAAGGCTCGATCTCGAACAAGGGACAATCGTCACATACAACGCGCTCGAAAGCGCCCGATTAAACGGGATAAAGCAGTTCGTATTCGCATCGAGCGGCACGGTGTACGGCAACAATCCTGAGCCCTGCGGCGAGTTGGATCTCAGCGAGCTCCCATTTTCGCTCTACGGCGCCAGCAAAATTGCCGGCGAATCGATGATCGCGGCCTACGTAGAGTGCTTCGGCCTAAGAGCCTCAATTTGCCGATTCGGCAATGTCGTGGGCCGCAGGGGGACACACGGTGCCATTTTAGATTTTTGCAAAAAGCTAAAAGCGCACCCTGAATATCTCGATGTTCTGGGCGATGGTCGTCAAGCCAAGCCGTATCTCCACGTGACCGATTGTGCCGACGGCATTCTCTTCGTCCACGATCACGGAAAAGAGCGACTGAACGTCTACAATTTAGCGCCGCCAGATATTACAAGCGTGAGGCGGATCGCAGAGCTTTGCGTGCAAGCGTCGCCCTCGCCGAATGCCCGTATCGAGTTTGCTGGGGGAACACAGGGCTGGCCGGGCGATGTGCCCGTTTCGCGGATCAAGCCGGATAAGCTCGCAGCGCTCGGGTTTCGCGTTCGTCATACCAGCGATAAAGCGGTCGAATTGTCGGTAAAAGAGGTCGCGCGCGAAGTGTTTTCGCCGGAGACGGCATAGTGCTGTGTGTCGTTTTGGCGGGGGGGCTAGCGACACGAATGCACCCGATGACGCTAACAACGCCAAAGGCGCTTTTAGAGGTCGCAGGGCGCCCTTTTGTCGATTGGCAAGTTGAGCGGCTTGCGGCATGCGGCTTTACGAATATTCTCTTTTGCGTCGCTTTTTTGGCCGACGCGATTGAGCAGCACTTGGGTGACGGTAAACAGTTTGGCGTTCAAGTTCGATATTCGCGCGAAGGGGAGAAGCTGCTTGGTACAGCGGGGGCGATGCGAGCCGCATTGCCACTTCTTGAGCCGACCTTTCTCGTCACGTACGGCGACAGCTGGCTCCCATTTGATTATGCCGCGCCGCTCAAAGTGCTTGAGTCGCACAATGATTGCGACGGCGTCATGACAGTGTTTCGCAACAACGGGAAATGGGATAAGTCGAACGTTCGAACAAAGGGGGAATGGGTGTTGCAATACGAAAAGACCGGTGGAGCCGAGCAGTTCGATTGCATCGATTACGGTGCGATAGCGCTGCGTCGCGACGTCATCGCTGCGCTTCCAGTCGGAAAGCCAATCGGGCTCGATACGATTCAGCACGATCTGGCGAAGCTCGGCCTGTTGCGCGCGTTTTCGGCCCAAGAGCGTTTTTTTGAAATAGGTTCACCGGAAGGGCTCATCGATCTTGATAAGCGCCTTCGTTCAGGAGCAACGTCATGATTGTGTCTCGAGCACCGGTTCGATTTTCTCTCGGTGGGGGAGGGACAGACCTCCCGTCATATTCGCGCGAACACGGCGGCTTCCTAGTCGCGTCGGCGATCGACAAATACATTTTTGTCTGCGCAGCGCGCCCGTTTTATAACACGATAAGGCTCGCCTATTCCACGATGGAAGAGGTTGATTCGGTTGAGCAGGTAAATCACCGAATTTATCGCGAAGCATTGCGGCTTCTCGGTGTCGAAAGTCAGATCGAGCTTCACAGTTTTGCGGATATTCCGGCAAATACGGGGCTCGGTTCGTCGGGGGCATTTACGGTTGCACTTTTGAACGCGCTTCACACGTATAAAAGGCAGTTCGCGTCATCCGCGCAACTTGCCGAAGAGGCGTGCACAATCGAAATCGATAGGCTGAAGGAGCCAATCGGTAAGCAAGATCAGTACATCAGCGCTTACGGCGGAATCACCGCGTTCACGTTCAACAAAGACGGCTCGGTCGATGTCGAGCCGATTAAAATGCGCGATGAAGTGATCGCCGATTTGGAGTCGAATCTTCTCGTATTTTACACCGGCGTCGAGCGTTCGGCATCGAGTGTGCTGAGCGATCAAGCGAAGACGATTCAATCAAATACCGACGATGCAGTAGCGCGCATGCACCGGATTAAAGAGCTCGGATACGAGACGCGCCGCATTCTAATGAGCGGTTCGATCGACAAATATGGCGAGCTGCTGCACGAGCACTGGACGAACAAGCGAAAGCTCTCATCCAAGATGAGCGACCCAACGATCGATGAGCATTACGATGCGGCACGAAATGCCGGTGCAATAGGCGGCAAGCTCATCGGAGCTGGGGGCGGCGGCTTTTTCATGTTCTACGCACGACCGTCAGAGCGTCGTCGTGTTTACGAAATGATGATCGCGCGCGGGCTAAAGCCGTTGCGGTTTAGGTTCGATTTCGACGGCGCGCGTATCGGCGCAAACTTTCACCGGTCATAGAGGGTCACCAATGCAGACGTTTTCTGAGCAATATTTGGCTGAATCGGCCGAGATTATTAAGAAACTCGACCCGATCGCCATCGAAGCGCTCGCGGAGGGGATTGCGGGAGTTCGGGATGCCGGCGGTCGGCTTTTTATTCTTGGAGTAGGCGGTTCAGCCGGACATGCAGGGCATGCAGTAAACGACTTTCGCAAAATTTGCGGAATTGAAACATACACGCCAACCGACAACGTCAGCGAATTGACCGCACGCACAAACGACGAAGGGTGGGAAACAACGTTTTCCGAATGGCTAAAAGGCTCGCGCTTAAACGCGAACGACGGCGTCCTCGTCTTTTCAGTCGGCGGCGGCAATCGCGAAAAAAATGTGAGCGCCAACATCGTCCGTTCGCTCGAACTAGCAATCGACGTAGGCGCGAAACGGTTTGGAATTGTCGGGCGCGACGGCGGCTTCACAAAGCAAGTAGCACACGCGTGCGTGATTGTTCCGACGGTCTCGAGCGACCGCGTCACGCCGCACACCGAAGGCTTCTGCGCGGTCGTGTGGCATCTTCTAGTAAGCCATCCAAAGCTTCAGCGCTCAGCGACGAAGTGGGAGTCGGTGAAGTAAGTGAAGGCCGGCGTCCTTTTCGATCGGGATGCCACACTTATCGACGTAGTGCGCGACGAAGAGACGGGCAAAGTCGTCGTCGCGTTTCACCCAAACCAGATAAGGCTACTATCGGGCGCCGTCGAAGGGCTCAAGTTGCTCCGCGACGCGGGCTATCTATTAGCGATTGTCACCAATCAGCCAGGCCCAGCGAAGGGTGAGATTTCGGAAGGCGCGGTCGCCAGGACAAACGCAGCGTTGGTCGATATTTTAGCCAAAGAGGGGATAACGATCGAATCGGTAGCAGTCTGCATGCACCATCAAACAGGTGGCCCAGGCGGCGACGCAAAGCTCGTAAAAGAGTGTGAATGCCGCAAGCCAAGGCCAGGGTTACTTAACGGCGTTATTGATGACTTAGAGTTATCGCGCGAGCAGTCATGGATGGTCGGCGACAGCGTCTCGGATATCGAAGCAGGCTTCGCGGCAGGGCTAAAAACAGCGCTCGTTTTTTCATCAAATCGATGCGAGCTTTGCCCATATCGCGATGGTATCAACAGCGCAAAGCCGGTGCCGCACGTGAGCGGCGCGACCTTGGCAGACATCGCAAGAAAAATCATAAACGCCGATTTTGGCGCGTAACTGAAATAACTAAACAGCAAACCAATCGTAGAGGAAGCGCATGGCTCTATTTATTGACAGCTCCGATCCAAAAGAAGTCCAAGACCTCTTCGCATGGGGCGCCATTTCAGGGGTAACAACCAACCCGCTAATCATCGCAAAAGAAGCGCCCGACGCCGACCTAGGCGAACGCATCCGCGAGATCCTAAAAGTAAGCTGGGGCGACGTATCGGTAGAACTAACAACCGAAACCGAAGCCCAAATGATGGCCGAATCGGAGCAGTACCACGCATGGGATCCGAAGCGAATCTGCATCAAAGTCCCCTTCAGCGAAATCGGAATGCGCGTTCTTCATAAATTGGTAAAGCGTGGCGTAAAGACAAACGTCACCTGCCTAATGGCAATGAACCAAGCCTATTTGGCAGCGCTAGCGGGAGCGACATACGTCAGCATCTTCTCAGGCCGCGTCCGCGACCTAGGCTATTCCCCAGCGCCAATCATCGAAGCAACCCGCAAAGTGATCGATCGCGAAGGGCTCGCGTCGAAGATCATTGTGGGGTCAATTCGGCATATGCACGATGTGAACGAAGCGCTCGAAGCTGGAGCGCATGTGCCAACCGTGACGCCGCCCATTTTGCGCAAGATGCTCTGGCACCCGCGGACGGAAGAGACGATACGCGAGTTTAATACCGCTTGGGCTAATCGTGGGAAAGCGAAGGGGCCATAGGAATCCCATAGTGTCCCCGTTTGCGGGTGGTGCAGGCATTGACGCCGGGATGGACAATGAACACGTGTGTTGGGCTCGCTAGAAGGTCACGTGGCATCTCAATTGGTGCCGAGTGCGGCCCGCTCGCCATTATTTTCATCGTTGCGGCCGTGGTTGCCTGGTTTTCGCACGTTTACCATGAGCCATGGCGGGACGAGATCCAGGTTTTGCTCACGGCGCGAGAAGTGCCATGGCCAGGTTTGTTGGAGGCTTGTCGTGTTGAGGGGGCAACGCCTGCGATCTACTTTCTTGCAAAAGCTCTTTACAGCTTCGCAGACGATCTGGAAGTCCTTACCCTAGTGGCGGCAATTTCCCAGGCATTGCTGCTTGGCGCCACGTTCGCGTTAGTGCGAGTTCTCGGCAATGGGCGTGCCGCCGCTCTACTGGTTACACTAGCATTCGCGACGACATTTTCGTTCGCCTACGAGTTGGGCGTGATTGTGCGCCAATACGCTGCGGGGATGGGTCTGGCATTTTTATCAATGGCGGCCTTTTTCAGCGCCCAAAAGATGAACCAATCGCTGCGTCATGTGGCGGGCGCAGGGGTCCTCGCCGGGCTGGCAAGTGCGACGACCACACACGCTGGATGCCTTAGTTTGTCCGTTGCGTTGGTGTTTGGAGCGCTCCAAGGCAAGAGAGGGCAGTGGGGTCGGCTCCTCACTACCGCTGTCAGTGCGATGCCAGGAATGGTTCTCACCATCTACATCATTGCGCCGTATGCCAATCGAACGCCTGTTGGCAATGTCCCGTTCGCAGTATCGGTCGAGTCGGCTGTTGGTTCCGTGCCGCGGCTGGTGATGTCGGGGTTGCTTCCGCAAGCGCGATGGTCTTTCCCTATGGCCGAGAGTTCAAGCCATGTGGGAGGCTTTCTTCTTTGCGCACTCTTGGTTGTCGTAATTGGTGAAGGAGTTCGCGCGGGTCGCCTTGCGCCGGAATTGCTGGTGCTCCTCGGCGGGGCGCTGCTCTCCTGGGCGCCCTTGCTGTACATCTTCATTTATCGCTACGAAGGACATCACCGGCATCACGTCTTCTTGACTATCCCGGTTATCGTGATCACGGCGGGCTTATTGGCGCATGACTTGTCAGTGCGCGGCACTGCTCGCGCCTTTGGACTCCTCGGTTTCGCGCTGATTGCCCCTGGTTCTTGGTGCAGTGGCGCGCCGCAAAGTTTCATTTCGTGGCCGATGCAGCATACCCGTTTGTTTCAACGAAATTGGTAGCGCAGCGACTTCCGGCCGACGCGCGGGTGATTGCCGACACTAACTATGCTGCGATTGGCCTTCTGTTCTGGCGCCGGGACATCACGCTCCGGAGTCGCGACGGCCGCGGTCGGTACATGCGCTACAACCCGCCCGATCGCATCTGGCTCGAGCAGGTCGCGCTTGACCCGCTGGTCCACGAAGAGTGTCGCATCGCTCCTAAGCGTGTCTTTGTGGTGGCTACCGCGGACTTTTCGCCGACGCCGCTCGTTTCCAAGTGCGTCGATCATCGTAGGTCATTTGTCACTCCAACCAGAGACGTGTCCGAGGCATTTAATGTGTTTGCGATCAATTGCAATTGCGCGCTCTAAAACGGTGTGAGGTGGGCTTCTGAGGCCGAGACAGCGATGGCCCTCGATGAGGGCAGCGATGCTCTTGTCGGTGCAGTATGCAATGCGCAAGATGACGGGTCACCCGCGGACGGAAGAGACGATACGCGAGTTCAACTACCGCGTGGGCTAATCGTGGGAAGGGGAAGGGGTAGCGTGGGGGCGAGAGCGGAAGGCGTTTGAGTCGCGATCGAACTTGCCAATAAATTCCCACCGTTGGGGGTGCGCTCGAAGCAGTTTGTCAAGCGCCTCTCCCTGGCGTACTGCGACCCAGCTGGCCTGGTTTCGTTCCAACACTGAGAGCGCTTCCTTCGGCGATTCAGTGGGTAAATAGTAAATCTGATTTGAAAACTGTTCGTTCCATAGAAGCGATGGAAAGTTGACTCCCGCTGTAAAGAACGAATGAGTATCGGGTGTAAGCTCCCGATCGCGCGCGGTTGCGGTCGGAGCCGCAATTGTCCAATTCATAATCGATTCGGTGGCGCGCTGTTGTGCGGGCACGCGAGCAATTTGCTGGGCCTTTGCCCAGTTAACTTCGAATCCAGGCGCTGCCCAATAGAGGCCAATCATATGTGAAAATGTTGCCAAAAGTGAGGCGGCATCATCGAATCGCACCGAACGAAGCTTGTGCGCAAACCAGTGAACAAGATAGGCAATTCCGGCGGAGACATGTAAATTGTAGCGTGATGCCCACAGACAAGGCGATGTGACGAGCGTGTAAATCATGATTAGGATGACGAGAAGAAGGTTGCCCACGTTGCCATTTGATTGACGTCGAGTGAGACCTGCGCATTGCAGAAAAAAAACGATAACTGCAACAGTAAACGCGATGCCCGCCAGCAGTAGAAGAATCGACGGAAATGCAAATCCATAACCAAATTGGCGCGTATCAGGAAAGTCTAAACCCGGATTTGGGGGCGCCATCATATCAGCGAGAGTCTGGCTAAGACTTTTGGAAAAAATCACTCCATCTGACTGTATCGGGCCAGGCCAATGGATACCAAATCGTTCATTATTTATGGCGATGGGGAAAACAGGGTTCTTAAAAAGAAACCAGTTTCGCACATACGTTACCGAGCCCCAGAGCGCCACGACAACCGCCGACCCCAGCATGGTTGCAAATGCAGCGAATCGCTTCCGCCGCCAAGGGAGCAGTGCAATGGCAACGAGTGCGAGAGCCGGGACCCAAACAATCGCCATGCTCTTCGCACCGACCAATAGCGATAGCCAAACGGATGCCATCCATCCGTCGCGAAGCTGCATATTAGGTTTCGTTGCGAAGAAAATCGCGCCGAGTAAAATCGCAGCAACGTGCAAATCGATATACGTCGTGCGCAGTTGAAGGGCAGCGCCCGGCATGGTCGCAACGGCGCAAGCCCAGCCCATTGCGGCAACCTTGCTCGAGCCGTAGCGAATCGCCGTTGCGTAAACGGCGAGAAGCATCGGAATGATGGCGAGGCTGTTTGGTATTTCGATAAACGTACGATCGGTAAAAAGAACAAACCATAGGCTGGTCATCTCGCAATTACGCGGATAGCCGTTGGCCTGTTGGATATAGCCCATGACGAGATCTGCCGGCCGATATCCGTGATTTTGAATGGCGTAGCCAATCATCGTTTCGTGGTACCAAATCGCGTCCCACCCTTCCGATGGCAGCAAATACGTAAGATAACCGGTCCATATCCAGAGGGCGATAACATAGAGGACGGCGACAGTAACCAGGCTGCGCGCCCCAACGGCGTGAGCCAGCGCATCGTATGGAAGGCGAGCGAATGAAATTAGTGCCGCGCGAATCCGGCGTAAATGAGCAGTCTTTTCTGTTCGAAAAAAACTCGCCAAAAGTGCAATTGTGAATGTAAAAAAAGCACCGATTGCAACGGTCTTTGACGTGAGATGATTTGTAACTCCCAAGAGATGGATGGGAATGAGAATCAGAAAATTCCATAGTCCGCACGACGCCAGTGCAAGTTCCGCACGACAGTTGGTACGTCCTGCGTAGGCCCGAACCGCAATTGATGTTGCTGCGACGAATGCGTAACCCGTAAGGCTAATGAGAAGAATCCACGAGCCGATCAAAACCACTTGGACCTCATTGTGAAGACTAGAACGTACTTAGTAACGGTGCTCAAACGACGCCGGACGCTCCCGGTTGAACGACAGCGTAAACGAAACTAGATCCACGCCTGACCCCAAGGTATATCGAATCGGCCAATGAATTGGACTGAAGGTTTTTTTTTAGCGTCAGCAAAGCGAGCACCACGAAAATCGGCCGGCTGGCCGGACTTGCGGTGCTCACTCGTGGAGGCGAAGTTTAGCAGGCTTGCCAATCCAACAAAGGGTCGATTGCTCGATGTCGGATGTAGTACATGATTATTGCTCACAAGAGATACGCGCTCGCAGGCCTGGCCTTTGACGCGATAAAAGAGAAACGTGGCCGCGAGGGGGAGTCGAGTGTATGAGCGAGCGCAGCAAAGACGCAATTCTTCGAATTCCGGCGCATCCAGTAAACGAACCTGAGCTGTCGATCGTAGTGCCAGCGCTCAACGAAGAGTTGACGATTGGCGAATTCATCGACTGGTGTCAGGAGGGGATGACGCGCGCCGGCGTGGTTGGCGAAATTCTTATCGTTGACAGCAGTATTGATAAGACGGCAGAAATTGCACTCTCAAAGGGGGCCTATGTCGTAAGCACGCCCAAGCGGGGGCTTGGACGGGCATACATCGATGCGTTGCCTTTTGTGCGTGGGCGCTACATTTTGATGGGCGATTGTGACTGCACGTATGACTTCCGCGAACTGAAACCGTTCGTCGATAAGTTTCGCGAAGGGTATGAGTACATTATGGGGTCGCGTTACGCGGGCTACATTGAGCCAGGTGCGATGCCGACGCTACATCGCTATTTTGGCACGCCACTTACGACGTGGATTCTCAATGTCATGTACAGCTCGCGCTTCTCGGACATTCATTGCGGCATGCGCGGGATTTCGGCGGATGCGTTTCGGCGGCTCGGTTTGCAGTCGCAATCTTGGGAATATGCGTCGGAGCTAGTTCTGAAATCAGTTCATATGAAGCTTCGTACGTCCGAAGTACCAATCCGTTTCCTGAAAGATCGCGATGGCAGACTGAGCCATCACCGCCGATCCGGTTGGTTTTCTCCCTGGCACGCAGGATGGATCAATTTACGTGCAATGTTTATTTTTGGCGCGGATTTCTTTCTATTTCGTCCGGGAATTGTCGTTGGACTAGTCGGGCTCGTTTTGACGGCCGTCGTTGCATTTGGTCCAATAACCGTCGGTCCGATTACTCTATCGCTTCATTGGATGTTTCTTGGCGTTTGTCTGGCCGTTGTCGGCATCGAGAGCGTGTATCTTGGGATCATCGCGCAGGTTCTCTATGATCAGGTCGGCGATTCGAGGCGCCGCTGGGCACGACTGTTTCCGTACACCCGGACGACGCTGTTGAGCGCCGTGATTTTTGTCGGAGGAGCGGCGTTGGCGATGCCGCTTTTATATCGATACGTTGCGAGTGGGTTTCGTCTCTCAGAGCTCGACGCATCAACGTTCGCGGGCGTAGCGGGTCTTCTCGCACTTATTGTCGGATTTTCGACATTTGGCTTTATGCTCGTGCTCCACGCGGCGCTCTTATCAACTAAGCCATCTGCGTCGAACGCTTTGGATCATTCATGAGTACGATTCAGCCATTCCCTCTCGATCTTGCGCAGGTTGGTTACTCTTACGTAGAGCGTCCGAACAACGTCCTGCTTGATTTACTTGCCGATCACGGGTTTCAGGCAAATCCACGAGGTCGCATTCTTGACGTCGGCTGTGGCGCCGGTGCTAACGCCCGCGCGTTTCGCAAAAAATACCCTGAAGCCACAATTGTTGGAATTGAACCAAATGCGCAGGCCGCGGCACTAGCCCGCGAAGTTTGTGACGAGGTTGTCACTGGCGACGCGCAAGAGTGGGCTGCCTCAGCATCCCAAGCGCCGTTCGATGCGGTCGTGCTTTCGGATGTGTTGGAACATATTGCCGATCCGATGCGATTTTTGCGTGAACTGACCGGCATCCGTGCCGTCCAAGATGCCTTGTGGGTAATCTCCGTGCCAAATTACGCTGTTTGGTATAATCGCATATTCACTCTCTTCGGGCGCTTCGATTACGCGTGGTCAGGGCTCTATGATCGCACCCATCTGCGCTTTTATACGCGGAGGTCCTTACTTCAACTGCTTGCCAACGCTCATTTAGGCCCAATCGACATCCGATGCAGCCCTGCAATTGTGCAATCGGCAGCGCCGATACTTCGCCGCTTCTTCGAGCGTGACGTTGCGAAGGGCGACCACCTATCGCTCCCTCGATCCCGCGCATATCAGCTGTATGAGCGGGCGATTGAGCCAATCGAACAGAAAATATGTTCCCTATGGCCTGAATTGCTCGGGTTTCAAATTATCGTGGCTGCAAAGCTCGGAAACAGCAAAAGGCAATTCGGTTGAAAAAGATAGTATTGCCTGGTGGCGCGGGCTTGGTGGGCCAAAATCTTCTCGCCCGCCTTGGAAGGAGTGATCAATACAAAATCGTCGTTCTCGATAAGCATCGTAAAAACTTGGGAGTCTTGCGAAGCTTGCCGTAAGCCGCCCGAAGTACGCCGAAAACAACTAAAAGTGACGCTGCGACGACAATCGCTGAAAGCAACCGCAGGGATAGCACGTTCATGCCGAACATGTGTCTCCACGCCCAGGCGATGATAAAAAATAGTGGCGGTGATGAACTAATTGTGTCCCCAGCCGCCACATACACGCGATCGAGCGGCGCATTTACAACGTACCATGTAAGTATCTCGTCGCCCCAAAACAGTCTCTTGGGGGATAGGATGATGCATCGCGCGACGAGTATTATGGCTAGTCCCCCGGCCGCTATCCAAGCAAATATCGTACGTAGCATCGGCTTCAATTCGACTCCTCGCGTTTATCGCCATCCGATATAGCGGATCGGTTGTCATTAGGGGTTTTTTGTCGAGGGGGATATCAGTTAAAAGTGGGAAGGGGGCCGCGTTTGACTTATGAGACTACGCCCACAGAAATTGGTTCTCACATTCGATCTCAGCATATGCAAAGTCCATTTATCGCAGAAACTAGTCAGGCGATCGCAGTTGCTCAGAGTGCGGTAGCGCTGACATTTGCGGCGCTTCTCGTTCGTTCGCGCTTTCGTTCGGGGCTTGCGACACTTTTGTTTGTTGCTGGGGTATTTCTGTCGGCCCTCGTGCCCGTCTTTCCGGCCATGCTCGCGGGTTGTGGGTTTCGGGTAGAAAACGCCAGTGTTCTTATGCTGTCGGTTTGCGCGTTGGGGGCGGTGCTAAGCGCTATCGCGACATGCATGAATCGCTTCGTTTGGGACGGCATCGTCAGCCTAACGATGCTTCCTCCGCTTGCGGCTTTGGGAGGCTTTTTACCGGCATCGGAAGCGGAAATTGCAGCGCTTTCTCTGGTTGCTCAGGGGATTTGGCTCGGCCTCCACATGAGGCGAGTTGATAGAGGAGGCTCGTTCGACACGTTACCTGGTCGCCAAGGCTTCGCTGATTCGTCCACCAAGTTTAGTTACTTACGCGAAGACCTTTGCATTTTTTTCGGTGCTTTGACGATCGCGGTGCTGGCATCAACGTTTGTGTTGCTCCGTCAATGTGCCACCGCCGACGAATGGGCAAACACGTTTCAGGCGGATCTGTTTGCTCAGTTTAAAGCGTTTGGGCAGGTTCCTGATTGCGCAGAGGCGTTTCGCTCGTTTTGGATATTCTTTTGGCAAGGGCGTTCGTTTTCTCAATACACGCCGGGTTGGCCATTTCTGATGACGCCGTTTCAAGCTGTCGGCGCTTCATGGTTTGCAGGGCCTTTTTTCTTCGCGATCACAGCCATCGGAATTGCGCGGCTTGCTCGTCGAATGGCCAGAGAGTCATCTCTCAATCAAGCGGAGGTTCGTGCGGCCGGGCTGATGGCAGCGTTTTGCGCGGTACTTGGTTGGAATATGGTTCTTCACGGCGCATCGCGCTTTTCACAAATCGCGGTTTGTGCCGAATTTGCCTGGATGTTGGAGGCCGCGTTGGCGATGACTTCGTTTCGCGAACCTGTATCCGGCTTGGTGCGCATGTGCTGGGGCTTGGTTTTTGGCAGCGTTGTAGCGCTAGCGATAGCAACTCGGCCGGTTGATGGCGTCTTTCTCAGTTGGCCGGTCATACTATTTGTCGCATACCAGGCGATTCGTGAGCCGTTAACGCGTCGGGCCGCTAGTTTTGCGGCCATCGCCTTCGCCTCCTTTGGTATTTTGACGCTAATAGTCCTGCGTCTTCAGCTGGGCGTGTGGTTTAAAACAGGCTATTCGATTGCCAGTCTGTTTTGGCCGGGCCTAGCTTTTCGAATGAGCATGCCGCAGCCACACCAGTGGAAAGATGCGGTGCCGCTGGCGATCGGTGCGTTTGCATGGCTTCCCGCCGCACCGGCGCTCGCACTAGCGGGGCTATCCCGAACGCGCGGTCGTGGCCAGGCGAGTATGGTAATGCTTTGCGTGGGGACATGTTCGCTGTGGGCCTTTTACGCATGGGTCGAATTTGGTGGCACGGGCCGCCAAGGCGACGTTTACGGACCGCGATATCAGCTCCCGGCGCTCGTAATGATGAGCGTGGGGACGGGGTTGGCCCTCGCCCCCCTGTATCGCTCCGTAATTGTCGCCTCACTCGACGGGTGGCGTCGCTGCGCTCCGTTTGCGATTGTAGCCGTCGCAATGCTCGCTGCAGTTGCTCGCTTCGGCTTTGCTGTCTATCCAAAAGTGCGGACGGAACTTGCTGGGATATCTGCACCAGTACGAGCCGTCGCCGACAGCGATCTTCACAATGCCATCGTTTTTATCCGGCACGGCGACGTCATCACGAAGCCGCTCGATCTAACACAAAATTTGCCGAGAAATCCTCCACCGGATGTTCTCATTTTGCGTGACATCGATGTGAAATGCGTAAGAGAAAAGTATCCGAATCGCAGTTACTACCGCGCGGTTGGCGGGCAACAGGTGACACTGTTGCCATACCGCTAACGAGTCGTCATCGACACATCCAATGCTTTCAGATAATGTTCGGCGCCGATGGGAAATCGACGTCGAGTCAATGGCGCTTAGCTGGGGGGAATTGTGTCAGAGGAAATAGCGCTTATTTTGCCTTGCTATAATGAGGAGAAGCGCCTCGATCCCACCCAAGTTCAAGAGCTGCTGGAGGACCCTCGCGTTTCTCTGATTTTGGTCGACGATGGTTCAAGGGACGGCACCCGCCGCGTTCTCGAAGAAATCCGGGAACGCAACCCCAGTTTGATTGAGATTGTAGCTCTTACGCCCAACCGCGGAAAAGGCGAAGCGGTTCGGCGAGGGTTGCTTCGCGGGATCGAAAAAGGGGCATCGATCGTAGCCTTTGCCGATAGTGACTTTGCAACGCCGCCGGGCGAAATTTTGCGCGTGATCGATACTGTCGCTGACCAAAATGCCGACGGCGCCATCGGCTCTCGCATTGCGCTGGCAGGTTCGAGTATCGAGCGAAGTGCTATCCGACATTATCTCGGTAGGGTTTTTGCGACCGCCGCGTCCTTGGCGTTACAGGCGTCATTCTACGATACCCAGTGTGGCAGCAAAGCATTTCGCGTAACGCCCCGGTTAAAGAGCGCGCTCGCGACCCCATTCATTTCGACATGGGCATTCGATGTCGAACTGCTTTCGCGTCTGCTGGCCTCGCCAAAAGTGCAGGACCAACGCGGGATTGGCGGTATTGTCGAAGTACCGCTCCGTGAATGGCGAGACATTGCGGGTTCCAAACTGAAGGCGCATGCGATGCTTCGCGCGGCAGTCGATGTTTTACGAATTGGCTTGCGGGGGCGAGGCGGAAAGTGAAAAGGGTGTAGCTTATGTTGCTAACCAGACGAGCTGGCGCAAGATTGCGAAGAGGAGCACATGACTGAGATTTCGCCATCACGTCCTCTTTTTTGCAAGCGGACACCGCTCAGTATGCTCGTCACTTTCGGGACTATCTTGGTTCCGCTCGCCGCCGTCCTCTTTGGACTACTCCGCTAATTCGCCTCGTTGCGTACTTCTCGATGAATCTTTGACGGCCCTCCCATGTTTTCGATGCCAGCATCAGCAATTTGTCGCAGTCCCCGCTTCTCGCAGGCCGCTTGGATTGTGCGCGCGTTTGTCGTGGCGCGAATCCTTCTTTTCGCGTTCATCTATTTGGTGCGAGACACAATCCCCGCGCGTGTGAATAACTGGAACAAGGGGCTGATTGCGTTTCCTAATAGCCGGTTTTGGGACTCGTTCGTTGGGTGGGATTCCGGGTGGTACAATCGCGTCGCGTTGCATGGATATTACTTTGAAGGCTCGCAGAGTGACGTAGCGTTTTTTCCAGCGTTTCCCTATCTCTCGCGCTGGGTCGGGTACTTGGTGGGCGGCCACGTTATTGGTGGACTTGTTATTTCAAATCTCGCGTTGCTTGGTGGGCTCTTTTTCGTTTACGGCATCGCCGGTCGCTACGGGACGCGCCGGTTTCAGGAACGCGCCGTCATCTATGCGCTCATTTACCCAACAAGTATTTTCTTGTCCGCCTATTATACCGAGGGCCTTTTCTTTTTTGCCGCGGCAGGCGCACTTTACTTTTACGAAACAGAACAGTTAATTCTCGCCGGCCTTTTTGGTTGCCTGGCCGCGCTAACGAGATCAACAGGGGTGATGCTTTTTCCGGCGCTTGCGATCGGCTTGTTACACCGACGGCACTACGCCTTCTTTCAGTTGGGGCCGCGCTTCTATGCTCGCGCGTGCGCGCTTCTGCTTATCCCATGCGGCCTGTTGTGCGTGATGTGGATGCAAAAGGTTCAAGTTGGCGACCCATTCGCGTTTATAAATATTCAGCGAAATTGGGGGCGAAGCGCCGCTGATCCTTCGGCCTTGGTGACCACGTTGTACAATACAGCGCATCGGCTGTGGCTACCAAACACGTCGTCCTTCTTGGCGGTTGAGCTTGGCGCAACGTTGGTTCTTTTTCTCGCGGCTGCCGTTTCGATGTATCGGCTCGATTTCGCTCACACGATTTTCATTCTCTGCGTCGCGGCGCTCCCGCTGTCGACGGGGGTGATTGAGTCGATGTCGCGTTACGCCCTGTCGGCGGTTCCAATTTATCTAATATTCGCGTTTGCCGGCAGGTCGCGCTCTGTTGACCGGGCGCTGACGGTCGGATTTGTGCTTCTTCTGGCGCTACACACGAGCCTTTTCGTGTCCGGCTATTGGGCCGGATAGGCTAACGACGTTTCACTTATTCCAGCCTTTTTCAAAGCCATCGCGAATCGCTTGGCTTTGTCGTGCTTCACTGACCGATTCCGGCCAAAACGCAGGCGCGAGCCCAATGCATGCCGCGATCGCAGCCACTAGAATTCGCGTGAACCACTGCCTCCAGTTGCATCCCAATCGCCAACAAGCGGCAACGAGGCCGGCGAGAAACAGCGCAGCGACAATCATGGTGAAGCCACACGTGGCGGAAATGCCAAGCAGTTGCGCGGCGTTTCGAGGGACGAGTCCTTTTTCGATTAATGGGATTGTAAAATCGACCAGCGGGCGAATGAGATCTTCGGGAAGCGTATTGTAGTGCAGCGATACAAGCCCCATGTTGGCGACGCCAGCCAAGGCGAAGCCGCCCGCCACGCCGCGCGCAATGGTTCGCGCGGAAGTCGACGTTCGCGCCAGTTGCTCAAGACCGAGGGCGGCAGCAAACGCGAAAAAAATTGGCGCCGCACCAAGATATCGGGGACCAATTGTCCATCCACCTCGCCATGCCGGGAAGGCGCTAACCGATAGCCACAGTAACAACATAGCGGTGCCGGCGACTGCGACCGCCGTTGCCCACCGGCGTTGGTCACCGCGCAGTGGTTGATGCAACGCAAATGCTAGAGCCGGTGCCAACAGGCCGAGTAGCATAAACGGGCTAGTGGAAAAAAAGCCGAACGTTCGATTGACTGACAGTTCGAACAAGGGCTCGAAAGTCGGCGATACAATTCCAAAAAGACCGCGCGCGTGGTTGGCGGCAAACGCTGCACTTTCAACCATTCGGTGGCCCGGAGTAAACGGATTGTTAAATGCGCACCATTGGTAAGCCATAAGAATAGCTACGGAGATGCCGCCGCCAACGATGAAATAAGCAAGTCGTATTGGCTTCCAAAATATGCAAAACGCATAAATCGTGAGCGCTATCGATACAGGTAGTGCGTGGTATTCGAGCAATGTTGCTAGGCCAGCGAACAATCCGGAGAAAAACGCCGCGCGAGCATTTGAGCGGTTTCCAACAACTGCGTCGCGCAAAACGAATTCACGCGTCGTTATTGCGAACGAGGCAAAAGCGGCTACCGCGAAGAGCGAGTGGCTGACGAACATTAGCGAATAGGCCAGGTAATTTGTGCCTAATCCAGCGGCCGCTACCGCCGTCAACCGCAGAACGGTATCGCGCGTAACTAGGCGCAGCCAGCGTTCAAGCCAAATTAGGAAAGCGAAACATGGGAGCTGAATGACAAACAGTCGCAGCACGAGCGTCGACAGGCGCAGCCAGTCAGACTTTTCCTGAAGGGGGGTTGTGTCGTCTGGTACCGGGCGACTAAAAAGCGGAGCAATTTTTGTGAGTGCCCAATAGATAGGCACTCCGGCGTAACTCACGGCCGGAGCCTTCACTGAAAAATAGCGAAGCGGACGGTTTGTGCGGCCATTCGGGTCATTGCCTGAAGGAGCCGGGACGCGCGCCATGTCATTTACCCAGCCATAGCGTGCGACGATTTTATCGAGGCAAACTGTCCCTTCTTCGACAATCGCCATCGTCATGTAGATGCGGACGTTTTCGTTTGGATTGTTGATCGCTCGGATATATGGAAACGAGCAGGTAAAGATTATAAACGTCAGCACAAAGAAAATTCGCACCGCCATGCGAGACGAGCGAACGGATGCCATAGTCATGGGAGCTGAGTATAACCATGAGTGTCTATCTGTGGGCTGTAAATTCTAGCAATGGCCAAACACGTCAAAGAACCAGAACGGTTTGGGATGACTTCAATGCAGACTTCAGAAAGGGCGCAATCGATGAGAACGTCGGCTCCTAACGGCAACGTAAGCACGCAGGAATTTTACGACGATATGTGGCTCAAATACGCGCATCTCGACGCTGTCAATCCAGCGTCGTTTCATCGACGAAGGCTCGTTCGTGAGCTCGCTAAACGGGTTGCTCCCAATGCAAAAAAAGTAGTCGACGTTGGCTGTGGTCAGGGTGAGCTGCTTCGCGACCTTCACGCGGTGTTGCCAAATGCAACATTGTTTGGCGCTGACGTGTCTGAGCAATCACTTATCGATAGTCGGAAGCGCAACCCGAGCTATGATCTTTTTCAGATCGACCTGACATCGCCGAAGTTTGAAACGGAGCAGGCGTCACGTTTGGGCCAATTTGATCTCGTCGTATGTTCGGAGGTGTTGGAACATATTCCCGACCACGAGCTTGCCGCGAGTCGGCTTCGCTTGCTCGTGAAACCCGGAGGTCTCGTGATTGTGACCGTTCCTGGAGGCAAGAAATCTGCGTTCGATATAGCGATAGGCCATCAACGGCACTACTCGCGGCAGGAGATGGCAGCGCTTCTTCACAAAGCTGGCTTTCGCATTGAACGAACGCTTGCATGGGGCTTCCCATTTCACTCGATGTACCGGACCGCGGTACGCATCGCATCTCGCGGCGAACGCAAACCAGATGCGGGTCGGCACGAACAGGCGACGGTGACATCATCTTTGCTCGAAAGAGCCTACTCGATTGTGTCCCATCTATTTAAGCCACTATTTTATCTAAACGTCGCTTGGGGTGGAGAACAGATCATCGCGATTGCATCGCGCGAATAGCTTTTGACCAAGCCGGGTTCCGTCGCCTTATCAGGAGGTGCCTTTTTCCCAAACCGTCCAGCGATCGTCGCGCCACTTGATATGATAGGTACCTGCAGGCGGATGAAACCCCGCGCCGCGCGTTAGAACATAATCGTAAAACGGATATAGCTCTCTAATTGTGACGCGTTGGGGAGACCATTCCCATCCGGAACGTTCCATAACGCCTTGTGGTGGCAATCGGTCCGGGCGAAATTGAAACGGCAAATGATGGACGTTGGCCATGGACCATTGCGCCAGACCGCCTTTTTCAGCTTGGTAGTAAGATACAAAGTGGAGGAAAGGAGTTACAATTCCGATGCTACAGGTATGATCGTAGATGAGTCCGGCGACTTTCTTCCCCGGCTCCATTACGCTAAGCGCGCCTTCGAAATTGCCAACGTCCTTACGTTCAAATTCGATAAAATGCTTGCACGTATTCCAGATCGAGAAGGTGCCGATTGCGGCAGCCAATCCGGTTATTAGCTGACCCGGCACTCCCGTCGGAATGCCAACTAGCGGCACGGCCGCGATAATCGCTAAAATCGCAAGCCTTGGGCCTACCAGCCAAATATCACCGACTGAATCGTCGGCAATTAGATACAAAATTATGCATACAATCGGCAGAGCGGCGTAGCGCCACGCTATCTGACCGGCCGCCCTTTTGTTACTTAGCGACAAAGCGGTAGAGAGGGTCGCCACGGCTGCGATGGCGATCGCGAATTTCGTGTTACTCAGGTCGCCAAATACATCAATTGTCCATCTTGGAACGGCTTTGAGTCTGGCCATAATTGGCGCAGATGGGACGGTTCCGATGGAAGTAGCCATCCGTTTTCCGGTCGTAGAACAGGCCATCCAAAATCCCAAAAGCGCTAAAGCGGGGACGACAGGGGCGCCGGCGCGCAGCCAAGATTTTGGCTTATTCCATGGAAATACCGCGATAAAACCAAGACCAAAAAGCAAAAAAGGAAAAAGGTGTTCTAGAACCAAAAATGTCGCCAGAGCGCTGATAGTACAACCGCGCGCAATACTAGGTTTTTCAAAGTACTTTATCGATAAGGCAATGCCGAATAAGGAAAATGGAATTCCAAATAAAAACGGCAGAAAGCCATACATAAACATGCTGTTGACGAGAAAAGGGATCGCGAAAATAGCGACTCTTTCGTCCTTTCCAAGTGCTCGTGCGAGCGATCGCGTTGCAAGTACCGTCCCCCCGAGGTAGCTAGAGACCAAAATCGTGTTCGCGCCGAAAACGCCGAACAGATACGCAAGCCCCGAGCCGACAAGGTAATACATCAGGTACTGCGTACCGAAAAGATTGAGCACGAAATAGGGCTGAAGTCCAAATGCTGGGTCGCCATAGCTATGCACGACTCGCAAAATGGCGAGATGGGTTGGAAAATCTTGCAGCGGTAGGTGGCGAACAATCCATGCTGGCGTGGTCGCAATGATCGCAATCGCGATCCAACCCGCGAGGCGCAATATCGCGTTTGCCTTGAGGTGCTCTGCGCCAACTCGAAATTGCGGCGCTCGAAGTTTCAGCATCGCGCCAGTATACCAACGTCGCGACTGCCAGGAGCGCTGATCGGCAAACTCTTCTATCGTCGCGCGCTTTTTCTTTTGTCGAACCGTTGCATTGCGTCCCGCACCGTATTGTCGATGGGGTGCCTACGCGTTAACGTCCACATTCGGTATGGTTACTGAAAAGCGCAATCGCGAGTTTTGGGCGAATGTCGGGTACAAATGGCAAACCGCAATCTACCTCCTAGTAGCGCTCGCGTGCACGATTCCCGCGTGGATTGTCCAATATCCGCCGATTGAAGATCTGCCGTATCACCTGGCCACACTGCGAGTAATTCACAGTATCAACGACCCGCAATACGGCCTCGATGACTTTGTACTAACACTCGGGCGCACTCAGTACTTTGGCTACTATTTTCTCGGGAGCGGCCTTGCGTATCTCGTTGGTGTTGCGCGCGCGCACATCATCCTTGTGTCGCTTTATCTTGGGGGGACAGTTCTTTCCCTGCGGTATCTGCTGCGCGTGTTCGGGAAAGATGAGCGACTCGCGCTTTTTTGCATTCCACTGCTCGTAAATTCGCTGTTTATGCTCGGCCTTTTTCCGCTTTTATTAGGGGTTCCGATCATGTTTGTCGGGCTTGGGCTTGCGATTTCGTATTTTGGAAATCGTCGTCCGGCTTATGGCATCTGGCTCGGGGTTACAGCGTTCGCTCTGTTCTTTGTTCACATTCTCCCATTTGCGATTTTTGGTGTCGGTTTCGCTGTGCTTTTTCCTTGGCGTCGGCCGCGGCAATGGCTCTTGGCCGCCGCTCCTGTTGTTCCGGCTCTTGTCGCCCTTGTTTGGTGGGTCACATGTACTGAAGCGGGCCAGGTGACTGCAGGAATGATGTCGGCGCCGCCTCAGCGGGTGTCGTTCGAGCGAGCGGTCCCGCAGATGTATCAGTGGGCCACCGATAATTTTCGCGACAACTCGGACGAAAAATATTTCGGCGCGTATCTCGCGCTAATCGTTTTGTCGTTCGTTCTTTCGTTGTCTCTGCGCGACAAGCGAAGCACGAAGCCAGTCGTTTATCTTTACGCTCTCGTCCCCTTGGCTTGCCTACTATTGTATTTCACGAGCGGCGACGGCTACCGGTTTATCTGGCCGCTTGGGCAGCGCTTCGTGATTCTGTTTGCTCTGACCGCGGTACCGCTCATCATGATGCCGAAGGGGAAGGGCGGATATGCAATAACGGCGCTTATTGCTATTTTGTCAGCTGGTTCAATTGCAAACACGTGTCTTCACTTCATTGCTTTTGAGCAAAACGAAGTCGGGCCATTTCAGCAGGCGCTAGCGCAAATGGCGCCGAAGAAAAAAGTTGCGGCGCTCATTTACGACAGCGGTTCGCGCATCGCGAATTGGACGCCATTTCTTCATTTCGGCTCGTATTACCAGGCAGAAAAGGGCGGTGTAGTTCAATTCACATTCGCCGGGTATCCGCACTGGCCGTTTGACTTTCGGCCCGGCCGGTACCCGCCGCCTGGAGGCGCGGCGCGGCCGCGATGGGAATGGACGCCGCAGCGCGTTCCCGTTTGGGGGGAGCTGCACCCGTATTACGACTATGTTTTGACGCGAGGGGAGGGCTTCCGAGCTGAGGGGGCATACCACCAAACTTGGAAGGGGGGGCCTTGGGGCGTCTGGGAGCGAAGTGTCGATGCCAAGGTGTTTGAGCGGTAAAATACCTCCCATCGCAAATGTGCTGGCTTGGCGATAGCGCTAGTGTCCTCCCTGGCGGGACGCGACTCCATCTGCTAAACGTTGCACCCCATATTTTTGGACCGGTGCCGGCTATCATCGACTGTCCCGCCCAAGAACGTAACGTTTCAGGAGAAAAAGATGAACTCAGTTGCTACCCCCGCCGCCTCGCACAAAATGAGTGTGCTCACCGCGTCGACCCGCATTGCTGGCGGGAAGACCCACGCGCGCCGGCTTCGCGCATCAGGTCAAATTCCGGCCATTGCATACGGTAAGTCGCTTGAATCGACGCCGTTGGCTGTTTCGCCTAAGGATATTTTGACGATTCTTAAGAGCGACCACGGTGGCAACAGCGTGATTCAGCTTGGGATCACCGGCGGCCAGAACATTCTCGCGATGAT
>CAMAVR010000006.1 GCA_945861885.1 Nannocystis exedens | reverse complement strand
TTGGTCAACTTCAGCTTCGCGCGGGTGAGTGAATAGTCGTATTCACCGTAGTAGTGAGCGATGGTCGCATCTGACGGGGTGCCTGGGAACCTGAGCAACGTTAGCTTGCTCCCCTCAACATAGTAGATGCCTGAGATTTCAGACGCCGACGGACAGGGGGCGCGGACGCAGCGGAGGCCGTTGTCGACTCTCGCGTTAAACGTGAATGCCTTATGACCGGGGACTGCGCGATCGACCCTGGTAAGTTCAATATTGTAAATGCCAGCGGTCCGCCCTGATACCCATGTGTCGATCAGCGAGCCACGCACGTCTTCTGAGTCGGTGCCCGCGGCACCGGCTCCGTCAACGCCATCAGCTGCAGCGCCGCCGGCGCTACAACCACCGGCTACTGCGGACATGAGCATACATGCGAAGAAAAATTTACGGGACTTCATAACAACTCCTAAAAGAATACAAAAGAGAGGGGCTCGTTTGCCCCGGAGCCCAGCTAATCGCGTCCGCGCCGGATAGCAAGCGCCCCGCATGTACGCATTCGTGCGCTTTGAGGGGTAGGAAAAAAAGAAGTCAGATATTCGCGACGTTCTGCGCGTTACGGCACTCTTCCTAAAATGGAAGGCGGTTGAGTCATGATCTACGGCCGAGTCGCGATCGCCTGCGCTGCGCTTGTTTCGATCGACGGGCATGCCGCAACAGCACCCGACACCGAGCCCCGCGAGGCTACACAACGCGACGAGCAGTCGTTGATGGCGATGCGGGATGAGGCGCTTAATTCGAACGACACAACCCTCGATGATTTTATTCCGAGGCCTGAGGCGAACCCACTGCTCGATACGCCGCCGGTGCCGGTGCTCGACAAAGCCGCCTACGATCAAAAGCTGATGGACCTCATCGACCGGCCTGTCGAGCCGCCGCAAGGGGCCCCGCCGCGCGCGACGCGAAAGCCACTCTATCCTGTCAGCGCGCCGTATCCGAACGCCGGCGCGCTGCTCCCTTTTCACCGCATCGTCGCTTACTACGGCAACTTTTATTCGAAGCACATGGGAGTGCTTGGCGAATACCCGCCAGACGTCGTGCTCGAAAAGTTAAAAA
This sequence comes from Nannocystis exedens, assembly GCA_945861885.1. Taxonomy (GTDB): domain Bacteria; phylum Myxococcota_A; class Polyangia; order Polyangiales; family Polyangiaceae; genus CAMAVR01. The sequence continues at coordinate 103,143 of CAMAVR010000006.1, read as the reverse complement.
CTGAAGTCGCGCGCTGGAACGCCGCCGATCCAAAAACACCGGTAATTCCAGCAACCGATTACATTGCCGTCGTGGCGCAAGCGGCGCCCGGTTTTGACGGAAAGTATCGTGCACGCATGTCGGGCTCACAGATCGAAAAGGCTATCGCGCTCGCTCGCCAAGTCGGCGGCGTCACATTTCTTGAGGTTCAAGTGGGCGGGAGCAACGTCGCTGCCGAAGTGCCGCTACTCGAGAAATATTTGTCGATGCCCGACGTGGAGTTGGCGCTCGACCCCGAATTCGACATGCCGGAAGGCGCAGCGCCCGGGACTGTGATCGGCTCGATGAGCGCCGACGACATCAATTTCGCGGCGAATTATCTTTCAAAACTCGTGAAACAAAAAAACCTTCCGCCGAAGATTTTGGTCGTGCACCGTTTTACGCGCCGCATGGTGAGCAACTACAAACAGATCGCGCCGCTAGCCGAAGTGCAGATTGTCATCGATATGGATGGTTGGGGTTTCCCAGCCAAAAAACTAAATACATACAACTCGATCGTCTGCCCAGAGCCGGTCCAATTTACCGGGTTCAAACTCTTTTACAAAAACGACCTAAAGCCGCCATCAACAAGCATGTTGACGCCTGATCAACTCTTAAAGTTAAATCCAAAGCCGGTGTTCATCCAGTATCAGTAACGCCCGCCCCCGTAAACGTGCCCGTGCCGAACGTGCCCCAGGGCTTTTCCTAGGGCCCAGAATAGATGTCATTCACCTTAGCGGCGCAGATAAAATCGTTCTCCGACAAACCGCCGATCGCATGCGTCGTGTAGAGAACTTCGCAATAGTTGTAACCGACGCGCAAATCGGGATGATGACCCTCCACCGTCGCCATCGCGGCGACAGCGTTGACGAACTTCATCGTCTTTTCGAAATCATCAAATTTAAACATCCGCACAATGCTCTTTTTATCAGCACCGAGGCCCCACCCGACGAGCGTCGGCAATAGCGACACAATCTCGCTCTCGGTCATCGGCGGCACGCCGCCTTCGCACGGTTTGCACTTTTTTTGACTCAAATCGCATACGCTCATCACGCCTCCATTAACAGATGTTAAAGCCCGGCTCCACATCCCCCTCGACATTGGCGAGCTCAGCCATCTTGACTAAATCTTTTGCGCCGAGTGCGTAGAGGTCATCGAGACTGTTGATATAAAAATACAGCGGCTGAATGATGTCGTAGCGATAAGGCGTGCGCAGGCATACGGATGCGTCAAACGGCAAGCGGGCCGGTACGTCGCTCTCAACCGCGTAGACCGTCTCTTCTTTTGACGACAAAATGCCGCCGCCGTAGATAGTAAATCGACCCTGGCTATCTCGCATTAACCCGAACTCGATCGTGAACCAAAAGAGTCTGGCGAGAAGTCTTTGAGCCCGCTCGTCAGCTTTGAGCGCGCTCTTCCCGTACGCTTCAAGAAAATCTGCGTATGCCGGATTCGTTAGCATTGGGCAGTGCCCAAAAAACTCGTGGAAAATATCCGGCTCTTGCAAATAATCTAACTCTTCGCGAATCCGAATAAAACTCGCTGCGGGGAAGGTTCGATTCGCGAGCATATTAAAAAAAATGTCTTGCGAAATGAGCGCAGGCACCGGCTCGACCGACCAGCCGGTCAGGCGATTTAACACTCGGTTGATATCACCGCACTGCGGAACGCGATCGGAAGGCATCTGCAGCGCGCCCAACCCATCGAGGAATTCACGGCTCGCGCGCGATTCGACGATCTTTAGCTGGCGGGCTAAGAGAATTTTCCAGGTTTCGTTCTCTTCGCGGGTGTACGCGATAAAATTGTTGCTATCTGGCTTTTTTGCTACGTATTTCGTCATGAAATGCCTCAGTCCTTCAACCTTAGTTGAAGGACTGGCGGTTCCGTAGCACCGGCAGAACAAGCGGCAATGCCTGCGCGCGCTTAGCTCACTCGCGCGGTTTCACGAACGGAATGAGCGCACGAACGCGCTCATCGCGGAAATAAAGCCCACCCCACGCAACGACGCCGATCAGCGCCGGAAGCATCGCGGGCGCATCACCAACACGCACGTGAGTTGCGACAGCGCCTCCAAGATAGCCTGTCATCAGCACGGCGCCAAAAACCGCGGTTCGCGGTATCAAATAAAAAACGACGCACAGAAGCTCGAAAACGCCAATCAAGCTGAGCGTGCTCTCGGGGAACCCGAACTTTCCCGTCCAATCGGCCACCAATGCTGGGGCGTGATTGAACTTCATCGCGGCGCTGAAGAGCATAAGAAGCGCTGGAACTGCAGAAAGCGCGCGCCCTACTCCTACTTTGAACATTGAACTTCCCTTTCATCGGATCGTGGCGAATGCAGCGAAGGCACTGTACCCTTCGAACGAGATGATTGTCTGGACAATTAGGCCATTTGATACGCTGAATTCTCGCGAACTGTATGACGCACTAGTGCTGCGCCAGCGCGTATTTGTTGTCGAGCAATCGTGCGCATACCTCGATTGCGACGGCCTCGATGAACACGCGCTTCATCTTTTTGGCCATTCTGAAAGCGGCGCTCTCGTGGCGTATGCGCGCATCTTCCCGCCGGGCAGATGTTTCGTCGAAGCTTCTATTGGTCGCGTCGTAACCGCGCCGGAAGTTCGGGGGAACGGCTTTGGGCGCGACTTGATGAACGAAGCGCTCGCGCAGACGTACAAAGCATACGGAGACGTGCCGATTCGCATAGGTGCCCAGCAATATCTCGAGCGAACGTATTCGAAGCTCGGCTTCGTCACAGTCAGCGATGTCTATGACGAAGATGGCATCCCGCACATCAAGATGGTTAAGAGCCCGGAGTGACCGAGAGCATCACGAACAGCAGCTGCCTGCTTGATTGATCGGCGACGTTAACCGGATAAACATGTTGCGACGCCCATGCTGCATCGATGTCGCGGGAGTTTATCTCGATCACCCCGATGTCATCGTGGTACCAAATGTCTTCGTCCTGCAACGTCACACGAATGCGCAAATCGGTTGAATAGGCGACGTTGCGCCAACCAGGTCGGCCGGGCCAGTTTGGCGTAAATGTGTTTTCCGTGTTGTCGTCGGCGTTTGCCAAGGTGATCGCATTGCTGTCGTTCAGTGTCGCCGTGCCGAACGGATCGGGCTTCGACAGAGAATTCGCGGCGGCTGTCTGCAAAAAACTTGCAACGGCAACGTATGGCGTTGGCGCACCGAGCGCGACCCCTAACGCCTCACCGACCCCTGCGGGGACGCTCCCAAAACCGTCCCACGGATTGCTGTCAGACTTCATCGGACCGATCACCGCACCGACAATGTCAATGTTGATCGAACGAGGAATCGCTTCGCTCTCCGCTTCCGGAACGACCGCTGCTTCGCTTTGTTGTGCTGGCTGCTCGGCGTCGTCGAGCGCCTCACCGTCTGCTGCCGCGCACCCCGACATCACAGCAACTGCAAAAAGCACCCCTAAAGATCGCATCTCCACCACCCTATTCAAAAGTCGCTAACCGCGCGCGCACACCCCCGCCGCGCCGATTTATTCGATGTCGACAGACTCTTCAAGTGACGCACCATGCAATCGCATGCCGCAGGCCTGAGTCGCGGTGTGCCACAGTCAAGGAAACCATGACGCCGTTGTCCGACTGCGACCTGCATGAGCTCCATCAAACTTGCTGAAGAGCCCCGTTTTGGTGAAGAGTTCAAACCAAATTGCCCTCGAATCTGAGACCTTGTCGAGACACTCGGCGAACTGCACGGGTTGGCACGCGCGATGCTTATGTCATTCGCCGTGAAGCGAAGTGATTGCTTCCGAGGAGTAGATTTGGTTATGAAGACGCTTAATAGAATTTCAACATATACTTTTTCGCTTGCCGCCCTTGCCATCTCGTCGATGGCGACCGGTTGCGGTACCGCCGCTGATGTCCCAGAGCGTGCGCCGGTCGAAGGAGATATTGGAGCGGAAGAGTCGTCGCCAGTGGTCACTCGGCCGCCAACCGCATCTTCCGAAGAAGTCAACTCGCTTGTCGCCAGCAACACCGCCTTTGCGCTCGATCTCTATAAAGAAGTTCGTCGTGACACGAAAGATACCGAGAACATCTTTTATTCGCCGTTCAGCATTTCGTCCGCCCTCGCGATGACGTACGCCGGCGCCCGAGGCGATACGAGCTCGGCAATGGCAAAGACACTTCATTTTGCCCTTCCCGAAGCGCGCCTTCACGCGGCGTTTGGCGCTCTCAACGCTCTCATCATCCCGCCAGCCACCGATACGAGTATCACGGTGCGCACAGCGAACACGCTCTTCGGCGACCGCACGCTGCGCGCCGAGCCCGCATTTACGAGCCTTGTTTCGCGCAACTACGGCGCGGGCGTGCAACCGCTCGATTTCGTTCGCTCCCCAGATCCTTCGCGCCTGACGATCAACAAGTGGGTGTCGACGCAGACCAACAACCGCATCAACGACTTGCTCGCGCCAGGAACAATCGATTCAAGCACGCGCCTCGTGCTCGTCAACGCGATCTACTTTCTTGGGAACTGGGTAAGCCAGTTCGATGCGAAGCAGACAATTCCGGCACCGTTCACGCTAGCCGATGGCAAAGTGGTCGAAGCGCCGTTGATGCAAAAACGCCTTAAGACCAACAACTACGTCGAGAGCGATCTCTATCAAGCGCTGCGCCTCCCCTATAAGAGCAGTGAGAGCGGGAAGGCCGGATACGAACTCGTCGTCGCGCTCCCGCGCGAGGGAAAGTTGGCGCAGTTTGAATCGAAGCTGAGCCTAGGGCTTCTCGAGCAGATCAGTCGCTCGGCCGATGAAACAACCCTCGTCGACCTGCAATTGCCAAAGTTCCAGCTCGATGGCATCTCGCTATCGCTCAAGCCCGCGCTCCTAAACTTGGGCATGGGAGCTGCATTTAGCGGCGCCGACTTCAGCGGCATTTCCACCACCGATAACTTTAACGTGAGCGACGTCATTCACAAAGCGATGGTGAAAGTCGACGAGAAGGGCACAGAAGCGGCCGCCGCGACTGCCGTCATCGTCGAGCGAACGAGCGTGTCGCGTCCAAGCGACCCGGTGCCGATGATTGTGAATCGCCCGTTCTTCGTATTTCTACGCGAAGCGAATACCGGCTCGGTCCTCTTTATGGGCCGCGTATCGAACCTGAAGAAGTAGCTCTTACGAAAGGCCGAATCGTTCGAGGACCTGCTGGAGCACGCGATCCGTTTCGCGCAGCAGGTCGTCGATTGAACCGGTGTTTTCGATCACAAAGTCGGCGGCTGAGAGGCGTTTTTCAGGCAGTATTTGAGCCGCGATTCGCCTCTCAGCCTCTTCCTTTGTCGCTCCGTCTCGAGCCATGATTCGCGCCACTTGAAGCTCTTTTGGCGCCGACACCACAACCAGCGGGCGAAATCCATCGTACCGCCCCGACTCCACAAGAAGTGCCGCTTCGTAGCAGGCGACCGCCTCCCCCTTTCGACGAAGCTCTTCGGCGGCGTTCATCATTAGCTCGCCCACGCGCGGATGTACGATCGCGTTGAGCTGTTGACGCTTCGCTTCATCGGAAAAAACGATCGCCGCTACCGCTTTGCGGTCAAGATCACCATCGGCTGTCAACACCTGTTTGCCAAACGCGCTGACCACCTGCTTGAGCCCTTCGGAGCCGCGGGCGACCGCGAGGCGCGCAAATTCATCCGCATCGAGCACCGGAACCCCGCGTTCACGAAAACGTGCCGCGACTCGGCTCTTTCCCGACGCTATTCCCCCCGTTAAGCCAAAAATATGCAACGTTCACCCCGTCGAATCGCCAAACTTGGTACGGAGCTTTGCATAGAAACGAACTGCCGATGAACAAAACATCACGCCGCGCTTTTCTAACGGGGACAACACTGCTCCTCGGCGGCGCAATTTTTGCGGTTCTCCGCACTTCGGGGTATCGCGCGCCTATCAGAAAAAGCGCGCTTGTGACGCTTTCGGCGTGGCAGTACGCCGTTGTATCGAGCGTCGCTCAGCGCATTGCAGCCCCTGACCGTGAAGGAGACCGGTCGATTCCCTCGGTCGAGGAGGTCGACGTCGTCGGTTTTATCGATTCGTATATGGCGCAAATGCCGCCGGCAATGAGGCGCGATCTGCTGCGCTTTTTCGCGTACATCGAGCATGTTGCCCCGCTTCGAATCGGCCTCGCGACGCGCTTTTCACGCCTTCTGGCGAACGATCAAGATCGCGTACTCGCGTCGATCGAATCGGCAAACGAAGGGCTCTTGCGCGGCGGCTTCGAAGGGGCCAAATCGCTTGTTTTTATGGGCTATTACCGCGACCCACGAACTTGGAAAATGCTGCGTTACGACGGCCCGATCGTGGGGCGGCCGCAAAACGGGTGGTGGCAATGAGCGGGCGGATCGTCGACGGCGCGACGCTAACGGCGCCGACACAAATCGAAGCCGACGCGGTTGTCGTAGGCACCGGCGCCGGGGGGGGGATGGCGTTTCGGGAGCTGGCGAAAGCCGGCCTTCGAGTCGTTGCGCTCGAAGCGGGCGGCTATCGAACATCGAGCGAGTTTAATCAGCGCGAAGACGACATGCTTCCGATGCTTTTTCAAGACGGAGGCGGCCAGTCAACAAGCGACCTCGCGATTCGGGTATTGCAAGGGCGCGGTGTCGGGGGGAGCACGGTTCACAATACAAATTTGTGCAAGCGCACACCCGACGCGATTCTCGAATTGTGGCAGCGCCGCTACGGCGTGTCGGGCGCATCGGCGCGAGAGATGGCGCCTCTGTTCGACGAAATAGAGCGCGAGCTGTCGGTAACCGAAATTGGCGCTGCGCAGCGCAACACAAACAACGAAATGCTCCGCATCGGCGCCGAAGCGCTCGGTTACCGAGCCGGCCCCCTAAAACACAATCGCGTTGGATGTCTAGAGAGCGGATTTTGCGAACTAGGCTGTTCGTTCAACGCGAAGCAAAATTCTCTCAAACTGCTGGTCCCAGACGCGCTCGAGCGCGGAGGCGATCTATACGCCAACGTCTCTGCCACGCGCCTCATCGTAAAAGAGAAGCGAGTGGTCGGCGTCGAGGCGACCCTGCTCGATAATTTTGGTCGACCGCGAGGCACGGTTGATGTGCGAGCGCCTATCGTCGTTCTAGCGGCAAGCGCGGTAGGTTCGGCGGTGCTCCTAAAGCGAAGCGGCATTGACGACCCGTACAATCAAGCGGGGCGAGGCCTTCGCCTGCACCCAGGAGCTGCCGTAGCGGGGCGTTTTACGCACGAAATTGCCGGTTTTAAAGGGATTCCGCAATCGTACGAGTGCACCGAATTTTTGGACTTCGACGATCCAGCAAAACGCGTATGGATCGTCCCCGCGTTTGCGCACCCCGTGGGGACGGCATCGGCGCTAACCGGTTTCGGCGCCGCGCACATGAGCGCCATGCGGACCTACCGCCACATCGCCTGCCTGACGGCGATGGTTCACGACGAAACAAGCGGTGTTGTCGACGTGACGAGCGATGGCGGCCGCGTCATTTCATACACGATGACCGAAAGCGACTCGCGTCAACTCGCCCGCGGCCTAATCGAATGCGCGCGCATCCTCTTCGCAGCCGGCGCCGCTGAAGTCACGATTCCAGCAATTCCGTCGCTCCGTTTTTCGAGCGCAAAAGAGCTAGACAAAATCAGCCCAACCTTCGCAAAACCGCACGCCGTACCGATCACTTCGGTGCATCCAATGGGCACCCTCCGAATGGGCGACAACCCAGAATCAAGCTCAGTAAACTCGCAAGGAGAGCACCATCAGATAAAGGGCCTATTCGTCGCCGACGGCTCAATCTTCCCAACAAGCCTGGGTGCCCCGCCACAAATCAGCATCTACACGTTCGCAAAGCACCTAAGCCGCAACATCGTAAGCCGCGCCCGCGAGCTGTGACGAGGTAAAGCCCGACGCGCTGATCGGGCTGGCGATGATCCAAATGAAAAAAGGCGCGTTGCCCCTTTTTGAGGGATTCGGCGCCTTTAATCACGTTTCACGATGTTCTGACAGGTCTGGCGGGGCGGACGGGACTCGAACCCGCGGCCTCCGGCGTGACAGGCCGGCGTTATAACCAACTTAACTACCGCCCCAGACTCTCAATTCAACTAGCAACTACCGAGACAACTGCAACTGGCTTTTCGTAGGCGAGACAGGTTTCGAACCTGCGACATCCGGCGTGTAAAGCCAGCGCTCTACCACTGAGCTACCCGCCCGAACCGGAGCGCGCATTCTATCCAGCGATCGCATCCAGTCAAGCGCCTATCGGCAAATAGCGGCAGAAAGAGGCAAGGGCAGATCGGCGCAGAGGCAGATTTGGGCGGAAAGGGGCGAAGACAGAAAGATAAAGACTGAACGCGCCAGTCCACCGCCGCGCCGGAGCTTCCTCTCCCGCTTCGCGGGAGAGGGAAAGCATGACGAAGTCACGCGAGGGTGAGGGCTCAGGGTTCTTAAATTCACGTCCAGAGATCTAAATCGAAGCAACCCCAATCGGTTCCCGTCCGATGAAGTGTCATGGACGTCAGTCAACAGGCAAAGCCTCGTCCGCGCGAAACAAGTGGACTTCCCCTCCTGCGTATCGCGCAAACGCCAACGTGATTGCCAATGTAGACGACAGCCTTCTTGCCATTCGCTGTGCCTTGCATCTGCGCGACGCTTCGTTGGGCTAGAGCTTGGTCGACGGGGGCTCTTGCGTAACAGGCGCGGGCCTTCACCCTCGCGTGACTTCGTCACGCTTTCCCCCTCACCCTCGCGTGACTTCGTCACGCTTTCCCCTTCACCTTCGCGTGACTTCGTCACGCTTTCCCCCTCACCCTCGCGTGACTTCGTCACGCTTTCCCCCTCACCCTCGCGTGACTTCGTCACGCTTTCCCTCTCCCGCTTCGCGGGAGAGGAGGCCTTTGCTAACGTCGTGCTGGCTAGTGATGCGCTGGCACCGGGGGGCTTTCGCTCGCGCCGTTCGCGGTCGTCGGTTCGATTCGCTTTATAAAGAGCTCGCCGTCGCGATACTCAATTTGCTCGGCAGGGGCCGGAAATAGCTTGTCCGGGTCGCCGACACACAGCGCCTCGCGAAGGACTTGGTCCATGTGTTCGACAAGCACAATGCGCATCGCCTTCAGCACGCGCCTCGGAACATCTCGCAAATCTTTTCGATTCTCTTTCGGGATGATCACCGTCTTTATTCCGCTTCGATGCGCCGCGAGCAGCTTCTCTTTGACGCCGCCGATCGCCATCACGCGCCCGCGCAATGTCACTTCGCCTGTCATCGCCACGTCGTGACGAACCGGCACGCGTATTAGCGCGCTTGCGAGCGACGTCGCCATTGTCACGCCGGCACTCGGACCGTCCTTCCGGATAAATTCCGGGAAGTGCACGTGCACGTCGACCTTTTGATAAAAGTCGGCCTCGAGACCGAGCGCCCGCCCGCGCGATCGCACATAGCTCATCGCCGCTTGCGCGCTCTCCGACATCCCCTTCTCGAGCAGACCGGTGATAGCGAGCTTCCCTTTCCCGGGGACTACTGCGACTTCGCATGCGAGCAGCTCACCACCACCGTTGCTTGTCACCGACAGCCCGTTGGTTAGCCCAATCTCATCGCTGTCTTCTTTGCGACTGAGGCTATACTTCGCGACGCCGAGATATTTTGGCACCTCGGCTGCCGTCACTTCGATCGCCAGCTCGCCCCCTTCGTCGACAACACGGCGCGCGATTTTGCGGCAAATACTAGCGATTTCACGATCGAGCGACCTCACACCCGCTTCGCGCGTGTAGTGATGCACGATCGTCCTGATCGCGCTCTCGGTAAACGTAAGCGGCACTTTTTCGAGCCCGCAGTCTCTGAGCTGGCGCGGTATCAAATATTTGAACGCGATATTCAGCTTTTCAAATTCCGTGTAGCCCGAGAGATGCACAATCTCCATCCGGTCCTGCAGCGGAATCGGGATCCCCTGAAGCGTGTTCGCCGTCGTCACGAACATCACGTCTGACAAATCGTAGTCGAGGTCGAGATAGTGATCGTTGAACGTCGCGTTCTGCTCGGGGTCGAGCACTTCGAGCAGCGCCGCCGCCGGGTCGCCCCGAAAATCGGTCGCCATCTTGTCGACTTCGTCGAGCAAAAATATCGGATTGTTCGCCCCGACTTTTTTTAGCGACTGAATCAACTTCCCGGGCATCGCCCCGATGTACGTCCGCCGATGACCGCGAATCTCCGCCTCATCGCGCACGCCGCCGAGTGACAAGCGCACGAACTTTCGTCCTGTCGCGCGCGCGATGCTCTTGCACAGGCTTGTTTTGCCGACGCCTGGCGGCCCGACGAGACAGAGCACCGGCCCTTTTAGCTTTTTCGTCAACGCCTGAACGGCGAGATATTCGATAATGCGCTCTTTAATCCGCTTCAGCCCGTAGTGGTCTTCATCCAAAATCGCTTCGGCCTGTTTAAGGTCGTGCGTCTCTTCGCTTTTCTCGTCCCACGGGAGCTCTAAAATCCAGTCAATGTAGTTGCGCACCACCGTCGCCTCGGCGCTCGTTGGGTGCATCATTTTGAGCTTTTTCAGCTCTTTTTTGACCTTTAAATTAGCCTCTTTGCTGATCTTCTTCTTTTTGAGCTGCTCTTCAATCTCTTGAATTTCATTCTTAAACTCGTCGCGATCGCCCCCGCCGAGCTCTTTTTGAATCGCCTGAATTTGCTCGTTTAAGTAATATTCCTTCTGCGTCTTCTCCATCTGCTTTTTGACGCGCGTCCGAATCTTCTTCTCGACTTGCAGAATTTCGATTTCGGATTGCATCAATTCGTTCAGACGTTCGAGTCGCTGAAGAACATCGTCTGTTTCGAGAAGCTGCTGGCGATCGACAAGCTTGATCGTCGGCACGTTCGCCGCGATCGTATCGCTGAGGCGTGCCGGGTCGTCGATGCTTTGAACGCCCATCAGTAGCTCGGGCTGAACTTTTTTGTTCAGCTTCACGTACATCTCGAACGACGCCTGAAGTGTCCGCATCAACGCTTCGACTTCAACGCCGCGCGCTGGGATCGGCGGCACATCCTGCACTTCGACCAAAAAGAAACCATCGGTCTGCGTGAACTTTCCGACCCGGGCGCGACGCTTCCCCTCGATGAGAACTTTTACCGTCCCGTCGGGGAGCCGTAAAAGCTGCATCACCTGACCGACCGTCCCCACGCCGTAAATCTCTTCGGCAGTCGGCTCGTTCGTCTTTGGATTGCGCTGCGCCGCTAAGAAAATCTCCTTGTCGGACGACATTGCGGCATCGAGCGCACCAATCGAGCGCTCACGCCCAACAAAGAGCTGACTCACCATATGCGGGAACACAATGATGTCACGCAGAGGCAACAGCGGAATCACGCGCTTGACAGCAGTCACTCTCACATCCTTCCGAACTGGCTAAACTGAATCACGCGAGCACCGGCTAAACTCGATCAGGCGAGTTCGGCTTCTTTTTGATAAACAACGAGCGGCGCTTCGCGTTTGGTGATCACCTCTTCGCTGATCACCACCTCTTTAATACCGTCACGCGACGGGATGTCGTACATGATATCAAGCATCGCGTGCTCGAGAATGGCCCGCAGACCGCGCGCCCCCGATTTGCGCGAGAGCGCCTCCCGCGCCACTGCCGCGAGCGCCCCTTTTGTGAACTTCAGCTTGACGCCGTCCATCTCAAACAGCTTTTGAAACTGTTTAACGAGGGCGTTTTTCGGTTTCGTCAGGATATCGATGAGCGCGTCTTCGTCGAGCTCATGAAGCGTGGCGAGCACCGGAAGGCGGCCGATGAACTCTGGGATGAGCCCAAACTTGAGCAGATCTTCGGGCTGCAGCTGTTCGAGAAGCTCGCCTAGTTTGAAATCTTTTTTCGACTTGATGTCGGCGCCGAACCCCAACGTCTGCTCGCCCATCCGTCGCTGAACAATCTGCTCGAGGCCGACGAACGCGCCGCCGCAAATGAACAGAATGTTCGTCGTGTCGATCTGTAAAAACTCTTGCTGCGGATGCTTCCGCCCGCCTTTAGGCGGCACGTTTGCGATCGTCCCCTCGATGATTTTCAAGAGCGCCTGCTGCACCCCTTCACCGCTCACGTCGCGCGTGATCGATGGGTTGTCGCTCTTTCGCGAGATCTTATCGATTTCGTCGATGTAGACGATCCCCCGCTGGGCGCGCTCGATATCGTGATCGGCGTTTTGCAATAGTTGAACGATGATGTTCTCGACATCTTCGCCGACGTAGCCCGCTTCGGTCAGCGTTGTTGCATCGGCAATGGCGAACGGAACGCTCAGAATTTTTGCCAACGTCTGCGCGAGAAGCGTTTTGCCGGAGCCTGTTGGTCCGAGGAGCAGGATATTGCTCTTTGACAGTTCGACTTCGCTCGACGAAATCCCTGAGTCGATCCGCTTGTAGTGATTGTGCACGGCGACGGCGAGAACTTTTTTCGCGCGATCTTGCCCGATGACGTACTCGTCGAGCACCGCCTTTATTTCAGACGGCTTTGGCACCGGCGGCGAACCGCTAACGGGCTCGTCTTTGTCTATCTCCTCGGCAATGATGTCATTGCACAAGCCGATGCACTCGTCACAAATGTACACCGTCGGGCCGGCAATGAGCTTCTTGACCTCTTTCTGAGTTTTACCGCAGAAAGAGCAGCTAAGATTGCCGGTATGATGATCGTCGCGCCTGCGTTCCACCATGCAGCCTTTTGTTTGGTTAGTTGACCCCCACAACACGCGGGCCACCCGGAGTGTAATCGCGGGATGCGCGGTGGGCAAGCTGATGCCATCCGGTTACAATTTGCCCGGTAGAGCGATTTGAATTGCAATTAGCTTGCATTTCTTCGACCATTCAGAACATGCGCGCAATCATCGGTCTGGTCATCCCCGCCGTTATGCTGTCACTGCCGCTGCTCTCAAATGCCGGGAAGCCACCACGACCGCCCCCGCCTGAGTGGGATGCCGGCCCGGTAGCCATTGGTCACACGGCCGATGCCTCTTTTATGACGCTAGTCGGCTGCGACGACATTGTTGTCGGCGTAACCGTCCGCGAGGGCGTCGTCGATCTTAATAACCCCACAGCGGTCGAGACGATCGACGTATTCGGCACGGCAAGCAACATCTGCGACATGGGCGGCTCGGGATGGTCATTCGCAGGCTCGGTCGCGCTTCGACCAGGCGACTTTAGCCAAAGTGGAGTCGACAGCGCAAAGCTCGACAAGACGTTCAGCGTGCAGGGGCACAATCTGCGTCTGAAATTAAATTGGACGGGGACCGGAGCAGCTACCGGAAGCACCGGAACCACGTCGCGAGCGGCCAGTGTCACAGGCGACTACGTGCTAGACGGGCTCAATCAAATATCGGGAAATACCCAAGCAGCCGCCAGCCTAACAATCACCCAAATGGCCGCCCCTTAGGGGGTCTGATCTGCCCACGTAAACGTGCCCGGTAGTCTTTGCTGGCGACTCGCTCAGAAAAAGCAAAAGCCGGGCACGTTTACGGGCACGGGCACGTTTACGGGAGGACTTGAGATCACGCCTTAGAGCGTGAGCCTAGCTCTTCGCGCCGAACTTTTTTGGTACGAGCACTTCGTCGATCAGGCCGTACTCTTTGGCCGCTGCGGCGCTTAGGTAGAAATCGCGATCGATGTCCTTGTGAATCTGATCTTTTGGCTTCCCGGTCGCGGTTGCCAAAATGTCGGTTAGCACATCTTTCAAATGCCGAATTTCGCGTGCCTGAATTTCGATATCGGTCGCTTGCCCGCGCGCTCCGCCGAGCGGCTGGTGGATCATGATCCGTGCGTTTGGAAGCGCCATTCGCCTCCCCTTCGCACCGGAGGCTAGAAGCACCGCCCCCATCGACGCCGCGCTCCCCAAGCAGGTTGTCGAGACCGGCGAGCGGACGTACTGCATCGTATCAAAAATCGCCAGTCCGCTGGTGACAACGCCACCCGGCGAATTGATGTAGAGCATGATCTCTTTATCGGGATCTTCGCTCTCCAGAAAAAGAAACTGCGCGATCACAATGTTCGCCACATCGTCGTTCACCTCGGTGCCGAGGAAAACGATTCGGTCTTTTAGAAGGCGACTAAAAATATCCCAGTTCCGCTCGCCTCGATGCGTTGTTTCGACGACCGTCGGATACGGAATAAAATCTTTCGCACGCTCAATCGTCTCAATGGCCTGAATACGATTGTTAGGAAATTTTCTCGACATCGTTGCTCACACTCTTAAAGGTGAAAGATCGGGCCGCTCATTCTACCGCACATGTTCTTCTGTGCGAAGCAGAACCTTCATGCGCCCCACGATGTGCTTATGCCGCAGCTTCGTCGACGATGACTGACTTTCCTTCAATGAACGTCAGTACTTTGTCTTCGAGGACCATGCCTAGGAGCATCTGACGCTGGCTCTGCTCGCGGTATTCAGCCTTGACTTTCGCCACGTTTTTCCCCGTCTCTTCGGCGATTTCGACGTATGCCTTTTCGACATCTTCGTCGGTCACCGTCAAGCCGTTTGACTTTGCGATCGCTGCCATCAAGAGACCGGCGCGAACTTTTCGCTCTGCGTCGGCGTGCATCTGCCCTTGAATCTGGTGCAGCTGCTCCTCTGTCATCTGCTGGCGGAGACGACGCATCTGCTGAACGAACTCCTGCTCCATCATTCGGCGCTGCTGCGTCACGAGCGACGGCGGTACTTCGAGTTCGTTCGCCTCGTTGAGCTTTGTCACGATCTGCTCGGCCAACGCCGTCTCGACGCGCCCTTTGACTTCCCGCTCAAGACGCGTGCGAATCCCCGCGCGAAGCGCATCGAGCGATTCAAAGCCGCCGACATCTTTCGCAAACTCGTCATCGAGTGCCGCCAACTTTTTCTCTTTGATCCCTTTGAGCGTAAGAGAAAAATGCCCAGTCTTCTCACGGAAATCGGCACGTGGGTGCGTAGCCGAGAATGGTGATTCCGCGGTCGCCGTCTCGCCAATATTCTTCCCGATCAACACCGCCTCGAGCTCTGGCAAAAATTGCCCGGCTCCGAGCTCTACTTGCACGCCGTTTCCGGCTGCATCGGCAATCTCTTTGCCGTCAATCGAGAGGCGAAAATCGACCGTCACGACATCACCGGTCGCCGATGGGCGTGGCGCTTCCGGTTCGACCAGTGCTGCCATTCGTGTGCGCAACTCATCAACTTGCGCTGCGACCATCTCGTCCGTCACTTCGGCATTTGGGCGCTTTAGCTCAAACTGCTCAAACTTCACGGCGCCGACTTCAGGCTGCACTTCAAAGCGCGCCTTGTATGAAAACGCAGCCGCTCGCTCTGGAGGCGACGCGGCCTCAACTTGCGGCTGGCTTAGCGGCATAATCTGATTCGACGCGAGCGCTTTATCGAGCGTCCCCCCTACAATTGTCTGCATGACGTCGCTTGCTACTTTTCCGGAAAAAAACCGAATAAGCACATCGCGGGGCGTCTTCCCGGGGCGGAAACCTGGGACTCGGGCCGACTTTCCTAATGCGAGATAGGCTTTGTCGATTTCGGCTTTTACCGAATCGGCTGGAACCTCTATCTGCACTTCCATAACAACTGGGGATATACGCTGGACGTTAACTTGCATTGGGCCGGGCAAGATACCGTCACCGACGAAACGGTCAAGGGGAAGCGGGCGCTATAAAGTGCGATGACGCACTAGATGTAGGCGAAGACCCCGCTCCCCTTGGCTTTTCGGGGTTTTGCAGTAAGCATGCCAGCGCTGTCGGAGGGGACCAAAAAATGGTATTCTAACGTTGGCATGAAAGTAGCCGGCCCCTAAAAAGGCCACTTGTCTCGAAGCCAGCAGTACCTAAGGCCGCTTAAAAACCGATGGAGATAAAGCAACAGCTCAGACTCAGCCAGCAATTGGTGATGACGCCGCAGCTGCAGCAGGCGATTCGCCTCTTGCAACTGTCGCGCCTCGAGCTTATCGATGAAATTCGGCAAGAGCTCGATGGCAACCCGATGCTCGCCGACGAAGATATCGATCCCCGCGCAAAAAAAGGGGCAACCGAAGAGTCTCGGCAGCCAGGCGAGGCGCCTGATGGCCACGATACGCCAGTCGGAATGGTCGAGCGGATCGACGCATCGGACATCGCAAAGCGAGACGAAGACAAGCGCGTCCAAGATATCGACTGGGAGCAATTCCTCGAAAACCGGGCCTCGCAACAGCCGGGGACGGGGACGCGCAACGGTTTTGAAGAGCTTCCCCCCATCGACCAGAATCTGACAAGGCGCGAGACGCTTGTAGAGCACTTGAGGCAGCAGCTTCAAATCAGCGACTTCACCCCCGCCGAGACGCGGTTCGCGGAGCTCGTGCTTGGCAACCTCGACGACAACGGCTTTTTGGACCTGGGCGGCGTTGAAAGCGAAAATGCCGTTCGAACGGACGATTTCACCCTCGAAGAGTTCGCCGAAGAGGCCGGACTAAACCCGGAAGACGCCCCAGAAGTCCTTCGACTGATGCAAGAATGGGACCCGATCGGCACATGCTCACGCAACCTCCGCGAGTGCCTTCACGTTCAGGCCGTCGCCGCCGGTTTTGATGAGCTGGAATTGGCGATCATCGATCACCATCTACCGAACCTCGAACGCCACAATTACGCCGCAATCGCCCGCGACCTAAAAGCCTCGCTCGACGACGTTTACGAAGCGATCAAAGAAATCCAGAAGCTTGAATCGCGGCCAGCGCGGAATTTTTACGACACCGACGATAAATCGATCGGCATCACACCCGATGTCTTCGTTGTCAAAGAGGGCGACAACTACGTCGTCACCGACAACGACCGCGGCCTCCAGCGCCTCTACATCAACGAGGCGCTCACCAAGCAACTGCTCCGCAACCCACAAGCAAAAGAGTTCGTCGGCGAAAAGCTCCGAAGCGCGCAGTGGCTGATTCGCGCCATTGAACAGCGACGAAAAACAATCGTTCGCGTCACCGAGTGCATCGTCGAAAAGCAGCGCGACTTTTTAGAGCGCGGCGTTGCATACTTGAAGCCGATGATTTTACGCGACGTCGCCGAGACAGTCGGCATGCACGAATCGACGATCAGCCGCGTCACGACCAATAAGTACGTTAACACTCCGCAAGGGTTATTTGAACTTAAGTACTTCTTTAACTCATCGATCCGACGTGTGACAGAAGACGACATTTCCTCCGAAAGCGTCAAGCAGGCGATTCGCAAGATCGTCGATTTGGAGGACAAGGCTGCCCCATTTAGCGACCAACAGATCGTTGAAATGCTCGTCGATCGAGATGGCATTCAGATTGCTCGCCGCACCGTTGCCAAGTACCGGGAGATGCTCGGAATTCTCGCATCGGGGCGACGGCGAAAAGTCTTTTAGCGAGAGCGCACAGCAATAGCCCAGTCGACTCTTTTTGCGCCCTTTTTCTTGGCGCCGACATGGTCGGTCACGGTATGCTTATGGCGTAGGCGACGATTTCAGTGTTTGCCGTTCAAGGAGGCGCCCGCGATGAACATCTCAATTACGTTCCGTCATATGGAAGGTACCGAGGCAGTAAAGGCGTACGCAACGGAGAAGATAGCGAGAATACAAAGGTTCTTACGTCAACCTCTTCACGGTCAGGTCGTGTTGAGCTGTCAAAATCATCGCCTGCACACCGCTGAGGTTGATCTTCACGCAGGCGGCGATCGTTTTCACGCCCACGAGACAAGCGAAGACATGTATGCAACCGTCGACCTAGTGGTTGATAAAATTGAGCGTCAAGTCGTTCACCATAAAGAGATCGTAGGGGCACACAAAGGCGCAGAACGAGCCGTCGCGCATCTCCCGATTGAGGCAAGTTACCAAACAGGCCAAGTGCTGGAGCCTCTAAGAGCGAGGGCAAAGTAGCCGGAGCGAAGTAGCCGCCATAGCAAAAAAAGCCGAAAAAAATTGAATAGCGAGTTGTACCGGGCGGTCGCCGGCGTAAAGTCGGCGACGCCCTTTTTTTCTAAGAAATTTCTGCCTAGGTTTTTTGAGAACATTGAACGCGCTTAATCCAGGGGCTTCGCCCGCGAGACTTACGGACCTGCTCTCACCTGAGCGCATCGGTCTTTTTCGCCCAACCGGCTTTGAAGGCCCGTTCACGCTCGACCGCTCAGGCCAGTCACAAGATAAGCCACTTGATAAGCGAGCCGCGATCCACACGCTCGCGCGAATGCTCGCGAGCGACACCACGATCTCGGCAAGCCAAGTTGAGCAGGTGCTGCTCGAGCGTGAAGCGCTGCAATCTACGGGGATTGGCGAAGGAGTCGCCATTCCGCACGGTGCGATCGCCGAACTGACGCATCAATCGGCCGCGCTGCTGATCGTCCCGGCCGGGCTCGAGTTTTCAGCAATCGATCAGCAAAAAGTCACGCTGCTGTTCGCGGTGATTGGGCCAAAGCGGGCGACCGGCGAGCATCTAAAAACTCTCGCTCGTGTCTCGCGCCTCTTGAGAAATCGCGAGTTCCGCGACCAACTTGTAAACGCACCCAGCCCGACGGAAGCGTTTCGAATGATCGATTCAGAAGAGCGCGAATTTCAGTGACGGGGGCTTATTCAGAAGAGCGCGAATTTCAGTGACGGGGGCTTATGGACGATCGAGACGACTCAGGGTCACTAAGCCCTGCATCAACAACTGAAATCACTGTTGGTACGCTCGCCAACGATGAGCACTTGACCGTGCGCCTTCGCCGTATTGCAGGCGAAGCGGGCGTCACGCGACCGATTCGCCATCCGCGCGTTCAAAAGTCTGGGCTTGCACTGGTTGGGCACTATTTTGGCGTGATTCCGACACGCATCCAAGTGCTCGGCGAGACTGAACTGTCGTACCTCGAAGCGCTGCCGTCACCGAAGCAGACAACCGCCGCCGAAGGTTTTTTTTCGCTCGGCCTGTCGTGCGTCATCGTCACGGGGAATCGAACCGCGCCCCCCTCGCTCGTAGCCGCCGCCGAGTCGACATCAACACCACTCTTCATTTCCGAAGGGCGTTCGAGTCGGACAATTAACGCCCTGCACGCGATTCTCGACGACCGCCTCGCGCCCGAGATGACAATGCACGGCGTGCTGGTCGACGTATTCAGCGTCGGCCTTCTCCTGCTCGGAAAAAGCGGAATCGGCAAGAGCGAATGCGCGCTCGAGCTTGTGCTTCGTGGCCATCGCCTTGTCGCCGACGATGTCGTGAGATGCGACTGGCGCCCACCGGGGATTGTGTTCGGCGCGCCCGAAGATCTGTTGCGCCACCACATTGAAGTGCGCGGCCTCGGCGTGCTTAACATCAAAGCGCTGTTTGGAGTGACAAGCGTCCGCGAACGGAAGCGGATCGACGTCATCGTTCGGCTCGTCGAGTGGAACGACAAAGAAGAGTACGACCGCCTCGGAGTCGACGACAAATACGCAACGCTTCTCGGCACGCCTATTCGCGAATTGACTGTGCCCGTGCGCCCTGGGCGCGACATGGGGTCAATTCTCGAAATGGCGGCGCGAAACGAATTGCTTCGCCGCGTCGGAAGCGATTCGGCTCGCGAGTTTCTTGGGCGCATTGAGCAGCAGCTCGCATCGCGCACCGGCGCTGATGTCGAGCCTGATTCGCTCCACGCGCCTGCACTTGAGCCGATCGAAGTGCCGACCTCGTTCCCGCCCCACACCGTCGTTCACACCCCGCGCAGTATGCCTGCGTCGTCGAAGCTTCGAGATTTCATCCATTCGGTCGGTGGCGCGCCGCCCGACTCGCAAAAGCCGCGAGGTCGTCGATGACATCATCGAGGGGGGAGGCGGTCGTTCGCAAAACGTTACCGCCCACCATCCAGCAGCCGACCGTCGTCGTGGTAACCGGGCTGTCCGGCGCCGGAAAGTCGACGGCGCTTCGAGCTCTCGAAGATCTCGGTTTTTTCTGCGTCGATAACCTCCCGACACAGCTCGCACCGCAAGCGGTCGATTTGTGCGAACGCGGCGGGATGACCCGCGTCGCGCTGGGGATGGACGTGCGCGTGCGGACATTTTTAGACAATCTCGATGCCGCGCTCGCCGATGTGGCGCGAGACAAGCGGCGGCATTTGCAAGTCCTCTTTCTCGACGCGTCTGACGAAGCCCTGTTAAGGCGGTTCAGCGAAACACGGCGCCCCCACCCGCTCAACTCAGACGAGGCCGACGAAGGGGCCCAACGCGGCGCCTTGGCGGTGCTTGATGGCCTTCAACTCGAGCGGGAAAGGTTGGCGCCTATCCGGGCTCGGGCGACCCGCGTCATCGATACGACGCGGCTCTCTGTTCATGAGCTGCGCAGCACTATTTTGTCTCATTTTGGTCCCGCGGCAGGCGGCGCTCTGCGCATGACGGTGCGATTTGTATCGTTTGGCTTCAAGTATGGCGTCCCTGTCGATGCCGACATCGTTTTTGATGTTCGATTTTTGCCAAACCCGTTCTTCGTGAGCGACTTAAAAGGGCTTCCGGGGACTGACCACGCGATCGTTAATTATATCTTGAACTTTGAAGAGAGCCGCGAACTGATCGACCGAACCGCATCGTTCCTAAATTTCGTCATCCCGAAATACGAACGTGAGGGGAAGAGTTATCTGACCGTCGCAATCGGCTGCACTGGGGGGAGGCATCGTTCGGTAGTTGTCACCGACGCTCTTTGCGACGCGCTGTCGTCCGCCGCACTGCCGATTGTTGTCGTTCATCGAGATGTTCAGCGCGCCAATTCGCGACAGAGCGTCCCGTCGCATGGAGGTGAGCCATGAATGAACCGAATCGCGCATCGGCGCGCTTTACGATCGTGAACGAACTCGGGCTTCATGCGCGTGCAGCCACAAAGCTCTCGCAGTTGACATCTCGCTTTCCGTGCGAGGTCGAGCTTCGGCGCGACAAACAGACGGCAAATGCGAAAAGTGTGATGGGGGTGCTTCTGCTTTGCGGCTCTCGGGGGACGGTGCTCGAAATTCAAGCGACCGGTGAGCAGGCGCAAGAATGCGTCGATGCCGTCGGCAATCTCATCGCTTCGCGTTTTGGCGAGGCCAGGTAGAGCGCGCGATGCGTCCACCACCGAGCTCCCAACTGCCGCCTTCGAGCGAGGCGATCGACACGCCGATTCCTGAAAGTCCGCCGAGTGTCCCGCCGACGTCGACGCTTCGCGGCATTCCAGGGTCGCCCGGAGTTGCGTTTGGGCCCGCGATGATCATCGGAGACACGCGAGCCGCTTACACGCGGCGGCATATCTCGGCGGCGCACGTCGACGCAGAGTTGGCGCGCGTCGCGAAAGCGGTCGGCGAAGCGCAAGCTGGCCTGCGTGAAGTGAGTCGGCGGATGGCGAGCGGCTCTACACCAGACCAGTCTGCGATTCTTGATGCGTACATCGCGATGCTTACCGACCCGATGCTGCATGAGCGAGTCGAGCGAAAAATTCGCAGCGAACGCAAATGCGCAGAGTGGGCCGTCGCCGCAACGAGCCACGAAATTGTCAGCCTTTTTAGGCAAAATACGACCGAACACGATGCGTACGTCACGGAGCGCCGGCACGACATCGAGTTTGTCTGCGATCGTCTCCTTCGCGCATTGATGGGCGAACCGTCTACGCTTGTGCCGCAGCTCGACCGCCCCACCGTCATCATTGCCCGCGACTTGTCGCCAGCCGACACCGCCGGCATGGTGAAAGAGCCTGTCATCGCGATCGTGACCGAAGTTGGCACCCGCACAAGCCACACCGCGATTATGGCGCGCGCGCTCGAGATTCCCGCTGTCGTCGGCACTGTCGATGCCCTTCACTCGATTCGTGGCGGCGACATTGTGATCGTCGACGGACTTCGCGGCGAAGTCATCGTCAACCCAAGCCCCGCGGTGCTCGATGCCGCTCGGATGCGCGCGGCGCGTCACCTTGCCTTTGGAAGACGGCTACTCGTCTCACGGCATGAGCGTTCGGTTACATCATGCGGCGAACCGATCAGTCTAAAAGCGAACGTCGAACTCCCTGCCGAAGCAATTTTGGCGCTTGATCACGGCGCTGAGGGGATCGGCCTCTATCGCACCGAATTTCTCTACATCGATCGAATATCGCAACCGGATGAACAAGAGCAGTATGAGCTCTATAGCGCCGTCGTTGAAGCTGTCAGTCCGCGGTCGGTAACGCTTCGCACATTCGACATCGGCGGCGACAAATACGCAAACTCGTTTCAGCTCCCGAACGAGACAAATCCAGCGCTTGGGCTCCGCGCTGTCCGACTTGCGCTGAGTCAGCCCGACGTTTTTCTTACGCAGCTGCGCGCCATGGTTCGCGCGAGCGCGCATGGGCACCTCCGGATCATGATTCCGATGATCGCGAGTATCGACGAGCTTCGCGATGTGCGTAACCTTCTCAATCGTGCGATACGCGAAGTGAAAGAAGAAGGGCTTCCGTGCGCCGATCACATCCCGTTAGGTATGATGATCGAAGTCCCTTCGGCCGCGCTCATGGCCGACGTGTTTGCCCGAGAGGCCGAGTTTTTCAGCTTGGGCACAAACGATCTCATTCAGTATACGCTCGCGATCGATCGAACCAATCGCCTTCTCGCGCCGCTCGCATCGGCGTTTCACCCCGCCATTGTGCGGATGATTCAGTCGTGCACGCTCGCCGCGAAACGGAATGACATTCCGATTTCGATGTGCGGCGCGATGGCGTCCGACCCACTTGCAGCGGTGCTTAGCGTCGGTCTCGGTCTGCGCGATTTATCGATGGAAGCGGCTGCGATCCCGGAGATTAAAGAGACGATGCGGCGAGTCTCCCTCGCCGAATGCGAAGCGATCGCCGAGGCCGCGCTCTTGTGCGACAGCGCCGATGCAGTGGAGGATCTCGTCGCGAAACGGTTTGCGCCGCGCCTCTACGATCTTCTTTCCGGCGAAGGCGGCGACCTCGATATTTTTGTTTAACGCCGCTGATTAATTCTGCCCTGCATTTATTGTTGCGCTCGGCGCGGGCTTCTCTGTGAAATCTCGACGGAACACGTAGGTTACCGAAACTGTTTTTGGTAGGGTGCGGCGCCGCATGCTTCAAACGCGCCTTCGTACCGTTGCAACTGGCTTGATTATTTGCGGTATTGGGGTAACCGCATCGGCGCTTTCGCCCGGGTGCGCACGCGAATCTGGCGTGGTCAGCGCGTGCAGCGGAAGCGGACCGTGCGAAGCGCGGCTGACATTGCTTCACACGTCAGACATTCACTCGCGCCTCATGCCGTACGATCTGTACATCACGCAGATCGACGCCGACCTCGGCCTCTGCCCAGTCGATACGATTTGCAATGTCGGCGGCGCCGCGCGCATGAAGTACGTCATCGACCGAGAGATGGCGCGCACCGATCGCGTTCTCCATTTGTCAGGCGGCGATTGCTTTCAAGGTGCGCCGATGTTCAACTACTTCAGCGGCGAGCCGGAGATGCGAGTTCAGTCCGAACTGCGAATTCACGCGGCGGCGCTCGCCAATCACGAGTTCGATCGCGGCGCGGTCAATCTCGCTCGCCAAGTTCAAAAGTGGGCCAATTTCCCTGTTTTAGCAGCCAATTATACATTTTATCCGACCGGCGCACCGAACAACACTACTGTCGGCTCGACAATCAACAAGTTCACCGTTTTCAATCTCGACGGCGTAAAAGTCGCCGTCATCGGGATGGGGAATTTGACGAGTCTTACCTCAGCGCTCGATCAACCAAACAAGCTGAGTATCCTGCCGCTAAGCACCATCGAGACTGCCCAGTTTTATGTCGACCTGCTTCGTCCAATGGTCGATCTCGTCGTCTTCACGACGCATCTCGGGCTCGACGCCGACCAGCGAATGGTCCGTGGCACCACCGGGATCGACGTCGTGATGGGCAGTCACAATCATATCGTGCTCAATCCACCGCAGCAGATTCGCGACTGCAGCGTCGACATCCGGAATCCAGGCTACGTCTGGGCGGTCGACCCACGATATGCAGTGTCGCGCCCACCATCACCACCGAGCGACGCAGAGCACCCCGACCCGATCGATCACCCTTACATGTACAAGCGGACATGCGTCCCCCGCACGGTGACCATTGCCCACTCCGGCGCGTTTGCAAAGTACGTCGGCCGCCTCGACTTGGCGCTGTCGAACGACCCCGCGCAAGTCTCCCCTACCGGCGATCCGAAAGACTACGACCCGATCAACAAATTCGAAGTTCTAAGTAACAAGTATGTCGCGTTTCCGATCAACGCGTCGGTCCCCGAAAACGCGCGAATGGCCGACATGCTGATCCCTTACGGCCGCGTTCTCGATCGCTTGGGTGACCTCGATCTTCTCATCGGGTTTTCGCCAAACGGCGCACGGCGAATGGCGCCACAAGGGGGCGATTCCGCGCTTGGCAATTTGGTGGCCGATTCGATGTGGCTCCGCCTCGGCGTTCAGACCGACTTTGCGTTCACGAACTCAGGGGGCATTCGCCAAGACCTGCTCCCCGGCCCGGTCTCCGTCGAAGAGTTGTACAATATTTTTCCGTTCGACAACACGATCACAAAAATGCAGCTGTCGGGGCACGAACTTGAGCAGGTGTTCGACTTTATGGCGCGTCGAGCCTCGCAGCGTGGTTGCACCGCCCAAGTACAGATGGCCGGCGCGCGCGCTCGATTCAACTGCACCGGCTGCAATCGCCCCGGTTCGGCGGTTGCGTGCGACCGAGATAGCGATTGCCCGCAAAATCATCCCGGGTCGTGCGACGCAGCGAAGCACCAGTGCATCATCACCGCCTGCGCGGAGCAGATTTATATCGGTCATGGCAGCAAAGAGTGCGTGAGCGACCTCGATTGCAAGGCGCCGGATGGGCCAGCGTTGCCGGGGTCGTGTGATAAGCCTATCACCGCCTCTGTAGGGGCATGCCTGAAGCCTATTTCGCGCACCAATCTCTACGAGCTCGCAACGAGCAATTACATTGCCCAAGGAGGCGGCGGATATCGCGCGCTTCAGCGCAACACGACACAATTTGATACGCAAATTCAGCAGCGCGACGCACTCATCGACTACATGCGGAAAGGGCATCCCTGCGGATGGCGCGCCGATACGGGGACGGACGACGGTTTAAAAGCGTGCTCCACCGACAGCGATTGCGCATCCGAAGGCCCTTTCGTCTGCGCCTGCCCCGGCGCCACGCTGGGCGACGTGAGAGTAACGCTTGCTGAGAACATCACATGCGAGAGTAAACCGAACGCCTGTCCGGAAAGCACCGGGCGATGCGTGCGACGCGACTGCCGCTCGCAAGTCGCAAGCTTCCACGCGCACGGATGCGCCACTTCGCCATTTCGGATCGGCTGCCAAACGGCGCTCAATGCTTGCGACGCCGCCGGCGAAGAGTGCCGAATTTTGGCCTGCGTCGACGACAAAGCAGGCGCGGTAACCGACAACCGTATTCAGATGATTGGGCGATAGTCATGGGCCGCTTTTTTACTTCGCGCTCGCGTTACGCATCGCTTTTGTTCGGGCCTATCGTGATCGCGTGCGCCGCGCCGGGCGACATTCCGAGCCCTAAATCACGGCTTTTGGTGGCGATCACGTCGAACAATATCGGTTCGCGAGAAGCACCGTTAAAGCTGAGTATTTCAGCGCCAACGACCGTGACAGTGCGCATTGAATCGCGAAAATCGACGGGCGAACTCGACACATCATTCAACGGCTACGTCCGTCTTTTGTCGAAGCCCGGCAGCGTCGAAAACTTATTCGGTGACGATGTGTGGCGCCGCAACGTGAAAGTTGTAAACGGCGTCGCCGATAACGTGCGCGTCCAATTTGTCGGAGCTTACGGCGAGACACAACTTTGGGCAGAAGACATCGGGTACGCCCCCGCGCCGATCACGCGCGACCCGCCGCCACAATGCGCCGATGGTCTCGACAACAACGGTGACGGGAACTTCGACTTTCCGAACGACCCAGGCTGCGCGTTCGCCAATGATGACACCGAAGCGCTCGGCACGTTTATGTCAGGAGTAAGCAGTCCCATTTTCTTTCAGTCGCCGCGAATCGCCGATGTGCGTGGCGTCGAGCAAGGCGGAGCGGCCACCCCCTACCCGCACGAACAGCTCATTGTCGATGTCGGGTGGCGTCGCGACACGCAAACGTACGCATTTCAGACAGTCGTCACGCGAATCGCATCCGATGGCTTTTATATTAGCGATATTGGCGATCCACGCGGTTTTTCAAGCATTTTTGCTTTCACGTTCGTCGCCCCGCCGCGCCTTCGCGTTTGCGATCGTCTTCGAACGCTAACCGGTTCGGCATCCGATTTTTATGGGTTCACAGAGCTCGGATTTCCAACCTGGACAGTTGAATATTGGGACCCAAACAACGGGCCCTGCCCCGTCCCCGAACCGTTTGTTTTTACGTTCGACGAGCTGCTCGATTCGAACAATCGCATTCGGTTTCGGCAAGAGTCGGCGCTCGTGCGTGTTCAGGCCAGTGCGGAGATGGGGCTTCGAATCACGAAGCACTTCGGGCGAGGCTACCCCGCCGCGCCAACGTACCTACCGACCGATGATGCGAGCAATTGCGACTTCAATCGCGACGGTAAAGTCGACTACTCCACCGAGCCCGAAATGACATGCGCGAACAATTGCAACGCCGACATCGAGTGCACCGAGTATGCCGGGTTCAGCCTCCGAGGCTCGTTTAATCTTGTTGTCACCGATGAACTTGGGAACGCTCGGGCCAGCACTCCAGTAAACGCATCGTCAGCAAGCGGTTTCGAGCCGCTGGCAAAACGCGGAGCCGCCATCGGTTCGTTCACGGGGACGCTCCGATACTTTTCAGGTGGCAGTCGATTCACGATCGAAGCTCGCTGCGAGGACGATGTTGTCAGCGATCCAAAAGGGGTGCCCATGCCATCGACGAAGGCATGCGTTCGCCTGCGAACACCGCTTGAGAATACCGAAGAGACGTTATGAACCGGTCGCCGTGAGAACGGCGCAGGAGCCTATTGATGCGTTTGCGAGTCGCTGTCGTTCCGTTCTTCACCACCCCTTTCTTGTTTTCAATGTTTGCCTTTGCGGAGGTGACGCCGCAGACGTCCGACAATTCGGTCCCCGGCAAATTGCCCCCCGAGACGCCGGCCCGCGAGACGCCGACTCGTGAAGCGCCGACTCGTGAAGCGCCCGACGATGGGACGGCGAAGCTTCCGCTCGACCCAACGGCACCGACGCTCGACCCGTCGCGCCAGACACAGCAGGCGAACCAGCTCGGCACGACAACCGCGGGAGCTCGCGCCGCCGGCCTTCCGCCACCGGGAACACGAGGCGACTTTCTCGATACGCGCCTTACGTGGACGTTCGGCGACGATGACTTTTTGCATCCGACAGGGCAGCTTATCCCGCTATCACCTAACTTTTCGATCGGCGAGCGCCCGCAGTATCGCCTCTTTTTCGACAATTTGAATTCGCGCTTTAGCGGCCGCGAAAATATCACCCACCTTGTCATGTACAAGAAGCTCCCCGGCTTCATCGAGAACCTGACGACCGAAGCAGCGCTCGCACTACGCATCGATCTCGCCGCGCTCTCAGCCAATACGGGGAACCTTAATGCGGCGTTTTACGATGTCGGGTCGTACATTCGTCTTCACTACCGAACAGGCGGCCCCGACGCCAAACCGACCGGCTTTTCAGCTGTTTTCTTTCCACTCGACACCGATCGTTTTCGCCTCGGCTATCTCTACGACATCAGTTGGGGAGGGACGGCGGCGTCGATCAATCAGTCGATATTCCCCCGCATTCAAGGGGCGTCGCCCGGGCTGAAAGTTCAGTACGATCGCGACGGCTTTTATGCGTTCGTTGGATTTAAAACGGCGACGATCATTCAGCCGACAAGCGTACTCAAGCCCGGTACCGAAAGCGAAGTCGAGACGGTGCGCGCCGGCGAAACGAATTACGGCTTTCTAGGCGGCCTTGGCATCGATGCGACGAGTCACCTTCGGTTTGATCTCGGCGCCGGCTATTTTCAGCAGGGGAAGTTTGATCTCGACGATGTGCGCGGGCGCCCCGTCTACACGTACGGCGGTTCGGGGCGCATTGTTGTCCACGACAAGATGCCTGTTCCCCAGTCGGTCGACTTTCTTCTTTATCAAAATGATCGGCAAAAGCCGTTTATTATGTTCGCTCCCGAACAGTATACCGCGCACGGCATCGCTTGGAGCGTGAGCGCGGAGGCGTCGCTTCTTCAGCAACATTTGCGCGATTACGACCGCGCTGGTGTCACAAAAGATCAGCCGGCGTATGCCACCGCGCTGCAAGGGGTTGTAACATCTGGGTACTTGCGCCTGAGCGCTACCGGGATTTATCGGAATCTTAACTTCGTTGTTCGGAACGTCCCCGGATTTATTCCGTTTGAAACGCTCCCGCACGATGCCAAGTCGCAGTCTGAACTCTTTGGTTCACTCTACGCCGACTACCACATTGCGGCGCTTCGCCTGACGCCCGGCGTCGGTGGCGGAATTCAACTGCCCGCGACATTTCAAAGTCAGTCGTTCGATTTCGGGCTACCCACTTCGCGCACGATTGTTGTGCGAACGCAGGGAGATGAGTCGATTATGCCGGAACGTCAAGGGCGACGTCCGATTTATCAAGCGCGCATCGGCGCTCGGTGGAATATCTCGGACATGCTAACGGCAGTTATTTGGGTGCAGTATGTGCGCGACAACAACGGCACTCTGGTGGAGAGAAATCAGTCGGACGGGACAACCTCGCTCCGCATATTTCAGCAGCCAAATCGGCTAGGAACAGCGATCGCGCTTCAAGCTCGTTTTTAGCGCATGCCGAACTCTCCTACAAATAGCCCGGGCGAAATTGGCGACGTTGCGGTCGACTCGCGTCATAAAACTGAAATTCCGCGGCGTTTTAAGGTACTTTTACACAATGATGACTACACGACGATGGAATTTGTCATCGATGTGTTGCGCCAATTTTTTCATAAGACAGAACCAGAAGCGACTCACATCATGCTAACCGTTCACAAAAAAGGGCGCGCTGTCGCCGGCATTTATACGCGTGACATCGCTGAGTCAAAAGTTGCGCGCGTTCTCAAATATGCGCGAGAAAGCAAAATGCCACTGCTTGTGACGGCGGAGCCTGAATGACCTATGCGCCTTAGTTCTGAAGTCGAGATCGCGCTTTCTCTAGCCGCTTCCGAGGCCGCGCGGCGCCATCACGAGTTCATTACGGTTGAGCATTTTCTATATGCGCTCTTGTTTGACGAATCGGGCGCATCGATTGTCATGCATGCCGGCGCCGATCCGAAAGTCGTCCGCGCGGAGCTCGACGAGATTTTATCGGCCGAAATCGAGCCAGTTCCAGAAGATGTTGACGTCTCCCCGACGCCATCGATCGGCGTCGAACGGACAATTCGGCGTGCAGCGCTGCATGTGCAGTCGGCCGGCAAAGACGAGATTACGATCGGCAATATTCTTGTCGCGATGTTTTCGGAGCCCGATTCGCACGCTGTGCGCATTCTGAACGAGCTCGGTGTCACGCGGCTTGATGTCATCTCGTTTATTACGCACGGCGTTTCAAACCGAGAAGAAGACGACGACGTCCCCGTCGAGGCAGGTCAAGCGGCTCCTGCGCCTACGAAGGATCCTCTCGAAGCGTACACGGTCAACCTCAACGAAGAAGCGCGCCAATCGCGCATCGATCCGCTTGTCGGGCGCGAGAGCGAAGTCGACCGCATCGTTCATATTTTGGCGCGACGAAAAAAGAACAACCCTCTTTTGATCGGCGATTCGGGCGTCGGCAAGACGGCAATCGTCGAAGGACTCGCGCTTAGAATTGTTCGCGGTGATGTCCCGGAGTCGCTGCGCAGCGTTACAATTTATTCGCTCGACGTCGGCTCACTCATCGCGGGGACACGATTTCGCGGCGACTTTGAAGATCGCGTGAAGTCGATCGTATCTGCGCTTCAAAAGCTCGACGGAGCTATTATTTTTATCGACGAAATTCACACAATTATTGGCGCTGGCTCGACGAGCGGCGGTTCAATGGACGCGTCGAATTTGTTGAAACCGGCGCTCGCGTCGGGGCGGCTGCGATGCATCGGCTCGACAACATTTCAGGAGTATCGAAGCCATTTTGAGCGCGATCGCGCCCTCGTTCGGCGGTTTCAACGCATCGACGTTGCCGAACCGAGCATTGACGACACCGTAAAAATTCTCGAAGGGCTGAAGCGCCAATACGAAGAGTTTCACGGTGTCACGATTACGCCCGCCGCGGTCGAAGCAGCCGCGCAACTTGCCGCGCGTTATATGCACGATCGAAAGCTCCCCGATAAAGCGATCGATCTTCTCGATGAAGCAGCCGCCGCGGTCAAGTTGCGCGGCGGCGATTCAAAAACGGTCGATCTTGCCGATGTCGAGCAAGTAGTCGCGCGCGTTGCACACGTGCCGCCGCGAGATGTCGTCGGCGACGACAAGACGCGCCTCCGCGAACTCGAGCCTGCCATGCGCGCCGCTATTTTTGGGCAAGATGACGCGATCGCGCAGCTTGTGAGCGCTATCAAGTTGCAACGCGCCGGCCTTCGAAGCGCCGACAAGCCGACAGGTTCGTTTTTGTTTACCGGGCCAACCGGAGTCGGCAAAACCGAAGTCGCCAAAGTGCTCGCGCGCGTTCTTGGCGTCGCCTTCGTCCGCTTTGACATGAGCGAGTACATGGAACGGCACGCCGTCTCGCGACTGATCGGCGCGCCGCCTGGCTATGTCGGGTTTGAGCAAGGGGGGCTGCTCACCGATGCCATCGCGAAAACGCCGCACGCAGTGCTCCTCCTCGACGAAATTGAAAAGGCGCATCCCGATGTTTTTAACGTGCTCCTCCAAGTGATGGATCACGGAATGCTGACCGACAATAACGGCAAATCGACCGATTTTAAGCATGTACTTCTGCTCATGACGAGCAACGTTGGCGCGCGCGATCTGGCGAAGCACGCCGTAGGGTTTGGCGACATACGGCAATCGGCCGATGCCGATCGCGAATACAAACTCATGTTTAGCCCCGAGTTTCGAAATCGGCTCGACGCGCGAATCATGTTCGCCCCGCTCTCCGCTTCGGTCATGGAGCTCATTGTCGATAAGTACATTCGTGAACTGCGAGACCAGCTTGCCGAGCGAAACGTGACGATCGAACTTACGGCGCCGGCGCGCGACTACTTGGCGACGCGCGGATACGACCCTGACAACGGAGCGCGGCCGCTTGCACGCCTCATTCAAGATGAAGTTAAGCGTCCGCTGAGCGAAGAGCTTCTGTTCGGGCGTCTTGAACATGGCGGCGCCGTCGATATCGACCTTGCCGATGGCAAACTTGCATTTCATTTCCGCCAAGCCGCATCATGACCGAGACGAATCCCCTTCTCCGCATTCCGTTTGAAGTCCCGTTTAACCGCATCGGCGCCCGAGATGTTGAGCCGGCGATCGCTGAGCTGATTGCCGATGCCGAGCGGCGCCTCGATGCGATTGTTCGCGAGCGGGGGCCGCGCACATTTTCAAACACGATGGCGGCGTTTGATTCGCTCACCGAACGGCTCGACATCGCGCTGACGATTGTCGGTCACCTTGAATCGGTGGCAACAACGCCGGAGCTTCGAGAAGCCTATGGCGCGGTGCAAGCTTCAACGAGCGCGTTTTACAGCGGAATTCCGACATCGAGCGGTTTGTGGATGGCGCTGCAGTCGTTTGCCGCGACCGACGAAGCGAAAGCGCTCTCGCCGACGCACGCACGATTTTTAAATAAAACGATCGCGGCGTTTCGTAGGCACGGCGCCGAGCTCGATTCAGCTGGGAAAAAGCGCCTGTCGGAGATCGATGTAGAGCTCGCGCAAGCGACGCTGCAGTTTTCGCAAAACGTTCTCGATTCGACGAACAGCTACGAATGGATCCTCACCGATGCCAAGCAGCTTCGCGGTCTCCCCGACAGCGCAGTCGAAGCGGCGCGAGCGAGCGCTGAAGCAAAAGGGCTCGTCGGCTATCGGTTTACGCTTCAAGCGCCAAGCTTGATCGCTGTTCTGACATACGCCGATGACGCGCGGCTTCGCGAAGCGATGGCTCGCGCGAATGGGGCGCGTGGGGCCGCAGAACCGTTCGACAACCGGCCGATCGTGAAGCGAATTTTGCAGCTTCGCGCCGAGAAAGCGCAACTCCTACGATTTCCTGACTTCGTCAGCCTTGTGACCGACGAGCGGATGGTAAAAACAGCGGAGCGAGCCAAAGAGTTTATCGCCGACCTGCGGGCGAAAACGACGCCGTTTTTTGAGCGAGAGAACAAAGCGCTGATCGACTTTCGTCGCAAAATTGAAGGGGACGACGCGCCGCCACTTCAATCGTGGGATGTCGCCTACTACGCCGAAAGGCTGCGGCTCGCCGAATACGATTTCGACGAAGAAGAGCTACGCCCATACTTTGAACTGAATCGCGTGATGGCGGGGATGTTTGAAGTCGCTTCGCGCATTTATGGGATTCAGATCACGCCATGGCCCGGCGCGCCAGTGTGGCATGAGTCGGTGCAGTCGTGGGCGATTCGCGATTCAGACGGCAGCGTTCTTGGCGCATTTTACGTCGACCTGTTTCCACGCGAATCGAAGCGCGATGGCGCGTGGATGGAGGGGATTATCACTGGCCATCCGGGCGGCGATAAGCGCCATTTAGGCGTTTTTTGCGGCAATTTCACGCCTTCCGTCGACGGTGCGCCGGCGCTGCTCACCCACCGCGAAGTGGCTACGCTCTTTCATGAGTTCGGCCATCTTTTGCATCACTGCTTAACCCGCGTTGACGTCCGATCGCTCGCAGGCACGCGCGTGGTCGAAGACTTCGTCGAGCTTCCGTCGCAAATGATGGAAAACTGGTGCTGGGAGCGAGAGGCGCTCGATCTTTTTGCGCGACATCATGATTCTGGCGCGCCGATCCCAGAGGCACTTTTTGCAAAGTTGACACGCGCACGCTCGTTCCGCGCCGCGAATGCGATGATGCGCCAACTCGGTTTTGCATCGCTTGATCTCGCGCTTCACAGCGATTTCGATTCGTCGTCGGATGGCGATCCGATCGCTTACGCCCGTGAGATTTTGGCGCTTCACGCCCCTACCCCGCTCCCCGCCGATCACGCGATGGCTGCGTCGTTTTCACATCTGTTTTCGAGCCCGGTCGGCTACGCGGGCGGCTACTACTCGTACAAATGGGCGGAGGTTTTGGAGGCCGACGCCTTTAACGAATTTTCTAGGGCGGGCGTTCTTAGCCACGACGTCGGAATGCGCTTTCGGCGCTCCGTGCTCGAGCGTGGCGATAGCGAGGACGCCGACGTCCTGTTTCGGGATTTCGCGGGGCGCTCCCCTAGCGTCGATGCGCTCTTCAGGCGCGCAGGGCTGTGCTAACGTTTTTTGGATGATTTCGAACACACAAGTTGCCGCGTCCGCGTCGCATAACGGCTCGTCGCCCTTGCAAAATGCTCCATCTCCGTCAGCGATTATTCACAAGCTGAGAGCGCAATTTAATTCGGGCGCTACCCGCTCGTATGAGTGGCGGAGGGGTCAGCTCCTTCGGCTGCGCGCGATGTTGGGCGAACACGAGGCCGATTTGCTCACCGCACTTTCAGCCGATTTAGGCAAATCGCGCTTCGAAGGGTGGGTCTCCGAAATTGCGATGGCGCGAAACGAGATCGATTACACGCTCGAGCATCTCGCCAGGTGGATGAAGCCAAAGCGCGTAAAAACGCCGCTGGCGATGCTCCCCGGCACATCGATGATCATCCCCGAGCCGCTCGGCGTCGCGCTCATTCTCGCCCCTTGGAACTACCCGCTGAGCCTCGTCGTCATTCCGCTCGTCGGCGCGATCGCCGCCGGGAATTGCGCCGTTCTAAAGCCTTCTGAAGTGTCGACGCACACGTCGGCGCTGCTAGCAAAGTTGATCCCCCAATATTGTGACGGCGCCGCTGTGGTCGAGGGGGGCGTCGCCGAAACTACGGCGCTTCTAAACGAGCGCTTCGACCATATTTTTTTCACGGGGAGCACGCACGTCGGGCGCCTTGTGATGGCGGCGGCCGCGAAGCATCTAACACCGGTGACACTCGAGCTCGGGGGGAAGAGCCCCTGCATCGTCGACGCAAGCGCCAATTTGGCGGTCAGCGCTCGACGGATTGTGTGGGGCAAGTTTTTTAATGCCGGCCAAACGTGCGTCGCGCCAGACTACGTTTTGGCGCACCAGGCGATCGCCGCACCGCTCGAAATTGAGCTAAAAAAGGCGATTCGTGAGTTTTTCGGTGACAATCCAAAAGCTAGCGGAGACTACGGCCGTATTATTAACGAACGGCATCATCGTCGGCTCACGGCTCTTTTGGCTGAGTCCGAGATTATCGACGGCGGCGATCACGATGTGACGGAGCGGTATATCGCACCAACGTTGGTGAGGTCGCCAAAGCTCGAGAGCCTGCTTATGCAAGAAGAGATTTTTGGGCCGATTCTGCCAATTTTGGGAATCGCGAGCATCGACGAGGCGATTAAGTTCGTCAACGAGCGACCGAAACCGCTGGCCCTCTACGTGTTCGCGGGCGACACGGCTGTGGCCAACAAGGTCGTCGAATCGACAAGTTTCGGCGGCGGCTGCATCAACGACACGATTGCCCATCTTTCGGCGCCAGAACTGCCATTTGGCGGCGTCGGCGCGAGCGGGATGGGGAGCTACCACGGGCGCGCGAGTTTTGACGCGTTCAGTCACCGAAAAGCGATGCTCGTGAAAGGGACATGGGTCGACCCGTCACTAAGGTACCCGCCCTACACCGAATCAAAATTCGGATGGGTAAAGCGCCTGCTGTAGAAGGCTGGTTTGCCCCGGCGCTTAGCGGTGTTAGCCTGCGCGCATGCTCACTTTTAAGACCATTCTCGTCCCCACCGACTTCACCGAAACTTCGAATCGCGCACTCAATTATGCCGTTGAGCTGGCGGCACGCTTTCACGCTTCGATCGCGCTGCTGCACGCATTCGAGATCCCGGTGTTCGGCTTCCCCGATGGGGCGCTAATTGCCCCGGCCGATATCGCAACGCGAATTAGCGTCGCCGCGCAAGAAGCGCTCACAAATGCGCTCGAAACCCACAAAGGGCGCGGCATAAAGATGACGTCGCTGCTTTGCGAAGGCGTCGTCTGGGAAGAGGTTAACCGCGTGGCGGCCGAGATCGATGCCGATCTGATTGTGATCGGCACGCACGGGCGCCGCGGGCTCGCCAGGGCGATATTGGGGAGCAGCGCCGAGAATGTGATTCGCACCGCGACAGTCCCGGTGCTAACGATTCACGGGCCCAGAGAATCGGCTTAAATCTACACAATTGGTGCAACCAATGATCTCTTCCGATGCAGTACCTCTCGTATCGATCGTCATGGGGAGTCGCAGCGACCTCGAGCAGCTCGAGTCCGCGCGCGAGCTTCTCACCTCTTACGCCATCCCGCACGATGTGCGCGTGCTCTCTGCGCATCGCAATCCAGAGCAGCTCGCCTGTTTTATTCGCGAAGCTGAAGGGCGCGGGACGCGCGTGTTTATCGCTGCGGCAGGCGGAGCGGCTCACCTCGCCGGCGTCATCGCCGCACACACAACGCTCCCAGTCTTGGGAGTGCCGATGACGTCGTCGCTGCTCGGACTCGACTCTCTTCTATCGATCGTGCAAATGCCGCGCGGCGTCCCCGTCGCGACATTTGCAATCGGCAAAGCCGGAGCCGCGAACGCCGCGATTTTCGCGGTTCAAATTCTCGCGGCCAGCGATGCCAAACTTCGCAGCGAACTAAAGCGCACGCGCGTCGAGCACGCGAACGCACTCGCCGCCGCCTCCCGCATCGCGTGACGTGCCAAGCCACGGCGCGAGTAGCTGCTCGGTGAGACGCCACAGGCGCGCCGCATCAACTTCACTTTGGCCGTGCTTGTTTGGCGCTTCTTCGCGACACTTGGAAAAATACTTGCCCGTAACGCCTGCAACGCTCTCGTGCGTTGCTAAAAATAGGCTTGTTTTTGCCCCTTTTTCTTCGCTAATCGCGAACACTTGCCCCATGCGGGCAAAAACGCTTGCGAACAGAGAGTTGTCGCGCCCGAAATTTGTCGCCACGTAGCCGGGGTGAACCGAATTTACGGTGACGCCCTTCGTCTCGAGGCGCCTTGCGAGCTCGCGCGTAAAAAGAACGTTCGCGAGCTTTGAGGCTGCATAGGCGCCGAATGCCGAATAGCTCTTTTCGTACGTGAGGTCGTCCCACTTGATGGTTGACCAACGATGCGCGTTTGACGCTACGACGACAACGCGTGACGGAGCCGCCTTTTCGAGCGCGGGCTCCAAGAGTCGCGTCAATAGAAAATACGATAGATGATTTGTTGCAAACGTTTGCTCAAACCCATCGACCGTTAGGCCGCGCGTTTGAAAGATCGCGCCGGCGTTGTTGATTAAAATGTCGAGCGAATCGTGCGCGCTTAAAAACTCATTTGCGATTCGAACGACGTCGCCCATTCGCGATAAATCGCCGACGATGAGCTCTATCGCGCTCTCGGCGCCGGAGCGGCGGGCCTCCTTCACCACTTTTTCGCCGCGCGATCGGTCGCGGACGACGAGTGTTAAATTGTATCCACGTTTTGCAAGCTCGAGCGCCGTTACGCGCCCGATGCCTCGGCTTGCGCCGGTGATCAAGACTTGCGTCTTTTGTGGCGGCTTCGGAACGTGGATCGGTGACGATTGGAGGAACGACATCGCCCCATTATCGCCCCTTCCCGCCTAAATCGCACGCCCCAAGTTCGATTTCCGCCCGCTTTTTAGACTCGAATGATCGATACTGCGCCGGTGCGCATCTCCAGTTTTTTTCTTTTCGTTGCGATCGCTACTCAAACGGCGTGCGGTCTGTCGCGGCTTCCAGCCCCTCCTAGTTCGGAGCCGATCGTCTCGTCGGCGAACACTCCTCTTCGCTCCGAGCCGGCGCGTGTCGTCGACTACACGCTAAAAGCGTCGCTCGACGAAGAGACGCATACGATTCACGGCGACGGCACAATCGTCTGGCGAAACACCTCGTCGGTCGCCGTCTCAGAGGTTTGGGTTCATCTTTATTTGAACGCGTTTAAAAACGAATCGAGCCAGTTTTTGCGCCCCGGAGCGCGTGGTCGCGGCAACGGGGTAACTGCGCCTTCACACACCTGGGGGGCGATCGATGTGCGCCGGTTTGCGCTCCGCGAACCGGGCGGGTCGGTCGATTTATGGCCACGCGCGGAGCTTTCGCGCCCGAACGATACCGACGAGTCTGACGCGCGTGTCGCGCTTCCGCGGCCTGTCGAGCCAAACGAATCGATCACGATCGACATGGTGTGGGATTCGAAACTGCCGGCGATCGTCGAACGGACCGGCTTCGACGAGAGCTACAATTTTGCGGGGCAGTGGTTTCCGAAACTTGCGCGCCTCGACCCGGACGGAACATGGGCGCACTTTCCATTCTTCCCACTAAGCGAATTTTACGCCGATTTCGGCCATTTTGATGTGACGATCGATGTTGATCAGAAAGCGACCATCGGTGCCACCGGAACGCGCGTCGACGCTCGCGTCGAAAACGGCAGGCGCATTGAACGTTACGAGCAGAGCCATGTGCACGACTTTGCCTGGGTCTCATGGGATAAGTTCGTGGCCACTGACGAGCAAATCGGTAAAGTGCGCGTTCGTGTTCTCGCCCCGCGCGGTTTCGGCCATCTGGTCGAGCGCGAGCTGGCAACACTGCGATTCGCGCTGCCGCACTACGGTGCACTCTATGGCGAATACCCGTACGACGTACTGACGGTCGTTCACCCGCCGCCATCGGCCGGAGAAAGCGGCGGGATGGAGTATCCGACGCTAATCACGACTGGCGGCTCGTGGCACACCCCGCCGTCGTTTCACAGCATCGAGGCGGTCACGATTCACGAGTTCGGGCATCAGTATTTTTACGGCTTGCTCGCATCCAATGAGCACAAATGGCCCTTTTTAGACGAGGGGCTCAATTCGTACGCCGAAGGAGAGGCGCTGCATCGATGGCTCGGAAATGGGTCGCTCGTAGCGCTCGGTCCGCTTCAGATCGACTTTGCGAGCGTCTTCGCACTCAGCACGCGAACCGCGGTGTTCAATGAGCCCGTGGCAACCTCGGCAGGCGCATTTCAAACAGGGAGCGACTACGGCACCCTTGTTTACGCGAGAACGGCGGCGATTTTTGAAACGCTTAGGCGCGTGTATGGCGACGCGCTTGTCGCGGCTGCGCTCGGCGACTACGCGCGGCGGTTTCGGTTTCTTCATCCAACGCCGGCTGACTTTTTCGCCGTTCTCAGCGGCCACTATCCACCCGAGACGATTGCAACGCTGCACACCGCCCTGTTCGAAAAGGGGTGGGTCGATTTCGCGATCACCGACACGTCGAGCCACAAGCAGAGAGAGCCGTTCGGCATGTTCGACCGAAACGGCACGCGTGTGACGGTAGGCGCAGATGCTGGTCTAGCCGATCCACCGTCTGAAGCGCATACAGGATGGGTCAACGTCGTGAGGCGCGGAACGCTTAGTTTTCCTGTAACGATTCGCTTAACGTTCGACGACAAGTCGACTCAAGATATTGCGTGGGACGGGCGCGACGATCACACTCGTTTGGCATTCAACTCAACATCGCCGCTTGCATTTGCCGTTGTCGATCCCGATGGACGAGTCATTATCGATCAAGACTTTACAAACAATCGTGCCGCGAATAGCGGCCATCGCGGGTCGGCGCGTCGGTCGTCGGAAGCGCTCTTCTATGCATTTCAGCTCGCGCTGTCGGTGGTTGGGCCATGAATAAGCCGTTTTTCAAAGAGGTCGAGAGCGAAGGGCTTTACGTAAGGCGGCCGATGGAGCGCATTTCAGCGATGCGCAGCGTTCGGGCGGTTGCGTGGCTTTGGCTTTGGGAGACGGCGATCGCACTTGCTGTCGTGGCGCCGATCGCGGTCGCGCTTCGAAGTGTTGTCGGTGCAACTCCGGACGGTGACGCGATCTTGTGGCAACCAGGAGCGCTCTTTTTGGGCGACGCGCTCATGCATCAACTTGCCGCAATTAGGCCGCTTTTTACACTCGCCGCGCTCGCCCTCGGGGTTAACGCGATCGCCGGTGCGTTTCCGTTTGGAGCAATCGTTGCGTCGTTGGCGTTTGAAATGCCAGACGGTCGCGCGCTGCGATTCGACGCGGCGGCGTTGGCGGCCGCCAGGCGTTTTGGCCGACTATTATTTGTTCGACTGGTCGCCTTTTTCGCGATTCTGGTGGCCGCGCTTCTGGCGATGCGCGCCGCGGCGGCCGCCCGTGAGTCGCTCGAATCAAGCATGGGCGCGGCGGCGAGCGATATTTTCGCGATCGGCGTTATGATTCTTGGCGCGGTCGTCGTGAGTGTACTGGTGATGGCGACCGACATCGTGTCGGTCGGTGCCGCGGTCGAAGATCATCGGTGGTGGACGGCGTTCAGGCGAAGCGCCGTCATCTATTCGCACGCATACCGCGCGTGGTTCGCGCAGTTCGCTGTTGGCGGCTTTTTGGTTGCACTCGGGCTTTTATGCACCGAGCACATTCCGGAGTCGCACAAATGGGGGTTCGTTGCCATCGCGGTGATCCATCAAGCGGTGATCGTCGCGAGAGCCTGCCTACGCGTGTCGTGGCTGGCGATGCTTGTCCAGCGGTTTTAACCGCTCGCTGAGCGGCCGACGGCTCGGTAGAGCTGCTCGTAGCGCCGCGCCGGCCTCTCCCAGCTGCGATCGAGGCGCATGACGCGCGTGACTAGCTCTCCCCATCGCGGCGACTTTTTCGCGGCGAACGCGCGCTCGATCGCGGCGATGAGCCCCGTCGCCGATGGGTCGTCATAGACAAAGCCTGTCCCCGTCGTCAGCTTCGCGTCGGCATCGATCACCGTATCGAGAATCGCTCCTGCTGCCGGTGCGATAGGAAGCGCACCGTAACGTTGCGCGATCATTTGAACGCCGCCGACATCGCCCGCGCCGCCAACCATCACGAAATCAGCACCCGCCGCGAGTTTGTGAATGAGCGATGGTGTTACCACCTCGAGCAGCGCGATGCGCCCTTCGATGCGAGCGGCCCCTGCCGCCATCTTTTTTGACACCGCCGGGTCGTCACCGACGAGCACTACGACTTGCGCATCGGTGGCGCGAAGAACTTTTTTGACCGCCGGCGCGATCACATCGATTGCTTCATCGCTTGGCGCGATTTGTAAATTCACGAGGAGCGGAACATCGTGCTCGATTGGGAAGCCCAAATCGCGCTGGAGTGCGCCGCGGCATCTCACTTTGTTTGTGATATCTTCTGCGTCGTAACGGGCCGCCAGCGTGGCGTCGGTTGCTGGATTCCACACGCTGTAGTCGATACCGTTGGTGATCCCCCGAAGTGCATCACCTCGACTGCGAAACGCTTCGTCGAGACGAAAGCCTCCACCTTCCGTCGTCAGTCGCACCGCCATCGCTTCGCTGACAGCGACAACGCGATCGGCTTTGAGCACACCGAGCTTGAGAAAATTGACCTTCCCGCCCAACTCGACCTGCTTGCCTGACCAGAGCTCGCTATCGAGACCGAGCGAGGCGAACTCTTTTTTCGCAAAGACCCCCTGCGCGCTTGCGTCGTGCACGGTGAGCACAGTCGCTGGCCCCGCGATCGAGGGCCCTTCTTTCGCCGCTGCAGCAACGTACGCCGGCACGAGCGCCGTCGGCCAATCGTTGCAGTGAATCACATCGATTGGGCGGCCCGCGACGGAACGTTGGCGCGCGACCTCCGCGACCGCGCGGGAAAAAACGGCGAACCGAAGCGCGTTGTCTGCATAGGGCTCCCCTTCTGGGCCGTACACATCGGCGCGATCAAAAAGCCCCGGTACGTCGAGCAAAATTAGATCGATCTGCGACGACAACCGCCCGTCAAAAAGCGTCGCTTCAAACGCGCGGCCTCCGAGCGTGACCTGAAGCGGTGTGAGGCGCCTCGCGAGAAGCAGACCACCCGCTTCGAAGCCCGGGAATTTAGGCGCGATTACGGTTACGTTGTGACCAAGCGCGCGCAAATTTTTTGGGAGGGCGGCAGCGAAGTCGGCGAGTGCGGTCGCCCGCGCATACGGGGCGAGCTCGGACGTTGCAAAAAGAATCTCCATTGGGTGGCGTTGTACCACTTCAGCCGGTGTAGTCTCGCGGCGTGAATGTACGAATTGAAATGAGCGGGGCGGTTGCCACAATCGTACTGTCTCATCCTGAGCGAAAAAACGCCATAAACGCCGAAATAGCGCATCAATTGTCGGTTGCCTGCCAAACCTTCGAGGCCGACCCAAAAGCGCGTGCGGCGGTCATCTGGGGCGAAGGAGGGGTGTTTTCGGCGGGGGCTAAGGGATCGAGGGGGCCAAAGCGTTCGCGTCACGGTCGTCGCTCAAGAGCGGCCGAGGCTAAATCGACAACGCCGGCTTCGAGCGCGCTTTTTAGAGCAAGCGCGTCGGGATCATTGGGGACCAGTTCAAGTGCGAGCATGACCTGCAATCGCGCATCATCGGGTCGGCCTGCGCGCACCAGCAGACGCGCGTACTCTAGCCGCACTTCGAATTGATAAGGGTCGTCAGCCGACGCCGCTTCGAGCGCTTTAATCGCCCTAGGAATGTCGTTTCGGAGCCGATAAAAATTTGAAACAAGGGTCTGCGCTTTTGTCGGATTGTCAGCATGCTCCGTCGCCGCTTCGGCCTCCCGCTGACCAACTTCGAGCGATGTATCTCGTGCGCGACCTGATTGAACTCGGCTTAGCCATAGCAGCGCGTCGGCAAGCTGAGCCCGATAAAACGACTCATACGGCGCAGCTTCTCGCGCAATCCCCGCATGCAAGAGCGAGTTTTGCGGCGCGTGCTCCGCGAGCGCCTCTTTCGTTATCCCTTGTTGAGCCCAGGCATTCGCGACTGCCGACTCGTGGTCGGCGATGAACAGCGAATTCAGCCAACGCGCTTCGGCGATAAACACGGCGATGGCGGCGACCGACAGTGCGCTCCCGACCGACACTCGCGCCCATAACTTAGATCGAGGCTCCTTTGGTACACGGCTTGTCTCAGCGCGCGTCGCCTCCGCGCGAGCCGGACTCGCCCAGCAACACGACGCCGACGCGCCGAGCGCTAAGAACGCGTAGTTGTAGAGACTCGTCGCGGAGATATCGACGTTCGCCAGATTGTGCGCGACATACGCGATGTACGACGACGCTACGCCGCCGAGAATCAAACGATCACCGACGCCGGCCCGACGCATCGCTTTCGAAACCGAATAGATTAACAAACCGATCAGAGAGACATACGCGCCCACGCCAAGGATGCCTCGCGTGACAAGAATTTGGAGCGGCGTGCTGTGCGCGGTATCCCAATCGACGCCCGGCATAAGGCGAACCAGCTCGAGTGAGCGATGCGGCATAAATGCGCCGTGAAAGTTGTCGAACCCTGCGCCCGTTTTCATCACATTTGGGAGAATGGCGATCGCGTCACGCCAGACGAGAAAGCGCCCTCCTGCAGTGGCGGCCATCCCCCCTCCAGCCTGGAGCGCGTGACGAAGGACGAAAGCGGCGGCCGCCAAGGCCACTAAACCGAGCAACGAAAAAAGCGAGATAACGAGCGTCGACCGCGCCGCCACCCGCTTGATACAAAACGAACCGTAGACAACGAATGCGAACGCTCCTGCAGCCGCGCCGACCCATGCGCCGCGCGTACCCGACGCGACTAGCTCGATGGCAATCAGAAGAAGCGCTCCGCCGAACAGCGCGCACTTCGCCGCGAATAGCCCGCTCGCCTGGGGGGCCGCGTTCGACGCGCGACGCGACACAATCGTGGCGACCAACATTCCGAGCGTTACGAAGAGCGGAAATAGCAGATAATTAGCGTAAAAGTTCGGGTTTCCGAACGTTCCCTGAGCGCGCGGTGCCGTGTCGAGCAGGCCGTAGATGCAGACCGGGATCGACGCGATCGTGATCGCGACTAGCGCTGTCTTGAAGCGTCGGCGATCTTGATCGATTCCGACAAACAGACTGAACGCGACTGTCAAAACAGATAAAAAGACGAGCGACCCGTTCACCCGTTCAAATCGCCCGAACAGAGCGATGTATTCATTTTCGCTTGCGAAATATGAGACTGCGGTAGAGGCGATGTCGACGGCGAAAAGAAGCGCGACTCCGCTCCATAGTTTTCGATAGGCGCCGGAGCAGATCAGGGCGTAGAGCAGCGCAAAAATCAGAACCGTTGCCGAAACGATGATCGCGCTCGATTTTGGCAGCGAATAGATTCGGCGTACCTCAAACGAATATGCGTACGGTACGACAGCAAGGCACGCGACTGGTATCGCGAACAACCAAAAGCGAATCAATCGAAGCATGACCACTCCGCCTGTTATTTTAGAACAAAGTGAAGACTTCGGCGGCTCAGGCCGCGCGATGCGCACAACTGATCGAGCAGCTGGATGCGATCATGGCCAAGCTGCTGAATCGAAACGACAACCTCCTGAAACGACGGTTCGGCCGACGAAACGTAGAGCGTCTCCAGCGGGCCGAGCACGCGCACTCCGTGAATCACGCTCCCCTGTTTGCGCGGATCGTCGTCGATAAAACCTACCGGGAACAGGTTAAGCCCTCGGTTGTTCTGAATTTCACGAAGCAGAAGTTCGCCCGCGTCGCCTGCGCCGTAAATAATGACGCGCTTCGCCCCGGCCGGCGGGTGAGTTTTCTTTAGCCAGTCGCGCAGCAGCCGCAAGCTGTAACGAGTGCCGACGACGCCGGAAAATACGAGAACCCCGTAAATAACGAAAGCGGTTCGCGAGTATTCACCCTTGGGCATGATGAGCGCGACGTAGCCGGTTGAAATCGCCCAGCCGACCGTCACCGTCGTAAAGAGTGTCGTCACATCGTGCGTTGAGATGTATCGCCAGACGCGACGATAAACACCGGCCGCGACAAAAACCGACAGCTGAATCACAACAACGATCGGCAGCGTTGAAATGCATCGATCGTAATACGGATATTCAATCTGGCCGTCGAAGCGCAGGAGGTACGCCGCGTAGTACGACAGCGCGATCACGACAAGATCGCTCGAAACCTCGAAAATATGGGCCCGTTTTGAAAGATTGGCCAGAACAGGTACGAGTGCGGCGCGCCGTTCACCGCGCCTCCGCTCCTTCGGCTGATACACAGTAACCTGACCTACAAAGACGAAAAAGAAGATGAGCGCGAGGGCGAAAAGCGGAATGACCAGCACGGCCACCGCCCGCGACATATCGGGAACAGAGAGCGCCAAGCCTCCCGATGCCGCGCCAACGACCCACAATGTGAACACCGCGCCCCGCTCGCTAAGGCCGAGCGCGATGAGGCGATGCGACGAATGGTCTCGGCCCCCTTGCGAAATGCGTCGTTCATGAAGCGCGCGATTGATCGCAACGAGCGATGTATCCAAAATGGGCACAAAAAGAAGGAGCACCGGCATCGAGACCGACGACAGAATTGTCGGCTGCAGCTGCGGCTGATTGCGGACCAACGCGAGCGCTGCAAGCGTAAACCCTAGAAAAAGCGACCCGCAATCGCCCATAAAAATTGAGGCGGGATTAAAGTTAAAGACAAGAAACCCGAGCAG
Organism: Nannocystis exedens; assembly: GCA_945861885.1. Classification (GTDB taxonomy): domain Bacteria; phylum Myxococcota_A; class Polyangia; order Polyangiales; family Polyangiaceae; genus CAMAVR01. Next base: position 58,544 of record CAMAVR010000006.1, on the reverse strand, counting down.
CGACCCGGTGAGCGCGGCGGCCAATGTCGCGGCGCCTTGTTGTCCGGCCACGTCGCAATACACAGTAAGATAGGCCGCGGCGATCGCAGAAACGCCCCCCGCAAGGCCATCCATGTTGTCGAGCAAATTGACGGCGTTGGTGATCCCGACGAGCCAAACAACCGTGACCGCCTGATCGAGAAGCGTTAGGGGAAGCCAATGAAGGCGAAGGCCAAACGTTGTAAACAGCACAGCGACGGCGATCTGACCGATGAGCTTTGTGATCGGCGAGAGTTGAACAAAATCATCCACAAGCCCGAGCAAAAATAGGCATGACGAACAGGCGACAATCAATCCAAAGTCGTGCACGTCGTCGGTGCGACCGAGCGCCCAGGAGATTGCAAATGCACCAAAAATAGCCGTCCCACCGAGGAGCGCGGTCGGGCGCTTGTGCCACCGGTCGGCTCTTGGCTTCGCCACCCACCCTCTTCGCCGCGAGATCTCGCGAACGACGAACGTAAAGAGTAGCGAGAGCGGCAGAGCGGCAGCAAACGCTACGCAATATCGCTGCATGCATCCCCGGCAGACACCGCGTCGCCGCGCTCATGACCGATAACATCGCGCAGTGTGCGCATAAGATCGATCGACGGCTCCCATCCAAGAGTGTTTCGTATTTTCGAAAGATCGGGGATGCGGCGGCGCATGTCTTCGAAACCTGCACCGTATGCTTTGTCGTAAGGAGTAAATGTGATCTCGGACTTCGATCCGGTTAACTGGCGGATCGTTTTAGCGAGGTTACTGATCGAAATTTCGACGTTGTTCCCCACATTGAAAACGTGGCCGATGCACTGCTCGTCTTGCATGAGCGCGATAAGCGCGCGAACAACATCAGAGACGTGCGTAAAACAGCGTGATTGCTCGCCGTCGCCGTAAACGGTGATCGGCCGGTTGCTCAACGCTTGTCGCACAAAGCTTGGGACGACCATGCCGTAGTGACCGGTTTGACGCGGGCCGACTGTGTTGAAGAGGCGCGCCACAACGGTCGGAAGGCGCTTCTCTTTCCAGTATGCGAGCGCCAAAAATTCATCGATCGCTTTTGAACAGGCATACGACCATCGCCCTTGCGTTGTCGCTCCGATGACGAGATCGCCATCTTCGGAAAACGGCAGTTGAAGGCTCTTTCCGTACACTTCGCTCGTCGAGGCGATAAACGTCGGACGCTTTTTTCGATTGGCTAATTCGAGAACGATTTCGGTGAGCTTGATATTCGTCTCGATGGTGCGCACTGGCGACTGAACGATCAGCTTGACGCCTACGGCCGCGGCGAGGTGATAGATGACATCGCATTGGTCGATCAGTTCGGCGACGAGCGGAACATTGGCGCAACTATCGATGGTGTAGCTAAAGCCGCGCTTGCCTTTTAAGTGCTGAATATTCGCGATGCTGCCCGTCGACAGATCGTCGATAATCGCGACTTCGTTCCCTTTGCGTAAAAGCTCTTCCGCGAGATGCGAACCGATAAAACCTGCACCGCCAGTGATCAAAAAACGCATTCCCCCCCCAACTCTTCCGCTGCACCTAGCGACTCGTCACGGATGGCCGCTCTTTTGGCGAGTGTAAATAACTTGAGCCTAAAAAACTATCGCAATCTACGTTCGATTCGACGCCTTTGCGGGCGCGTTTGCGCGCGACAATAGCGTAAAACTCGGCGAGCCCGAACGCGACAAACGTCATTAAGAACGGATAGCGAAATCGATACAGCGTTCCGATATTGTTGATCACGAAGGCGTGCACCATAAGCATTCCAGTACAAAAACTAATAAGAACCCACATGTTCGCGCGCTTTCGCTGCGACCAGAGCGCTAGGGGAAAAAAGAGGAGCGCGAAGTCGACGATCACCATTTCGAACGCACCGGCGCGCCTTTTCCAACTGCTTACAGCCGATGGACGCCCCCTATCGCTCCCTTCAAACCACTGAGTCGGGAACGGCGCGAACAGCGCGAGTTGTAACGCTCGCGGGATATGACGAATAACATCCCCTGCGCTGTGAAAGCGAATGTCCTCATCGACGGCCGTGCGCGCATCGGGGAAAGAGTTGCAGAAGCCATTTCGCTTTTTTGCGATGATTAGAAAAGTCTCATCAAGCGATCGCGGCAACCACCAAGTTGTTTGCCATTCTGGAGATTGCGCGAAGATATCGGGAGGGGCCGGAGGGGGCGGCAGCGGTGCAACAACCGGTACCGGTTGCGGGAGCCCCTTTGCCGGAGCCGCGGCCGGTAACACCGCCTTCATCGGGAGCGCCTCTTGCGCCCCTGGAGGCCCCTTCGGCACATGTTGAAGAAAGCCAACCACGGTTGAAATTTTCGCGGCAATCGGGCCGCTCGGACCAAACGTTTTTTCAATTTTGGCGCCTTGCGACAGCACCCATAAAAATACAAACGCCGCCACCGAATAGGTAACTCCTCTAACCAGCTGACTCAGGTCGCAAGCGCGGCTCAGCCGTCGGCGCCCCCAGACAACAATTGCCACCATGACAAACGCAGCGCCATACACGCGTAAAAAATCGCTCGCGTAAGGGCGCATAATCCACACCAGCGTCGCTCCGCACGCGATGCTCAACAAACCGCGGTTGGCCGACTTGTTTGACGGCAGTTCAGCGGGCGAGCCGAGCAGGCGGAGCCACCCCCACAAAAAGAGAAAATAGCCGGGGATAACGTAAGGCTCTCGATGAATCTGGCCGTACCACGCCAGCGCGGACGGAAAAAGCACAAACGGCAGGACACAAAGAACGGCAACGCGGCGACTTGCAACAAAGCGTTCGAGAATCAGCACCAACATCAGCCCGGCAAGCGCGTGCAGCGACGCGTGCACGGGAATCAGTGCCCACGGTTCGGGCCAGCTCAGCGCGTAGATGAGCGCGGTCATCCCCACGGGGCCTTGATCGAGCGGGCGCAACTCCCAAGCGGACCACCCCCGCTGATGAATCGCGTTGACCATTTTGGTCGCGTTGGCGTGAAAGCCGGTAAAATCGTACGGCTCCATCAGCCCATGGCCGCCATTGTTTGCGGCGGGCAAATGAGGCACAACCACGAACTGCAAAAGCAGCGCCAACGACGCGGCATAGGCAAAAAACGCGAACCAAATCATGAAGAGCCGCGGCTGACCGCCTCTATCAAAACATCCGTGCGCGAATAGCTTTTTTATTTTTGTGAATGACTCACGCATCATGTTCACACCACTTCCGCAATGCTGCCGTTCACGTTCTGTTCCGGACCACTGTTTATCAAACGCTAATTTTCGCGATATCCGATCGCACACCAATAGGGTGTCCCCTCCCTAAACGAAATGCGGCTGAGCCCGGCATTTGACATCCATTGCGCGACTTCTCCGCGGGTAAATCGCTTTTCCAGACTTGTGGCAAAACGGTCGTACGCGTCGGTACGCATCGTTTGAAAGCTCATGTTTCGGTAAATCGATAGCGGAAGCCCCGATACGTCGAAACCGTTCGCTTCAGCAAAACGCGATGCGCGCGCTAATGGCCAATAGACCGTCTTCGCAATGATTTCGCTCACAACGACCCGACCTCGTGTTGGCAAACGAACCACCGCTTTGCGAACAAGCGTGCTTGCGTGCCACAGAGCGCGGTATGCCGCCGAACGATCTTCCAGCGCGTAATAAACATAGATCAAAAACGGGGCCCCAAGCTTGAGCTTGCGCACGCACGAGACGAGGCCAGCGAGCGAATCTGGAACATGGTGCAGAACGCCCAAAGAATAGCCAAAATCCATACTTGCGTCGGCGAGCGGAATTGCGTCAACCGATGCGTGATGGAATTCACAATTGGGGAGCGATGCCAACGACTTTTTGGCAGAGCACAACGCATCGCCACTGGCATCGATGCAGTGAAGATGGTGCACCCGCGGAGCGACGAATTTCGCCCATCGGCCACTGCCGCAGCCTAGATCAAACCCGACGGCGTTCGCCGGAAGTTCGCTCCATGGAAATAATGAAAAATACTCATTAAAGCGCCACCGAAGCTCGTCCATAGGCACTTCGGTCTGATCGAATTTCGTCCATTCGTAACCGAAGCTCTCGACATCTCGTCGCTCGATATTGTGTTCCACCCGCCCCCCTAGATCACCACTACCCCTGTATGTCCGTCCGGTTCGATCGCCCCGTAACTCCGGAAGAACTCCCCAGGAGCGAGTTGTACACGGCGAAGGTCCCTTCGATCACCTCCTCTTTTGAAAAATACTGAACAATTCTTTTTCTTCCCCGCTTTCCCATCTCGATTCGCGTTTCCTTGTCGAGTACGAGCTGCTCAATGGCACGCGCCAAAGTTTCGGAATCTCGCGCCGGTACGAGCAGCCCATTTTCTCCATGAACGACAACTTCGCGGCACCCCGGAACATCGGTTGTCACAATCGCTCGACCGCACGCCGCCGCTTCGAGCAGACTGAGCGGGACACCTTCGCGATACGACGGCAGGCAGACGATATGCGCGCTCGCAATGAGCGCCGGCATATCGGACTGATGTCCAATCCACCGAAGTGCGCCTTCAAGCCCCCACGCATTCAGTTGATCGACTGAAATTGCGGCCAAATTGCCTTCATCGGGCTTCCCCGCGAGAATGAATTTGCAGGGCACTTTTCTGGCGCGGAGAATCTTCGCCGCTTCTACGAATTCGCCAATCCCTTTTTCCCAGAGCATGCGTGCGGGGAGCAGTACGCGAACCGGTGTGTTCGGCTCAGGGCTTGGACGGAACTTCACAACATCGACGCCCGACCCGCGTATGAGACGCACGCTGTTTCGTGAGACCAATTTGCGCGAAACAAACAGCTCTAGATCGTCACGATTTTGAAAAGTTGTGATCGACCGCTTTCCGGACAAACAAAAGCGATACCCCTGCTCAATACCTGCACGAAGCGCTCTCCTGCCTGAACCACCTTCGATAAAGGCGTGACCGAGCCCCGTGACGGCGTTGACCGCTGGAGTGTCGGTCGCACGCGCCGCGATACTTCCGTATAAAATCGGCTTCATCGCGACATGATGAGCAATTGTTGGCCGAAGGCGGCGATAGAGTGCGATCAGTTCTCTAACCGCATTCGCCTCAGCAAATGGGTTTTTGCCAAGACGCTTTAGCGACCACGGGTAGAAACGAAAGTGCTCCGCTTCGATTGCTGGATAGGCATCTCCTGGCGCGCCAATCACGCTGACTTCAGTCCCCGCGTCGCGCAGCGCACGGGCCAGGTCCATGCGAAACTGTACGAACATCCAATCTTGCGCGACTACAAATACAATTCGGCGCTTTTCTTCCAAACTTCCCCCCTAAATTAGGACTGACTCAAGAACGTCGTCCCATGCGGCCAATAGTTTGTCCTCGGGATATTTCTGCTCCGCGTAGGCGCGCCCTCGCTGCCCCGCTTCGCGCCTTGCCGATTCATCAGTTAGATATTTTTCAAGCGCGACTTCCCACTCTCCCTCGGTCGCGCAGTCCATTGACAGCTGCGCGCCTTGCATCGCTCGCCTGTACGCTGGCGTTGCAGACGTTAGCGTCGGCATCCCAAGTCGCCAAAACAGGAGCAGTTTGTTTTCTGGTTTACGACGCGCAAACGGGTCGTTCAGGTTGAGTGGGATGAGTGCTAAATCGCTCGCGCAAATAATCTCCGCGCAGCTGCTCTCATTCCATGCGTGCAAGTGGGCGCTGTCGAAGAGGCGATTTGCGAGTCTCGCGGTGCTCGTTTTCGCGTACCGATTCAAATAGCGGTAGTAGTGAAGGTCGGTAACAATATGCATTTCAAACTGCGTTTTTCGCTGCACGCGCCTGAGCGCGCCCGCAATTTGCTCAAAAGCGGCAAGCGTGAACGGTAGCCCTTCCCACACAAGGCGTGGCGGTGACGCCGCTTTGTATTCGCGCTTTACTTTTGTCGTCGTCGCGCTTTGCATATCGAGAATTACGCGAACGTTTTCACAATAGTTGGCAATGTCGCCTTGCTGCTCGACGGTCGAGCAGAGCACCGCGTCGGCGCGACGACACATTGCTTCAATCGATTTCCGAAAATCGAGTTCAAGAAAACGGCTTTGTCTCGACAGATATTTCCCTAAGCCACGAAACAGAGCGCGTGGGTCTGTTCGCGGAACAGCGAGATAGGCGTCGACGAGGTCATATACAATCTTCCCTTTTCGGTACCTCGACCATGCCGTGATGTCGGCCGCTTGGGAGAGAATCACCAAATCATAATCGCGACGCGGGTCGGCCATTTCGAATTGAATGCCGCGCGTTCGCGCGTAGTGAACAAACCGCCGACGATCTCCCGGCGCATCAAGTTTACCTGAGATCGGCGCGTATCCGATCCTGAGCCGATTCAGTTCACGTTTCATCATCGCGATGGGCCATTGCTACTCTCTTATGAGAAATGGTACGCAAATAAAAAAGATCTGGGGAGGGTTATGAGTCCAACGCTTGGCTGCCGTTTTTGTGGCGCATTGCTACGCGAATCATTTTGCAACTTGGGGATGTCACCGCTTTCAAACTCGTTCGTCTCGGCTGATGCCCTGCAAAACGCGGAGCCATTTTACTTGCTCCATCCCCGTGTCTGCACGAACTGTTTCCTCGTTCAGCTCCCTGAATATGAAAGTCCACAACAGATATTCAGCGAGTACGCTTACTTTTCCTCTTATTGCGATAGTTGGCTAGCGCATTCAAAAGCGTACGCGTTGGCGATGACGGATCGCTTTCGCCTAAATGATAAAAGCCGCGTGATCGAGATTGCCAGCAACGACGGCTACCTCCTTCAATACTTCAAAGACCAGAACATTCCGGTGCTCGGCATCGAGCCTGCCGCCAATGTCGCTGAAATTGCGCGGCAACGCGACATCCCTTCGTGGGTGCGGTTTTTCGGCGTAGAGCTTGCGACCGAGCTCGCTAGCCAAGGGCTGCACGCCGACTTGCTGCTTGGCAACAATGTGCTCGCCCACGTCCCCGACATCAACGATTTCGTTGCTGGCATGGCGATTGCGCTAAAACCGACCGGCGTGATTACGATGGAGTTTCCGCATTTGCTGCAGCTTATTCAGCGAAATCAATTTGATACGATTTACCACGAGCATTTTTCGTATCTTTCGTTCACGACGGTCGAGACTATTTTCGCGACACATGGCCTTGTATTGTTCGATGTTGAAGAGCTTACGACGCATGGTGGCTCGCTTCGCATTTACGCGCGGCACCGCCAAGATGAGTCAAAGCCGGTTTCCGCACGCGTAATCGATATGCGCGAACGCGAAATCACTTCCGGACTTCGAACATTGGCTACGTACGCGGCGTTCGCCGAAGGTGTGCGCGAGACAAAGCGCACGCTGCTCGCTTTTTTGATCGAGTGCCAACGGAAGGGGAAGCGCGTCGTCGGCTACGGCGCGCCCGCGAAAGGAAATACGCTGCTAAATTACTGCGGCATTCGCGAAGATTTTGTCGAATACACAGTCGACCGCAGCCCCCACAAACAAGGGCGCTACCTTCCGGGGACACGAATTCCGATTTACGAACCGGCGCGGATCGCGCAGACAAAACCCGATTACGTCCTCATTCTTCCGTGGAACATTCGCGATGAAATTGTCGACCAGATGGCGCACATTCGCGAGTGGGGGGGGAAGTTTGTAATTCCAATTCCTCGCGTCGAGATATTCGCGTGAAATTTACGCCGCTGGCGCTTCGCGGCGCGTTCGCTGTTGAAGTTGAACATCATCTTGATGAACGAGGTGCGTTTGCGCGAACGTTTTGCCGCGATGAATTCGAAGCGCGCGGGCTTGTCGCCGACATCGCGCAATGCAGTCTTTCGTTTAACACGCGCAAAGGGACGCTGCGCGGTATGCATTTTCAAAAAGCGCCGCATGAAGAGGCAAAGCTGGTGCGATGCACGCGCGGCTCTGTCTACGACGTGATTGTCGATTTGAGGCCCGAGTCGGAAACGTTTCGTTCGTGGGCCGGAGTTGTTCTGGGAGCCGAACAGGGAAATGCGATTTATATCCCAAAAGGCTTCGCGCACGGGTTTCTTACGCTCGAAGACGAGAGCGAAGTTTTTTATCAACTATCGGAGATTTATTCCCCGTCATCGGCCGCCGGTGTGCGATGGAACGACCCCGCTTTTGGCATAGTGTGGCCGGGCGATGTCGCGGTCATATCCGAACGCGACAACATGTACGCCGATTTCCGATGAAACGCGTCATCGTCACTGGAGCCACGGGTTTTATCGGACGGCATTCACTCGCGCCGCTGGTCGAACGCGGATACGAAGTCCATGCAGTCGGCCGTAACGCTGGAGACACGCATCGCGGCATTCGCTGGCATCGCGTCGACCTGCTCGAAGATGAAAACGCATTTCGGTTCGTGAGCGAAGTCAAGCCGACGCATATTCTTCATTTTGCCTGGTATGCAAAGCCGCCTGACTACTGGTCCTCTCTCGAGAATTTACGATGGGTGGCGGCGAGTTTGGCGCTTATGCGCGCATTCGTCGCAGTCGGCGGTCGGCGGATTGTGTCCGCAGGGACGTGCGCGGAATATGCGTGGACGAAAACACTGACATGTTCGGAACTGACAACGACATTGGCTCCGGCGACGCTCTACGGCGCCTCGAAACATGCGCTACAACAAATCATCACGGCGACGGCGCGCGAGAAACAAATGTCGAGCGCGTGGGGGCGAGTCTTTTCATTGTACGGGCCGAGCGAGCACCCCTCACGCCTTGTCAGCTCCGCTATTTTATCGCTTTTAAACAACCAACCGGCGATATGCAAAACGGGAAGTGCCGTGCGCGATTACTTGCATGTTGCCGACGTCGCCTCCGCGTTTGTTTCACTTCTCGATAGCGAGGTCGAAGGTGCTGTAAATATCGCGTCGGGGCGCGACGTGCGGCTAGGCGACCTAGTGCAACTGATTGGCGACAAATTGAGGCGAGCGGATCTCGTGACGGCGCGCCATGCGGACTCAAACCAACCCCAACGCTTGTCGGCCGATATAACGCGCCTCACGGAGCTCGGCTGGACGCCACGATTCAACCTCGACAGCGGTCTAAGTGATACAATCGCCTGGTGGAGCGGCCGATAAAAATTGCATATGTCATTACCGGACTCGGAGTTGGTGGCGCCGAAGTCGCCTTTTGCCAACTGGTGGAGCGGCTCGATCGAAAGCGCTTTGCTTTCAGCATTATCTCGCTTGCGAAGCGAGGCGCTTATCACGAACGCGTCGAACAGTGCGCAAGCGCGCCAATCAAGTACATCGGCATGTCGCCAACAGTTCCGACACCTGCCGCCTATGCGCGCCTACGCGATGAGCTCGTTCGCGTTGCCCCCGACATCGTTCATACGTGGATGTCTCACGCCAACGTTGTGGGGACGCTTGCCGCACGTTCCGCCGGACTTACGAACATCATATGGTCGATTTTTAATCTTCCGCTTTCATGGGCGCAGGCGAAAAAGAGAACGCTCGCGGTGAACTGGGTTGGGCATCGCTTGGCGCCGATCGGCCCAAAGCGAATCGTGTTTCCGGCGGTCGCTTCAGAGCGCAAGTATTTTGCTATCGGCTACCCGAAAGCCAACGCGACAACGATTCACGCCGGTTTTGATACCGAACTATTTCGCGCGTCGCCCGATGCGAGAGTTCGGATACGTCACGAACTTGGCATTCCTGAAAACGCGATTGCTATTGGCCTCTCTGCCAATTTTGTTCCACTCAAGAATCATCGGCTCTTCCTTGAAGCATCCGGGAAGCTTCGACGCGTGTTTCCAAATCTTCATTTTGTGATGTGCGGGCGCTCGGTCGATCCGAGCAATCGATCACTTGCGCAGTGGATGAAGCAGTTCGATTTAGGCGATGAAGTTCATCGGCTCGGGATGCGCACCGACATGCCCGATGTTTTGGCCGCGCTCGACATCGCCACGCTCACTTCCTCGACCGAGGCGTTTCCAGCTGCACTTGGAGAAGCGATGGCGACAGGTATTCCGTGTGTCGCCACCGATGTTGGTGATTGCGGCCTGCTCATTGGCGATACCGGTCGGTTAGTTCGCGTCGACGTAGGCGATTTTGCAGCCGCCGTCGCCGAGCTAATCGAGCTCGGAACTGAGGCTCGCCGAGAACTTGGAGCTCGCGCGCGAGCGCGAATTCTCAAGCATTATAGCCTCGAAAGAATGACCACACGCTATCAAGCGCTCTACGATCAGATGGCGCCACCTGCGCGCGCTTGTATTGCTGGAGCAGTGTAAGAAACCCAGCGGATCCAATCGCAACAAGCGTCATAACATACGGGAACCGATGCCGAAAAAGAGTCCCCGTATTGGCGATGACCAGACCCTCGAGCAGCAGCATCGACATGCAGAAGAATATGAGCATCCACAACTCGATCCGCTTTCGCCAAAACCAGATCGACAGTGGAAGAAACAAGAGCGCTAGATAGTTGCAAGCGGTCTCGAAAGCAGCGCCGCGACGCATCCATCGCGACGATTCAGACTTTGCGGCCGTCCACTTACCTGGAAGCCACTGAGTTGGAAACGGCGAGAACAACGCCTGCTGCAAGGCGCGAGGCACGTAAGCAATGACATCGCTCGCTTTGCGAAACGCGATCTCTTCATCGATGGCGGTAGCCGGATGTATCGCGGCGGTTCGGATGACGTGCAAAAATTTCTCGCGCGCGGTGGCAATCTCTTCAAAACGCCGATCGATCACGTTTGGCACAACCTTCGTCGTCTGCCACGAAAAATTAAGCGCATTAACGATTGCAAGCTCCTCCGCAAGATCGGCCGGCTCGACCGCGACGTTCTCGGGATGCGTTCGACGCGTAATGGCAACTACCGCCGTCAGCGTGGACAATGTAACGGCAAGCGCGGTGAGCAAGGTCACCGCCGTCGATGCAAACCGACGCGCGTCGCACTCACGAGCAATCCACCGGCAGGCCCAATAGATGACCCCTATCCCCACAAACGCACATGTAAACCCGCGTAGAATAGGCGCTTCGTACGCGCGCATAACCGTAATGACGACCGCCGACAGCGCGATCCCAACAATGGCCACCGAGGCCTGAACCTTCGAGCGCGAATCGCGGTGCGGCGCGACGAGGACGATAAAGCCCCACAGAAAAACGAGATTCCCCGCGTTCGTATACGGTTCCCTATAAATCTGGCCATACCACGAGAGCACCGATGGATAGAGAAAGAACGGAAGCACGCAGAGCAGTGCGCTTCGCCGATTCGGAAGAAATCGCTCGACGATCAGCAAGAGCATGAGCGCTGCGAGCGCATGAAGCGCCGCGTGAATTGGAATGAGAATCCAAGGTTCGGAATAAGTCATCGCATACACCGCAGATGCGATCCCCGCTGGCGCTTGTCCTCGCCTCGTTTTTTCGAGCGGGTATGGGACCAACGGAGGAGAGTTCGGCGAAACTTTGCCGGGGAAAAGCTGCCACGCCGACCAGCCGTGTTGATGAACCTTATCAGCCACTTGGCTCGCAATCATATGATACTCAACCGCGTCGCCGCCCGCGTGGATCAGCCCATGGCCCCAGTGCGATGTTTTAAAGCCGTACGGGATGACCACAAGCTGAAGAAGCAGAGATGCGATGCACCCATAGGCAAAAAATACTGACCACAACTTCAGCAATCGCGGGGCGGCAACAGTGCGCATCGAGCTCATTTAATGGGTGTTAGGTGAACGAGAGAACAGCGACCGAGTTACCCGATTGTCGATCAGCGCAAGCGGGTCTTTGATAATGGCCGACACCGCCTGAGCAGCGCTCGCCGCAAGATGCCCTGTGAACGCAAGTGCGCGCACATATTTTACGCGTGCGATTCCGACTTCTTCGCGATGCCGACGCATCGTCTGAGCATCTATTTTTAGCTGTTTGCCGGCAGCGACTAACAGCTCCAAACTGTCGCGCGCCACATCCAATCGATTTCGCGGAGCCGATGTCACTCGCGTAGGCGAACTGCGAAGATCGCATAAGATCTCCGGCAAAATGGCCCCTTCGCCATGCTCCATGAGCTTTAGCCACAAACTATGATCATGGGCATACGGCCTATCGAGCGGGTAGCCGCCGACAAGTCTTGCCGCCCCGCTCCGAAACATCGCCGATGAGTGAACGATCGTGTTGCCGGTCGCCAGCCCTGCGATCACTCCGGCCGCGCTGGTCGCCGGCTTGAAGTCGCCCGTCCTCGTACCGTGCTCGTTGATATGATTGGCCCAGGTCCCCAGCAAAACCGCCTCCGGATGCGCATCGAGGTAGACGACCTGCTTCGCCAACCGCGTCCGATGCGAGATGTCGTCCGCATCCAAAACCGCGATGTATTCTCCATTGGCGCGATCAAACGTAAGGCGAAGTGCTGGTACGCGCCCAATGTTCGACTCCAAAAAGAACTTTCGAATTCGTTCGTCTTGATAACTTTCGAGAATCGTCGCACTGCCGTCTGTCGACCCATTTTCAACGACAATGAGCTCCCATTCCTGAAACGTCTGCTCGACGATGCTGTCGAGGCTCGCTCTCAAAAACGGCGCCGCGTTAAAAATCGTCATCAGCACCGAAACACGTGGCTTTTCGCCGATATTCCGTCGATTCATCGATTCACATCACCCCCCTTTTTGCGCAAAACGCTAGCGTGTCGGCGATTTCCGAATCGATGTTCTTCTCCAGCGTGAAGCCTGTTCTCGTAAGTTTGTCGATTCGGTAGTCGAGCTCAAACTTCGCAGTTGAATCCGATTGGGGCGCTTTGCACGAGAGAGACACCGGATGCCCGAAGGTTGATTCGTATGACTTGCCAATCCGTTCAGCGATCTCTTTGAGCGTCGGCGCCCACTCGCCTCCGACATTGAACAGACCGTCGCCAAGTTGCTCGCGATCGATAGAGGCAAGATGAGCAATCGCGCGGCATGCGTCGGTCAACGTAATAAAATCTCTTCGCTGGTCGGCCGACGTATTGAGCACCATCGTTCGCGCCAATGCCGCTTGCCTGCAAAGGTCGTTGACGACAAGCATCCAGCAGTTGGTATCTGCATGCGTCGGTGCACCAAACGAATTTGACAAGCGAACGTCAACCCCTTCGATCTGGCCGCGCGCATGAGCATCCCGCACAACATCGCCGCCCGCTCTATGACTTGACGCGTACGGGTGGAGCGAACTTGGATTCGTCTCCTCGCTGATTCGGCCACGTAGTGGCGACCCGTAGACATGGGCGGTTGACACAAAGACAAATCGCTTGACGCCAGTTCGAATCGCGGCCCGAAGAAGTCGAGCTGTGGCGACGCCGTTGATCTCGAGCGCTTGCACCGGATCTGCAGCGCACTCGCTCGCGTTCATTCCCGACAAGTGCACGACCACGTCGACACCCGAGCAGGCCTCTTCGAGCGAGCTCTCTAGCTCCCACGTCGTTAACACGGTTGTCGCGTCGGCGCACCATGGCGGGGCCGCGCGCTCCCGTCGACTGCCGAGTCGCACGCGATAACGCTCTCGCGACGACTGCAAGTGCTGCGCGAATCTCCCGCCCAGATAGCCGAAACCGCCGGTGATTAGCGTATTCATTTTATCGTTGCCCAGCCCACAACAGCGCGTTTCGAGCACCCAATTTATTTGTATACGATGTCCCAACTGTAAGGGATCTCTTTGTCTGAAGCGGGTCGTCGCAATATTTCGTTTGGTTCGTGCGGAAGCGTTGAGCAATTCGCAACGATTGACATCTTCGAACCGAGCCCTTTAAAGCCGTTCCATACAAGCGGCGGGACGGTCACAAGGCAGTAATTTTCAGGAGATAGAAAATACTCTTCAACAGCGCCGCGTGTCGAACTGCCGGGGCGATCGTCGTAGAGGACGCACTTTAATTCACCAAAAACAACGGCGTAATTTAGGGTCATTCGCCGATGCAAATGCCACGCTTTGATCGCTCCGGGGTACGTACACGAAAAGTAAATCTCGCCGAATTGCTTAAAAACCGGTGAGTCTTCGCGCAGCATTTGCATGACTTTGCCGCGCTCGTCGAAAATCTGGCGTAGCGGTGTGATGACGACCCCTTCGATCATGACGCTTCCTCCAAAAAATCAAGCAGTTGCGCGCGCGTCGTAGCGCCGGCATCGGCGCCGGCGGCAACGCACTTGTACCATTGCGCCGTTGCGAGAACGCTTTTGTCGACGCGCCAATGCGGCCTCCAGCCGAGAAGCTGATGCGCCTTGTCACAATTTAGCTGAAGCAAGCGCGCCTCGTGCTGTTCACGGCTCGATTCGCCGAGAACGATCCGCCCCTCTCCGAGGACCTCGACGATCGCTCGCGCGACATCGTGAACCGTCCGAACATCGTCCGTTGAAGGGCCAAAGTTCCACGCTCCAGCGTATTTTTGCGGCTCTTCTCGCAAACGTTGGGCGAGGAACAAATAACCAAATAGAGGATCTAGAACATGCTGCCACGGGCGCGTTGCATGCGGACTCCGTAGGCAGATGGGACTCTTCGATGCGATTGCACGAATGCAGTCGGGGACAATTCGGTCAGCCGACCAATCGCCTCCGCCGATAACATTCCCCGCGCGAACGGTGGCTGCGCCAAGACTCGGCCGCGCCGAATAATAGGAATCGGCATAGGCCGCGAAAGCGAGCTCCGCCGCCGCTTTTGACGCGCTGTAGGGGTCGCGCCCCCCCAGACGATCGTTTTCTCGGTACCCCCATTCCCATTCAAAATTCTGATAGCATTTATCTGATGTCGCACAGACAAGCGACCGGACCGACTCGCACAATCGCACCGCTTCGAGCAGGTGAACCGAGCCGATGACATTGGTGGCGAATGTTTCAACCGGCTCCACGTACGACTGTCTGACAAGTGCCTGCGCGGCCAGGTGAAACACATACTCTGGGCGAAACGAGCGCAACGTGTCGGTGAGAAGCGCGCTGTCTCGGACATCGCCGACGACATGTTGGATGGCGCCACGCAAATTGAGCAATTCAAAATGACTTGGGTCTGCGGCCGGTGGGAGCGCGTACCCCAAGATCTCCGCGCCAAACTCTTTAAGTATAAACGTGAGCCACGCGCCTTTAAATCCAGTATGCCCGGTGATAAACACTCTCTTCCCTTCAAACGAAGAGAGCATGTGCCGACGATTTAACGAACCCACGGCGCATTCCCCGATTCATAGAGCGAGTTTAGTAGGCGGTACTCTCGGCTTGTATCCATCGGTTGCCAGAAGCCGTCGTGCTCAAACATCATTAGCTCGCCATCGGCCGTCAGTCTGCGAATCGGCCCTTCTTCAAAGACAAGGTCGTCACGGTCTTCGAGATGATTAAACAGCTTCGGCCCGGCGACAAAAAAACCGCCTGAAACACGACCACCGGTCGCTTGGGGCTTTTCGTTAAACTCGAGCACTTGCCCCGTGGCCGTGCTCGTCATTTCACCAAAACGCCCCGGCGGACGAACCCCTGTTACGGTAAGCGTTTTTCCGTGAGACCTGTGAAATTCAACGAGTTTATCGATATTGACGTCACTTACGCCGTCACCGTACGTCACCATAAACTCTTCACCTTCTACGTACCGACGAATTTTCGAAACGCGCGCCCCGGTCATCGCAGCGGACCCCGTCTCCGCCAATGTGATCGTCCAGTCGGATTCGCCGAGCGGACTATGAAACGTGAGCCGCGACTTGGCTCCAAAGCTGATCGTGCAGTCGCGCGTATGGGCTTCGTAATTTAGAAAAAAATCACGAATGACATGGCCCATGTAACCGAGGCAAATGACGAAATCTTTGTATCCGAAGTGAGCGTACGACTTCATGATGTGCCAGAGAATTGGATAGGGCCCAATCGGGATCATCGGTTTCGGGAGATTGTCCGCCACGTCACGAATGCGCGTTCCGTATCCGCCCGCAAGAATGACTACTTTCACTTCGTCCCCCTTCTGAAAAAAGCGACGGTTCGTCGCTTACAACGAATTTACGGCAAACTCTGCGGCGCCATCGGCGACCGTATTTTGGTAATACGAAACGGTCGATTG
Organism: Nannocystis exedens; assembly: GCA_945861885.1. Classification (GTDB taxonomy): domain Bacteria; phylum Myxococcota_A; class Polyangia; order Polyangiales; family Polyangiaceae; genus CAMAVR01. Next base: position 42,564 of record CAMAVR010000006.1, on the reverse strand, counting down.
CAGACCTGCGTTGAGATCTACGGCTGGCGCCCAATTTAGCACTCTCGCTGCCTTTTTTATGCAGGTGACGTATTCGAATACTTCTCCGTGACGATACGGCAAGGCGCCTAGCTTTAGAAGATCCGGTCGCCCGATCAACTGCGCGACGCGGTCGGCGATTTGCGCAAGCCGCATTGACTCTCCGTAACCGACGTTAATAATTTCACCCGGAACGCAGCGCGCGCTCACCGCGAGCGTCATCGCTCTGATGAGGTCTTTTATGTGCAAGTAATCCCGCTTTTGCTCCCCGGCCGTCATCTTGAAAGCGACCCCTTTTAACAGCGAAACGATAAGAGCCGGCAAAAACATCTCGAGCCCTTGACCTGGCCCATAAACGATCGTCGGTCTTAGAACAACAATTGGGAGATTGTAACTCTTTGCGTATGTTTGACATAAGTGCGTCTGACACGTTTTTGAAAGCGTGTACGCCGTTAATGGCTGCTCGCGCTGCGTCTCGTCGAAGGGAGCGGCGCTCGCCACGCCATACTCTTCGGCCGTGCCTAAAACGACAATCGATTTAAGGGACGTTAGCGGAACACACGCCCCCAGCACTGTCGACGTCCCCAGAACATTCACTTCAATTGCTTCGCGAATCGCTTCCGGGGTTGTCTGCTTTCTGTCTTTGAACGCAGCAAGGCAGAATATCGCCTCAGGATTTACCGTCTGGATGACGCGTTCGACCCGCTCGACATCTCGAATGTCACCCTGCGCATAAGATACTTTTTTAAACTCCGAGCCGGTTGATCGACACAGCAACGTGACGTCGTGATCGAACGACACGAGCTGCGTTACCAAGTGCCGACTAATAAACCCTCCGCCGATGACCAAAATACGCATGATTCATTCGGTCGCTTCGACAAGCTCTTGCTCGTAGATTAGAGCGCGCAGCTGATCGACGGTTAAAAAGTCGGCATTGCTTTCGCTGTTGTATGCGAAACCCACATGCGCCCTTTTGCTACCGGTTTTCGCGCAATATTCGTCGATGGTGTAGCTGCCCGACGTGGGCAAAATCGCATAGTAGTTCCCCAAATCGACAGTGTTAAGGCTGTCGCTCGACGTAATCATTTCTTCGTGAATTTTCTCGCCGGGCCGCACCCCCACAACTGTATGGTCGCAGCGAGCATCGACCGCCGTAGCCAGATCAAGAATCCGAAACGACGGGATCTTCGGGACAAACACTTCGCCGCCCCAACAATGCTCTAGCGCCCAGAGCACCATGTCGACCCCTTGCTGAAGCGAGATGCTAAAGCGCGTCATCCGCGCGTCGGTAATTGGCAAAACGCCCGTCGCTTTTTTTTCTAAAAAGTATGGAACAACAGACCCGCGGCTCCCCATGACGTTGCCGTATCGGACGACGCAAAAACGAACGCTTCGCCCCCCTTTGATATTATTCGCGGCGCCAAACAGTTTGTCCGAACAAAGCTTCGTCGCGCCGTAGAGATTGACCGGCGCGGCCGCTTTATCGGTTGAGAGCGCCACCACTCGTTCGACACCGTTATCCAAACAGGCTTCGATGACATTCTGGGCTCCGAGCACGTTTGTCTTGATGCACTCGAATGGGTTGTATTCGGCTGTTGGAACCTGCTTCAGCGCTGCCGCGTGCACTACAATGTGAATGCCTTCCATCGCGCGACGAAGCCGGTCGCCGTCACGGACATCGCCGATAAAGTAGCGAAGCTGGGGATGCTGTGCTTCGGAAAACTCATGGCTCATCTCGAGCTGCTTCAGCTCATCGCGCGAATAGATCACGAGCCGCGCCACTCCAGGAAAACGCTCGAGAATTGTCTTTACGAATGCTTTTCCGAAAGAACCGGTTCCCCCTGTAACTAGTACAGCCTTCCCTTCGAACATGAGCCATGTCTCCTAAATTTCCCGCCGTTATAGCGTGCCCCATCGACTCGGATTTAACAAATCGATGTCGCTCGTAAGTAAATCGTCTGGAATCGGCGGAACGGCTTGCGACGTCGCAGCAAGAATCTGATCAAGCTGCGCCTCTGTGTCGACGCCGACAACCACTCTGCCAATCTCGGGAAATGAGAGCGCGAAACCGAGGCATGCTTCTAGCGGCGTCACGTGAGCCTCGTGCAACCAACGATCGACTCGCGCAAAAACGCCCGCCCACCGCCGAAATTGCGGCGGACGCTTCGATGGCGGGAGCAACATAAGCCCCTGTAAAAAGACCGAGCGGACATGAATTTCGACGCTCATCGAAGTTAGTCGCTTCATCCAACCGGTTGAGACGAGACGTCGGTCCAGAATGCTTAGCGGCGCTTGAACAATATCTAAAGAGTATGTGCGCGGGATGAGTTCAAGCTCGGTCGGCTCGTAAATTGAGATGCCGATCTTATCGATGCGCTGCTCTTTTTTTAGATCGCTAAGCGCGCGCCAGCTTTCGTCTCGCATGGCGGGCGACTGCCCAACATTGTGAAGCAACATTCCGAACAATTTATTTACGTTAAGAGCTTTTATGGCGCCCTTGACCGATTCACGTGTCCAACCGTAAGGATCGCGGCAACTTTCTGGAACCGACGGCACTTTTGATACGATGCGCCACTCTTGAGTCGCGATTTGCCCGAGCGTGCGCTGGCTTTCACCATAAGAAATAGCGGTGTCGATCGTATCGATTCCGGCTAACTTTGCGCGCGCCAGAATCGATTGGGCTTCGCTCAGCGAAATTTGGCCACGCGTATTCGCGATTCCGTAGTCTAGGCCAAACTGCGCTGTCCCTAGTGCGATGCGATTCACAATTAACTCCGTTCGGTTCCGGCACAGTCGGGTTATGCTTACACCTTAACTCGCGAAGTTACCTTGGGGGAAGATGAGTACAACCACGCAAAGTCGTCCGGCAAGCCGTCCTCACATAAGTACGTGTCGCCTTATCGACCTCCCCGGTGCAAGCGATCAGCGCGGGCACCTTGCGTTCATTGAAGGCGGACGTCACATCCCGTTTAACTTCTCACGCGTTTTCTTTTTGTACGGGATGCCGGCCGGTTGTTCACGAGGCGGCCACGCGCACAAACGATTGGAGCAGTTTCTGATCCCGCTCTCAGGATATTTTGAAATGCTTCTCGACGACGGGCACGAGCAACAGCGCGTTGTTCTAGATCGCCCGAATCAGGGGCTGTACCTTCCGCGAATGATCTGGAGCGACCTTGATCATTTTTCGGCAGGGACGGTATGCGCGGTGCTCGCATCGATGCCCTACGAAGAGACCGACTACATACGAAATTACGACGATTACAAACGCGCGATTGCCCCTGGGAGACCGTCCATCGATGCAACCCCGGCCTGAAGTGTCGGTCGCCGTCCCGGTCTATTTTAACGCCGAGAGTCTTGTACAACTTTATGACCGCATCGCGGCGACGATGTCTAAACTCGGCGTCACGTGGGATGTGACCTTTGTTGACGACGGGTCGGAAGACGATTCGCGCACAGTGCTCAACCTGTTGAACGAGCAACATGACAATGTTCGCGTCGTGCATTTGGTGCGCAATTTTGGTTCAACTCCGGCAATCCTTGCCGGCCTATCGTTCGCGAGCGGGCGGTGCGCTTGCGTCATCTCTGCCGATTTGCAAGATCCGCCGGAGGCTCTCGAAGCACTTGTCAATCTTTGGCGCGGGGGGGCACGCATCGCAGTCGCGGCGCGCGAATCGCGCACCGATCCGCTCTCATCTCGTCTTTTTTCGGCCATTTATTATTTGCTATTTCGATGGCTCGTCACCACCCGCATGCCGAAGGGGGGGTTCGACATTGTCGCGATGGACCATCAAGTAGCAAAGTTGCTTGTGTCGAACGCCGAGAACAACACAAATTTCCCCGCGGCGCTTTTGTCTCTCGGCTTTGCTTGCGAAGCGATTTCTTACCATCGCGTCAAGCGCCCCTACGGGTCATCGAAGTGGACGTTCTGGCGAAAATACAAATTGATGTACGATTCGATTCTTTCGTTTTCGTATCGTCCACTACGAATCATCAGCGCGATGGGCCTGCTGGGGCTGCTCGTCGCCTTTCTCTATGGAATCGAAGTCGTCTGGAATCGCTTAACATCGCCCAACGACCCACCTGGCTGGGCGTCGCTCATGGTGGTCACGTTATTTTTTAACGGGCTTGTTCTGATGTCGCTGGGAGTAATCGGCGAGTATGTCTGGCGCACATTTGTCGCCGCACAACGCATCCCCGCATTTGTGGTCGAACGTTCAATCGAACCCAAATTACGGGGCCGTCGAGAGCAAGCCGACGTCTCTTGATCGCGCACTGACATCGCTGAGGCACGCCGCGATGACTCGCTCTTGATCGTCGGCCGTCAGATGCGGCCCCATCGGAAGACTCAAATGAGTGTTTGCGCCGCGCTCTGAAATCGGAAAGCTCCCTTCGCGATATCCAAGCGACTGATATGCACCGCTCAAGTGCGGTGGCACCGGATAGTGAATCATCGTCGCGATGCCGGCTGCGGCCAGTTGCTTTTGGAACTCTTCGCGCCTCGGATGCTCGATAACGAAAAGATGATAAACGTGGTCGGTACCCGGTAACGTCTGCAAAAGCGAAATCGACTTCGACGCACTTAGGGCGTCGATGTAGCGCCTCGCGATCTCGCGACGCCGCTCGTTCCACCCATCGAGCACGCGTAATTTTACTCGAAGAATTGCAGCCTGAAGTTCATCGAGTCGCGAATTGAAACCGATCACTTCGTTGTAATACTTCACCCGGCTGCCGTAATTTCTTAACACCGAAACTCGGTCCGCAACGTCGGCTCGATTTGTTGTTACCGCGCCGCCATCTCCAATCGCACCGAGATTTTTTCCTGGATAAAAACTCCACGCTACGGCATCAGAATGCGAGCCGATACGCCGCCGCTTGTACGCCGCACCGTGACACTGCGCCGCGTCTTCCACCACAACGAGCTTGTGAGCTTTCGCGACTTCGAGAATCCCATCTAGATCCGCGGGGTGACCAAACAGGTGAACCGGTAAAATCGCTTTCGTGCTTTTCGTTATTTTTTCGGCTATTTTATTAGGATCCAAATTGCACGTATGCGCATCTGGCTCGACGGGGACAACTTTCGCGCCGACGTGAGAGACGGCGAGCCACGTCGCAATGTACGTGTTTGCCGGAACGATCACTTCGTCGTTTTCGCCAACATCGAGCGCTCGAAGCGCAAGAACGAGAGCGTCGAGACCGTTCGCTACGCCGACTGCAAATTTTGATTCGGTATAAGCGGCATATTCGCTTTCGAATGCCGACAGCTCCTTCCCCATAATGTACTGACCGTGTTCCAGAACACGACGCATGGCATCGTCGATTTCTCTTTTTAACTCGCTGTACGAATCGACGAGTGCAAGAAACGGAACCGTTGGGCGCATTTATCAAGAATCGAGCGACATTCTTTGCGAGTCAAGAGTGACGCCATTGCTGCTTTTAGACAGTTTCGATAAAACAGAACTATGGCAGTGAATATCGACAGCACGGCGAAAGTGTCACCGCTCGCCGAGCTGGGGCGAAATGTCGCAATTGGTGCGTTTACCATTGTTAATTGTGACGTCATTCTCGGTGATGACACCGTCATCGATAGCCACTGTGTCATCGGCGCCCCTACCCCTTTTTCCGACGCACCGTTACGAATCGGCAACGGCGCCAGAATTCGCTCTCACTCAATATTTTATTGCGGTGCAGTAATCGGCGACGCGCTCGTCACCGGACACAACGTGATTGTGCGCGAGCGAAGCCTGATCGGCCGCGGCGTTCAAATCGGAACAAATTCGGAGCTTCAAGGCGACTTAGTCTTTGGCGATTACACACGAACGCAGTCGTCTGTTTTTGTCCCAAAGCACTGTAAAATAGGCTCATTCGTGTGGTTGCTCCCGGGCGTCTGTTTGACAAACGACCCTCACCCGCCAAGCGATCCAGGTGACTTGGGCGTGATCATAGAAGATTTTGCCGTGATGTCGGCGCGCTCCACCGCCCTTCCAGGCGTGCGAATCGGGGCGCGCTCCGTCGTCGCCGCGCAGAGTCTCGTCACACGCGATGTCCCGCCTGACATGCTCGTAGCTGGGAGCCCGGCTCGCGTGCGCGGCCCCGCAAGCGACGTGCGTAGGCGGGACAACGGCCTCCCCGCGTACCCTTGGACGACCCATTTTACCCGCGGCTACCCGCGCGAGATCGCCGCCCATTGGCAGGTGGTCCGGTCCGTCGATAGTTCGTCGGTATAAAAATAAGCGCCTTGCGCCAGTAATTTGTCCGTGCAAGACGCACGAGAGTCGAAGCGGAGCGCTCCTCCAGCTTCAGACCCTTAACTTTTGTTGGAGCTCTTAAAATGACTTTTATGCTGCATATGTCCCGGCGCTTCGCGATCTGTTTTGTACTGCCTGCTTTAGCGGTGTCGCTTTCGTCATGTGCCGGCGGACACGGGGCGTTGGAGAACGACGACACAGGATCGGCGTCTGACGCGGTGGTCGCATCTGGATGGGGATTGCTCTATTCGCCGGATCCAAATCAAATGTTCTGGAACGAACCGAAAATTTATATCCATGGCAAATGCACCGGAGTCTATGCGGACGAAAAGCGGCCGTTCGCGGCTCTCCCTATCTTTACGATCAGCAGCGCGGGCGATACGCCGCGATACGAGCAGAGCTACAAAGTCGATTCGATCGCGTCTAAGAGCTCGGATGGAACGGGCTATGTCAATGCCACCACTCCGCCGCCAGGTCGCTACACGATTGCACAGCGCTGTTACACAAACGAGGAAATCGGCCCTAGAGTTACGATCACAGTTAATGCCCCCCAAGCAAAAATCGACGTGCCAACGACCGAAATTATCGACGGACGAATGCACGGTCGCTTTACCGGCAGCTGCACTCTTTTCCCGGTCAACAAGGATAGCGAGTCACCGTATTCACCACTTTGGACGATTCACCCGGGTACGCCCAACGCGTTGGCCGTTAGTAGCAAACTCAGCATGTTCCACGAGTTTCTTCCCGGACAGTCGCACGTTGAGCTTCAATGCATCGATCGAACTGGCAAAGTGGTATCGAAGGCGCAGCACGTCGTCGTTGCGCCGGCGGTGCGCCTCGAAGCTACAATCCTTTCTGAAATTCCCAACGTTTCGCTTCCACATCACGAAGAATTCGAGCTTTCGGGCAGTTGCCGCGGCGCGATCAAAAGAGACGACGGAACATTCGAATGGAAAGGGGCACGCCTCGATGCGAGATGGGTCTTTCGACCTGCGGACCAACAAGTATGGACGCTCGCCGGCCACGGATACAAACTCCCATGGAGGCCACGGCATGCCCATGGGCGTTACTCAGTCCGGTTCGAGTGTGTTTCCACGGCAACCCAATCCGAAGTTCTCAGCGTTTCACCGATAATATCAGTCGTGTGGAAGCCGCGCGGTCGTCTCGAACGCCTCTGGTTTGGGCGGGATGGTGAGCAGAAGTCGGCGCGTGACAGTGCACAGACTTCCGGTTCGATGCTGCACACTACCCACGTCACAGAGCGACCGCTCCCTCCGTTGCCCACCCGATACGCCACCACACCGGGCGAAGCGGCAGGGAGCTTCTATCAAGCGCTACCACCCGACTACGAAGCGATACCAGGCCTTGAGAGCGACCAAGATCGACCAACGAGCCCCGAAACAGGGAGGTAAAATTTCCTCTTTATTCTGAAAAAGATCCGCAGTATTTCGCGCGCATATTTTCGAACAAATGAACTCCATCATCGCGAGCGCCGGGTGATGGCTGACGAACGTACCTCGGATCGACAATAACAAACTCCCCCCGCGCCGCGCCGGCAACGCCGACAAACCCTTGCGGAAGCGCGATTCTCCCGCCCGCTCCGAAAAACGTACTCAACGATCTGAGCGCGCTGCATGCACGCGCGACCGCCGCGACGTCGTCCGTCCTATGAGTTGTCAAAACCTGATCGAGCTCAAACCACCAACGCCACCAAACGTAGTTTTCTCGAACATAGTTTTTTCTAAGAACTGCCGCGCAATAGGACGAAGTACGCTTGCCATCGAGCGCTACGCACGGAACATGAAACGTCCGTCGGTCGATCATCGCGATCGGAACTGGGCGCCCGAGGTTCATCGACCAATTGGAAAGATTGCGCAACTGCACCGGTTCTTCGACTATTTCTTCGTCGTCCTCAGGCGTCTTCGCAATAAGAAGAACCATCTGCGGATACCGAATGAGAGCGCATGCGAACTTTCGCTCGCCGTACGAGACCATCTGATTCGGGCGGATCGAGCCGGGGATGCACTCGCGCGTAATGTCGAATTTATCGCCTAGTTTTCGTATATATTTGTGGGCGGCGACAAAATTAAGCGGGTCAAAAAACGGCGATCGCGCAGTCTCGGGCCATGTCGCCTCGGGTGGTGCCTCAGTTGCGCAACCGGCAACGAAGAACAACGCTCCGAACAGAATGGATCGCGCAACCGTGCCCATGTCGGACCACTGTATCACAACCAATATAAATATATTAAAACGCCCTAATACCTGAAAATGCCCAGCTTTTCGTAGACACTTTCGCGAGGGGCGCCAATCCGGTCGGCAAACTCTGCGTAGGCGGCGAAGGCGCCGTCAAATAGACTGTTCGGCTTTGCGTCGTCGACGACGACCATCCCCCCCCGCGCCATTCGTGGATGCACCTTCTCTAGCGCGGCCTTCACCGGCCGATAGAGATCAACATCGACAAGACAAAGAGAAATTTTCGGTGCGATTGACGCGAGATCGAACACGTTGATATCCGCGGCGTAGCTCGTGACCCGGCGTATTTGATTTTGATCCATATTTCGGTCGAACCAGTCTTTGCTATTCACCCGAAAGCCTTGAAGCCCCGTCCGCGGTTTAGCGCGCTGGCTTACTTCATTTTCGATATCTTCATCGGTAAATCCTGAAAACGTGTCGATGCAAATGTAGCGGCGATCGTCACCTGTTTCATCGAGGTGACGATTTAGATAAATCGTCGTCCTCCCCGACGCGCAGCCGATCTCGACAATGACCCCGTCGACGTTCGCAGTTGCGTCAACGCACGACACCAAGAATGCGAGCTGGGCCGGCGTAAACATATATTCGTAGCGATGAAACGCCTGCGAAAAACGCCTTAGTGGCGTTCGGGTGAGCACGTTTCGAACAAAAGCTAGTGGAGTGTTTTGCATACCTTTTTCCGGTTATTTTACCGTTTTCGTAGTTTATCGAATCCGTAGGTCGCAACCCCAACAGGGGCGAGCACGCTGCAAAGAAGACGCGCGCCAGGCTCTCGAAGCGCGGCAATTTGCCGAAAAGGCGACGTGCGCGCGTGAAGCGAAAAGCGCGACAAATGAACCGCGGAACGCGCGAACATCGCGAGCGCACGAGAAAAAAAACGCCAACTGTTGTCAAAGAGACTCGCGTAAGAGAGCACAAGGCCCGGCGCGAGCTCGGAAAGCTTACGAAGGTTGCTGAGCTGGTCGGGACTACCCTCGTCGCCGGCATAATAGATGCGCAGCGGCTCCTCCAAAATTTCCCATGGGTAGTGCTTTGAGATGAGATGCCAAAGCGTTACTTCCGGGAGCAACTTCCCTTTTGGCCCGAACGGAAACTTGTATTCGCGAACGACCGAAGTGCGAATCGCCATCCACGTTTCACCGCCGAACCGATGCACCAGAAGAAGCTCGGCCAAATCGGCGCGCCCCGCCCCTCGCAGCGGCGGCCCGACCGGCTTGCCGTCGGGATATTTGCAGCGCGTCAGTACGCCCGCAACGCGCCCCTTTTCATCATCGGCAACGCAGTCCCACCTGTGCCAAATGCGCGCGAGCGCATCGTCGACGCAGCGGTCGTCCGAATCAAAAAAAAGGAATAGCTCGCCCCGCGCGTGATCGACTCCGCTGTTCCAGGCCCGGTGCTTTCCACCGTTTTCCTGCCAGATATAGCGCACCGGAAAATCAGCTTTTTCGGTGCACTCGCGAATGTATTCGTCCGTGCCGTCGGACGAACCGTCGTCGATAACGAGCCACTCAAACTGATCGTGCGGGAATGTCTGCGCCTCCAAACTCGAGAAAACGCGCTCCAGCGTCGCCCTGCGATTGTACGTCGGGGTAAAAATAGTGAATCGAATCGCCCCCGATTCAAGCATGCCTGACACCGCCGGAAGCCCTTTCACCAAGCCCAACGATTTGGTCATAAGAGCCGTGCCGCGAGACGCGCCCGTTTTCAATTTCGACAATAAGGTCGCAAAATCGGAGCGTTGGTAAACGATGCGCCACAACAAGAATCGTTAAGTCACGACCGAGATCGCGAATCGCGTCCATCACCGAATCTTCAGTCTGATAGTCGAGCGCGCTTGTCGCTTCATCAAAGACTAGAACGCTCGCATTTTTATAAAGAGCGCGGGCAATCCCGATACGTTGCCGCTGGCCTCCCGAAAGTCTTACGCCGCGTTCGCCAACGATAGAAAGATATCCGTCGCGCTGATTTTCGATATGTTCCGCCAGCTGCGCCTTTCTGGCCGCCTCTTTGACTCGCTTCATATCGATTGCGGCTGGCGGGAGCCCAAACGCAATATTCTCCGCGATGGTCGCGTCGGCGAGAAAAATGCTTTGCGGAACATGCGCAATCTGCTGTTGCCACGCGCGAACCGTTCCGTCGCGAATTGGCAGTCGATCAACGAGCAACTCCCCTTCCGTAGGCGTAACGAGCCCCATCAAAATATCGAGCATTGTGCTCTTGCCGCTGCCTGTCCGGCCGATAACGCCAACGCGGACGCCTTGCGGAATAGTAAGGTCAAACCGATCGAGAACCCACTCGCGCCCCGCCCGATAGCGAAATCGAACCGAATTAAATTGAATCGAGTGCTCAAATGGAATCGGTGGAGGCGCAGACTCTGAAAAACCTACTGGCAACTCTTGCTCGAGAAGTCCTACCACTTCTTCGAGCGACGCCATGTTCCCCACAACGCCGGCCCAGCCTTGAAAGCTCTGCTGAAGCGCCGGCAACATCCGCTGCGCTCCAAGTGCTAACGCGCCCAACATCGGCAGTGCCGCCGCGAATGTACCGCGATGCCGCGTGAGAGAATACGCGAGGCCCGCAATCAGCAAAATTCCGATCGTCTCGAGAATTGAGCGCGGGCATTGCGCCAAAAACGCGTTGCTCCCTTGGGCAAGTCGCAACGGACGATCGGCTTTGCGATAGGCTTCGCAATAAAAATTCTGGGTGCCGTCGAGCAGAACATCGCGAATTCCCCCCAGAGCTTCTTGCAGTGCTTTTAAAACCTGCGTCTGCTCTCTTGCGACCAATCTACTGTTCGCGCGCAAACGCCTACGCGTCACAGTCGCAATCGCTATGTAACAGACGCCAAACGCGAGAAGCGAACTCAAACAGACAGCTGGGTTTATCACGATGAGCACGGCCGTCACCGCCACGAGCGTGACGCTCGCGCTAAACGCAAGCACCGCCGGAAAGACGACCGAAAACATCGCGACATCCACTTTCTCGCGAAGGCCGCTTATCACTTCGCTTCCGTTTCGAGAAATATGGACCTCGTATGCCTGATACAAGGTTCGGCGGTACATCTCTGCACCAACGTCGGCGCTGCAAGCGTAAACAAGGCGCGTGCTTACCCATTGAACGGCGAGCCGCAGCGCCCCCGCGATCATCGCGGCGCCGACGAACGCGACGCTCAACAGGAGAATCAAATCGTCCGTCGCCATCGGCCCAAAAAGCTCCAGAAAACGGCGCGTCATCGGCCTCTGCACCACGACATCCGGCGCCGCGAGCATCCCCAAAAAAGGCAAGACGGCGCCGAGACTGACAACTTCGGCTGCGGCGCTCGCGCTCAGCAAGATTAAGACAAAGCCGAATTGCATCCGTCGACGGCGATTAAGGTGCCCCCAAAATTGCGTAATCAAATCGCGGGCGCCGCGAGACTCTTTCAACATCGACCCCACCTTCACCGTATTTTGAACAGCCGCCCCGATCTTACCAAACGCTCATTTACAAGCGTAAATGTCCATCGCGCAGTTTTCAAGGCGATGGTTAGAGATCGGGCTTCCGCTCTGAACGCAAGTAATTTTATAACCGAGCCCTTGCAGATGATCGACCACCGCGACGGCGTTCGCCCCCTGTCTTATCAAAAGTTCGTCGTTCAGCTCGACGTAAAGCTTTGGTGCGTATCGCTGAAGCGTTTTGACCGCACCTTTTAGGACATTTAGTTCGAACCCCTCGACATCGATCTTTATGATGTCGACTCGCTCAACCGGATGATCGCACAGAAAATCGTCAAGCGTACACATCTTTACTCCCGAACGACTGTCCGACTTACGCGCGACGCGTGTCGTTCCCCAATTTGCGTCGTTTGGAGTCTCAAGTTCGACGAAGCCGACATCACACCCGAGAGCGAGCGGAACGATGTGCAATTGCCCTAGGTTGTTAAGATTTTTGTGCCGTTCCAACCGCGCAAAAATAACGGGGTTCGGCTCAAACGCTACGACGTGACCTCTTAGACCGACTCGTTGCGCCAGCGGCAAACAGGTTGCCCCGATGTTCGCGCCGATATCAAGTACGGTGTCGCCGCTATTCGCCAAGCTAAACAGAAATTGGTGCGGCGCCTCTTCGATATTAAAATAGACCGCCCAATCGTTCCCCTGGCTAATATCGAGCTCCCAGTTCAATCCGAAACGCTGGCTCGTGCGAATCGTCCCTTTTTTGAATTGGTATGGATTGGGGATGAACTTGGTGTACGCGCTCGAAAGCGACTTTCCGGCCACCGTTGCCTTTACGAGCTGCTGCCATGGCCAGATATCCCAAAGCGCGGACCGAACGAAATCAAGTGCGCGCGTTTTAAGCCGCTGTTCCATCGGCGGTGGCCCTTTCATGACGACGCTCATGCCGACCCTTGTGACGGCAATGATACTTCGGGCGAATCGACGCTCCGGTTCGGCGATGCCTTCTTAGGGACGACTTCGCGAACGGAAGAACGTTTTGCCAAAATAGCAACATCGCCGGTGTCGCGATAGATCCGCGATATGGAAAACGCGGTCGCGATAAATAGTGCAAAATAGCCGGCGAGAATATGGCGCGGGTAATAGACATCAACTGCGTAAAATACATGCACGAGCAGATACGCAACCGGGAGTAGCGCCAGAGCTTTGCGTGTAAGCGGCACTTTTGGCGTACACCAGAGCCAAACGGTCGAGCCGAGCCAAAGCAGCTGAATGGTGCGGTAAAGAATAAGACTGTACACGTGATGAACTACGTTTCCGGTGTAGAGAACATAGTTGAGTTGGTACGCCGCCACCTTTAGGGCTTCGCTCCGCGTTTCACTTGATAAGAGCGCCCCGAGCCTCAAGGGCTGATTCCCCGACAGGGCATTTGTTGTCGGAACAATCGTATAGACGCCCCCGTAGTATACGTTATGGGCCAAAATCAGCCCTGCAAACGCCACTAAAATTCCTACGCACGCGGCTGTCGTCAGGCGCTCGCCTTTCCCACGTTCAATGGCAAACAGCGCGAGCACGAAAACAAGCGCCGGAGCTTGATTCGTACGAATAAAAAACGCCCAGGCGAGCAGGACGCTTCCACCTAGCCACGCCATACGATTTTTGCTGCCAAATAGGGCCAAGACGGTAAGCGGAAGAAAAATCCACGTGGGATATTCCGATAACCCCTGGCGCATGATGTCGATCGGGATCGGCGCGTTGAACAAGAACAGAACAGTCGCCGCATTAATCCCAAAAAGCGCGAGGGCGAACCATGTTCGCCGGGCGGGGACAAGACTCGCCACGAGCAAAACGACTCCAAAGTTTAGTGCGGCAACATCCACCATCAGAATGAGGCGATCGCTGTCTCCGAACACCAGATGCTGAAGAAACGAAAAATATCGAAACAGCGGCTGCGCGTAGAAGACCGGTTCTCCACCCATCAACGAAGCAGTTTCCAACATCGAGTGAGCTTGTGACTCGTACATGAGCCAATCGTCACCTGCACTTCGAAGATGCACTTCGATCAGGCCGGCGGCTCCGATTCCGACGGCGCCAATGGCCCCCGCGACACAACCGGTCGCGATCGCAATGCCGCTCAGAGATTTGCGCAGAAGTGCGGCGCCGACGAGCAGACCAAACGGAAGAACGTTTACGAAAGCGACAACCGGTGCAGATTTGAGCGGAAGAAAACCGAGCGTCGATACCGCGAGCGCGAGCGCGATGAGCAGCCGTTCGCCTCGCGTCTGCTGAAAAGCAATGAACGCCAAGACCGCGCAGACCGCAAGAATGAAAAGATCGGCAATGCGGGCAATCACTCGCCAACCGAACGCCGGCGGAAGCGGACTAGCCGCGCTGTTTGTTCGGGAATCAAGCAGGCGAATACTGGCGTACTCATTCGGCGGATTCGGGTCGCCAACCCGATATTGGTCGAGCCAAATGTAGTTAACTCGAACCTTGGCCGGCCTGCTTTTCGCCGCAAACATGATAGTTGCGGGCTTTTCGTAGCTCGGTTCGAGCCGACGCGTCTCCCCATCGATCGTAATGGCCCCCTCCCCTCGATAGACAAGCGTCAGCGGCGTGTCCGACTCGATGGTTCCATCCCACAAAGCCTGAAACGGAAGGGTTGCTCTTAGAAAGTTCCCTTTGGCCGTTTCAAAAAAATTGTAGTGAGTCGAATTCCAAAATGAGTGAGCCCAAGATGTTGGACCAAAATCCAACTTCTCGTCGATTCGTGAGGATTGAAAAAGGCCGAATGGATTTTCGTACAGTGATTCGCAACGCGCATCTTTAGGAGGACTCGCCGTCATCCGGGTTTCGGTGCCCTGCGGCGGGAACTCCATCGCCTGATAGCAGGCGCGAAATCCGTTTGACGCTTGCGACGAAATTAGCGCCCCTTTTGCGCCAAGCACGAACAGCACACCGACAAGAAACGCGAGCCGTTTTTCTTTCGACGCGATCAGCGGGGCCAAACTCGCGCGTGCGCCGGACGAGAACAGAACAGCGAGCGCCAAAAACAACGCAGCAAGTTCGATATACGAATTGAACGGAATCCCATTAAACAGCGAATAGTTGCTTGATGGGAACGCCAACGCGATCAGAAAAACGCTGAGCAAAGTAGCCATGAGTCCTCGGGCAGGTGGGGCGGTGAAGCCGATGCAATCCCCCCATGTGGTACACAAATGTCCTCGCCCGGAAAAAAATATTTTTTTTGCTTAAGCAGTTAGCGCAATCGCGCAGTTGCCCGTTCGTCGATAAATTGTTGTATCGTGCCGAGCCGTGTTTACACACGATACCTCGCACCTCGACTACTTTCGGCTGCTGCGGCAAGCGAAGCACTTGGACCGCACCGCCTGTCGAGCCACGGTTCGCATCGCCGTTCTAGCCGACTTTGCATCGCAGCAGTTTGTCGTCCTGCTGCGGGTACTGCTCGCGCAGGCCGGCGTTTACGCCGATATCTACGAAGCCGAATACGACACGATCGAGCTTGAAGTATACAATCCGGAATCGCAGCTTTACGCGTTTGCTCCCGAAGTAACCATTATCATTCAGTCGATCAACGCGCTCCGGTTCAAATATTATAGCGACTCCGAAGCAAGAGAAACCTGGGCGAATCGCGTCGCTGAACGAACTGCCAATCTATGGGGCGCGATTGCCAAACGCTCGACGACCTACATTGTCCAGAGCAACTTCGTCTCCCCATACGAACGGCAGTTCGGCAATTTCGACTGCATGGTCGCGACATCGATGCCTGCGCAGATTGCCGTGCTCAACGCCGCAATTGAACAACGTGCACGCGGTCACGCCCAAGTTCTAATTAACGACATCGCGTCGATCGCCTCGTACGTCGGGCGACGAACCTGGTGTGACGAAAAATTGTGGACACTTGCGAAAGCGTTGTGCTCGCTCGAACACTTGCCACTTGTCGCACAAAACAGCGCCGACATCGTTCTCTCAACGATGGGGCGAGGCATCAAATGCATCGTTCTTGATTTAGACAACACATTGTGGGGCGGCGTTATCGGCGACGACGGCCTTGATGGCATCGCGATCGGTCCGTTTGGAGAGGGCGAACCGTTTCATCGTTTTCAGCTTTATCTGCTCGAGCTAAAGCGCCGAGGGCTCATCTTGTGCGTCTGCAGCAAGAACGAACACGAAACAGCGATCCGCGCATTTCGCGAGCATCCGGAAATGGTTCTTCGCGAAAGTGACATTGCCGTTTTCATGGCCAACTGGAACCCCAAAGTCGACAACATCAAGACGATTCAACAGGTTTTAAATATCGGGTTTGATTCAATGGTTTTTCTTGATGACAACCCGTTCGAACGCAACATGGTTCGGCAATATCTGCCAAGCGTTATCGTCCCCGAGCTCCCAGAGGAGCCTTCGGATTATGTTCGCACAATTTCCGAACTCAATCTGTTCGAGACAACGTCGTTTACGGCGGAGGATGTGCAGCGCACCCAACTTTATCGCGAAGACGGCGCTCGCAAAGCGCTCGAGCAATCGTTCACCAACGTGAGCGAGTATTTGAAGTCGCTCGAAATGAAAATCACGATTTCGGCGTTTGACACATTCCATCTGCCGCGCATCGCCCAGCTGATCCAGCGAAGCAATCAGTTCAATTTAACGACGCGCCGCTACGCTCTCGCGGAATGTGAAGCACTTATGCATTCCGATCGCTTTATTCCTCTTTTTGCGAAATTGGCCGATAAATTTGGCGACTACGGGCTTATTTCACTCGCGGTGCTCGAAGTCGATGGATCCCGCGGCGAACTTCCACTTTGGCTGATGAGCTGTCGAGTTCTCGGCCGCGGCGTAGAAGAACAGCTAATGAACAATGTGGTCGCCGCGGCTCAAGCACGCGGCGTTACTACCCTGGTGGGGAAATATATTCCGACCGCAAAAAACAAAATGGTAGAACAATTCTACGCGCGCTTTGGCTTTCAAAGCACAGAGATCGCCGACGACGGCACTGCGGTGTGGGTACTCGACATCGCCCACTATCAGCGGTCGAAAACGTGGTTGACAGATGTCGTGGAGGGCGAATCAGTCTCATGAACGACGGGCAGCTGATGGGTGAATTAACGGCCGTATTCAGGGATATTTTCGATAACGACGCGATCGAGATCGCGCCAACGATGACCGCGCGCGACATCAAAAACTGGGATTCTCTGAATCACATCAATCTCATCGTCGCAGTTGAAAAGCGATTTGGTGTTAAATTCACGACAAAAGAGATCGCCGGTTTAGCCGATGTAGGCAGCCTCATTAGTCTCGTTCAACACAAAGTGAATCGAACCTAAACGGTGCCACCTATTGTTCTGACGCCGACGGCGATAGAGCTTTTTGCCGCGGCCAGCCACGATCGAAATCCGCTTCATGGTTCGCCCGACTACGCGCATCGAACCATGTACGGCAAGCCAGTCGCCTACGGTGTTCTTGGGTTAATGGCGGCGCTGGCGCACTTGCCGGCCGCGACATCGATTTGCATTAATCGGATCAAAGCGAACTTCCACAGACCGATGTTCGCGTCGGCGCCTTATCAGGTCGACGTGATCGCTCGCGCGGACGGCGGCTACTCGATTCGCGTGCGTGACGGGTCGCTGCTTGTTCTCAGCGCTGTCATAAGCCTCGAGGCGCAGGCCGACCCGCCCCCTTTGCTGATTGGAAAGCGTCCCTACGCGCCGCGCGAAGTCGCACGCAAAACTGAGCTCTCACTGCTGGAGTCCGGTTACGCAATCGACTTTTCGTATGTGCCGACAGCGGAACCGTTCGACCGGCTCTTCGAGCTGCTCGAGCTGGCTTCTCGAGGTATCGACCCTCGCACGCTCATCGCGCTGATGGCATGCAGCTATTGCGTCGGGATGGAGCTACCCGGCGAACTCGCCATTTTTTCAAGTCTCGACCTTCGCTTTGAAGCAACGTCAATCGATGGTCCACCGCAAATGCGCGCCGAAGTGACGTCGTTTGATCGACGCTTTGAACGCTGCTCGTCTCTCATCACTTTCGATGGGTTTGCTGCCCGTGCACACGGCACCATCGATGCGTTTGTCCGAACCGCATCGCCGTGGGTCGATCGAGAACTCCTTGAAAACTCGATAACCGCTGCCGACATTAGCGTCGACCGCCTCGCCGTTGTTGTTGGCGCCAGCCGCGGGCTGGGCGCGTCGATCGCCGTTGCTCTTGCCCTACGCGGTTATCAAGTTGTCGCGCTCTACGCGCGATCGCAAGAGCAAGCGATGCGTGTCGCCAAACTCGCACGAGGCGCAATGGGGGCGATCCATCCCATGCATCTTGATGCATCCTCGCCGGAAGCGTGCGAACAGCTTGCTTCTACAGTCGCGAGTCGTTGGAATAGAGCCATCGATCTTCTCGTTTGCAGCGCTTCGCCTCCACTGCTCCCCGCCGCGATCGACAGCTCTCATTTCGCACGCATTCAGGCGTTTTTGGCATCTGCGTTCGCCCTCGTCGGCGCGCCAATGGCTGCTTTTTTGCCTCAGCTCGCCAGCAGTCGAGGCGCTCTTACGCTGATTTCGTCGTCAGCAGTCAATGCGGCTCCCGCCGATTGGCCGCACTACGTTGCTGCGAAAAGCGCCACCGAAGCGCTGGTGCGGGCCGCCTCCGCCGCACACCCGACGGTTCGATTCCTCATCGCGCGCCCTCCGCGACTGATGACCGACTACGTCAGTTCGCTCGACGGCGGTGATGCGCTTCGCGTCGAACCTGTTGCCGACGCGATCGTTTCCACTTCGGCGTCGATGCCGCCCGGCGTCACCGTTCTCGAGAACTTTGCCCCGCGCTCAGAGAGCCGCGCGCGCACCTTGGCCTCGCCAACAGCAACGTAATGGCATTCCAAACCTCTATACGCGCTGCGATTGGAGTTGCGTCGTCTGTCGTCGGCCCGCTCACTCTCGCCCTGCAACGACGTCGAGATGCCGCCGCAATTTTTCTCTATCATCGCGTTGGGCCCGGAAGCGATCGCGCATACCCTTCACTCCCGTGCGAAACGTTTATCGCGCATTGTGAGTTTATGCGTCGTCACTTCCGCATCTTGCCGCTCGGCGAGCTCCTCGAGCGAGCTCGCACCAATCGCTCGCTCAAAGGGTGCTCTGCCATCTGTTTTGACGACGGCTACCGCGATTTTATCGACTACGCCTACCCTGTTCTGCGTCAGTTTGAATTTCCCGTGACTCATTTTTTGGTCACCGACTGTATCGACACAAATGTTCCTCCGTGGACGTATCGGATAAATCGTCTCGCATCGCATCAGCGTTTGAATCGACGCGACGCCACCAAAACTGTCGAATCGATGCCGCGAGGCGATCGCGATGCGTGGCTCAGCGCGCGTGAAGTCGGCACGCCAATGCCGCCGATGCCGTCGATGATTACGGCAGCCGACTTTGCCTCATTCAATCCAGACGCGGTCGAGTGGGGCTCGCACACCGCTTCGCATGCATTTCTCGATCGCATGCCCGAAAGCGATGTCGCCGAAGAATTGCGACACTCCAAAGAGCGCCTTGAAAAACTTGTTGGAAGGCCGGTACGCTATCTCGCTTACCCCAACGGCTACTACAATCAACGAATCGCCGAGCTGAGTCGCGCCGCCGGTTACGAGGCAGCGCTGACGGTCGGCCAAGCGGAGCTATCGCACGCCGCCCCGATGTATGCCGTACCTCGATTTGATGTAGGCAATATGCCAGCCTCGATGCTCGCGCTCGAAGTCACAGGAGTCGTCGAGCGACTACGGAGACTGCAAGCGCCATGACCGAAGTCTTGGAAATCAACGAAACGAACTACAGTGAACTGGCGACTTTTCTCGCAACGTTTCCGAACGATGGCAACAGCGAACTCTTTTGGCAAAATCGATTTCGTCTCTGGTGGGAGAACAACCCCTCGTTTGCTGCAGGTTCGGTTCGCGGATGGGTGCTTCGCGGCCACGACGAGCAAATCAAAGGCTTTTTAGGCAATGTTCCGCGTCAATTTCGCGTCGCTGGGAGCGATCGCCGCAGCTCTTCGTCGACGACTTGGCGCGTTCTTCCCGATTATCGGGGGAGCAGTATTCGCCTAGTTAATGCGCACATTAACGCCAGCGAAGGGACGCTTATTTTTAACACCACGCTCAATGCCACTGCCGCGAAAGTGTACGAGTTTCTTCGGTTCGGTTCTGTCGCCAGCGCGCACTCGCAACGCACCTTCATCCTTCCGATTGACGCTGCGAAAACAGCACACGCTTATCTGCGCGACCAAAATCGCTCCGCGATGTTTTCGCAATTGATGGCGACCGGGCTCAAGATTGCCGGCTTGCCGTCGAGTATGCATTTTATGTCGAGACGATCGTCATCCGTGCGAGCTTTGCAGCATGCTGGCGTCGAGTTTGACGACTTGTGGGAACGTACGCAGAATCAAGTGCGTTACACATCGGTGCGAACCGCCGCGCAAATTAATTGGATCTGTTTCGGCGACCCAAATCAAAAGAAAACACTGCTTGGCTATTATGAAGACAACCGGCTCGCCGGATTCGCGATTTTTTGCGACGCCATCTGGCGTGGTGCACGCGTCTTCGAGCTGTTTGATATTTGGGCTGAATATCCAGGCAATCGCGCGATCTCCGCGCTGCTATCTGCGTCGTACCGCCATGCTCGCGCTCACCACTACGAACTGCTCGCATTTCACGACTATTCGAAACAGCTGACGCGAATTTTGCGCGGCTGTGGCCTCTTTCTAACGGTTCCCGACAACCGGCGGCACTTTTTTGGTGCGGCCGAAGCAATCCCGTCCGACTTTCAACCTGAAAACTATTACCTCAGCGGTATTGAAGGGGACCTCGGCCTTTAACATGTGCGGATTCGCTGGCTTCATCGACACCAACCGAGCACAGACGGCGCCAGAGCTTGCTGCCGTCGCACGCGCGATGAACAGCACAATCGCCAACCGCGGCCCCGACGATTCCGGTGAATGGGCTGACGCCGAAGCGGGTGTTGTTTTGGGGTTTCGACGCCTCGCAATTATCGATTTGTCGCCCGCCGGTCATCAGCCGATGCGCTCCGCTTCGGGGCGCTATGTGATCGTGTTTAACGGCGAAGTCTATAATTTCAGGACCATTCGCGCTGAATTAGAGCAGCTGGCGAGCCCACCTTCATTTCGTGGACACTCCGATACCGAAGTGATTCTTGCTGCGATTGAAGAGTGGGGGCTCGAACATTCCGTCAAAAAATTCATCGGCATGTTCGCGTTTGCTCTGTGGGATCGCCGTGACCGACTCTTGCACTTGGTGCGCGACCGCGTCGGCGTGAAGCCCCTCTATTACGGCCGCTCAGGCGCCACATTTTTGTTCGGGTCGGAGCTGAAAGCGTTGCGCGTGCATCCAGCGTTTCGCGCGGAGATCGATCGAAACGCGCTCGCTCTGTATATGCGTCATAGCTACATACCGGCGCCGCACACGATTTACCGCCGGTTTATGAAGTTGCCGGCCGGCATGATTGCAACGCTCAATTGCAACGTCGACGCCCCACGCGATCCGATCCTCAAGCAATACTGGTCGGCCAAAGCGGTCGCCGAATCGGGCGTACGAAATCGCTTCAAGGGGACCGAACGCGAAGCGATCGACGAACTCGACGCGCTCGTGCGCGACTCTGTTGGACTGCGAGCCATTGCAGACGTTCCCCTCGGCGTCTTTCTCTCAGGCGGGATCGACTCGTCGGTTGTAGCGGCCGCGCTGCAGGCGCAAAGCAGCAGTGCGGTTAAAACATTCACCATCGGCTTCGCAGAAGACGAATACAACGAAGCGCCCCACGCAAAAGAGATCGCGCGTCATCTAGGGACGGCCCACACCGAGCTCTATGTGACCGCGTCGCAAGCGCGCGATGTTATTCCGCAACTCCCTACGCTGTTTGATGAACCGTTCGCCGATTCATCCCAGATTCCAACATATCTCGTGTCGCAGTTGGCGAGGCGATACGTCACGGTAAGTTTGTCCGGCGATGGCGGCGACGAGCTTTTTGGCGGGTATGTCCGCTATTTTCTCGGGCCTAAGCTTTGGAATAAGCTTAGACGACTCCCCCTCCCCGTCCGTGCGGCCGCGTCGAAGTTTATTCACGCGCTCTCCGAAGAGACGCTTGGCAACATTTTGAAAACGCTGTCGCCAATAACGCCGCGCTCGCTCTCGCAGCGTCATCTGACGAACAAAGTGCGCAGTTTTGGCGACCTTTTGGCGTCACGAAGTTCCGACGCGATCTACCTCGGGCTTGTGTCGGCGTGGCGAGATCCGAACGCTCTGGTGATCGGTTCAGCTCCTGCTGACTCCGCGCTCACCGATGCCTCCTATCGCCCCGAGATAGACGATTTCGCCGAACGCATGATGTACTTCGACCTCGTGACGTACCTGCCCGACGAACTGCTTGTAAAAATGGATCGCGCGAGCATGGGGGTAAGCCTCGAAGCGCGCGAACCGCTTCTCGATCACCGACTGATCGAATTCGCCTGGCGTCTACCGCTCGATCTAAAAATTCGCGATGGCGAGGGGAAATCGATTTTGAAAAAAGTGCTCGATCGATACGTCCCGCGACCGCTCGTCGATCGGCCAAAAATGGGGTTTGGTGTTCCGATCGAGCCGTGGCTCCGCGGGCCGCTTCGTGAGTGGGCCGACGAGCTGCTCGATGGCGAGAGAATTCGGCGCGAAGGGTTTCTTAATCCCGCGCCGATCGTCGAGCGTTGGCAAGAACATCGAACGGGGCGCCGCGCCTGGCAGTCGTCGCTTTGGAACGTGATTGTGTTTCAGCAATGGCTTGAAGCTCAGTCGACTTGCAGCCCCGTGGCCCGCGAAACGGCCCCTCATTCATCCTTCGCCGTGGGCGATCTATCACCGTGAGTGCGTCCGATAGCGCCGAACTGCGCGTACTCTGCGTCATCGACTGGCTCGGCATTGGCGGCGGCGCGGAGCGCCTAATCGTCTCGCTTGTGCCCGAACTCGGGAAGCGAAACGTCCGTGTCGAAGTGGTCGACCTTTTCGGTTGCCGCAACGACATCGGCGTCGATCTCGAGCGGCAAGGTTTTTTCGTTCACCGCTTCAATCTTCCGAAACACCGCTTCGGTTTTCTGGGAGCGATTCCGCGGCTTCGGCGCTTGGCACGCGATCGCGCGATCGATCTGATTTGGGGGAACCTTTATATCGGAAACTTGTGCGCGATGCTCGCCGGCGTCGGCGCTACGCCAAGCGTTATTGCGCTGCATAGCCCGTGCTACACCGAGGTTGAACTGCGACGGCTCCCGCCTCGACTGCGCGTGCTTGTCGAGCAGCAGCTCGGACGCCTTCTCCCAAGCGGACGAGTTGCGGTATCGCATGCCGTGGCGCGCGACTACGAGCAGACGCTCGGCTGGTCTGACATCGATGTGATTCACAACGGCATTCCGGCAACTGCACTTGCCGAGCGCAAGCGGCTACGGAGTCGTGAAGAGGTCCGTGCGGCGTACGATCTTGCCGTAAACGACTTTGTTTTGGTCGTGCCGTCGCGCTACTGCATCGAAAAAGGGCATGCGGTGCTCTTGGAAGCAGCCCGACTGCTTGCTCGAAAAGGCACCTGCCCAAAGATCGTCTGCGTCGGTCACGGCCCGCTCGCCACACCGCTGAGAGAAAAAGCCGCCGCGCTCGGCCTCACCAATCACACACGCTTTCTTGGCCTTTTGGCTCAAACTGATCTTTTTGATCTCCAGCTCGCCGCCGACGCGGTCGTTCTCCCTTCGCTGCGAGAACCGTTCGGCATTGCGGCAGCCGAGGCGATGGCACTTGGCGTGCCGACGATTCTATCGCGCGTTGATGGACTGATCGAAGTGGCGGGTGAAAGCGGCGCCGTTCTTTTTGAAGCGGGTAACGCGGACGCCCTTGCGAACGCGATCTTGTCGCTTCAAACCGATCGCGAACTTCAAAGTCAGATCGCTCGCGCCGGCCAGGAGCGCGTGGTCAAGCTGTTTGATATTGGCGTTTGCGCGCAGCGTTGGGCCGATCTCTTCGTCCGATTGGCGCCACGCGCAGCGCGCGCCTCAGTGAATCAAGCGATCGACCAACGCGCTAGCCTTTCTGAAACTGCGCACGACGTTGAACGAGAACGGGTAGTTGAGCGTGCGTAAAAGCTGAACTGGAATATTCTTACGGAGGGTCGGACGCGAGCGAATTTCGCGATCGCAAATCGCGTCGATCGCAAGCACGTATGCCGGCTTGTTGCGAAGCACCCAGTAGTCGTCGCGCGGTAAATACGGCTCGAGCGGAGCCGCATCTCGTCGCCACGTTTCCATTTTGATGTTGGATGAATAACGCTCAAAACGCGTTCGAATTCGCGCCATATCGCCAATAAGAAAGTCGCGCGTTCCGTGAAAATGAATAGGCACGTTTAGCATCACGCGACCCCCCAACTTGCAGACTCGAAAACACTGATAGATCCCGACATCAAGCGGGCATCCGTATTCACCCCAGTGCTCCATCGTCTGATTGCCGATGACAAAGTCAAACTCGCGATCGGCGAACGACAGATCGCGCAGATTTTCGATGCGCGTCGCGATTGTCCGCTTGTCGTAGTAAAATTCGGACGAATCGACCCCTTCGTAGCGCGCGCCGACCGATTTGCAGTGGCTTACAAGCGCATCCCATGTCCCGCAGCCGATCTCGAGAACGCTCATTCCGCCGCGAATTTGACGACGATACTCTTCGACGATCGGTATGACGCACGCGCCGATCGGATTAACGTCGCGCCCAAACTCGGCCTGGGCCTGTTCGAACGCCGCGCACTTACCAGCAACCAGCTTCGAGCACTCGGAACATGAAGGCATCGTCCACCCTTAGAAATCGATCATTCGTTCGCGCAAAGCGTTCGGTAAAGTTCGGCGTATTTCGGCACGCCCGCCTCGGCGAGACTAAACCGTGCACGCGCCACCGCTACGGTCGCTCGGCACCGATCTTGATACGGCCTTGTCGCCAGGGCAATTGCAGCCTTCGCGCCACGCTCCAGCTCGGCATCGTCAAATGACGATAAAACAACACATGCATCACGATCTTCACCGAGCGCCGCTTGATCGCCAACGCCGTCGTTGACGATAGCGACAAGGCCGCTCGCTAAATATTCAGCGACTTTTGTCGGGCTCGAGCCCAACTTTGAAAAGCAGCGCTGGATAAACGATATACCCAAATCGCCCGCCGACAACATCGTAGGCATCTCCCGGGGCGAAACGCGGCGGACAATTACTTCGTTCGCCCCCATCCCATTTGCAATCGCGTCTGCCCTAAAGTCATCGGGAACCGACGGCGTCAAGATGAGAAGCGCAACCCGCTTGTGAAGCCGCTTTAGAACACCGACAAAGCGCGCCATCTCAGACGCAAGATACCAATTCCCTAGCGAGCCCGAATAGACGACAACGAGTTCGTCCGTCAGACCAAGCTCGGCCCGCACGTGGGCTCGGCGCTTTTCATTCGGGAAAAATCGATCGGTATCGACGCACGTTGGAATGACGGCGACACGCGTTTGGCGACCGAGCAAGTCGCGTTCGACAAGCCAGTCACGAAGCGCATCGGTCAGCACGACGAGCCCTTCGGTTCGCTTGAAGGCGCGCTTTTCAAATCGCTTTAATAGCTTATATTCAAGCCGATTTTCAGTCCAGTGCCCGGCATCGACATATTCGTCCCCTAGCATCCCGCGGCAATCGAAGAGCATTTTCGCGCCTGGCAATACGGTCGCGATCATGTCGGCGACGGCCGCCGGAAGGTAGCTCCGAGCATGCACAATTTTTGGTCGATGCTGCAGCGCGCGCGCAAGCCCGTAAGCGAATCCGCGAGATGACTCCCAAATTTTCATCTCCAAGCGGTGCGACTCGCTGCGTATCAGCGGTGTCCAGCGAACGCCCGCGTTACGCAATCGATTCGATGTAGCGCTTAGCGCTTCTTCAGTGGCGCCCGCTTCGAACGACAAAATTTCGATACCGAAACCGTTATTCGCAAGACCGATTAAATAGGGGAGCACCTGCGATTGCCCCAACGGTTCGGTCATCCCTAAATGCGATATGTAAAGCGAGTGCATTGCTTTCGTTCAATTCCGCGAGGGTACACGAATCGGAAATGGTCCATTTATTATTCGACAGCCGTTGCACAGCTGGTTTCTTTTAGACTAGGCTAAAGCGCTTGTCGCGCGGCCAGCGAAGGGGGATCGTTTTGCCGATATACTTGGTAACGGGGGGCGCCGGTTTTATCGGGTCCTCGCTCGCGGAAACGCTATTAGAAAGCGGAGAGACAGTTCGCATTCTCGATAACTTTTCGACCGGGCGATGGTCAAATATCCAGAGCTTGCGCGGAAAGCTTGAAGTTATCGAAGGTGACATCACCGACCCTGAAGTTGTAAGTCGCGTGATGCGCGACGTCGAGATCGTCTTTCATGAAGCGGCGATTCCGTCGGTCGCGCGATCGATCGCGAACCCGCAAGCGACGCTCCACTGCAGTGTTCAAGGGACGGCCGTTGTTCTCGACGGCGCACGACACGCCAATGTCAGGCGAGTCATTTTTGCGGCGAGTTCATCCGCCTATGGAAATACGCCGTTACTCCCCAAAGTCGAAACGATGAACGCGGTGCCACTCTCCCCGTACGCGGTCGCGAAGCTGACCGGCGAGCACCTGTTGCGCGTCTATTCGTCGCTGTACGGGATTGAAACGCTGAGTCTTCGCTATTTCAATGTCTTCGGCCCACGGCAAGATCCAAAAAGTGAATACGCCGCGGTCATTCCGAAATTTATTGAGGCGGCGATTCACGGAGAGAAGCCGACGGTGTACGGCGACGGCGAACAGACGCGCGATTTTTGCTTTATCGCAAATACCATAAACGCAAATTTGCTGGCGGCGGGGTCGTCAACAAGACTATCAGGCGAAGTCGTTAACATCGCGTGCGGAGATCGCGTTTCGCTTAACACGCTGCTCGACTTCATCGGCGAAGAGGCGATCGCCGCAGGGGTTGCCCATCGCGGAAAAAAGATCGAAGCGCTCTACGCGCCGTCACGCCCTGGCGATGTGCGCGACTCCCTTGCCGACATATCGGCCGCCAAACGCCTCATCGGCTACGAGACGCGCGTGCGTCTACGCGAAGGGCTCAAGCTGACGATGAAAGCGCTAATCGCCGCAAGAACAAGCGATGCCGATCCAAATGGCCGACGGTTCGATTATACAGTCGGTGCATAGCAAACGGAGGGGCTGGTGGAGACTCGCTACCCGACAGCAATTATGCTCAGTTTTGAGGCATTTTATCGATTTTAAGCCATTCTGGCGGGAGGATCTTTTCGGCCGTCTGGTGCGCCGTTTCCCACCAAGGGGTCGGGGCGATCACGAGTTTGCCTGGGTTTTGGTTTAGCCACGCCCCCCACCAACTGAATGTGCTGTTTGCGATGATATGGTGCTTGCATCGCGACATCACATACAAGTCGTCCATGTCCGACGCCGGCTGGAACGTATCGTTCGCGATGATCACGTCGCTGCGCTCTTCAAACGCTCTCTTTGCCCAGGCTGGTTCGTCGGAAAATACAACAAATGTAGGTCGATCGATTGCGTCGGCCATCATTGACATGGCTCGGCGATAGTACGCCTGATTGCAGCTATCGATATCTTTGCTGCGGACGTAGTCTCCTCGCCGAACATGGAGCGAAACGGTGTTCGTCGTCGCGAAATAGGAATCGAACTTCTTATATTTATCAATAACTTTATTCGAAAATATAAACTGCTTCCTCAAGTGCTTTTCGATCGGCTGGACATAGTTGTAGTTCTGCCAGTACCCCGAATAGAGGCTACTGCGCGACGGGCGCAACATCTCTTGTTCAAATGCATACGAACCGTCATCCGAAAGAATATCCATTGGCCGCGGGAGAACTTTTTTTATGCGACCAAAGTAGTTGTTTGACACCTTCGGAAGCACGTAGCGGAACAGGATCTCTGGATGCCACCACCCCAAATACAGATTCTCCACACCAGTAAACTGATGTAGCCGAAAGTTCATGTGAGCCACTCGTGGGAAGTAAATCACTTGAGCGCCCGTATCGTGACGAAGCCGCTCGCCGAAAGCGTACTGGAACATCTGATTTCCAATTCCGCCGCTTAGTCGGACAATATGAGTTTGTTTGAGTGAATGCGCTTCGGCGTTGTTCATGAGTGATCGTCTTGTCACTGCAGTGGTTGTCGACTAAAAGCGGCACCTACTGAGTTGAGTTTCCGGGTGGGGGCCAAATGGACGGAAAGACAGATATACAGACGAGATCTAAGAACGTCGCAATTGTCGGCATGGGTTACGTCGGGCTGACGCTCGCCGTGATGATGGCGAAAAAGGGATTTAAAGTCCACGGGATCGAAACCAATCGGTCGGTGGCTGATAACCTCAAGTTGGGCATTCCCCAGTTTAAAGAAAAGGGGCTTGCTCACTGCTTAAAGCGCGAGCAACGAAACGGCTCGCTCGCAATCTCAGAAAAGCTCCCCGACGCGCAGATCGACGCGTACATCATCTCGGTGGGGACACCGCTCAACCACGAGACAAAAGAGCCCAATATCGACTTTATTGACGAATCAGTTAATGACGTCGCGCACCATATTCGCAAAGGCGCGCTAGTCGTTCTGAGGTCAACAGTGCCGACAGGCTTGAGCCGCAGTTCGGTGATTCCGCGGCTCGAGAAAGTGTCGGGGTTAGTGGCAGGGCAAGATTTCTCATTCGTATTTGCCCCAGAGCGCACGATCGAAGGGAATGCGCTCGCAGAGCTCGAAACGAATTCGCAGATCATCGGCGGTCTGGACGAGCGCAGTGTGACGATCGCCGCCGACCTTTTTCGCAGTCTGACACCGACGATCGTGACGGTATCGAGCATTGAGGCGGCCGAGATGATAAAAATCATCGACAACTCGTACCGCGATGTTCGGTTCGCCTACGCAAATGAGATCGCAATGATGTGCGAACGCCTTAATCTCGACGCGACCGAGCTGATCACAGCCGCCAACTGCCACTACCCGCGCAACAATATCCCCGTGCCGAGCCCTGGCGTCGGTGGCGCTTGTCTGTCGAAAGACCCACACATTCTCTGCTACTTGGCGAAAAAGCACGATTACGAAGCGCGGCTAATCGCCGACAGCAGAGCGATAAACGAGGCCATTCCGGGGCAGATCGTGCATCGCATCCGCCGGCGGCTCGCCAAACTTAATAAAAACATCAGCGATGCAAAAATATTTATCGTCGGCTTTGCATTCAAAGGGCAGCCCGAAACATCCGACCTCCGCGACTCGACGACATTGCACCTGCTCGAAGAAATGTCGAAACACTCGACGAACATATTTGGATTCGACCCAGTCATTGACGACGAAGTGATCGCTCGGCTCGGCGTGACAACCGTCGGCTTCGAGGAGGGGTGCAGAGATGCCGACGTTGTCATGTTCATGAACAACCACTCGTCGTACCTCGAGATCGATGCCGAACGGATCGCATCGAACATGCATAGTCCGGGTATATTTTACGACGCGTGGCGCATGTTTTCGCCAGAAGAGTTCGAACGCTCCGATGTGAGCTACATGGGGGTCGGAAGATGAGTCCGCACAGTGCAAACGCGCCGCGAGTCCTGATCACCGGAGGCGCTGGCTTCATCGGTCATGGGCTGTCGCTTCACCTTGCAGAGCAGGGATACGCCGTCACCGTGCTAGATAATCTCTCGCGCGGCCGTCATGACGCCGAGTTTAAACGACTGCTCGCCATGCCGAATGTCGCATTCGTCGATGGCGACATCACCGACTCGGCAACCTTTAGGCGATTGGACGGCCGATACGATTTCGTTTACCACTTGGCTGCGATAAACGGCACTTCGAACTTTTATAAAATGCCCGATAAAGTGCTAAAAGTCGGCGCTTTTGGCATTATTAACATGCTCGAATGGTTCGCCAAGCAGCCTAGCGGAAAGCTCCTGTTTTCATCGACTTCCGAGGCGTATGCGGGGGCGCTCAATCTGCTCGGGAGCGCGTTCCCAATACCGACCCCCGAAAATGTCCCCCTTGTTGTCGAAGACCCGGCGAATGTGCGCTGGAGCTACGGCAGTAGTAAGATTTTTAGCGAAGTGGCGATGCATGCCTATGCAAAAGCTCGCGACATGAAACGGTTCGTGATTGTTCGCTATCACAATATCTACGGGCCGCGCATGGGCTTCGAGCATGTGATTCCGCAGTTTATTGAGCGGATTGTCAACCGCGAAGAGCCGTTCAAAATATACGGCGGAAGCGAGACGCGGACGTTCTGCTACGTCGACGACGCGCTTCGCGCAACGCAGCTTGTGATGGAAAACAGCTCGACCGACGGCCAGACGATCCACATCGGGCGAAGCGATCATGAGATTAGCATTCTCGACATGGCCAACATGCTTTTCTCGATCGCCGACGTAAAGCCGCAGCTCAGCATTCAGCCATCGCCGCCGGGGAGCGTGGGGCGCCGCTGTCCAGACACGACCAAACTGCGTGCGCTCGGATTCGAGCCTACGGTTAGTCTGGAGGACGGCCTTGGCCGCTGTTACGCGTCGTACAAAAACGAGTTTGCCAAGCGCGATGACTTGCACGAAGGCACGCACGATGCTCGCGGGGACGCGCCGCCCGCTTCATCGAACGGGCCGAGCAAAGAGGCTATTTTTGCGCTGATCAGTGACTACATGGCGGTAAAGCCGCGCGCGTTTGTTCCAGGCGTGAGCCAAGTGTCCGTCGGTTGGCCTTGTTATGGCTCGGAGGAGATTATCTCCGCGGTCGACTCGCTGCTCGACTTGCGCATCACGCAAGGTGAAAAAGTCGCAACGTTTGAACGCAACTACGCAGCGTACGTCGGCACGACGCACGGGGTTGCCGTTAATTCCGGCTCGTCCGCCAATCTCATCGCCCTCGCCGCGCTAGTTAAAGCAGGGCGGGTAAAACCTGGCGCCGAAGTGATCGTCCCCGCGGCTACATTTACGACGGTCATCTCTCCGATACTTCAAAACGGGCTTGTCCCTGTTTTCGTCGACGTCGACGAGAAGACATACAATATTCTTCCGGAAGCGATCGAGCAGGCAATTGGCAGCAAGACCGGCCTCATCATGCCGGTTCATTCGCTCGGCTGCCCCGCCGACATGGAGGCGATCATGGCGATCGCTCGTCGCAACAATCTCCCAGTGCTTGAAGACTGTTGCGAAGCGCATAGCGCGCGGATCAACGGTAAAATGGTCGGCTCGTTCGGTGCTCTTGGGACGTACAGCTTCTTTGTCGCGCACAATATGACAACCGGCGAAGGCGGCATGATCACCACGAGCGACGACGAATTGACGGCGCTTCTCCGCTCAATGCGCGAGTTTGGCCGTCGGCGCACGCATGACACAACACTCCCCCGGTTTTCGTATTCCGATACGCACCTTAGCAACTACGACGAGCGCTATGTGTTCGAGCTAATCGGATACAACGTGCGCATGTCAGATGTGCACGCGTCTCTCGGGATTGAGCAGCTCAAGAAGCTCGAGGGGCTGAATCAACGTAGGCTCGAGAACGTTGCCTATTTCAACAGTCGACTCGCTAGGCACGGCGCGTATCTCCAGCTTCCAACCGTCCCCGAGGGGATGCTGCACACGTTTTATGGATATACGCTATTTGTGCGAGAAAATGCCCCGTTTACGCGTACGCAGATGGTGCGGTTTCTTGAGCAGCATCGCATCGAAACGCGGGCGTTCATGGGCGGCAATCTTGCAGTCCAGCCGGCGTACCGAGGCGAAGCAACGCGCATCGCCGGAAAGCTTACGAACACCGAACGCATCGCGAACAGCGCATTCTTCATCGGCTGCCATCCGCAAATCGGGGCAGACGAGCGTCAATACGCGATGGACGTCTTTGATGAATTCATCGATCGATCGACCGCGCTGTGACAAGCTACTGGAGCGGCAAACGGGTGATGCTTACGGGCGGAGGTGGCTTCGTCGGTAGGCATCTCGCGCCTCCGCTAAAGCGCCTGGGCGCTGAGCTCTTTATCGTCCGCAAGTCCGAGTATGATCTCACTCGAGAGGCCGACGTTGCGCGACTCTTTGCGGAAAAACAGCCGCAGGTGGTCTTGCACCTCGCCGCCGATGTTGGCGGAATTGAGTACGTTCGGTCGCACGGCGGCGCTGTTTACTATCAAAACACGATGATGAACACGCTGCTTTTGGAGTATGCACGACGCAGCAGCGTAGAAAAAATCGTCGCGATGAGCTCCGTCAACTGTTACGCGCACGATGCATCGGCGCCGTTTTCGGAACGTGCAGTCTTCGACGGCTCGCCTGATTCGTCGATGCGGAGCTACGGCTTTTCGAAGCGGATGATGATCCTTCAGTCGCAGCTGTACTATGCGCAGCACGCTCTTCAGACGGTCAATCTCGTGTGCGACAGCATCTATGGGCCGCACGACAACTTTGACTACGGAAAAGCGCGCGTCATCCCTGCAAACATCAGGCGCTGCGTCGAAGCCCAAGCGGCCGATGCACCAGAAATTATCGTGTGGGGGACAGGAGCACCGACGCGTGATTTCGTTTACGTGGACGACGTCGTGCGCGCGTTACTCATCGCTGGTGAGCACATATCGACCCCTGAGCCAGTGAATCTTGGTACGGGGCATCCTGTGCGGCTTAGAGAGCTGATTGAAACGATCGCGCAGCTAAGCGGCTACAAAGGCGCAGTCACGTGGGACCGGACCAAACCCGACGGCCAAATCGAGCGCTACCTCGATGTCACGCGCGCAACAGAGTTAGGCATTCTTCCAACAACAACGCTGCAAGAAGGCCTAACGCAAACAATCCGTTGGTACCGAACGAACGCCGAAGCGAAGGGGCCCGAAATGCCTCGCTCCATTCTATAAAAACAGGCTCATCCTTGCCTTAACCCCTGGTCCAAAAAGTTGGGTCCACGTCATAAATCGTCGATAAGTTGAGCCATTGAAGAGGCGACGGTCACAAAAGAGTAGCTGGTTATTCCGAATAAATATTTCAAGCAGTGAAAAGCAGATAGGCTTCTATCACTATGCAAAGATTGCTTCTCGCGGTCGCGCTTCAGGTGATGCCACTTCAACTGTTGACGAGTGATGAAGCTTTTAGGGTCGACGAGCAGCCGCCGGTAGAGGCCCCTTTTCCAGCGAGACGACGAGAAGAAATCAAGGCTCGGCTCGAGCGTCTACAGGTGGACGATCCAACGGTCTCGTTTGATCAGAACGGGAACGTTTTTATTCAAGAAGAGCCGTTTGAAAATATTCTCCAGGCTGGTGGCATCACACAAGAGCAGGTTTCTTCTTACGTTGCGCCAGAGCCTTCAAGTTTGCCAACTCCGACGAGCTATACGCCGGAAGGCGTCCCGATCCATCACACGCTGCCGGGAGCCACGAATATTCTTTATTTGAATTTCGTTGGGGAAACCATCCAGGGTAAAGCATGGAATAAGGAAAACAACACAGCGATTTACAGAGCGCTTCCTTATGACCTCGACGGTATCAGTGGTTTTTCTAAAGAAGAGCAAAATGCTATTTCAAGCATATGGGCTCGAGTTGCCGAAGACTATATTCCGTGGGCCATTGACGTAACCACAGAAATGCCGGTTCGCTCTCCTTACGCGATGGAAGTCGTGGTTACGAAGAACCTTGACGCAACGGGAGTCCCGATGCCGGCGAACAGTTCGGGAGGTATTGCATACCTGCAAGTATACGGATTTTTCAACAACGGTTACTATCAACCCGGTCTTGTGTACTACAATAATTTAAGCGGTGGCCGAGAGGATGGAGTTGCCGGAGGCGTTTCGCATGAAAGTGGTCACCTCTTTGGCCTCTTACACGACGGCCAGGGAAGTGTCGGTTCGTATTTCGGAAGCGGAGAGGGGGAAAGCTCCTGGTCGCCGATTATGGGAAGTGGGTACGGTAAGTCGGTAACCCAATTCTCTCGGGGCGAGTACCCGAACGCTACCAATACCGAAGACGACATCGCGATGCTCACAGAGCTTTTAGGTCTTCGTGAGACCACGGTTGGCTCGAGTGTATCTACGGCCACGCCGCTAGGAACGAATGGCGTCATTTCCACGAATAGCGTTATTCGGAGTGCAGGCGATGTTCATGTTTATTCAATAAAAACGGGTGGTGGAAGTCTCTCTATTAATGCATCGACGTTTCGAAGCGCCACGAATGGTGTCGGCAACAACTTAGATCTTGCGCTGAAGTTAAAGGACTCCGCCAATAGGCTTTTGGCTGAGTCGAACCCGCAAACTTCATGTTCTGCGTCGCTCAAACTCGATAACCTTTCGGGCGGAACTTACTATCTGGAAGTTCTTTCTGTCGGCAATACAGTAACTCCCTACTCAGCTTACGGAAGTATCGGACAATACACACTTTCCGGAACATTAGGGTCTTGCCGCACGGCCGCTCCAGCAATCACGATTTCGCCGCTTAAGCAGTCTGTGGTTGCGGGCAAAACGGTCAACTATTCAGTCGCGATTAGGAACAATGACTCTCCAGAGTGCTCGCCAAACGCCATTGTTCTAAAAGCAAGCGCCGTGTCTGGGTTGACAGCCACTCTTTCTGGCACGCAGGTCACCCTAGCGCCCGGTGCGACGAGAAGTGTCACCCTGCAAGTGTCGTCTTCCGCGAGCCTCGCGGTCGGGGATTACCTCACGACGGTAAGCGGTACAGGCTCGACGAACGTATCGATTGGGAGCGCTTCCGTCATTTATTCTGTCATCGCGGCGCCTTGCGTTCGAGCCAATCCGGCAGTGACTGTAAATCCCTCGACGACGCAATGGGTTAGTGCAGGCCAATCGGCAACCTATCAGGTTTATCTGACAAATAATGACAGTTCGAATTGTCAGTCTTCTGTGTTCAACGTGACGTCAACTGCTTCGGCGGGGGTTGCAAGCGCGATCAATCCAGCAAGCGTATCTTTGGCCCCCGGTGCTAAGGGGGTTGCTGCCTTAAAGTTAACTACGGCTGCGAGTCTTGGTGCGGGAACATACACAAGCAATATCCGAGCCGTGAACTCTGTTCAGAGCAGCTTCAGCGGAAGTAGCCAGGCGAGCTTAGGCGTTTCACCATCGTCGGGGACATCGAAAGTCATTTATGAAGCAAGCATGGTCACGAGACCGGCCGGGTGGGGAATCACGTCTGATCCGCAAGGCGTGTGGTCTTTCGGGACTCCTAGGTCGACGTTTGATCCGAAAGATTCACCAGTCGTGGGGAATTTTCTAACTGGAACAGGTTTGTATCCAGAGCCGATAGCAAAAAAGGTGCAACTTGCTTCAGCGAGCTTTTCGACGATCGGCTTCTCGGACCTTCGGCTCGAGTTCGATCGTTATTTAGGAATAGAAGCGGACGACCGGGTCTCTATCTTAGCTGCTTCTCAAATCTTTGGGTCAGTCTTGTGGCAAAACAGCGGAGCCATCAAAGACACCGCTTGGCAAAGGATTACGTTGAGTTTGCCAAATTTAGTTAGCGATCAACCCTTGACCAGCATTCGATTTGAATTCGGTCCTACGAAGAGCAACGGCACTCAGCTAACGAATAGCTATGGTTGGAATATCAGAAAGTTCCGCATTACTGGCGTTCCAACTCCGTAGTCTCGGTACGAGCCGATGGTCTCAAGACGCCCCGACGGGGTCGTAGCGAAATAATTTTTTTACGCGCACGATGCATCGGCGCCGTTTTCGGAACGTGCCGTCTTCGACGGCTCACCTGATTCGTCGATACCTAGTGCAAGCCGTACTTCGCGACGCAGACTGCGTATATGCCGACCACGAAGAAGAAGTAGAGCGGCCAAATTCGGAGCGAGCGCCTGATAAAAAAACGCGGGACTGAGATGCGCCCAGTCAGCTTGCTGGGTGCGCCGCTGACCTTGTAGTGGTGAATAGAAAAGTGGAAAAACGGGACAAATCGCAGCCCATCGAGCGTCGGAAAGTACGTCGGAGCGGCTTCTTCAACCGCGGACGACGTAAGTTTGGCCTCTGTGCGCGTTGAATCGGCATTGTTTGTCAAGCGGACGCGGAGTTGCCAATCGCCCCCGCACCCCTCATTGTTGTAAGCCCGTAAACCTTTATGACCCGCATTCGCTCCAACGAAGTTTCTGTCGCTCGGCCCGAAGGCGTCGATGAAGCGGCTATTTTGTCGGTGTTTCGCGTCCCCCCTGAGGCTGCGGGGCAGCGGGTTGATGTGTTTTTGCAGGGGGAATTTCGTCGTTCGAGTCGCACGCGGACGCAAGCGATCATTCGAACGAGCGGGTATAACGCCGAAGGGCGGCCTCTTCGGGTGAGTACGCGGGTCGCGTCCCATCAACTTATTGCCCTCTGGCGCGCCCCCTGGGACGAAGTTGAAGTGCCGACCGACATAACAGTCTTGTTCGAAGATGAGCATCTTCTAGCGGTCGATAAACCGTCAGGGCTGCCCGTTCACCCGACGGCGCGGTACCACACGAACACGCTGATCAAGATTCTCCAATCGGAGCGCCCCGATCAGTGGCTTTCGCTCGGCCACCGGCTCGACCGCGAAACCAGCGGTGTGCTGCTCGTCACGAAGTCGCTTCGGTGCGATCGCGCGCTCAAACAGCAATTTTTTGAGCGCGACGCGATCGAAAAAGAGTACGCCGCAATCACATGGGGCGACCCGGGGCAGAGCCGCGAACGACGCTTTCGCGTTGAAAAACCGCTCGAGCTCGACCCAACGCACGCGACAAACGTAAAAATGCGAATCGCCGAAGAAGGCTTCGGGATGTACGCCGCGACCGAATTTGAAGTCGATGCGGTTCGCCACGGAGCGCGGGGCGCCTATGCGCTCGTGCGCTGCTACCTCGAAACCGGACGTCAACATCAAATTCGGGCTCACCTCGCATCGGTCGATACGCCTATCGTCGGCGACAAACTTTATGGCCACGACGACACGCGGTTCGCGCGCGGCGTCGACAACCTTTTAACCGACGAAGATTTTGCCGAACTTGAATTGCCGCGCCATGCGCTTCACGCGCACCGCCTCTCGCTTCCGCATCCAATCACGTCGCGGCCTCTCGATATTATTGCGCCAATGCCGCGCGATTTAGAAGAATTCTGGTCTTATCTCGGGCACTGAATCTGCGGCGCCAAAGCGATTTGCGTCGTGTCTGTAGCGGGATACCGCTCGTAGTAGTTGCGATAATCGAACGGACCGACACCGAGAAACGGCGTGCAGTTCTTTCGGCGGAGCCCCATCCGTGCCCACGCTGATGGCGTTGGGCGCACGCCTAACGTCCCGATCGAATCGATGATCTCGTCGACTCCGCGTGTCAGACTTTTGTCGCCATTGACATCGCGAAACAGCGCAATTCGATCGTCGCCGGTAAAATTTGCGAGAGGGCTCTTCAAATGCGTTGTCGGAAGCGGATAGTCAGGACCGACAATCACGAGGACATCTCCTTTGGTGACCACCCCTTCGAACACTCCGATAACCGAACAGTCGGTCGCCGAGTTTGTCTCTAGGCACAACCCGTAGTTCGCCATCTCTACCGCTTTTTCGCCGCAGTTAAAGATCGCCAGCGCTTTTACGTTGCGGCCCCCTTCGAGGTAGCCAGAAATTCGTAGGCAATCGGCGACCGGATGCGACGCCGCTCCTGGACCAACGGTATCTCCGGCATCAACCGGCATTGGTGGTGGTGGTTCAGGATCGCTGGGCTCCACGACTGTGGCGCCGCTATCATCCGCATCGTCACCGGCATCAGGAACCGGCACAACTGGTTCGGCATCGGCCGCGGGCGCTTCGGCATCGGCCGCAGGCGCTTCAGCATCGTGGTTGTCGTCATCTGCACCATTGACAGGCGCCGCCCCCCCGGAGCCGCCTTCTGGTGATTCTGTTCGATTGCGATCGTCGCTTGCGCCATTCGCGCTGTTTGGTGCGTGCGTTGCGGGGCGCTCATTCGGCCCCGCGCCACCGCTATTATCGATTGAATCGCTCGCGCCAATGGCACACGTGACTTGCGACAAAGCGAGCGGCACGATCACACAACAAATCAGCCCCGCACCAAGTCGATTGCTCACACGCATGCGCAAGCACGATTAGATCCCTCGCTGCACTTTATCAAGATCGAGCTGATCGAGCGCGGCACGAATGAGCGCGCTTCGATTTGCTTTTGTCATCCCCCGCCCTTTGAGCTCATCCACGAGCCCGTCGAGGCGCTTCAGATCTCGCGTGTACATCGAGATGCAAATCACCTTGTAGTGCGTCGGCTTGCCTGAATCTCTCACCGATAGATCGGACATCGGCGGTGGAGGCACAACTTCTTCTGCCAACGCGCCGTTAACTCGATTGTAGAAAGCGCCCGTCATCACCCCCTGAACATCGTCCGAGTCGACCCCGCGCACTGCTGTCCCGCCGTTGTCATGCACATCACGAGCCTCCATCAATCCCTCCTTCAATTTTTGCCGTTCAATTACTGGATGATTCACGCTAATCTCTCTTTCACGCAAGGCTTCACGCAAGCGCTGCACTCAGCTGCGCGTCGACTTGCCCACCACGCTCGTCATCAACCGATACTCGCTCACGCAGCGCGGCTGGCCCCCCAATGATGAGCTCAACAAGGCGCTGGTAATCTTCGCAAGCGTGCGAGTCGGGTGCGTATTCGTAGATTGTTCGCCCTTGAGCCGGCGCCTCTTTGATGCGAATCGTCGACCGAATCGGCGGAAGACATTTTTCAGCAAAGTGCGACTTCAACGTCTCGACTGCGTCGCGGCACAAGCGAGCACGACCGTCATAAAATGTTGGCAAAACACCGAATATATGCACTGGATGATGCAAAAGCGTGTTGACATTTTTGACCGTCTTGATCACCTGCCTAACTCCGACAAGCGACAAGAAGTCGCACGCGACCGGCACGAGAATGCCGTCTGCGAACACGAGCGCGTTCTGATTCATCAGCGAGAGCGAGGGTGAGCAGTCGAGAACAACAACATCGTAGCTATCGACCACCGAGAGCAGACGCTCCCGCAAAACGCGATCGCGATTCTGCCGACCGGCGAGATAGAGTTCGGCCGCGGCGAGCGTTTCATTCGACACGATGACATCGAGGTTCGGTCTGATCGTCACCGCCGCGTCGGCCGGACGAAGCCCCATGACAAGCACGTGATACAGCGACCGCTCACTCTTCACGCCGAGCGAGACGCCAACATTGCCTTGCGAGTCGGTGTCGACAAGCAGCACGCGAAAGCCGCGCGACGCGAGCCCCGCCGCAACGCTCACCGATGTCGTCGTCTTCCCTGTCCCGCCTTTGTGATTAAAAATCGCGAGACGTCGCGGCCCTGCAAACGGGCGCTGCGGCGTGAGCGCCGACGGCGTCTTCGTCGATGGCAAACGCGTCTGCGATGGCGCCGGTGGCGGCACTGGCGCTTGCATCTGCTCCGGCGTCACGAATGCGCTTAGCGGCGCTCCACCCGCCTCGGCGAGCACTTGCACGCGACACGATTCGGAGCATGCGTAGACGCGCTCACCACGCACGCGCACGACTTGCGACACCAGTTCAACAACAAATCTCTTTGCGCATGCGGAGCATGTCACCCCGCCGGTATGTTCTCCGCGCACACTTTTTGACTGACACGCTTGCGAGCAGAAAAAGAGGAAACCGCCGTCTTTTTCTTCCATCTGGTACCGAAACTGAACCTCGAATGCGCCCCCACAAACGCTGCAACTTTCGCTCATTCCCGACATCAACCCCCCCTTACCGTTGCGCTTCCATAAACCGACATCGACTTGGTGAATACACATAACTCCAGGGGAAACACCAAACGTTTTCTTAAACAAATTCGATTTGCATTCCATTTCGAAGAGCGACGCAATTGTAAATAGGCGCAACTACTTGTGCTTCTGGCAGAATGACCGAACATCGCACCTCTCCCCACCCATTGACAATTGCGCCGTCTGCGATCACCGCCCCTTTAACCGTCACGCGATCGCCGATTGTTGCCTTTGGCGAGACGTACGCATCGACTCCATTTTTGGTGAGCCACCAGGCGTTTGCGTCGGCGAACGATCGAATCGAGCCGATGTCAAACCAAGGGCCGCGCACTTCAAATGCCGATAAAATAAAGTGATTTCGGAGTGCAGGCATATACACGTCGCCGACCATGCAGCCTCGCTCGGGCGCGAGCGCGCGCGCCTCGTTACCTACAACCGACACCGCAACGAAGTCGCCGCCGCTCTGCTCACCGGACCCGAATGTCTCTTCGCGAAGACGCACGATGCGTCGGTCACGCCCGACACCGACATTACCCTCACCCAAACGACGCCGACTTATGGCGAGCGTCGCCGCCGGAGCATTGGGATCGTTTTGATGCGCGCGCACGAGCGACGCGGCGTCGATCTCACCAAGGATATCGCCGTTCCACACGAGAACATCACCTTGACCGAGCGAGCTTGCGGCGAAATTTAACGCGCCTCCTGTGCCGAGCAGTTCGACTTCATGTGAGAGCGTCGGCGCCAGCGAATGCGCATCAAGATATGCAGCTATTTCATGCGCGCAGTGATGCGCATTAACGACAATGCGACGAGGGTTTAGCGGTGCTATAGCCCTAATAATATGCGAAAGAAGCGGGCCATCACCTACCCACAAAAGCGGCTTTGGGGTGTCATCGGTAAGTGGGCGGAGGCGTGTGCCGTGCCCCGCGGCGAGAACAAGCGCAGCGATCATAAGCGACGATGGAGATGACGAAGTTGCCTCCAGGTCAAGAGCGGGCGCGCAAATGTCGATCGGTTAAGCGCCGACGGAAAGTTGTGATTTCGATGTCGTACGTAGTACGTCGCCCTTCATGCGGTATTCACAGGTCATGAAGCGAGCACTACTTTTTTGGTCTGTTGTTTTCGTTGTCGCTGGCGCCGCTTGCAGCACCGCGGCGCTCGGTATCGACACATGCCGCCAGATTGAGGAGTCGAGGTGCCGCGCCGCAGAGGCCTGCCCAGGCATTCAGCTCTCAATTCCTAGACCGGCTGGAAACGCGGTCGATTCGTGCGTGCGCTATTATCATGACGCCTGCCTTCACGGCCTGACAACGTCCGTCGAGCCGCTACCCGAGCAGGTCGAAGCGTGCGTTTCTGCAATAAACAGCGGTGATTGCGCGATTGTTCAACATCCTGAGTTGAGCCCGAAGTGCGCCTGGCTGATTCCGTCGCCACAACAAGATGCGTCAGCGCCAGCTCTACCAGATGCAGCGGCACCCCCGCCGTAGCCTTCTTTTGTCGGTCAGTCGGCCGTAAAATCTGCAGAATGTGTAAGCTGCGGATACGCGCGACACCGACGAAGGGGCCTACTCATGACGAGCCGTTTATCGCCGATTTTTACGTCACTGATCGGAGCAGCGGCGGCAGCGCTGGCGATCGGTTGTAGCTTTCCGACTGCGGGGCAGGTCACTGCGATCACCCATCAGAGCCAGAACATTTCGGCGATTCAGCAAACGATGTTGCTCGCCGACAGCGCATTCAAGTTCGACCCAACTCTTGTGCTCACCGGCTCCGCGCTTGACAACGCGCGACTCATTTATCCCAACATGATCGCAAACGCGATCGAGTGCACGTCGAAGCCAGAGCTCGACGAAGCAACCAACTCTATCACGATCAAGTTTGTTGACTCCTGCCCACTTTTTACGAGCGGCATTCCGCCGCACTTGGTCGAAAAAGATGCGTCGCTCATCACGCGAGAAGAGGTCATAAAAGCGGGGATAACTCTCGGCACGCTCATCTCCGCCGGGACATTAACAGTGACCGTCTCAACAACACCGAATGCGGATGCGGCAGGGTCAAATATTGTCTCTGTGTTGCTGCAGATGACAAACATTACAACCGCCGACAGCATCATCATTAACGGCAAGGTCACATTCACGACAGACGATCTCGAACACTACTACGCAGTCACAAGCCAAGATCTAAAAGCCGGCGACGATGCGATGACGCTCGACATGTCGATTCTAGCGGTCACCGGCGATTCGTTCGCGCTGTCGGGTGAGGCGACAACGGCCGCCGGCGAGGGGCCTGGCATCGCTTTTTCGGACGTCGTAAAACAGGATTCTCAATGCTATCCGGGCGCGGGGACGATCGTAATTAACCAGGAAAATAGCACGCTTGCAATCGACTACGGCGTTCCAGAGCAGAAGACGGCATCAACCGGCAACGTTCAAGCCGAGCTCGAAGAGATCGCAGTCATCGCCGGCGTGGAAGCTGAGCTTGTTAAGGCCGGAGCCGACTTCACGCTGCCGGCATACGCCGACTGCCCGCGCGTCGAAACGCCGCCACCGAGCGCTCCGGCGTCCCTTGCAGTCAACTGCGCAGCTCACGACTTTTGCATCGCCACGTGGGGCCCGGCCACCGACAAAAACGCGACCAAACAGGTCGGGCAGTGCTTGGCGATGAGTCCATCAACGTTCGATATTGCCCTTGATGCTAGGGTCTGTTTAAGAAATCAAAAAAGCCGCAGAATTTGAACAGGGAGGGCGGAAGGGCGGGAGTATTTTTAAGGGCCGACAGATAGGTTCGGTCAAAATCGTCACCGAAAAGTTTTCCCACGGCTCGCGAATGGATTTTGAAGCG
>CAMAVR010000005.1 GCA_945861885.1 Nannocystis exedens | reverse complement strand
GATGATGATAAACGTCGAGTTTTTCGTGGTCGAGAATCATGAATGATCATCGACCGCCGACGGACAAAGTTGCTTGAAAACGACATTGCACCGAAAAAAACCGGGCACGTTTACGGGCACGGGCACGTTTACGTGGGCAGATCAGATTTGTCGAGTAGCCCTCGGTTGTCCGAGGGCCCTCACAGATCCGGACGTGCGCAATTAACGCATCCGGCTCTTCAAACTACGGATTCGCTGCTTGTCGTGGTAGGCGCACCGGCATGAGTGGCAACGGAAGCGGATGACGCTTCAGTAGCTTGGTCATGCGATGCCAGTTGAAGTACGCCTTTTGCGAGCGGCGACTGAGCCACTTGCGCCAGGTCGCAGTCACTTCTTGGTAGAACCGGTCGAGCCCCTTCGAGTTACCGATGATCCCATAGTACTGATAGTGACCGATCAACTTTCGGTGAAGCATCTGACGCTGCAGACGGACTTTATCGTGACGGTGTTCACGGCACCATTGCACGATCCGATTGAGCGCTCGGGCAAAGCGATCGCTAGCTGTTTTGCGACGAATCACCCACTTTTGGTTCCTTGCTCGGATCCAGAAATGGGTGAAGCCGAGCAAATCAAAGCTCCCCGGCCCTTCCGAGTTGCCGCCGTTGCTGGGCGGGAATTGGTCCGGACGGCGGAAATTGATCAGTCTCGTTTTCTCCGGATGCAGAGTCAGGCCGAATTTGCCCATTCGCTTGGGCAACGTCTGCATGACCTTTCGCGCATCTTCTTCGTTCGTAAACAAAAGCACCGCATCGTCCGCGTAGCGAACGAGTTGTGCATTGCCCTTCAATCGCGGTTTGACAACTTCGGCAAACCACTTGTCGAGCACCTCATGCAGGTAAATGTTCGCGAGTATCGGCGAGATTACGCCGCCCTGCGGACTTCCGGCATCCGGATGCGTGATGCACCCATCCTCCATGATTCCTGCATTCAACCACTTGCCGATCAGACGCAGTATCACGCCATCAAGCACCCGTTGGTGCAGGATATTCCTCAGGTGTTCGTGACCGAGAGTGTCGAAAAACTTTCGTAGATCGATCTCTAAGATCCACCCGCCCGCCGCCTTCGTCGTTTCAGTCCACAGCTTATCGAGTGCTTGATGTGCTGATCGTTTGGGCCGAAAACCGTACGAGCAGTCGAGAAAATCTTGCTCGTATACGGCGTGCAGAACCATCGACACAGCTCTCTGAAGCACCTTATCTTCAAAGGTTGGAATGCCAATCGGCCTCGTTTCCGAGCCCGACCCTTTTGGGATATGCACGCGTCGTACTGGCGGCGCTCTGTACGTGCCGCTCTTTGCGCGATCAAGCAGCGACTGAAGATTGCTCTCCAGGTTTTCCGCATACTCGACTGCGCTTTGACCATCCACGCCAGTTGCTCCGCTTTTGCGCGTGCGCCGATACGCCTCCTGCAACCATTCGATGTCGATGTGGTGTGCGAGTGTTTTGAACGCCATATTGGGCGCTTCTCGCGCCAACTTCGCTATTCGTTGTTGTTTCGTTAAGATGTTGTCCGCGCTCGATGTCGACGTCATCTGTCCCTTCAACGATTCCGTAATTTGGTGCCGCCCTTCCCTCCATTGGGTCCCGTGTAGATCGGTTCCCCAACTTCGGCGGTACTACTGCGGCACTCCGACGCCCCGGCGCCCCTGCTTCGCTCACGTGATGCTCACTCCGCAGTTTTATCGTCTCGTCGACGATGACGTCTGGGCCTCCCAGGTTCCTGGACAACCCTCGTTTGCATGCCCCGTTCTACGACCCCGGTGAGACCTCTGCACTCTGGCCCGTCGGGCATCGCCCTGTAATTGTGCATCGGTGTTGCCTTCCGCTATCTCAACGGCGTCGGCTCTCACAAAGAAGTTGATTTCGTGGCTCAATCACGCGGCCTGCACACTCGCTGTCTACGCTTCGCAGTCACGGTTTCCCGTCGCTTCTTTTACGACCACGCAAGACTCGCTTCCGGCTGTTGGTCTAACTTGGCCGGTCGGGATTTGAACCCGCTGGGTTGCTACATGAGG
Source organism: Nannocystis exedens (assembly GCA_945861885.1). GTDB lineage: Bacteria > Myxococcota_A > Polyangia > Polyangiales > Polyangiaceae > CAMAVR01. Next base: position 109,965 of record CAMAVR010000005.1, on the reverse strand, counting down.
TTTCAGTTGTTTTAGCTACATTCCGTTCCCCTCATCCAGGCTTTGCCTGGCGCACTGAGATCGGGCCCTAGGCTAGAGACCAAGGAGACGTTGTAGCGCTTCGTTAACCATTGCCGGGTTTGCGCTCCCTTTCATCTCTTTCATCACCTGCCCGACCAAAAATCCGATCACGCCTGTCTTCCCATTTTTGACCGCTTCGGCCTGCTTTGGATTCGCTTCCAAAACACGTCGAACGACGTCGTCGATGAGCCCCGCATCGGACACCTGAGCCATGCCGGAGCTACGTACAATTTCATCGGCGCGTGCATCTGTTCCGCGTAACTTCGCATAGACCTCTTTCGCCTGTTTGCCGCTGATTGTACCGGCATCGACAAGCTTCAAAAGGTCGGCGATCTGCTCCGAAGTTAAAGGAATTTCAGCGTGGAGCCCACGTGTTGTGGTGTCACGAAGCACTTCGCCTTGAACAAAATTCGCAACCCGTAGCGCATCGCCGTGTAGCTCCGCCGCGCGTTCAAAGAGCGACGCAATCGCCGGATGTTGCGTCAAAACCTGCGCCGCATTTGCAGGCAATTTTAAATCGTTCGCAAAACGTTCACGCTTTGCTTGCGGAAGTTCGGGAAGCGCATCCCGAATCTGCGAAATATACGCATCTTCAAGAACGAGCGCGGGGAGATCTGGCTCAGGAAAATAGCGGTAATCGTGCGCTTCTTCTTTGCTGCGCATCGAAAATGTTTCGCCCGATTTTTCGTCCCATCCACGCGTCTCCATCACGATGGTACCGCCCGATTTAATCACCGATTCTTGACGCGCTATTTCGTAGTCGATCGCCTTTTGCACGAAGCGAAACGAATTGATGTTCTTCAGCTCTGTACGCGTCCCAAATTTCGACGCGCCGATCGGACGAATCGATACGTTTGCGTCACAACGAAACGACCCTTCTTCCAGGTTCCCGTCGTTCACGCCGATGAAAACCAATATCTCTCGAAGTGTTCGCAAATATTCGGCCGCTTCGAGACCGCTTCGCAAATCTGGCTCACCTACGATTTCAATCAGCGCCGTCCCCGAACGGTTCAGGTCTACGATCGAATCGTCGCCGCGATCATGCAAATTTTTGCCGGCATCTTCCTCCATGTGAACGCGTTGAATGCGCGCCCGCACGTGCCGCCTAGGCGAGCCGACCGGCACACTCTGCACTTCGATATCGAGGTGACCATTTTGGCTGAACGGCTCGTCGAACTGACTGATTTGATACCCCTTTGGCAAGTCGGGGTAAAAGTAGTTCTTCCGCGCAAATCGGCTGTTCTTTTGGATTGAACAATTCACCGCCAACGCGGCGGAAACCGCCATCCGGACCGCCTCGGCGTTCAGCACGGGGAGTGCCCCCGGCAGCCCTAAACAAACAGGGCAGACTTGCGTGTTTGGCTGAGCGCCAAACGCAGTTGAACAGGAACAAAACGCTTTCGACTTGGTGAGAAGTTGTGCATGAACTTCCAAGCCAATAACTGCTTCAAATTGCGAGTTCATCATTTGCCTGTGTATCATCGTGCGAGCACTCTGTCCGCCCGCGTCAGTACAATACGGGCGGCTGACCAACCGTCGAGGGCCTCCTCGTCGTTTCAGAAACTGGGATGCATGTGATTTACTCGCAATTAAAAGCACAACACGCCATTCCGCTCGCTCTATTGGCCATCACCGCGGTTGCGGTTCCAATTTCAATCGCGCGTCCGCAAGGCGTCGCCCGCATGCTGCAACTACACCGTGAACTTGCCGACGTTGAGCGCGAAAATAGCGCGCTAAAACACGATATTGCAAAACTTCGGGTCGAAATTCGCGCGCTTCGGGATAATCCTTCCGCAGTCGAAAAGATTGCCCGCTCCCAGCTCGGCTTTGTCCAGCCGAACGAACTCGTATTTCAATTCGATGCGCCTCAGCCACAGGGCCGCTCGTCTGACAAAAAAGCGGCTCATTAGCGCGTGTACCTAAAGTCCTAACCGAACGATTATCAATGCGAGACTATGTCAGCCAATACCGCGACTGGCTGGAGCAAACGCTTCAGCCAGCGGAAGCGAAAGAGTGTCCGCGGCCGCGCATCGGCGTTCTCGCGGGGGGGGCCGACACCGCTCCGCTTTACGGGCCACCCAATCTGGGCGAAATCGACTTTGAACCGGCGCGCGATCTCGGCTTTCCCGGGCAGCCACCTTTCACGCGAGGTGTGCAGCCGAACATGTACCGAGGGCGGCTCTGGACAATGCGCCAATACGCCGGGTTCGGAACGGCGGCCGAATCAAACGAGCGTTACCGCTATCTCCTGCAGCAGGGGCAGACAGGGCTCAGCGTTGCATTCGATTTGCCGACGCAGATGGGGCGCGATTCAGACGACGAAAAATCGCTCGGCGAAGTCGGTCGCGTTGGTGTTGCGATCGACTCAATCGAAGACATGCGCGTCCTTCTTCACGGGCTCCCGCTCGACAAAATTTCGACGTCGATGACAATCAACGCGACTGCGGCCATTTTACTCGCACTGTATGTCGCAGTTGCCGAAGAAAACGGCGTCCCGCGCAATGCAATTAGGGGGACAATTCAGAACGATATCTTAAAAGAGTACATCGCGCGCGGAACGTACATTTTCCCGCCCCGTCCGTCGCTACGATTGATTAACGACGTTTTCGCATTTTGCGCGACCGACGTTCCAAAATGGAACACGATTTCGATCAGCGGCTACCACATCCGTGAAGCGGGCTCTGATGCGGTCCAAGAAGTTGCGTTCACGCTCGCTGACGGGATTGCGTACGTTCAGGCGGCCATTGAGGCGGGGCTCGATGTCGACAAATTCGGCGCGCAGCTTTCTTTCTTCTTTAATGTGCACAACAATCTCATCGAAGAAGTCGCGAAATTTCGCGCTGCACGCCGGATGTGGAGCACGATCATGGCCACGCGATTTGGCGCAAAAACAAATCGCGCGCGCGCGCTCCGATTTCACTGCCAAACAGCTGGGATGACGCTGACGGCGCAGCAGCCGCTCAACAACATTGCGCGCGTTACCGTTCAAACGCTTGCCGCGGTTCTTGGCGGGTGCCAGTCGCTCCACACAAACAGTTTTGATGAAGCGCTTGGGCTACCGACGAACGAAAGCGCAACAATTGCGCTTCGAACACAGCAAATTGTCGCAAACGAATCGGGGATTTCCGATTTCGTCGACGCGTTGGGCGGCAGCTACGCCATCGAAACACTCACGCATCAAATTGAAAAAGATGCGCTCAAATACATCCGACGCATCGACGAACTCGGCGGGATGGTTGCTGCGATTGAGCAGGGGTACCCGCAGCGCGAAATTCAAAACTCCGCGTATCAATATCAGATCGAGATTGAGCAAAAAAAGCGGATCATTGTTGGACTGAACGCGTATACGCAGCACGACGAGACGGCCGTTCCTGTCATGAGGGTCGACCCTCAAATCGAACATCAACAGGTCGCGCGAGTTCGGAAGTTGCGTGAGACCCGTGACGCTTCTCGGTACACTGCAGCGCTCGAACAGGTAAAAAGCCGAGCTAACGGGACAGGCAATCTCATGCCCGCTCTGATTGATGCAGTAAAGGCGGGGGGCACCGTCGGTGAAATTTCGAATGTCCTAAGAGGCGTGTGGGGCGAGCACATCGAGACGCTCGTACTCTGATGCCTCAGTGTTGACGATCCCCGAGGCCTCATAGAGGGAGCGCGGTCGGATTCGACGCGAAACGCTTTGCGCCGACCTCTCCGTTCGCTCATACCAATGGACACGCCATCTCAACGAGCCGGGCAGCTTGGCCGCGCTCGCCCCCATTTCATCGCCGGAGTTGCCCATGATCGCTCGATTGACTCGACCGTTTTTATCCGCGCTTGCGTTGACCGCAACGACTGCGACGACCCTAGTTCTGGCCCAGGGGTGCAGCGACGGCGAGAATGCAGCCGAACCGGCCGCCCCGTTCCACGAGCGAGACAGCAACACTAGGCCAAAAGAGCGTGCCGACACGGCCTCCGGATCCGAGTCGACCGAAGAAGAAGACGACGACACCGTCCCGCCGGTAGCGGACAACGGCGACGCCGCACCACCGCTTAGTCCGCCAACACCTGCCCGTGGACACGACGGCGGCGGGGCCCCGCTTTCCCCAGTAGCCGGCCCTTTTGGCCTGCCGCCGCTCAGCAGCGCCCTGAATGCAAGACGTTCAGAATCGACCGCCGCGGGCACCTACCCCGCTATGGACGGCCAGACTTGGAATGACGTCACGGCTGAGCAAGCGACCACTATTGGGGCTCCTGGCGACGCAAACAAGATTCTCGCGAGCGCTTCCACGCATGAGTTCTTTGCGAACGCAACGGTGGAGTCCGACGTTTCGTCACAGCTCGACGCAATGCTCGCCGGTCTTTGGAACTGGTTTGCAACTTCGGAAGATGCACGAGCTGAACTGATCAAGACCGATCCCACTGTCCTGATTTTTTCATCCGACAATGGCCTCTGGGGCACCGGCAAAGACCAGGCAGGCATGAATCATGTCGGTCAGATGATGATGTCCATTCGCACACGATTTAAGTCCGCCGATCCAGCGAGAGGGTCTGTCGCCAGACCAGCGAGAGGGTCTGTCGCCAGATACGTCTGGTCGGGGCCGGCACTTTTAGTTCTTAAGCCGCGCAACTAGACCGCGCGACGAAGTGGGCATAGGCGCACTATACCGGCGCCGATGCCGCGCCCTCCTTGCTCGTACCCATTCGCGGCGGTACGTTGACCGCCACGAACCTCGTTCAAGGACCTGTCATGCCTACAAAAATCGCCATCAACGGCTTCGGCCGCATCGGTCGCTGCATCGTGCGATCGCTCTTCGATCGCAAAATCGCCGACATCGAACTCGTCGCCATTAACGACCTGACAGACGCGAAAACACTGGCGCACCTTTACAACTACGACACCGTCCACCGGCGAGCAAAACACCGCGCGACCGTCGGCGACGGCGCGTTCGAAATTAACGGCCGAACGATCAAAATCACAGCCGAACGTGAGCCGAGCAAACTCCCATGGAAGGATCTCGGAGTCGACATTGTGCTCGAATGCACAGGTCTATTTACGACCAAAGAAGCGTGCATGGCGCACATCCACGCCGGCGCAAAAAAAGTGATCATCAGCGCCCCAGCAAAAGGGCACGACAAGACATTGGTGCTCGGCGTAAACGCCGACGAGTACAATCCAAAAACCGACGTCGTAATTTCAAACGGCTCGTGCACCACCAACTGTTTGGCGCCCGTCGCCAAAATTTTGCTCGACAATTTTGGCCTAAAAGGGGGCCTTATGACGACGGTGCATTCGTACACAAACGACCAAGCGCTGCTCGATATTCCGCACCGCAAAGGCGATTTGCGTCGTTCACGCGCCGCTGCTCAAAATATTATTCCATCATCGACGGGCGCGGCAAAAGCGTTGAGCGAAGTGATCCCCTCCCTCAAGGGGAAGTTCGACGGCATCGCGATGCGCGTTCCAACAATGGACGTAAGCCTTGTCGATTTGACGGTTGAGACCGAAAAACCGGTAACGCGTGAAGCGATCAACGCGGCAATGCAAAAAGCAGCCGCTGGCCCCCTGAAAGGGATATTGGCCTACTCGGACGAAGAGCTCGTTTCGAGCGACTACATCGGCGACCCGCATTCATCGATTTTTGACGCGACGATGACACAAGTAATGGGCGACCGAATGGCGAAAGTGTTTAGCTGGTACGACAACGAATGGGGCTTTTCGAACCGCATGATCGAGCTGACGCAGCTCGTCGCATCAAAGCTCTGAAAGACAGACCGATGAGTTTACTTGACGGAATCAAAACGATCGCAGAATTGCCGATCGAAAACAAACGCGTCTTTCTGCGCGTCGACTTTAACGTTCCGATGGATGGCGACAAGATTGCCGACGATTCGCGCATACGCGAAGCGCTTCCAACGATTCGTCACGCGATTGAGCGCGATGCGCGCGTTGTTCTGGCGAGCCACATGGGAAGGCCCAAACCCGGGAAGACCGACGGGCTATCGCTCATGGCATGCGGCGAGCGGCTCGCTGAGCTGCTCGGGATCGAAGTGCACATGCCCGAAGATTGCATCGGAAGCACGGCAAGAAAAGTCATTTTCGACCTACGCGACAGGCAAGTCTGCCTGCTTGAAAATCTCCGGTTTCATCCGGAAGAAGAGGCAAACGACGAGGCATTTGCTCGAGAGCTTGCCGAGCTTGCCGACATCTATGTGGATGACGCTTTCGGGGCGGTTCATCGCGCACACGCGAGCGTTTACGCGCTGCCAAAGCTTTTTCGCGATCGCGGCTGCGGCCTGCTTCTCGAAAAAGAGATCAATGCGCTCGGCAAGCTGCTGTCAGGGCCCGACCGGCCTTACGTCGCGGTGCTCGGTGGGGCGAAAGTGACCGACAAGCTTGCGGTGATCGAAGCGCTGCTCGACCGCGTTGACGCGCTGGTGATCGGCGGAGCGATGGCCAATACCTTTTTGGCGGCAAAAGGTGCAAACATGCAGCGTTCGCTCGTCGAGCCCGACAAGTTCGCACTTGCTCGGACGATTCTTGAAAAAGCGGCCGAGAAAAAAGTTGAAATCGCGCTTCCAACCGACCTCGTCGTAGCGGCATCGACGTCCGCCGAGCGCGGCGAAGTTGTCAGCGTCGGCGCGATGCCAGAAAACACGATGGCGCTCGATATCGGGCCGAAGAGTGTTGCCGATTTCGCGGCTCGTATCGGCCGAGCCAAAACAATTTTTTGGAACGGTCCGATGGGCCTGTTTGAAAAAGCGCCATTTGCAGCCGGGACGTTTGGCATCGCACAGGCGATGGCAAACTCGAGCGGCTTTACGGTCATCGGCGGAGGCGACAGCGCGGCAGCCGTGCACGCAGCAGGCGGCGATATTGCGGCTAAAATCAAGCATATTTCAACCGGTGGCGGCGCCTCGCTCGAGCTTATTGAAGGGAAGAAGTTGCCGGGGATTGAGGTACTTCGCCAATGAGAGCCGGGGTACGTCAGCTCATCGCCGGAAATTGGAAGATGAATCACGGCGGCACGTCGGGGCTCGAATTGGCCGAAAAGTGCGTGGCGATCGCCCGACGGGCCCCGGCGGTCGATATCGTCATCGCCCCACCGTTCACCGTTCTCGCCGCCGTCGCGCATGAATGCTCGGCTGAACTCGGGGAGCCCGGACCGGGGGCAAATGCCGTCGCAATCGCCGGGCAGAATTTGCATCCGGGCGATTCTGGCGCGTTCACCGGTGAAATAAGCGGGCAAATGCTTCGAGATGCCGGCTGCACATGGGTAATCGTTGGCCACAGCGAGCGGCGTCAGCTGTTCGGCGAAACCGACGCCCAAGTAGCCGAAAAAACGAGGGCAGCGCTAAAAGCTGAGCTCGCGCCGATCGTCTGCGTGGGCGAGACATTGGCCGAGCGCGAATCGGGGAAGACTCACGAAGTCGTAAAAAGGCAAGTCGACGCCGTCCTTCCGGCTCTTTTGTCGCACGGCAAGACCGCCGTGGCGATTGCATACGAACCTGTCTGGGCTATAGGTACGGGGAAAAATGCCGGTCCGGATGAAGCTGAAGAAATTCATGCCGCTATTCGCGATTGGCTAGCAGTGAAATCGCCGGAACTCGCCGCCCAGATTCGCATATTGTACGGTGGTTCCGTCAAACCGAGTAACGCCGCTGAACTGCTCGCCGCCCCCAACGTCGACGGTGCTCTCATCGGCGGCGCAAGTTTGGATGCCGCATCTTTCGGCGAAATTGCCCGAATTTCCGCGGAACTTGCGAGCCCCCGTACCACGCGACCCAGCTGAGTTTAGATAGAAAGCGCTCCGATGCTCCATAGCCTGCTCAATGTAATTCACGTGTTCGTCTGCCTGTTTCTGGTGTTGGTGGTGCTTCTTCAGCAAGGGCGCGGCGGCGGCATGGGGGCAGCGCTCGGTGGTGGTGCGGCCCAGCAAGTGTTCGGCGGGCGCGGGGCCGGGAATTTGCTGACGCGCGCGACGGCAATCTGCGCGACAATCTTTATGCTCACGAGCGTGTCGCTGGCGTACTTGTCATCGTCGGGCGACCGCGCGCTAAAAGCGAAGGTCGCGCAAGAAGAAAAAAGGCACGCGGAGGAGGTTGCGAAAGAGCACGGCGCAACAATCGCGAAACCGGCGACGCCAACGACAGATGCGAAGCCGACTGACGCACCGGCAACTGGCGCGGCCCCCGCAGGCGATGCAACAACCGGCGGCGCAGGAAACGGCGACAAGTAGCGGCGTGCGACACGCCCCGCCCCGAAGTGAATGGCTGGGGGATGCGCGCGCTACGCTACTTCTTTGCGCATTTGTTTGCGCTTGCTCGTCGATCGTTCTCGCTTCGGGGTTTCGTCATATTTCGGACGACGACTATTCGCGCGTGGTGATCGCTGAATCGTTCGCGCATGCGCCGTCTCTCGATCCGAGCGGAACCAGCTGGCTCCCCGCCCCTTTTTGGATCGTCGGGTCGGCGATGATGGCATTCGGGAGGTCGCTTGCGACGGCTCGTGTCGTTACGATGATAACGACGCTGATCGCAATCGCACTCTGTTTTCAAGGAGCGCTTGCGCGCGGTCTTTCTCGCCGCGCTAGCGCCGCTACAATCGTGATAGCGGCTCTTTTGCCATGGAATCTATGGCTCGATGCGGCGATGGTGCCCGAAGCGATGTGCGGCGCGCTTGTCGCTTTTGCGGCGCTTGTTTTTCAAAAGCCGGGATGGCGCGTCGCCGCTGCGCTCGCTCTGCTTGTGGCATCGCTATCGCGCTACGAAGCGTGGCCCGCGTGCGCGGTAATTGCGATCTACTTCGCGGGATGCTGCCGCGCCCCCGCGCACCGATTTTTTAACGCCGCATGCGCTGTTCTTGCGGCTGCAGGACCGTTCGCCTGGATCGCTTGGAACGCGATTTCTCACGGCAGTCCGACCCATTTTTTGGATCGCGTTGCGAACTATCGGCAGTCGATTGGCGCAGCCTCTGTACCGCTCTTAAGCAAAGTGGCCGAGTATCCGATCGCACTGGTACGCGTACTCGGAGTGATGTCGCCCATTATCGCGCTTGCACTGATCGGTCTGCGATCGCCCGAAATGCGTCGCCGATGGTGGGGGCCTCTGACGGTGTCGGCGGCGATACTCCTATTTCTGATCTGGGGCGACGTGCGCGATGGAGCGCCGACGCATCATCCTGAGCGCGCGCTCGTCGCGCTTACCTGGATTTTAACGGCCTTTTCATGCGATTTTTTGGCGCGGCGAGGATCGTCCGCATGGCTCGTCGCGGTCGCCATTGCCGCCACGCTGCCGATCACCGCGTGGCGTGCGATTCATCACTTTCCTGGCGCGGATGCTAGCGAAGTTCGTGCTACTCAAATCGCTCGCGGCCGCGCTCTTCGGGATAAAGCCGAATGCGTTACTGTTATCCCTTGCCGCTACGAGCACTTTGCTTTTATCGCCGGATTTGGCGCGCCGGAACGGGCGCGAGTCGTCGAGCCAGAGGGCGACGCCAGCGAGTGTCCTACGGTTGCTATCGGATGCTTGGGGCCTAGCGCGCCTTAATACCAGAAGAAAGCCGGGCACGTTTACGGGCACGGGCACGTTTACGGGGCGGATAGGTCGCTTACTCTCCTTGCAATTCGCGACATTCCCTCGGCAAATTCAGTCTCGGGCGTTAGCAGACTGATGACGATGTACGCTTCATCGTGCATGTCGAAAAAATGCCCTGGATGAACGAGAACGCCATCTTGTTCAAACAGACTGATCACCCACTCTTCTTCAGAAATGAGACGCGGCAGACGGACCGTCACATACCATCCGCCTTCTGCGTGAAGAAGCGATGCGGCTGACGGCGGCGCGAACAGGCCGCGGGCGACGGCCATATTTGCGTAACTTCGCGCGACAATTGCGCTCTCTGTCGCTCGTGAATGGCGCAGCAAATCTGGGAGCGCATTCTGAATCGGTGTCGACACCGACAAGAATGTATCGCCGATAAGCTCGAGCCGAGTCATCGCCGACGTGACATCAGCAGGCGGGCCGCCGACGGCAATCCACGCCGCCTTCATCTGCGGCATCGCGGCAACTTTTGACAACCCCGAAAGCGCGAACGTCAATACTCCACGCGCCTCGAGAACGCTTCGGGCTCGCGCGTCGTCGTCCTCAAGCGAATAGCGCGCGAAAACTTCGTCACCGATGATCGGAATGCCGTGCTCCGCAATCGCATCGAGTTCGTCGCGCTTGATGTACGACCCGGTCGGGTTGTTCGGCGATACTACGATAATGGCGCGCGTCTCAGGTGTGATCGCCCGACTGACCGAGTCGAGATCGACGTGCCAGCGGCCGTCGTATGCCAGTCTGTAGGGTCTGAGACGGATCGATTCAAACACGGCGAGATGCTCGAAGAGCGGATAGCTCGGCTCGGGGACAAGCACGTCGTCGCCCGGGTCGGCGAGCAGCTTGAAAAGAAACGAATACGCTTCGCTGGTGCTCGCCGTAAGCATCAACGACTCTGGTGAAATAGTTAGCCCGCGCTCGAGAAAATGGCCCGCGATCGCTTCGCGAGCGCTCAACATTCCGAACGGGTTCGGCGAATAGCTCAGCGCACCGCGCGACGCGAGCGATTCAACGATGGCGTCGGTCGCGTAAGGGAGCTGCGCTTCGGTAGGATTTGACAACGTTAGGTCGAGGTAATGTCGACGCTGCTCGTGAGCGCGGGCGATCGCCAACGCAACACGATTGAGACGCTCGTCAAACGCACTTCGGCGCGAAAAATACGCCCTCTGACGAGACGAGGACAACGCTACCGGCGCCCCTTAAACCCCATCATCCCTTGGACGACCGACTCGCTCTCTTCGGCGATTTCAGCCGCTTCACGCGCGCGATCGGCGCAATCTTCGCACATTTTTTTCGACTTGCCGGCAACTTTTACGGTCACCAACTGATCGACTTCGGACTCACACACTTTGCATTCTGCCATGTCGTCGCTCCCCATCAAAACTACGGAACGCTGGCGTCAGAATCAACCGGCGCGACACCGTCATCGTGAGGTTCGGCCGGTGCGACACCGTCACCGTTCACAATCGGTGCACCACCGTCGGCTACATCCGAAGTGGCGGAGCCGCAAGAAAGCCCCGCATAAAGTTGCCCTTGAGTCATGAACCCCTCTTCGCCAGGCGGCGGAAAGAGGCACGCTTGCGTTGCAAGGGCTGTCATGTCGACCCCCGTGCTGCTGAAAACTACACAGTTGTTACTCCACGCCTGGCGAAACGATGAGCAAACCCCGCTATGAGCGACCTGCGCGCACTCACTTATCGCTTCGACGCTCTTCCCTTTGCAGCTTTTTTCACATGCGGACTGTACGCAGGTGTGAAGCTCGAGGTACCGAGCACCGCAGCCATTCTTCTCCAAAAAGGCATCAATACAGCCCATGTGGTTGAGGCCCACGCCGCCACCAGTCAGGATGAAAGGGCCTCGTGGCGTCTCTGCAGGAGCGTTGCCGTTCGTGACGAGGCAGCTCATGCAGATGGGGTGCTCTTTTTGAAATTTTTTGCAGGCCGGCGTTCGAAAGGCTGACTCCACCGTTTTTAAACAGACGCCTGCCATTTCTTCAAGCTCGTAGGCCGTGCATAGATTGCGATGGAAGCTCGGCTGTTTATGTTTTGGAACGGCGGCTCGAACGGTCGCCTCATCCACGGCATCCGGTTCGCATACGTTCAGCGAGAAGTCGATTTCGTCGGTTGGGGCGGTCGGTTTGAACGCTACCGGAAGGGGATCCCAACCGAGGCCACCTTTCGGGCGACCCGCTCCGTTTCGTGCCGTCTCAAAAGTATTGCCCGACCCTGGTGGGGTTGAAATTCGATCGGAAGGATCGGGGACAAATGTCCCATTCGTAGACGAGCAGGCGACCGCCGTGCATGCAGCAATAAAAGCGACCCCGGCAAATCGGCGAAACGACATAAGACCTCCAGCGATAAAAGCCCGTCTTAACGGCCGAGCTCCGCACCTCTGCGAACCGATCAACGTGACAGAAAATTGGTCGGTAGCAATAGTGTGAGACGCACTCGAGAGGCGATTCGAAGTAGATGTCGAACGGCTAAAACATACCGTTTCCGGCTCACCGGTCACCGGTGCCGGCAATCACTCCGCTGTGGCGCCGCCGTCGACAATTCCGCCGTCCGCATCTGGCGGAACCGCGACTGGGAGCGCCGCCTCTGCGCCACAGAATAGCTCGGCGTAGACCATGTACGTCGCCCGTTGATCTGGCCAGGCGAACGACTTGATATAGCACCGGCTAATCCCCGCCATATACGACTCTTCGGATGCGCTATCTGAAGCGCATGTCGATTGAAGAACCGTGCGATATTTGGCGCATCCGCCGCTTTTTGCCGCCGACATACACGCCTGGTACTTCGGCGATGTTTCGCGCAGGCCGGCACAATTGCCCGCTGGCTCGGTGCTGCATGAAACCTCTGAGCACTGATCCCACGCGAGCTGAAGCGCACCGCAACCTGCTCCCACGCTGTCGATGCAGCCTTGCAAATTTACATCGAGCTCGCCAAGAGCGTTTGCGACGATCGGCCCTTGCTCGACCGCTGGGTCGGAACCCGACGCTTCGGGCGCGAGAAGGCACTTTTCGCAACGCTGATTTGCCGCGCGCCACGACACGCAGGCCGCGGACAATACCGCTGTCTCCCGACCAAGGCAGCGATCTGAAAAGTTTTGAAGGTCATCGACCGAACAGTCGCCTGAATGAAATGGCTTATTTTTGTGCCCCGCGGCCGGTGTGTAGCTCGATAGGTCGATCGGTCGGCACGTTGACTCCGCAACCACAAAGCCGCCTGCGTCGGGCTCTCCGGCACTGCCGCCGTCAGCGGATGGAGTGACCTCGCCCCCTGCGTCGGGCGAACGGACGGCAGGGCGCCCCTGCTCCCGATTCGACGCGTTGCTCCCCACTCCGCTGCACGCTGTAAGCACGGCGGCGACAAAAAACGCGCAATAAAGCGTTGTCGAAAAAAGCAGTTTCTTTTTCGACAACTCCGAATTGCATGCCGGAGGCATGCCCGCGTGGGGTGGGGACCTCCAAAAAACCTTGTTTTTTGGGGCGGGGAGGCGCGTGCCTCCCCGTGATGGCAAGTCAAGAATCTGTCGAAACGCTTTTTTCGGCAGATTCTGAGTGGTTTGCTTGGAATTAAGAAAGTTCATAACGGAGACGCTAGCCTTAAACGGTTAATTTCGCGCGTGCGATTTTGCAAGCGGCGATCATCGAATTTGAAACGATCCGTCGGCGGCAGCGACGACATGACCGCCTAGCACGAGCAGCATCAACGCAGCCATCAGTTCACCGGCGTCACCGGCGGCGATTTGGGTGAGCGCGCAAATTTCATCGGGGTGGAACGCCGCGCCGTCGGCCAAAATTGCCAAAATCTTTTGTTGAATCGCCGCTTCGCGCGCGCCTTGCCCCGCCGGCCCCCCCTCACCTTGCGCGAGCCGCAAGCCAACGCCACGGAGCACCTGCTCTTTTGACACAAGCACCTGCGCCCCCTGGCGAACCGCCATTCTCCCGCCTTCAAACTCCGCCATCCATGGCGCACCGACGGCCGCCCAGACCGCCCTGCCGATCGCGCGCGCTTGCGCCACGGCCCCAAGCGCGCCCGATGGGAACGCCGCTTGCGGAACCACCACCGCATGCGCCAGAGCGGCCAGAACGCGATTTCGCCTCAAAAAATTGCCCTGCGTGGGCGGGGTTCCTGGGGGAAATGGCCAGATCATCGCGCCGCTTGAATGCGCTATCTCGTCGAACAGCGTTTTGTGCTGGGGCGGATAGAACCTCCCGCTCCCGTTTGGCGCAACCGCCCATGTTCGCCCCCCGGCCGCCAACGCGCCGCGGTGTGCCGCCGCGTCAATCCCGCGGGCGCCGCCCGACACGACGACTCCGCCTCGGGCCGCCACCTCGAATGCAAGCTGATAGGCGAACTCCGCGCCCTCGCCTGTCGCTTTGCGCGAACCGACGATCGCTACGACGACGTTGGCTCGTAAATCGCCGGTCGCCCAAATGGCGGCGGGGGGGCTTGCTAGCTCTTTTAGCCTGGCTGGGTACGCGCTATCGCCGATTGCGAATTTGACGGTCGTTTTCACGTTGGATCGATATCGACCCGAGCCGGCCAAAGTTTCCGACAATCGTCATCGCATTGTCGAATTACTTCTATCGCTTCTTCGTAGAAAAAATCTGAACGCTCACCGGCGAGGTTCGCGATGTTGACAAGCGATACACCAGCGGAATCGGTGCATTGGGGCAGATCGGTCGCGCTGGTTTCGCGCCGATTGCCGAGACGTGACCTGATGGATCGCTATACGCTAAGGCCGGCCCTGCGCTTTGCGCATAGAGCGGCGGAGAAGTTAGCGTGACCGCCGGATCGCCCTCTTTTTCGAGCGCGACAACGGCATAGCAGCGCCCCGGAAACATCGATACGAGGAGCGGGTGTTCGCTGTCGAGCGTCGTTACGTCGCCGTCGGCCGTCAGGCCTTTCGCGTACTTTGCGCCGAGTGACTTGAATGCTTCGACCGCGCCATCGACCGGGCTAGCGCGCCCTTTGCGAGATGACGGCTGCTCGCCCACGTCGGCCGAATTAACTTCAACCTTGGGGACGTTCGCGGCTGATTCGACGTCGCGCTGCTGCTGGCACGATGCGGCCGACAAAGGAAACGCTATGGCGACACATGCGGCCACGAGCTGGCAAAGCTGGGAAATTCGAGGTTCCAATAGAGCACCGGTATAGCAGTATATTTGTGTGCAGACCGCTGGCCAACAGAGCACGGTTAGGGTTCGCCTCGGCGCATCCGGTCGACCGCCGCGCGCTTAAATACATGAAATTCGCCGCGTTCGATGGCATCGCGCGACTGCTTCATCAACTCGCCATAGAAATGCAAATTGTGAAGCGAAATCAGGCGAAGAACGAGGATCTCGCCGGCCAAGTAAAGATGCCGCAAATAGGCGCGCGAATAGCCTCCGGTGCAGCATTCGCACGAACACTCCGGGTCGATTGGCAACCGATCGTCTTTGTAGCGAGCCTGCTTAACTATGACCCGCCCAAATCGCGTGAGCGCCTGCCCGTTGCGCGCATTTCGTGTCGGCAGCACACAATCGAACATATCGACGCCGTGCTCAACACCTTCAAGAAGATCGAACGGCGTACCGACGCCCATCAGGTAGCGTGGGCGCGCAGGGTCGACGTAGTGCGCCACTTCCGCGAGCGTTTCGTACATTTTTTCAATCGGCTCGCCGACCGAAAACCCGCCGAGCGCGAGCCCATCGAACCGTGGTTCAAGCGCCGCCAATTCGTCGGCGTGCATTTTTCGTAAATCGGCGAAGCAGCCCCCTTGCACGATCCCGAACAGAGCTTGCCCCACCGGGCGCGGCGTCGCGAGTGCGCGGGCTGCCCAGCGCGTTGTTCGTGCGACAGCCGCTTCAACGATGTCGCGCGGTGAATCGCCGGGCGGGCAGACATCGAGCTGCATCTGAATGTCGGCGCCGATGAGCCCTTGCACGCGTACCGCTTCTTCGGGCGAGAGATGACGCTTCGATCCATCGAGAAACGATCTGAACGAAAACCCTTCTTCAGTCGCTTTAACAAGCGAGCGAGCGGGCGCTTTTTCGGTCGCTTCAGCCTGGCGCCCGCGCGACGTCGGCATCGGCCCGGAGAGCGAAAACGCCTGAAATCCCCCTGAATCGGTAAGCATTGCATGAGGCCAACGCGTGAACTTGTGAAGCCCACCAAACTCGGCGATGAGCTCGGCGCCTGGGCGAAGCCACAAATGATATGTGTTTCCAAGCACGATTCGCGCGCCGGTCGACGCAACTTCGGTCGGTGTGAGCGTCTTCACGCTCCCTTGTGTCCCCACCGGCATAAACGTCGGCAGGTCGACGTCGCCATGCGGCGTGGTCAAAACGCTGCGACGCGCGTTGCCATCGGTCGCAATCGTGCGAAACGCAAACCCTTTAGATGGAAGTGCGGTCACTCTGCCCTCCAGACAAACATCGCATCACCGTATGAAAAAAAGCGATAGCTGGAGCGAATCGCTTCGGCGTACGCGTTAAAGATGACATCGCGCCCAGCGAACGCAGAAACGAGCGCCAGAAGCGTCGACTCCGAAAGATGAAAATTGGTAAAGAGCGCGTCGACAACGCGAAAGCGAAATCCAGGCTGAATGAGAAGCCGAGTCTCGCCAGAACCGGCTGAAATCAAGCATAGCTCATCAGCCTTCTCCGCCCCGTAAACGATCGCAGAGGCATGCACCAAAGCCGCGCTCTCCAGCGCGCGCACAACCGTCGTTCCAATCGCAACGATGGGCGCGCCGACGCTCCGCGCGCGATTGATAGCATCGGCTGTTTTTTCAGGAATTTCGTATCGCTCGGAGTGCATCGGATGATCGTCGAGGTCAGTAACGGTGACCGGCTGAAACGTCCCCAATCCGACGTGAAGCGTGATCGGCGCGACGATACAACCTCTCTTTTCAAGAGCGGAAAGCAGGTCGTGCGTCAGGTGAAGCCCTGCGGTCGGCGCGGCAACGGCCCCTTTCGCGCGCGCGAAGACTGTTTGATAGCGATCGCGATCGGCAGGCTCATCGCTTCGATGGATGTACGGCGGAAGCGGGACGTGACCGTGCGCCGCAATCGCGTCATCGATCGACTCATCGGTCGTCGTCCAAAGGGCAACTTCGAGCATGGCGTCGTTTCGTGCGAGGAGGCGAATTCGGATTGGCCCGACAGCAATATCGCCGCCGTCGACACGAAAAGGCTTGGAAGCCTTCCCCAGCGCGCTCCAGATGGCGCATTCGCGTGATGCACCGCCCGGATCGACGAGCGTTCGCGTGCCAAGGCATCGCACCAAAAATATTTCAGCTTTGCCCCCGGTTGATATTTTATGCCCCAGTAGTCTCGCCGGGATGACTCGCGTGTCGTTAATAACGACGACCGCGCCCGACGGGATGAGCGCTGCCAGATCGGCCACCGTTTTGTGAACGTGGGTCGCAGCACCGTCCGTATCATCCAACGCTGAGTCGCCGGGTAGCGCTTGGTAGCGCGACGGATTGGCCCCCACCACGAGCAGCTTTGACGCTTCACGATCGGCGAGCGGATGCTGCGCGATGCGATCGGCTGGGAGTTCGTATGCAAATAGGTCTACGCGCATCGGCTGCAGAAAGGTAGCGCGCAAATGGCAGCTGGCCCTCCCGCAGCGAAAGATTTCGGCGGGGAGCCGGGTACTAGGACCGCTCCGCGCCTACTTGGAAGCTAAGCAAGTCCTAGGCCATTCACTGTAAGCGACAAAAAAGGCCTCTTTCACAAACTCTAGGGCCACGGCCCCTTTCAGAAATGAAGTAATGAAATCTCATTCTTGCAGCAATGACCCCGAGGCTGAGCAACCTCAACCACCCTCGACGGTGGAAAGATAGCAGTTCGGTGAGAGCCTATTTGGTATCGCCGCGAGTCGGCTACCTGATCCCAATAAAACAAAAACATGCGCTTTGGCTGAAGACTTGTCGAAAAAAGCAGTTTCTTTTTCGACAAATCCGAATTGCATGCCGGAGGCATGCCCGCGTGGGGTGGGTACCTCCAAAAAACCTCGTTTTTTGGGGCGGGGAGGCGCGCGCCTCCCCGTGATGGTTGACGGGGTGGGGACCTCCAAAAAACCTCGTTTTTTGGGGCGGGGAGGCGCGTGCCTCCCCGTGATGGTAAGTGAAGAATCTGGCGAAACGCTTTTTTCGACAGATTCTGAGAGGTCGTGATTGCCCCCACGCAGCGTTCAAAATGTAACCGCCAGCCGTGTCATTTTCCGCCATAGAGTGGTCGGCGATATTGCCAAGACGTCGGCCGCTTTTTCGCGATTCCCCTCGCATTCCCGCAGCGCCGCCACAATCGCTTCTCGCTCTGCTGCGTCGACGACGTCGGCCAGCGTGTGCGCATCGCCTCTTGCCGGCAAATGCGATGTTGATGTCGCCTGCGTGAGGTCGTCGATTGAAATGACGCCGTCCTGCGCGAGGGCGACCGCCTGCTCGATCATGTGCTCAAGTTCGCGGATGTTCCCCGGGAAATCAAAACGCGACAGCGCGTCGATCACTCGATCGTCGATGCGCGATGTGACGCCCATTTTGCGGTTGAACTTTTTTAGAAAGTAACCGACGAGCTCGGGGATATCTTCGCGGCGATCGCGTAGCGCGGGGAGCTGAAAGCGCGCGACGTTTAGGCGATAGTACAAATCTTGGCGGAAGCGCTTTTCGCTGACCGCTGTCATCAAATCTTGATTGGTTGCCGCAATAATCCGAACGTTCACGCGAATCGCTTTGTTTTCACCGACGCGCCGAATTTCATTCTCTTGAATTGCGCGGAGCAGCTTTGCTTGAAACGCTATCGGCGTCTCGCCGATCTCGTCGAAAAAAAATGTGCCACCGTCGGCCTCTTCGAAGAGCCCTTTGCGCGCGCTCACTGCGCCGGTGAATGACCCTCGTGCGTGCCCAAACAGCTCGCTCTCGAGCAGCGTTTCGGTGATTGCGGCGCAGTTGACCGGGATGAATGGCCTGTCGGCCCTTTTTGAGTTGGCGTGAATCGCTTTGGCAACGAGCTCTTTACCTGTGCCGCTCTCGCCGGTGATGAGAACAATCGCGTCGGTCGGCGCAATGCGCACAATGCGGCCGAGCACTTCGCGCACCGCCGGCGATCGCCCGATGATATTTTCGAACTTGTAGCGGTCTTTAAACTCGTTCGCGAGAAACTCGATTTCACGCGAAATACGCCTATTTTCTAGCGCTTTCGCGACTTTGACGAGCAGCTCTTCTTCGGTGAACGGCTTTTGAATAAAATCGAACGCGCCGAGCCGCATCGCTTGCACGGCCCCTTCGATCGTCCCGAACGCCGTCATCACGATCACTTCGGTCGATGGGTGCGCCTCTCGCGTGGCGCGCAAAACGTCCATCCCGTCTTTGTTCCCCATTCGTAAATCGGTGAGCACGAGGTCGAACGCGCCGGTCGCTCCGCGCTCGGTCCCCTGCTCGCCATCGCCCGCTTCGTCGACTTCGTAGCCGGCTCCTCTCAGCATCATGCCGAGGGTCGTGCGCATATTTTTTTGGTCGTCAACGATAAGAACTTTGGACATCAGTTGCTCCTCAAGCACTCGCTCTCCACTTCCCATTTTAGAACTGTGGGCGACTCAAAACCTGTGTTCTCGTCGATGTCGGGCGTTGGCGCTAGCGCGACGAAAGCGCGGAGAAGTATTCCCGATTGAAGATTTGCTTCGGGTGAGCTTGTGTCGATCAAAAAGCTGTCCCAAGTGCGCTCGCCCCCATAGACCGGTGTGCTCGTTGTTGACTCACCAAGTAGCAGTGCCCGACTCGACTGCAACGACGATAAGTCGCCCCCAGACTGCACCGCGATCGACACCGACGCAGCCCCGGCGTCACTCCTAGGGATATCGGCGACGAAAGCGAACTTGCGCCATCTCGGCTCGAAGCCCACTTCGCAATCGGCAACGAAGTCCTCGACAAATGTTTTTCGCTCGTAGTGGCGCCTGGTCGATGCGTCGACCCCGGCGTTGATCGGCTCAAGCGTCAGCCCTCCGCCCGGGCCGAGGTCGAATCCGTCGGGCAATCGCGCTGGCGCCGATGCATCGGTGAGTTCGGTGACGTATTCGGTGCATTCATCTCGGTTGCATGCGCTGCATTGGCTTTCTTTTGACGCGCAGTCACAAATCGCCGAGTCGTCAACCGTGAGCGGCACACGAATGAGGTCGGCTTCGCTTTTTACGAACCGCGCGCCCCCGGTTAAATCGCGAGCCCCATCGCACTTCTGCCATATTCCGCCTTGGCAGATCGAGTGGCCTTCCGAGCATGTAAGGTAATCGCCGCTCTTCTGCGTGACCTCACCGCATGCCATGCTAACGCCTTCTGCCGAACATCCACACCCGGGCTGACCGGCCTGACACCCCTTCACCCCCGGGAAATTAGGCAGCCCGTCCTCAACGTCAAGGGGGGTGGGCTGGCTGAGGACGGTGCACGCATATGCGCCGACAACGACGCCGATAGCGCCGATCACCCGATAAATCGCCGCGGTCCCCATTTAAACAGTCTACCCCTTATCGCCTCCCGCCCGCGATACTTTCCCGTCGATCCATCAACACAAACTTGGCCGCGGGGCCCATTTGGACGCTCACCTCCTCTTGACGGCGCCCAGATTGTCCGTACTACCCCCCGGCAGTACCTGTGACTCCGTCCCAACTGATTGAGGCATACCCCGAATGGGCAAGACGCTCGTAATCGTAGAATCACCGACAAAAGCGAAGACTATTAAGAAGTACCTCGGGGCGAACTACGAAGTTTTAGCGTCCAAAGGCCATATTAAAGACCTCCCCAAGAAAATGGGGATCGACATCGCCAACGGCTTTCAAGAGACGTACGAGCCTATTGCCGGGAAAGAAAAAGTCATCGCCGAGCTCAAAGGAGCGGCGAAAACTTCAGATGAAATTCTCCTAGCAACCGACCCCGATCGCGAGGGTGAGGCGATCGCTTGGCACATTGCCGACGAGCTTCGACCGGCGAAAAAACCGATGAAGCGGGTCGAGTTTCACGAGATGACGAAGAAGGGGGTCGAGCACGGGATGACCCACCCACGCGAGCTCGACAAAGGGCTCTACGACGCGCAGCGCGCGCGGCGCGTGCTCGACCGAATCGTCGGGTACGACGTGTCGGCGCTCGTCTGGTCGAAACTCGCGTTCGGGCTTTCAGCCGGCCGCGTGCAGAGCGTGGCGCTCCGGCTCATCGTCGAGCGTGAACGCGAGATTGAAGCGTTTGTCCCTGAAGAATATTGGAATTGCGGAGTCGGTCTCGCGCAAAAAGAGGGGAAGGCGATCCCGTTTACAGCGCGACTCGCTCAGAGGGGCGGCGAAAAATTTTCGGTGCACGACGGCGAGACAGCCGCTGGTGTGCGAAGCGATCTTGAAGGGGCCGGTTACCGCGTCAACAAGATCGCAAAGACAGAGCGCAGAAGGCGCGCGCCGGCGCCGTACACGACGAGCAAGCTGCAGCAAGATGCGGTGAATCGGCTTGGATTTACGGCAAAGCGGACGATGCAAGTCGCGCAGGGGCTTTACGAAGGGATCGACCTCGGCAAAGAGGGCGGCTCGGTTGGTCTCATCACCTACATGCGTACCGACTCAACGCGCGTATCGCCCGATGCGATCAACGACGCTCGTGTGTTTATCGACGCGAAGTATGGCGCGCAATTTGTGCCGCCGACGCCAAACATATTCAAAGCGAAAAAAGGGGCGCAAGATGCGCACGAAGCGATTCGCCCCGCGTCGCTCGAGCTGCCGCCCGACATCGTTCGCAAGCATCTAAAAGACGAGCAGTACAAACTCTACAAGCTAATTTGGGAACGCTTTCTCGCGTCGCAGATGAAAGACGCCGTCTACGATCAGACGAGCGTCGACATCGAAGCGAAAGCGCCGAACGGAACATCATACGGCCTTCGCGCAGGTGGCCGCGTGCTCAAGTTCTCAGGCTGGCTTGAAGCGATCGGCGTGAAAGAGGTTCGCGAAAAAGCGCCGCTCGCAGGCGAAGAGGCCAGCGACGATGAGGGCGACGCCGAAAAAGCGGCCGCCAAAGGGACGAAAGGAAAGTCAGCGCTCGCCGATGAGAACGAAGAAGCGACGATCCCCGAACTAAAAGAGGGCGAAGCGCTCGCCATCGTGACGCCACCTGGCGTGATCACCGAGCAGAAGTTCACGCAACCGCCACCTCGCTATTCTGAAGGGTCGCTTGTGCGCGAGCTTGAAGATCGCGGGATTGGCCGCCCCAGCACATACGCCGACATCATCAGCAAAGTGCAGGCGCGCGATTACGTCGACAAAAACGACGGCCGAACATTCCGCCCGACAACACTTGGAAAGTTTGTTGTCGATGGTCTCGTCAGCAGCTCGCTCGATTTTATCGACCCGGCGTTCACGTCGCGGATGGAAGAAGAGCTTGATGCGGTTGAAGCCGGCAAAGAAGATCGCGTCGCGCTTTTAACCCGCTTTTACAAGCGTTTTCGAGAGCAGCTCGATCACGGCAAAGCCGGCAAGCGATGGAATCCGGAACCGGAAGCTACGGACGAAAAATGCGCGACGTGCGGCGAAGGCACGATGATGAAACGGTGGAGCAAGAACGGTTGGTTCTTGGGCTGCTCAAACTATCCAAAGTGCAAAACAACGCGCGACCTTGGCCCCGACGGGACGGGCGCGAGCGCAGCAGGTCAGCCGCGCGATGCCGGCGTCGCATGCGACAAGTGCGGCCTAGCGATGATGATTCGCGGCGGGCGATACGGCGAGTTTTTAGCCTGTTCGGGCTACCCGAAATGCAAAAACGCGAAGCCCGTCCCCCTCGGAGTCGCGTGCCCAAAATGCGGCGGCGATATCATCGAAATTCGCCCGAAGAAAAAAGGCGGGCGCACGTTCTACGGCTGCTCGCAGTGGAATGTTGAAACGGTCAAATGCGACTTCAAAGTCTGGCAAAAACCGATCCAAGAGCCGTGTCCAGCATGCGGCGCAACGTTCCTCGTGCAAGGCGGAACAAAAGTAAAACCGATGATCACCTGCGCGAAAAAAGAGTGCGGCTACAAGCGGGCAATCCCAAGCCAACCGCCCCCCGCCGATGGCGAAGGCGAAGCTGGCGACAGCGAGTAGCTGCCGCTCAACTCACGCTGACGTATTCGATCACCGGGTCGCGTGCGCGGGCTACTTCGTCGAGATTGGCAATTTTGAGTCGCCCTTTTTGATGCAAATACTCGACGTGCGCGCCTGCCTCTTCGATCGCTAGGATGCGCCCGTAACGCTCTTGCACGCCGAAGAGCTGCTCGGTGACACCGGCGATTGTTTTTGGCGTTTTGCATAGGTCCATCACCTGCTCGAGGCGGTGGCGATGAAACTCTTCGATTTCGAGCGTGCGCCTCGCCAGATCTAAAATTGGCTCTTCGTGACCGCCGAGCGCCAGACGAATCCCCGGCAATTCGCGCACTTTTTTCAGGCTTCGAAAGTAGTGCGCGATGCCGCCGAACGGCGTTAACGCTTGGGGGAACTGGTGCGGCGTGATTCGTGCGAGGACGTGATCGCTTGTTAGAAGCACGTCGTTCACTTGCAAGCAGATGAGGCCGGGGCAGTGGCCTGGCACGTGGTGCGCTTGATATCCTTCGACCCGATCGCCGTCTTCGAGTTTGAGCTGGACCGGCTCCGATTTAACGTAGAGCTTCGTCGACGAGTAGAGCTCTCTCAAAACCGCGCACTCTTCATCGCTTACGCCGGCGCGGCGCCAGTAAATATCGATATCTTTCGCCGTCACGACGAGGCGCTCTTCGAATTGCTCGAGTACGCGCGCATCAAGCTCGTGCACCGCAATTTTGGCGTTTGAGTGCTGCTTTAGCTCGTTCGCGCCGCCAAAATGGTCGACGTGCGCGTGCGAAATCACGCACCAATCGAAGCGCTCTAGATGCACTTCGGTCTTAAAAACGGAGCGGACGATCGAGAGCGTAAACTCGATGTCTCGCTTGGAAACGCCGATACCGGAGCCGCAATCGAACAGCACATGGCTCTTTTCTCGGACGATGGCGTAGATGTTGTTGACGTGGTTTGGGAGCGTCTCAATCGGGAGCATAAAGACGGTCGCATCGCCGGCTGGGTGGCGCATGACGCCACAAATGCCGTGTTTTTCGATATACTCTTCCGCTTCGGCCCGGTGCGCGCCGGCTGCCCGCTCCAGCCGCTTTAGCCGCTCGCTTTTGCCTGAACGCTCTAAATCCCCCTGCAATTCGCGGAGATTCTGAAGCGCTTCATCACTCGCCAGGCGCGAAATATCGGCTGAAAAGCCCGATTCGTCGAGAAGCAGCCCTTCGGCGCGGCGAAAGAGCAGCTCTAACTTTTTATCGGATACCGCCATGACTCTTCTATCGTGCCACATCGGCACGGCGACCGCGCCCCCCATTTTTACCTAAGCGGGCGCCCTTGCCCGCAGGCATAAGCAACGCTAACCCTTACGGCTACCCCATTGAAATCGGTACTATCGACCCTCGTAGGCCAGCAGTCTGCAGTGACGACGCTTCGAAATGCGTTGAAGAGCGATCGCGTGCATCATGCCTATCTGTTTGACGGGCCAGACGGTGTCGGCAAAGAGCTCGCGGCGTTTGGGCTCGCCCAGGCGCTTGTGTGCGAAGTGCGCGGCCTTGGGGCGCAGGCGGGGGACAATGCGTGCGGCGAGTGCGGTGCGTGCCAACGGGCCATTGTGCGACCGGGCGACCGGGTGCCGACGCACCCCGACGTTGTCGTCCTCGAACGCGGGCTATACGAACCGGCGCAACTGGGTCGGCGCACTGCAGAGACGCAAGAAATTTCGGTCGACCAGGTTCGTAAGCTGGTGCTTGAACATGCCGCGTTTCCGCCTCACGAAGGGCGCGCTCGCGTGTTTATCGTGCGGCGTGCCGAAGAGTTGAGCACCTCGGCTGCCAATAGCCTTTTAAAAACGCTCGAAGAGCCAATCTCGCGCACTTATTTTGTGCTCGTCACGTCAACACCCAATTTGCTTCTGTCGACCATCCGGTCGCGCACGCAGCGGGTGCGGTTCGCGCAACTTGGGACATCGGTCGTCGAGTCGCTGCTCATCGATCGCGGCATCGCTCGCGAGCGAGCCGCTGACGTGGCGTCCATTGCGGGCGGCAGCATCGGCGCGGCGATCGCACTCGCCGAATCGGGCGCGGCTGCAGCGCACGATCAGTTTGTGCAGCGCGCGCACGCGGCGCTCAAAGGTGCGAGCATGAGCGGAGCGCTCGAGCTCGCCGAAGCCGAAAAAAAGAGCAAAGCTGATCTCGGGTCGATGCTCGAAGCGTTCGCCGTGAGCCTTGCCGCCGCCGCGCGCAAAGAAATTGCGAGCGGTGACTTCGGCGCTGCGGTAGCCGCCGCGCGGCAAGTGTCGTTTGTGTTCGGCGCCGTGCGCGCCATCGATGCGAATGGGTCGCCTCAGCTTGCGCTCGAAGCGCTGTTTACTCGCATGCGAGGCACCGCGAGATGAGCGACGGCTCTAATGGGGAAGTTAAAACGCTGTCGCCTGAAGGGGGCGGCGATCCGTCACGTCAAAAAAGGCGACGACGTCGTGGGCGACGCGCGGAAAGTGCGCCGTCCGATGCGGCACCAGCATCGCGCCGCGTTCCTCGCCCACCGCAAAAAACAGACGGCCCGCGCAGCGTTCGTTCGGAGCAGCCCGATGGGCCGCGCAGCGCACGTTCGCAGCAAGGGCGATCCGCCCGCGATGGCGGCTCCACAGAGCGCGGTCGCGGCAACGTTCCGCCGACACAGCGACGGCTCCCGATGGCGCCGCCCGATGCGTCGAATATCCCGCTCGATCTCGACCCATTTCTTAGACAAACGCTCGAGCTTCCCGAAGACCCGCCCGAGGCATGGTCAGCCGGCGACGCCCTCTACGCAACGGCGCGCGTCCGTTTGGCATCCGGACGAACAGTCGAACTTGACGTCGGAGAAACGAACTATGTGCGAGGCGATCATGTCCTTTGCGAAAACGGCCAATCGCTTGTTTTTGGAACGGTTGCCATCGCGCCGCGCCGCACGCTGATTCGCAATCGGCCACCGCGCATCGTTCGTCGCGCCACACCGGGCGACCAAGCGGTCGAAGCGCAGCTGCGCGCGCGCGAGCATGCAGTGGCGGCCCACGCGCGCAAAGTGGTCGACTCGCTCGGCCTTCAAGCGAAAGTCGTTCGCGCCGAGGCGACGAATGGCGGCCAGCGATTTATCTTGTATTTTTCGATGGACGAAAAACCCGACTACCGACGCTTTCTCCAAGCGCTCGGACGAGGGACACGCGAGCGCATCGAGCTTAGGCACATAGGCGCCCGCGACGCGGCCAAAGTGATCGGCGGCGTCGGCCCCTGCGGACTTCAACTCTGTTGCAATACGTTTTTGTCTGATTTTGCGCCGGTCGGCATACGCATGGCAAAAGATCAGGGGCTTGCACTGAACCCGCAAAAAATCTCCGGCGTCTGCGGCCGCCTTTTGTGCTGCCTCGTGTACGAAGAGGCGTTCTATCGCGCGCAGCGGAAGCTCGTGCCGCGCATCGGCGACATGGTGATGACGCCGCAAGGGGGGGGCCGTGTGCGAGACGTCGACGTACTCGCGATGCAAGTGCGCGTGGTGCTCGACTCGGGCGAGTTTATGACAAGCCCCGTCGGCGACCTCGCGCCGATGAAAAAATCTCACCCGCCGAACGCGCGCTGATACGCGGTGGCGCGGCGAATCACTTCAGGAAGCCGGTCGTGATCGTTGATATGCGGG
Source organism: Nannocystis exedens (assembly GCA_945861885.1). Lineage (GTDB taxonomy): Bacteria > Myxococcota_A > Polyangia > Polyangiales > Polyangiaceae > CAMAVR01. The sequence continues at coordinate 83,587 of CAMAVR010000005.1, read as the reverse complement.
GCTGGAACGAGGCCGCCGATGAGGGCGCATGCGTCGGCGTATTTGGCGATTTCATCGACGTTTTGTTCGCGAATACCGCCGATTGCGACGAGCGGAATTGACGCTGCTTTGGCGAGAAGCGAGGCGGCTTTGAGGCCATCAATGCCTACGACCGGCGCCGCATCGTGCTTTGATACGGTGGGGAAAACGGGGCCGTACGCGACGTACGATGGGCGCAACGCGAGCGCTTTGGTGAGCTGTTCTGTCGTGTGGGTCGACATCCCGACGTGCAAATGTGGATCGACTCGGCGCACTTGCTCGACCGTCATATCCTGCCCAATGTGCACGCCCCAGCAGCCGGCTTTTTTTGCTAAGTCGGCATGATCGTTCGCGATGAGCGGGACGCCCGCTTCGCGACAAATTGGAACGAGCGCTTTTAAGAGCGCTAAAATTTCGCTCGGCGGGAGCGCTTTTGCCCTGAGCTGCAAGGCTGCTGGCTTCACGCTGACGAGCGCGCTAGCAAAGAGTAACGGCTTAATTTGAGCCTTTTCGAGAGTCGCCGCATCCACGATCGCATACAATCCGCGCATCTATTCGGCTTAGTGAGCAATAATTCACTCGTCAACCGTCGCGGCCAATCAAACGATGCAAAACTCCATAATCGCCAAAAAATCGCGAATTAGGCTCGCTTTTACGCTATTTTTTGCGCTGTCGGCCGCCGCTTGCCACACGATTCCGCCGCCCCGTTTTCAGCCACCTGGTGCCGCCGAAGCGGTCGCGCAAGCTCGCAAGACCCATGCGTGCGGAAGCTCGATCGAGGCGAACGGCAAAATCGATCACTTTGGCAAAAGCGGGCGTTTTCGCGGAAGCGTGATGATGTTTGTCGCCCCACCGACGAAATTGCGAATCGATGTCGTGAGCCCGTTTGGCGTGGCGCTCGCAAGTTTGGCATCGAACGACAATCTGTTTTCGCTCGTCGACATTCGGGAGCGGCACTTTTTTTCTGGCGCGGCATCGGCTTGCAGCATGGCTCAGTTTGTTGGCATTTCGCTTGAGCCGGCGACGGTGATCGATCTTCTTGTCGGCAAACTTCCGCAAAACGCCGTCGTGGCCAATGGGACGAAGCTGAAGTGGAGCGGCCGCGGCTACTACGTGATTCGGGCGACCGGAGCGCATGGCGACAACTACGAGCTCCACCTTGGCGTCGACCCAAACGACATCGCGAGACCCTGGGAGCTGCAGCGCCTGCGGCTCGTGGGGATTTACACCACGCGCGGGGGAAGAAAGCTCTACAGCGCCGAATTTGGCGATTTTTCCCCAGGTTTGGCATCAACCGCGCGCGTCGATCCCGATGGCATCGACGCGCCGATCGAACCGAGCGGGCCAGCCTGCACGGCCGACGTGGCGCACAAAGTGCGCGTAGAAGTCCCAGACGAAGAGGCCGATCTGCAAGTTCGTTACGAACACGTAACCTGGAACCCGCCGATCCCGGCAGACGCATTTCAGCTAGTAGCAACGCCAGAGATGACCTCAGAAACGGTATTCTGTCGTTAACTCATCAGCTCGCGAACCACATCGGCTGCGATCTCGCGCGCGCGGTCGACTTGATCGACCGGTAGCGCGATCGAGCCGACGACCGGGTGCCCTCCCCCGCCGTAACGCTCGCAAATTGCAGCAATGTTGTGCCGACGCTCGACATGCGACCACGGATTGTAGCCGATCGAAATTTTACACTTCGACTTCGACCGCGTGATGATGACCGAGTAGACGCTCTGGGGATAGAGCGCATACGTCACGAATTTTCCGCCCACCTCGTTCATTACGGCGAGGAGGTCGACGAGGACGACCGGCCCCATCACGACCGAATTGCCCCGCACCAACGTGACAAATTGCGCGTGTTGCTCTCTCAGCGGTGCAAAAGCCGCCTGAATATCATCGCTCCCGGCGATCGCGCCGAGCGTCTCGCTGAGCACTCGAGGAACGTATTTTGTCAGAAACGCGTCGTCGCAAAAGCTCTCGACCACGGTCATCACTTGAAGCTCGGGATGCAGCTTTTCGACCGGCATTTGCGGATTCGGAAATGCGGCCGAATCGATCATGTCGGCCCAGTGGATAATGTCGCGCATCGGTGACGAATCGAGACCGAAGCGACGCTCGCCGATATCGGCAATCAGCTTCGTGCATGAGCTGTAAGTGCCATCATGAAACATCTGCCTGCCGGGGGCATCAGCCGGAGTCGCGTGCTCTTCGTAGACGCGCTTCTCATCCGGCGTCACGAACGCCGACACGTGATGGTCGAAGTACCACGTAAGTTTCGGTGACGCGCTAAATCGGAAATCGAGAATCGCGTTTTCGTCGCCGCGGAGTAGGTTTGTGTCGACGCCATTTTGACCGGGGCCGTATCCGGCACCGTGGTAGGTGAATTTCAGCGCCTGCCCGGCATACACGTGCCGCATGAGGCGCGTGTACATCGCTGCCGAGCAGAGGCCATCGAGGCAGTGCCCGTGCGTAACAACAACTATATGTCTTTCATCCAAAGTTTTTAGGGGTGATGAACCTGCGTCGGGGGGCATTTCTCTCCGCGATTACAAAAATTACTCGATCTATAGATTTCTTACTATAGCTCGGCCTTTGCGAACAGCTTAAATAACCAAATGAGGGATATGTACCCCCCGCTCGTTCGCGCAGCGGATGGCCGCTTCGTATCCGGCATCGGCATGCCGAACGACCCCCATTCCAGGGTCGCTCGTGAGCACTCGCTCAAGGCGCGCGGCGGCAGCAGCCGTCCCGTCGGCGACGATGACCATCCCTGCGTGGAGCGAATTTCCGATTCCGACGCCGCCTCCGTGATGAAAGCTCACCCAGCTCGCACCGGCCGCCGTGTTTACTAGGGCGTTAAGAATGGCAAAATCGGCGATCGCGTCCGACCCGTCTTTCATCGCTTCGGTCTCCCGATTTGGCGATGCTACCGAACCGCAATCGAGGTGATCGCGCCCGATAACAATCGGCGCTTTGACACGCCCAGTGCGCACAAGCTCGTTAAACGCGAGGCCAACTTTGGCTCGGTCACCATAGCCAAGCCAGCAAATGCGTGCGGGAAGCCCCTGAAATTTCACTCTTTCGCGAGCTAGCTCAACCCACCGATGCAAATCGGGGTCGGCCACAATCGATAGAACCGTTTCGTCGGTCACGGCGATATCGGCTGGGTCGCCCGAAAGCGCTACCCACCGAAAAGGCCCTTTTCCCTCGCAAAAAAGCGGGCGAATGTAGAGTGGAACAAACCCAATCACATCAAACGCGCGGCCACATCCAGCCTCGAGCGCACCGGCGCGGATGTTGTTTCCGTAGTCAAACACTTCGGCGCCGGCGGCTTGAAACGCCAGCATCGCTTCGACTTCATCGGCCATCCCCTTCTTGGCTCGGGCGACGTAATCGTCTGGATTTTTGCGCCGCAGCTGCTCTGCCGCTTCGAGCGTGAGCCCTCGCGGCACATAACCGTTGAGCGGGTCGTGCGCGCTCGTCTGCTCGGTCACAAGGTCGGGGACGATGTTACGCCGCACGAGCTCAGGGTAAACATCGGCTGCATTCGCGCAGAGACCGATACTGACTGCGCGATCCTCACGCCCCGCTTTTGCGATTCGCGCGAGCGCATCGTCGAGCGACGAGGCAACTTCATCGAGGTAACGAGTTTCGATGCGCTTAGCGATGCGTGCCGGATCGATTTCGACGGCAAGGCATGAAAGACCGGCCATCGTTGCAGCGAGCGGCTGCGCGCCGCCCATGCCGCCGAGGCCTGCTGTCAGAACCCACAACGAATTGCCACTTTTTTGCGCGCTTTTCGCGCTCGACGCCCGCTCTATGTACCGCTTGCGCGCCGCTACGAACGTTTCGTATGTCCCCTGCAAAATCCCCTGCGTCCCGATGTAGATCCATGAGCCGGCGGTCATCTGCCCGTACATTGTTAGGCCAAGCGCTTCGAGCCTGCGAAACTCATCCCATGTCGCCCACTTCGGCACCAAGTTAGAGTTTGCAATCAAGACGCGAGGCGCATCGCTCGTAGTTCGAAATCGCCCGACCGCTTTTCCGGACTGAATCAGCAGCGTTTCGTCGTCACCAAGGTCGCGCAGCTCGCGAACGATCACATCAAACGCATCCCACGATCGCGCGGCGCGGCCGGTGCCGCCATAGACGACAAGATCGTCGGGCCGTTCGGCGACATCGGGGTCGAGATTGTTCTGCAGCATTCGCAGCGCAGCCTCTTGAACCCACCCTTTGCATGACAATTGGGCGCCACGCGACGCACGCACAGTTCGAGCCGTACTCATCGGGGCGACTGTAACATGACAGCACCGATCTGCTCGCCGCGAAGAAGCCGTCATGCTCTGCCTCAAACAAAACAATCGACTCACGATCGCGAGATAGGCCTGACGCGAGCGCGACACAGGCACGAATGATGCTTAACCTTTAACTCATCAGCTCACGAGTTCTACGCGTGAGACGATTTATCGGGCAGTTACCGAGCAGCCGCGTTTCGGCCTCTGTCATTTTGAAGGAGCACATCACTATGAACACCACAGACATCAACGCCAAAATCGACGAAGTGGCTGATAAAGCAAAAATCCTCGTGTCAAAAGCGAGCGCCAAAGTTGGCGAAGTTGCCTCAAAAGCGGGCGCTGCTGCTGCCGAGGCAGGTCACAAAGTTGAAGAGCTCGCCAAAAAAGGGGAGCACCGCGTCCAAGAAACGGCCGACAAAGCCGGTCACGCCGTGAAAGAGCTCGCACTAAAAGTCTTTCACACGGCAGATGAGGCGACCGACAAAGTTACCCATCGCGCCGACGAGGCAGGCCAAAAAGTTACCCATCGAGTCGAAGAGGCTATTGGCACGAAGAGCGCCAAGAAAGAGGGCGATGACGCCTGTACGCACGATAGCGCGCAAGGCAAAGAGACTAAGTCCCCGTAAATATCGGGCTCGCAACAGTTCAGCGGCGGGCGAATCAGAAATTTATGAATCGTTGTGATATGGCTCAAAACGGCGACCGCTGAGGGGGCGTGCGCCATTTGCTCAAGGGGTTCGACATGTCGAGATTGCATTTCTGTTCGCCGCGCGTCGCTCGGTCCGCATGGGTCGCATTCGCGGTTGGCACGCTTGGCACGCTTGGATGGTCACGCGATGCGCAGGCGATATCGATCGCCGTCGATGGTGGCGCGACCATCCCCGTAAGGGCCGATCAAAAAGGGATCGGCGCGCATGTCGGTCTTCGCCTCGGGCAGAAGTTTAGTCTCCCGTTGATCGCTTTTACCCCTGAAATCGGGGCCGATTATCGCTCTTTTGGAGCGCTCAAGCTCAGCGACCCGACATCAAATGTATGGCGCGCGATTGGGGGGCTTCGCGTCTCGGTCGGCACGATTTGGGTTCCGTCGGTCTACGCGCATATCGGGTATGCGCGTACCAGCACGCGGATTTCCGACCCCGCGATCTTGGGCGCGCCCGCGGTCGACGTTCGCTACCCCGGCCTCACGCTCGATGCCGGCCTCGCATTTGATTTCACCGGTTTTCGTTTTGTCAGTTTTGGTGTTCACAGCCAGTACGCAACTGGCGGCTCTAGCCACAATTATCGACCGGTCACATGGATCGATGTCGGCGCTCATGTTGCTCTTACGTTTTAGATGCCGATTCGGCGCATGATGGCTCGTGGTAGCTGGCGGATGATGAACATAATTAGCCGCCAGATTGGTGGGGCGTACACTACGGCTCGCCTTCGATCGATTGCTCCGATGACTTGATCGGCGACTGCTCCTGGTTCACCGGCGAACGGCGGCACTTTGAGCCCTGCTGTCATCGAGGTTTTCACGAATCCGGGCTTTACGCAGAGGACTGAAAGCCCTTCGGCGTGAAACTTGTGATCGATCGCCTCGAGGTAAGTTGCCAAGCCTGCTTTGCTCGGGCCGTAGAGCGCGACGGGTTTGCGCCCGCGGTCGCCTGCGACCGATGAAAAAACCACCAATCGCCCGCCGCCGCGCGCCAAAAGCCGCTTTCGCACATGCTCGCAAAAAACGATCGTATTCGCGAAATTTACCGTTAAAAGCCGCCTTGTGAGCTCAATGTCGGCCTCGAGCGCAGCTTGCGTCGCGAACATGCCGGCGGTCACAATCACGCAGTCAAACTGATGAAGCGCGCGATCGGCCGCATCGAGCGCGGCGGCAAACTGCTCAGGATGCTCGAGGTCGCATTGGGCATACCGACAGTCGCGCTGCTGCGGGTGCCGCGCTTTTAGATCCGCGGCGCTCTTCGCGAGCAAATCTTCGTGCGCGCCAAGTAGAAACAGCGATTCGCCGCGCGCCGCAAGACGCTGCGCGATCGCGCGCCCCATTCCCGATGTCGCGCCCAACATTGCAACCTTCATTCACGATCTCCAAAAATACGAACCGATTGGGCGCTCTTCAGACGACGCCCGGGATCCCACTTTTCGCGCAACGCCTGAAACGCATCGAGACGCGGCTCCATCGCGCGAAAATGTGCCGCTGTAGTGAACCGATCTTTCGTCAAGTAGATTCGCCCACCCGCTGCTATGACAAATTCGTTCAAGTTGTCGACAATTCGTTGAATTTGGGGTGAAACGGCCATATCGACCGCAATCGATGTCCCCTCCATCGGAAATGAGAGAGTGCCGCGCCCTTCGGCTCCGCAATCTTTGATCACGCAGAGCGGTGATGCGCCGCCGAGTTTCGTGAGGCGAGCCATAAACTCACGCACCGCCTCCGGGCCGGCCTCGCGCGGGAGGACGCACTGATACTGTGTGAAGCCCCGCGAACCGTAGACGCGATTCCACTGCAAAATAGCATCAAGCGGATAAAAAAACGGATCAGGCGCCAGAACCGTGTGCGCTCGGCGACGCAGATGCCGCCAATAATAGGCGGTGTTGAAGAGCCTTGTTGTTGCGCCGTTGATTGCCCAATTCGGTAAGTCGACCGGCATCGTGTGCGGATGCGGCGCTTTCGGCATTGCTGGAGGCGCTTCGGATGGCTCGGCCCAGCGCCCCGCCATTAGTATCCCCCGCCCCATCGCGCGGCCGCTGCTGAGGCAATCGATCCACCCCATTGTCATTGGCCAGGTTGGAGCCGATTGCGATAGCGCCGATAAAAATTCGTCGATGTTGGCGACCCGCTCGCTCTCCATGACGATCCACGAGCTTGGGATCGGCTGCATCGTAAACTCAACCTCGAGAATATGACCGAGGAGCCCCATCCCCCCCATGGTTCCATAAAAAAGGTCGCTATGATCGGCTCGACTACACTCGACGATGCTGCCGTCTGCCAATCGCACGCGAAGGCTCCGAACGTGCGCGCCAAAACACCCTTCGCGATGATGATTTTTTCCGTGCACATCGCTTGCGACCATCCCACCCAGCGTCACGAACTTTGTGCCGGGCGTGACGGGGGGAAACCAACCTCGCGGCATAAAGACGGCAAGCAGGTCGGCGAGGCTAAGCCCCGCTTCAGCTCGCAAAACACCTGTTTTTTCGTCGAACGAGAGAATTCGATTGGCGAGGCGCGAGCATGCAACGGAATCGTTAGGCGACGCTGGAAGCGACGAGTCTCCGTAAGAACGCCCTAGTCCGCGCGTTAAAACGGCGCCCCGCGTGATCTTCTCGAGATCCTCGGAAATCTGTTCGGACCCTTCAACGGGAAGACGGCCCCACCCCGAGAGCATCGGCTCCTCTATTTGTTTCGGCTCCGGCATCCTCCTCCTGTTCCTTTACCATACTGCCGCTGCGAAGTCGTGCTCAACCGCGCTTCTGTGGTGCCAAAAAGCCATTGAAGTTCGCGCTCTTACAACATAAAGTCGCGCGCCAGCGAACGGTGCGCACATCCTAGCACCGTCCAACGAGGAACGAGCCGATGGGCGCAGAACAAGCCACCAGATTAGAAACGACCCATCGCTCATCTCAATCGTCGCCAAGACGATCGCGTGAATTCGGTGAAAAAGAGCCCGGCCGACGGTTCGTTCTCGATGTTCTTATCGTCCAGGACAATCGCGACACGCTCGAAGGGTTAGGCTGTCTCCTTCAGTCGCACGGGCACGGCATCACGCTCGCTAGAGGCGGAGTTGAGGCGCGCGCGCTCCTCAGCGTTCGATCGTTTGATGTCGTGCTGAGTGATTGGCAGATGCCGTATGTTTCCGGCGTCGATCTTTGCCGCATCGCTCGAGCCGGCGGGTATAAAACGTATACCTATTTTATTTTTCTCACCTGCTTTGGAGACAAAGAGCACTTTATCGAGGCGATGCGCGCGGGAGCCGACGATGTTTTGGCCAAACCGTGCTCAATCCAAGAGATTGATGTGCGCCTTACCGCGGCCGCACGGGTGATCGGCCTCCACAGGCGCCTCGAAGCGCAAAATGCCTCGCTTCGTGACGATTGCCAACGCCAATTTAACAAAGCGCGCACCGAGCAGCTGTAGCCGCCGATGCGGCGCATGGCAGTGGTTGCGCTTGGTTCACTTACGCTATTGGGTGGCTATTCCCGTGGCAAAATCGATAATGCGCCTCTACGAGCGCATTTTGCCGACACATTTGACATCGATACGTTTAGCCGGGGGAACCTCCATGCGCATACAATCGCGAGCGACGGAGACGCCCCTGCCGACGATGTCATCGCGACATACCGCGCTCTCGGCTACCGCTTTATCGCGCTGACGGACCACAACAAGCTCTATGGCGTCAAGCGAGCGGCAGCGCACAGTTCGCCACGATTTATCGTCGTGCCCGGTGAAGAAGTGACGATGACGGGCGGGGGCAAACAGGTCCATGTCAACGCGCTGTGCACAACCGTTCCGATCCTCGGCGGCGCGTTCGATAGGCCGTTCGATGCACTGCAGGCTGCCGCTTCTGAAGTCAACGCGCAGCGCGGCGTTGGGCTGGTTAACCACCCGAATTTCGATTGGGCTCTACGACGAAGCGATGTGATAGCAGTCGCGCCAAGCATTCAACTGATCGAAATCGCGAGCGGGCACCCTTACGTGCACGAACGCGGTGACGGGGCGAAGTTGTCGCACGAAGCGCTGTGGGATGCGGTTCTTACCGCCGGTTTCAATGTTGCCGGCGTTGCCGTCGACGACGAGCATCATGTGCGATTGTCGGCGGAACCGCCCGCTTTCGCCGCGAGCGGATGGGTCGATCTCTTTGGTGATTTGACAACTGAAGAGGCGATTTGCGATGCGCTAAAACACGGGCGGCTGATCGCATCGACCGGCCCACGGATAAAACGGCTACGCGTAACGCCCGAGAGCTACACTATAACGCTCGACCAACCGGCCGACCGCGTGACGTTCATAGGCGGGGGCGGGCGCGTACTGCTCGAGTCTCATGAGCTGACAGGAGCGATTGAATACCGCATTGTCGGCAACGAGCAGTACGTACGCGCGCGGGTCGACGCAGGCGACAAACACGCCTGGACCCCGGCACTAGCTATTTTCCGCGGAATGTGAGGCCGTTGGGCTTTTTCCCTACGGCTACTTTGCCGATCACTTGCATCGATTCGACGTCGAGGATCGACAGCGAATCGTCTTTTTGATTGGTGACGAATGCTGTCTTCCCGTCGTTTGAAAAGACGAGGCCGTGCGCGCCGGCGCCGGTATCGACATCGCCCATCCCCATGTCTTCCGACAGCATGTTGAATTGAACTTTGCCGTTGTCGCCGTCGGTGACCCAGAGCGAATCGTTCGGGGCAGCGCGCACCATCCCCGGTGTGAACCCTAAGTTGTACTTGCGCACGACTGCGAGCGTTTTCGAGTCGATTGCTACGAGCGACTTGCTCGCTTCGCAATCGACGTACATGACGCCGTCGCTCCCCGGCCATGCGCCGACTGGACCTTTGTCAACGGCGATTGTCTGTTCGACTTTTGCCGTTGCGACGTCGATCACACTCACGCTGTCTGAGCCGCCGTTTGCCACGAATGCTCGCTTTCCGTCGTTGGAAAACGTGATTTCGGCCGGCATTGAGCCGACATCGATCGCCCCTTTTGGCTCCAGGGTGAGAGCATCAAGACGGAGGACCTGGCCGAGTGTTGCCATCGCCGCCGTCCACAGTTCGCTCCCGTCTTTTGTGAATATTGCGTTGTGATTCATCGCGTCCATGCGGCGCGATACGAGCGTCTTCCCGGTTTTTGCGTCGAGCACGATGACGGCCCCGCGCATCCCCGCCATGCCGCCATGATGGCCGCCGCTCATGTCCATCCCCGGGGAGGCTACGGCGAGCTTTGACCCGTCTGGACTAATGTTGACGTGATGCGGGTATTTTACGTTCTCTAGAACGATTGTTCCGATTAGCTTTTTGGCGTTTGGATCGACGACCGAGATTGTCGCGTCGCCCCCGTTCGCAACATAAACGGCATCGACTGCGACTTCGGCGATCGCTTGACTTGTCGGCAAGAACGATTCCGTCGCCGGAGTTGCTGCTTCGCCGCGCACTGGGAGCGGCGGTGTAACTGGTGCCCCTGGAAGCGTCGGCGTAACTGCTGGATTGGGAGCGGGGGGCACGGGCGTGTCCGACGCTGACGAACATGACGCGATTGCAAGTGAAAAAAAGGCAATTTTCGCGGAATTTGCCGCTAAATTGAATAAGGTAGTCTTCATTGTGATGGTCCTCCGATGGGCGGCACCTTAGTGGAGTGAGCGCCCAAATGGAGTGCACCCGCGCCTAAAAAAGTTGGTGCGGGTGGTCGGCGCTAAAACCGTTAACGTACGGGAGCGTGCGGCGAATCGCATCGATATGGTTCGCGTAGCTCAGCTCTTCGCCACCGGAGCTTTGAACTTTCCATTTCTGCGGCTTGCCGTCGATCATGTCTGGTGTCGACTTCCCGGGCCGATGGTCGAAAACAGGAACGCTAGCTTCATGATGCTTACCACGGAGCCAGACTTGCTCGCGCGGAACTCCGGCGAGGAAATAAGCGATGGCATCGGTAGGCATATCGCCGTAGCCCGCGCTCCACTTGATACCGAACGAATCGCGCAAGCGATCCATCGTGTCACGCTTGTGGTTCACGATGCTGAAGTTAACAAGCGGACCAGGGATCTGCTTAAAGGGAGCATTGTCCTGCAATAAATCGCTGAACTTCTCACGAGAAAATATCGATATTCCACGAGGAAAATCGGCAAAATCCATAAATTCACGCTGCGACCCGGTCATGCTCGGAGCGCGACCCGACAGGTACACAATCTTGTAGCCATGCTCCGCATACATCCGAAAAAGCTGAGCCGCCGTCGGAATCGGGCGCGCGCGCAGACCGACAGCCTCCTTAGCTCCTTGAATCATACTTTGGTTGATCGTTCCATCGACATCGATAACAACCGCCTCGGTTCCCCGCGGCCAAACACCAAGCTCACCGGTAGCAAACGAACCGTCGCCATCAACGCGCACTGCAACCGCATAGTCGCCAGGAGCAAGCTGGCCCGCAGCGATTGAAAAGCGAACAAGACCATCGTCATCGCTAGTCTCGCTACCAAAGCGCTCCCAAGGCGCATCGGCGCTGCAAGTACGCACCCAGAGCTCAGCAACTTCACCAGAAACCGCCTGCCGAAGAGTGGTGAAATGGGTGTTGTATTTCAGCTTAGCAACAATCCCAGCATCGCCCGAAACCGCCACGTTAAGCCCATCGTAATCAACGCCAATCACAGTGTCATGAACGCGATGCAGCTGAGGAAAGATAGACTTCCAACGTTGAACCCGAGCCGTCTTAAATCGGCCAGAAACAGCAGTCTTCCCAGCAAAATCACGAAAAGCCACCGAGCAACCAAGCCCACCCTCAGCAGGCAAAGTAGGAGCGGCAGCGGGATAAGTAGCGTCATCAACCCGATCGCCAACAGCAGCCAAACCCGCCTGGTCCAAAGGCTCAAAGTCAGCACCGCCACAACCAGCAAAAGCAGCAACAAGCCCAAACAAAGCAAAAGAAGGAAATTTAATCACAGCAAGCGCTCCCAAAAATGAGGAAGCAGAACGCATGGCAAAAAAACCAACTCTGTCAAAGCAAAGAGAGAACAATGGATGCGATGCCGAAGGCAGAGCAACCAAGCTAAATGCGATGCCGAAGGCAGAGCCAGTAAACCCCGAAATGGGAGAAACCCGACGGGTTTCCGCCGAGACCGAGCGCTAACGGCTTTTTGGGGTCCGGGGCGTACTCCGCGTACGTTCCGGACCCCAAAAAGTCGTTAACGCGAAGGTCCCGGCGGAAAACCGCCGGGTTTCCGAGGCGTCCCCAAGGGGATTCGAACCCCTGTTAGCGACGTGAAAAGCCGCGATCCTAGGCCTCTAGATGATGGGGACTAACGATGCACCCTATGGCACATCTATAAACTACAGTCAGCAACCGATAGCCTGCAAACGAAAGCCGGCAGCAGCGATTACTCGACCTACTCGAACTACTTGAGAGCGAGCTTGTGCACCTGCGCCGACAGACGCGATACGGTGCGGGAAGCTGCCTTCACGTGGTAAACGCCTTTGCTCGCAGCCTTATCAAGAGCAACAATCGCGCTCTTGAGTGCCGTTTGCGCAGCTTCTTTGTCGTTGGTCTGAAGAGCCGTGTGGACCTTCTTCACCAATGTTTTAACCGCGCTTGTGATCGATCGATTGCGCGCCGTGCGTTTGATCCGCTGACGATCTCGCTTTGCGGCGGAAGGATGATTTGCCACGTTCAGAAAACCTTTCAGAAATAGCCCCGCAAATGGCTCCATGAGCGGGACGCGGCAATTTACTGGTTCTCCTCAGTTTGTCAAATGGTTACCCCACCGACGCACTCGACCTAGCCACCCGCCAAAACAGGCCAGAAAAAACGCGAGAGGGCCGATAACCGCGGAAAAAACCATCGCAATCGGGGAAAATGCGCCAAAACCGACCACTCCGGCGCAAATAACAATCGCCGCCGACGTCGCGATTTCGCTAATTTTTGGGAGACCCGACCCGCGTGCCAACAAAAAACCGGCAACCAAAAAGCCGACGAGCGGCCCAGCGGCCAGCAAAATGACCGGCAGTGTCGTCGCACCGGTGCGCGAGTCGATCCGCGAGAGATCGATCTGCGCGGCGCGGCAGCAGAGGAGCGAAGCCGCGCACCCAACAATCGCAGCGCCAACAACTACGAGAACGCCGAAAATTACCCACCCCCAGCGAAGCCCGCGCGGGCCGCGAACCAGGAGCTCACGAATCCGCCGCAGCTCTTCAACCGACGGAAAGGCTCGTGGGCGAGCTATCTTAGGGCGAGGCACTCGGTCGGTATATCACACGACGAATCGCTATGGGGGATAGCGGTCACCGTGACCTGGGAGCGTGACAGGCTCACCTTTCTATGCCGCGTCGCCGCCGCCGTCGTCTCCGCCCCCCTCACTACCGCCGCCGCCGCCTTCGGAGTCGTTGTCAGCGTCGCTCACTGGAACTCGATATCCGCCTTCGAGCCACTTGCCCAAATCGACCTGACGGCAGCGCACCGAGCAAAATCGCCCCCGTCCGGCCTCCCCCATGGCGCCGATCTCTTTTTTGCAAATCGGACAGATCTCTTTTTTTTCCATCATGCCCCCGCCGTTACCGAACAGCTCCGCTCCAAAATCTCCGCGACATCGAGCTGAGCGATCTCGTCTTCAAGACTCTGACTCTTCAGCCCATCGGTCAGCATCGTCATGCAAAACGGACAGCCGCTCGCGATCGTCTTTGCCTGCGTCTCCACGAGCTGCAGCGTTCGCTTCACGTTTACGCGATCCTGATTCTGCTCCTCCATAAACATTTGCGCGCCGCCAGCGCCGCAACAGAGCCCACGCTGCTTTGTCCAGTGGTCAACTTCAACCAGCTCGACACCTGGAATCGCTTTCAAAATATCTCGCGGCGAATCGTAAACGCCGTTGTAGCGACCGAGATAACAGCTGTCGTGATAGACGACCTTCCCCTCGACGCGCCCGGTTGGCGTCAGCCTCTTTTCCGCCAGAAGGCCTAGGAGAAAATCGGTGTGGTGCACCACTTCGAGTGTCGCTCCGAAATCGGGATATTCGTTCTTTAGCGAATTAAAACAGTGCGGACAGGCTGTCACGACCGTCTTCGCGCCGCCTTGCTCTTTGTAGCCGTTTAGAACCGCCGCGTTCCCCTCCGCGAGCATTGAGAACAAAAACTCATTGCCTGCCCGGCGCGCTGGGTCGCCTGTACAGTTCTCTTCGTCGCCCAAAATCGCAAAATCGACCCCGGCCGATTTGAGCAGCTTCGCCGTTGCGCGCGCGATCTTTTTCGCGCGATCGTCGTAGCTCGCGGCGCAGCCTACCCAATAGAGCACTTCTGCGGTTGGATTTTGCGAAAAGCGCGGGATATCGAGCCCGTCGGCCCAGTTTGCGCGATCCATTCGCGACAAGTTCCACGGGTTGCCGTTGACCTCCATCCCCTGAAACGGCTTCTGAAGTTCGTGCGGGAACTCACCGCGCACCATCACCACGTTGCGCCGCATATCGACAATCTTGTCGACGTACGAAATCATCACCGGACACTGCTCTTCGCAAGCGCGGCATGTTGTACAGGCCCAAATCACGTCGGGGTGAATCAGATCGGGAACGAGATTCAGCGGCGGGAGCGCCGCCACCATATCGCCCGCCATCACGGCATCTTCTCGACTGTAAAGGTTATCGCGAAGCGACAGCAGGTAGTGCTTTGGGGACAAAATTTTCCCGGTTCGGTGCGCGGGGCAATTGTCAGAGCAGCGGCCGCACTCGGTGCATGTGTAGAAATCTAAAATCGCTTTCCACGTAAAATGTTCCATCCGCGCGATGCCGACGGGGGCCGAAGCTGGATCTTCGAGCTCACCGGCAGCTCCGACGATCTCCATCAGCTTCTCGGAGTTTTCGGCCATCGGTTTCAACCGACCGGCCGGTGTCAGATCACGCGTATAAACATTTGGAATCGCCGTAATAATGTGAAAATGCTTCGAATGCGGCAGCAAATTCAGGAAAAGTAGAACGAGCGATGAGTGCACCCAGAAGCCTAGGTGCGACAAAAAGATCAGAGCGCCGGCCGAATAATCGTGAAAAAGCATCGTAAAAAACGATGCCGCCGGCGACGGGAAGAACGAATAGCCGGCGTATGAATGCGCGACTCCGACTTGCCCGGGCGGCGTCAACGGCGCGATGATTTTTGCGATCGAATCGCACTGACTCGCCGTCGCCACGAGATGTTGGGCGTGGCACAAGTAGGCGTCGCGGTCGAGCAGCGCCATTGCCGCGCCGTCGTACGCCATGTCGGCGATCATCATCGTCGTGATGATTCCGAGAATGAAGAGCCCCTCCATCGACAGCGTCATACGGCGCTGCGGCTTGATCAATCGGTAGTAAAAAAAGACTGAAACGCCCGCAACAACCAGCATTGCGACGATATCTTTTGCGAATTCGTATGCGATGCCGAGCGGCATCCACGGCGCCAATATAAAAAGATTGAACGACGGAACAAACCCGCGCCCCCACAGAACAAGAGTGCGAAGCAGAAGGACGATAAAGCCAACAAAAATGAGCTTATGGGCAGAACCAGCGGGCTGGTAATAGTCCATCTTCTGCTGCCAAAAGGCGTATCGCAGCACGGCGTTGATGCGGTCGCCGATGCGGTCAAACCGATTGACCGGCCTGCCGATCTCCATCAACTTCACTCGGCGCCAGGCAGAGCGACCGAAGATACCTAGCGCCACCACAATCAATAAAAACATTGCCACGGGGCTCATTCGCGCTCGTCTCCTTCAACAAAACTGCGGCGCCGCATTATGGCACGTCGCCCGCCTCTCTGCTCCCGTGAACGTGCCCGTGCCCGTAAACGTGCCCGGTTTTTCTCTCCATCGCGGAAGAAAAACCGGGCACGTTTACGGGCACGGGCACGTGTACGGGGCAGATCGCAGGTTTACCTCGTGCGAGTCGCCCGCCCCACTTCACCCGCCTCCTCGCTGACCACCTTTGGATTCATCACGTCAAACAGGGCTGCTCGCGCGCTGTCGCCGAGATGCCCTCGCTCGGTGCGGAGGGCCATTAATACCCCTTTTTCGCGAATAAATTTGAGCAGCTCGACCGCCGCGGCGCTTGCTTGTCTGTCGCTTGACCTCGCAGCTCTCGTGAGCCACGCCCGGAGCTGCACGCGTGTGAGAGAATGCGGGCCGTTGTCAAACTCGACCCCTTGAAGCGCCCGTGACAGCAGCCGACTCGGCCATTCTTGAAGCGCGCCGTTGACACGAACGTGCCTGCACGCTTCGGCGTTCCGAACCCATCGCGACAAGTCGCCTGACGCATAGTTGCGATCGCTCCAATAGCCAAACGAGCTCTGGTAAATCGACTTGAGCTCCTCAAGCGCTTCTGGATTCGCGTCGTTGTAAGATGCAAGAGCGCCGGTCGCGTGCTCTTCATCGCCGCCTAACAGAAGCGCCAAAGTTACGTCGGCGCGCAGATTGACATCTGACAGCCGCTGCACCAGCGCCGCAGAAACCTCCGCCGTCACCCCACCCATGCCGATCGCTCGCGCAGCCTGATGGCGTACGTCCATTTCAACGTCGGCTTGAAGTAAATCGACGAGCGGCTGCGTCGCTGATGGTGCTGGCCGGCGGATTAACGTTTCTAGATAGCAGCTGCGTCTCGCCGCACTCTTGGCATCACGCCCAAGCGCCCGCACCTGCTTGACGACATCTTGCATCTGTTCGTCGCTTGCGACCCATGAAAGCGCCGCACACGCCTGCATTCGCGCCTGCTCGTTATTGAGCGGCTCGTCAATAAACTTTGTTAGCACCGCAAACGCTTTTGAATCGCCCCACTGAGCAAAACCATCGGACGCTCCAACAGCAAGCCCGCGAAGCGTCATCCCCAGCACGGCAAGGCCACCGCCACTTAGCGCCTCGGTTGTCGTATCGATCTTGGCGGGTCGTCGATTGAGCTGCCGCTCCAAGAGCGACCATGATGCGCCGTCTTGCATCCAACCGAGATACCGTAACGCGCTCTGCGCGGTGCCCCACTTCGCCGAAAAAACCTGATCGCCCTCTTTGGGCAGCGGCATTTTTGGATTGGCCCATTCACGCAATTTTGGCAGGCCGCTTGTCGCGTGTGTTGCGGCGAGAACACGCATTACGTTGGCGTGCGGCTCCGGCCGATCGTTTGCCCAATGAAGGGCTGGCCGTTCAGTTAGCCCCCTGATCTCTTCGCGCAGATCCGGATAAAGAATCGCTAGGTCGGCGATCATTCGCGCGGCTACGACCCGCTCGTTGTCGTCTTGCGTGTACTCCGGATCGACCGCTTTGTCGTACAGCGCGACTGGGTCTTGTGTGAGGCGCCATGCGAGCGTTGGAATGGCTCGCACGTCGCCGATTTCCGCAAGGCGAAACGCCGCCTCTGTCTTCCAGTGAGGCGACGTTTCAACGTCGATGTACTGCGCCAAAAGATCGGCGCCTCGCGGATCGGCCAAGTCACGTAGCTGGTCGAAAATTTGTTTTGTCTGAAACTTCACCCGCTCTGCAGGGGCGTTTTTTGCCAATTTTAGCGCCAAAATAAGACCTTTTGCGCCGACGCCATCGCGCAGCGCATCGATGAACCTCGCGCGCGAATCGCGATCGGATCTCTCAAGCGCGGCGAGCAGCGGTGTGACCGCCCTTTCGCTGCCGGCTTTGCCTAGACCGACGGCCGCTTCGCGCGCTACGTCGACCGACCTATCTTGAACTAGGCGGATCAGTGAAGAGACGGCTTCGCTATCGGCGCCGTCGCTCACTCGCGCGTTGAGCGCGGTTGCGGCGAGCTGACGCACGCTTTCGCTGTCGCTTGCGATCAGCGCGGGGAGCTTTTCGGTCGGCAGCATCGCGGCTAGCAGCTCTGGATCGAACGCCGGCCGGCCGTCGATTCGCTCGACCCTTGCTAGATGGCCGAGCTTGTACTCCTCGATGATCGCGTCGACCGACGACGCGTCTTTCATCACCACGAGGGCCCATGCGATCTGCGGCCGGTCGCCGCTCTTTGCTTGGCGAAGCGCAGGCTGTAGGTGCGGCACGGCGAGCCTCGCCGCCGCATCGTATTCGATAAGTGCTTGAGCGGCCGCGCCACGCACGCGATGATCGCTCGACGAAAGCCCCGCGATCATCAGGGCGATCCCATCTTTTTCTTTGGCCCATGCGAGCTCGGCGAAGGCCTCTTGCTGCATCGCTGGAACGTCGGTTCGCGCGGCCCATAGCCTTGCTTTTTTTAGCTTTTCGGACGGCTCACTCTTCGCCATGTCGCTTCGTAAACGGGCGATTTGCTCCGGCGAGACGACCTCGGCTTCGGTGCGAAGCGCGAGCGCAAATAGGCCTGCCGCGCCGAGCGCAATCGACGTGCTGATAACGATCGCTACAGGGCTTAACCGCCCGCGGCGAAAGGCTTGCGCGTCGTTTTCGAAAAGTTCGTCTTTTGACGATTGGGAGGATTTTGGGCGCTTCGATTCCGGCGACAAGCTCATGGCGCCTTCTTAGTCGCCTTTCGACCTCTATTTCTACAGTTCGATCGACTCGGACTTCACGTTTTTGAGCTACAATCGGCCAACGATGGACACGGTGATCGTATCGGCGGGGGTGATATTCGACGGCGCGCGCGTGCTCATTTCTCAGCGAAAGAGCGGCAGCCATCTCGGCGGCATGTGGGAATTCCCCGGGGGGAAGGTCGAAAGCGGCGAAGACCCGCGAGAAGCGCTGCGGCGCGAGCTCCAAGAAGAGCTTGGACTCGAGACCGATATCGGTGAAATTATCGACGTCGCGTTCCACGAATACGCCGAGGCGAACCGGGTAGTTCTGCTTCTTTTTTTCGAAGCGACGATGCGCCAAGGCTCCCCGCCCCCCCAAGCGCTCGATGTCGCCGCATTTCGGTGGGCACGGAGCGCCGACCTTGCCGAAGAACGATTCCCACCTGCAGACGCCGGTGTGCTACGAAAAGTGCTCCGCCGTCTTCGTGCGATCGAGCGCATTTCCGACGGGGGCGTAATTTCAAACGGGGACGGCTGATTTCGGCTCCGGCATTGACACACCGAGCGCCGTGTGCTTAACAAGCCGGCCCTATTTTCGTATTTTGCACAACCGGATTTCGGATAATTTCATGAATACCTCCCTAAAGCTCGCGGAAATTGAATCTGCCCAGCTCCGCTCGGAGCTTCCGGAGTTTCGCGTCGGCGATACCGTTCGCATCCACTATAAAATCGTCGAAGGCGACAAAGACCGCATTCAGGTCTTCCAGGGGATCGTTTTGAAGCGGCGCCGAGCAGGCTCACGCAGCACGTTCACCGTGCGCAAATTGAGCTTCAACATCGGCGTCGAACGCACATTCGTGCAGCATTCTCCCCGAATCGATAAGATTGAAGTCGTTTCTCACGGCGTAGTCCGCCGCGCAAAGCTCTTCTATCTCCGCGATCTAAAGGGGAAGAAGGCGCGCGTTCGCGACCGCAAAGACGCATAATCCCCTTTAGGGGTTTTGTGAAAATCATTATTATTGGCGGCGGGGTTGTTGGCTGCGGTGCGGCGCTTGAGCTAGCTGACCGCGGGGCCGAGGTCCTTTTGTTCGAGCGCGGGGAGCTCGGCGCGGAGGCTTCATCGGCAGCCGCCGGGATCTTGGGCGCACAAGTCGAACTGAAAGAGCCTTCTCCGCTGCTGAAAAGGTTCGTTCGCGCGCGCGCGCTGATGCGCGAGTGGGCGAGCGAACTCGAGCAGCGAACCGGGGACGACGTCGGGTATCGCGCCAGCGGCGTTCTCCGCGTGGCTCGCGATTCGGCTGATTTTACGGCGATTCAGCGACAAGCGGCTTGGCAACGAGCAGAGGGCGTGCGCTCCGATGTGCTGGGCGCGGCCGAGGCGCGTCGTCTCGCGCCCGCGATTTCAGGTGGGCTGCACGGGGCCGTCTGGTTTGAAGACGACGCGCAGGTCGACCCACGAAAGTTGATGCGCGCGCTGATTTCAGCCGTTTCGAGGATTAATATCGAGGTCCGGCGCGACTGCGAAGTTACGGGCGTGCTGACTGAAAGCGGGCGATGCATCGGCGTCGAGTTCAAGCAGCCGGGGCCGAATCGCGGCGTCGCATACGCCGATGCGGTCGTAGTGGCTGGCGGAAGCTGGTCGTCGCGCCTTGCCGGGCTCCCATGCGATTGGCCGCAGGTCGAGCCGATACGCGGGCAGATGCTCGAACTCGAGTGCGAGACGCCATCCGATAGCGGCAGTCCGATTGTCTACAATTGCGACGGATACGTCGTCCCGCGCGGAACCGGGCGCGTGGTCTGCGGTTCGACGATGGAATCGGTCGGCTTTAGCCGCGAGGTGACCCCCAACGCGATTGAGTCGATCCGAAAAAACGCGATCACACTGGTGCCGGCGCTGTCAAGAGCCCGCACGGTCGCCACATGGTCGAATTTTAGGCCATTCTGTGGCCCCGGCGGGCCCGTCATCGGCGTTTCGTCAGTCCCGCGGCTCTACCTAGCCGCTGGCCACCATCGCAACGGCATTCTCCTGGCGCGCCACACCGCACTCGCGATCGCGGATGCGGTCTTGACGAATCGCCCCGATATCCTACCATACGCGCCCCTTCGCAGTTGATTCTGCTAGCGCCGGGCACTTGTTGCCCATGGTCCTTCGCCTTGGACCATCGCCCTCGGGCAGCGCGACACGGAACCGATTAAGACTGCGACGGTTTTTCCTGAGGCGATACGAAGGAGCTGCAGATGAATACGAATCCAGGGATTATTGGCCGCAAACTCGGCTGCACACAACTCTTCACGCCGGACGGCACAATTCAGCGCGTGAGCGTGATTGAAGCCGGCCCCGTCGTCGTTGTGTCAAAGCGCACCCAAGAGAAGGACGGCTATAGCGCGCTGATCCTCGGGTTCGAGGAGCGCAAAGCGAAGCACACCACGAAGCCAGTCGCGGGCATTTTCGCGAAAGCGAACATGACGCCGAAGCGGATCGTGAAAGAGCTACGCTGCAGCGCCGAATTCGCCGCCGGCTACGAGCCCGGTCAGGTGATGAAGCTTGAAGACCTCTTCACAATCGGCCAAAAGGTCGATGTCCGCGGGACAACGCGCGGCCGTGGGTTCACCGGCGTTATGAGGCGATGGAACTTCAAAGGGTTCGTTCGCACGCACGGTACGCACGAATACAAGCGTCACGGCGGTTCGATCGGTACGAACATGACGCCAGGACGCACGCTGCCAAACTTGAAGATGGGCGGGCAGTACGGCGATGAAACCGTGTCGGTTTTGAATCTCAAAGTCGCGCGCATCGATTCCGAAAAGCACTTGATCATGCTCGAAGGCGGAATTCCAGGGTCGAAAAACGGCCTTGTTTTGGTGCGTCACGGCATCAAGGCGCCGCGCGCAAAGGGCGGTAAGCTTCGCACGAAGTGAGCCGGCAGAATCCGTACAAGAAGGTCGATTCCTTCACTAAAAAAGCGAAGAGCGCAGGGTTTCCGGCGCGCAGCGTGTTCAAGCTCGAAGAGATTGATCAGCGGGCGCGCCTTCTGCATTCAGGGCAGCGGGTGCTCGACCTTGGGGCATCGCCCGGGAGCTGGAGCCTTTACGCCGCGCAGAAGATCGGCCCTAAAGGGAAGCTTCTTGCCGTCGATTTGAAGCCACTCGAAGTGACACTTGCGAGCCCATCCGTTTTTGTTCAAGGCGATGCGCTGTCGCTTGATAACGACGCCCTGTCGATGTTCGCGCCATACGATGTTGTGCTGAGCGACATGGCGCCGAACACGTCTGGCAATCGCAGCGGCGATCAGGCGCGCAGTTTTGAGCTGTTTATGCGCGCGCTCGCGGTTGCGGCAGCGCTTACGCGGCCCGGGGGCGCATTTGTCGGGAAGATTTTTATGGGGGCCGAGTTCCCTTTAGCGCGCGCCGAAGTGCGAAAATATTTCGAGCAAGAGAAGCTCTTTCGGCCTGAGGGGACGCGCAGCGTTAGCTACGAAATTTTTATCGCGGGATTCAATCGCCGCGCTTAGCGATTTTTTAGCGCGGTCATTGTTTTTCGTATCCCCTCGCGCAGCGTTACTCGCGGTTCGTACCCGATAAGGGCGCGCGCCGCGTCGATGTTCGCTCGAGAGTGGCGCACGTCGCCTGCCCGTTCGTCCGCGTAGGTCGCGTCGAACGGTTTGTTCTTATCTCGCACACCGAGCGCTACGGCTTCTTCGTTGATCTCTTGCAAGAGTCTGTTTAGGGAGACGCATTCGCCTCGTCCGATGTTCACGACTTCGCCGGACAATTTTTGCGACGTGGTTGCGGCTAAAAGATTGGCATTCACCGTGTCGTCGATAAAACAAAAATCGCGTGTCTGCTCGCCATCACCAAACACGGTCGGCTTTTGGCCGCGAATTGCGGCGGTAATAAACTTCGGGATGACCGCCGCATATTCGCTTTTTGGATCTTGCCGGGGCCCGAAGACATTAAAGTAGCGGAGACTGAGCGTTTCAATTTGATAGAGCGACGAAAAAACGCGAAGGAGCTGCTCGCCTGTGATCTTTGATATCGCGTAGGGCGAGAGCGGGCGCGGCGCCATCGTTTCAACGAGCGGCATTGTCGCTGTGTCGCCGTACGCCGCTGAACTTGCGGCAAAAATGACCCTTTTTACGCCGGCGTGCCGCGCGCAATCGAGCACCGCGGCGACACCTTGAACCCCAACGCGCATCGTCGCCGCTGGATTTTCGATCGACAGTGCGACCGAAGGGATCGCAGCTTCGTGAAAAACGACCTCGACCCCTCGCATGAGACGCCCGAGCAGCTCGGTGTCGCCTGTATCCCCTTCAACAACTTCGACCTTGCCGGGTAGGTTCTCGATGTTTGCGCGGAGGCCCGACGAAAAATCATCAACAATTCTGACGGTTTCGCCCTTTTTTAACAGCTCTTCGGCGAGCGACGACCCGATAAACCCTGCCCCTCCCGTCACCAAACAAATCGCCATTGCCTCTCCATTGACGCGCTCAGAGCGCGCTCAGGCCAATTCGAAAAATCGACGCAGTTCGTCGATCGCTGTTGTACGTTATGTTCGACGTGAAGACCAATCGAGGCAAGGAACGACTGCTAATTCTGTCGCGTCGCGCGCTGGGGCTCTGGCAGTCCACGACGCTTATGTTCACGATTCTTGCGGCGGCGCCGGTGATTGCCGGTGATATCCACGGCGCCTACCTCAAAGCAGCGATCGGCATTGCCGCTCTGGTGTCGATTCTGACGGCGCTCGGTCGCGTGGTGCTGAGCGACACAGTGGTCGATGCCAGCGACGTCGTTGCGCTCAATATTGCGCCGATGCTCGGTTCAATTCCGGAGATGCCGAATGGTTAGTGAGCGAGCGAGTCTGCCGCGATTCGCGCGTCGGGCCGAGTTTATCGGCGATCATGGCGAATTTGCGGTCGAAGTTGCTCCAGCGTGGGGCGCTCCGCTTGAACCGCTTGTGCTCGCGATGTTTGGCGATGCGTCGACGCCTCAATCGGCTGCTGTTCGTGAAATCGCGCGGCGTCTTGAGCAGCGCGATGAAGCGCGGCGCGGCGTCGTGTCGGTCATGAGCTCATCGCGTGACGAGGGGAAGAGTACGTTGACGGTGCAGCTCGCAATCGCGCTGTCGGAATCGCAGCGGATGCGCGTTCTCGTGATCGAAGCGGGAGCGTCGCACCCATCGCTGGGGAGATTGCTCGGTTTTGAGCCTAAGCAGGCCGGTTTTTTGGCGCATGTCGCGCGTCAGCAGCACGGCTCACGCGAACCGCTACGAATTGCAGCTCTTGGAGCGACGCTTCACGTGATCGCCAACGCGAGTCCTGACGCAGACGATTCGCTCGTATGCCGTTCGCGCCAGCTCCCCGCGGCTATTGCATCGCTTCGGGCGATTTACGACATCGTGCTGATCGACGGGCCTGCAACCGGGATGCACCCCGCGAACGCGCGTGCGATCGCACGGTCGTCGGACGGTGTGATTTTGGCTGCGCGCGCCGGCGTATCGCGAAAAAGCGCGCTACACCAGGCGGTCGACACGATCGGCACAGAACGTCTTCTTGGAGTCGTCCTTTGCGGAACTCGGTCGTTAGACTAGGCATGCAGCATGCGTTTCGACCGGTTTTTATTCGCGGCTTCGATATTGTCGATTCTTAACGCCGCCTGCGTGAAGCATTCAACTACCGCTCCAACTTCGCCTGCAATTGCAGTCGTTCCGCCGAATGAAGCGGTTGCCATTGTTCGGAGTCTGACCGACGAGGTTGGGCCGCGTTCTGCCGGGTCGCCCGGCGATCGGGCGGCCGTGGCGTGGGGGCTCCGCACGATGAAGCGCTTAGAGCTAAGCAATGTGCGCGCTGAGCCCGTCATGGTGCGGCATTGGCAGCGCGGCGTTGAAGTGGGTGAGATTGTCGCGCCATCGCCCCATCGACTCAGTTTGACGGCGCTCGGCGGAAGCGGCGCGACGCCTGATGCCGGTATTGAGGCCGAAGTGATTGAGGTTGCGTCGCTCGATGCGATTCAATCGTGCACCCCCGCCGCATTCGACGGCAAAATCGTGTTTATAAACAAGGCTACGGCGCGTGCGCGCGACGGTGCGGGCTACGGCGCCGCGATCTCCACGCGCACGCGCGGGCCGATTGAGTGCGCGCGTCGCGGGGCGGCTGCCGTCGTGATTCGTTCGATTGGAACCGACAACAATCGCCTCCCGCATACTGGAATTACTCGTACTTACGGCCAACCGAAGGCGATTCCGGCGGCCGCGATGTCAAACCCCGACGCCGATTTGGTACATCGCCTGATTGCTGACGGAAAGCCAGTCCGTATGCATCTGACGCTCACGCCGCAATTGCTTGAGGATGAGCAGTCTGCAAACGTGATCGGCGAAGTAGTTGGCGGCGAGAAGCCGAATGAGATTGTCCTAATTGGCGCCCATCTCGATTCATGGGATTTGGGCGACGGGGCGCTCGACGACGGCGCCGGCGTGGCGATTGTTCTCGCCGCGATTCGAGAAATTGCGCTGCAAAAGCCGCCACCGAAGCGCACAGTTCGTGTCGTGCTTTTCGCCGACGAAGAGACGGGCGCGCGGGGAGCGAAGGCGTACGCCGAAGCGCACGGTCGTGAGCCGCACGTCGTTGGGATCGAAGCCGACCTCGGGAGCGGCGCGCCATACGCGATTCGTGTGCATGGCGATGCGATGAAAGCGCGTTTAAACGAACTTGCGCAGGCGGTGGCGCATCTTGGAATCGCGGCGGACACCGGCGACACCAGCGGGGGGACAGACCTCGGACCGATGTTTGATCTCGGTATGCCGGTGATCGACGTGATGCAAGACGCGACGCTCTACTTCGACGTGCATCACACCGCGAACGATACGTTTGATAAAATTGACGCCGCGGCTTTAGCTAAGACAGCCCACGCGTTCGCCATTTTGGCGCGAGCGGTCGCTGACTGAACGCCGCCTATGCCGCACCTGGATCCTTCGCTTCGCTCAGGATCACAGGGCTTAGCGCATTCGCACTACGATTTTGCCGAGCTCAGGATCACAGGGCTTAGCGCATTCGCACTACGATTTTGCCGAAATGGGCTGCTTGTTTCATTCGCGCTAGCGCGGTTGGTAGCTCGTCGAAAGCGAATACTTTGTCGACTACTGGGTGCAAATTATTCACTTCGAGCGCTTTGTTCATCTCTTCGAACAGCTCGCGTGGCCCTACGTAGACCCCTTGAATTCTTATGCTTTGCATGAGCAGCGGCGTCAGCAGGACCGGCGTTGCTACGCCTGACAATATGCCGATGAGGCTAATCACGCCGCCGTGGCGCACGCATCGAATCGACTGCTCTAGGGTCGCGGCTCCGCCGACTTCGACGATGTGATCGACGCCGTTGCCGCCTGTGATCTCACGGGCGATTTTCGACCAATCTGGCGTGCTCTTGTAGTTGATGCACGCCCATGCGCCGAGCTCTTTGGCGCGCTGCAATTTCTCGTCGCTGCTCGATGTCACGATGACGCGGGCGCCGTGCATCCGCGCGAATTGAAGCGCGAACAGCGAGACGCCGCCTGTCCCCTGCACAAGAACTGTTTCGCCAGCCCGAATCGCCCCTTGATGCACGAGCGCATTCCACGCGGTGAGCGCCGCGCATGGAAGTGTTGCCGCCTCTTCGTCGCTCAAGTAGGCCGGCGCCAATACCGCGCCTTGCTCTTCGACAAGCATCATCTCGGCAAACGTGCCGTCGATGGGCCCGCCCAGCGTCGATAGCAGTTTTTGACGTGTCGCCTCGCCGCTTTCCCATGCTTGAAAAAACGATGTGATAACCCGATCGCCTTTTTTAAAGCGCGATACTTGCGCGCCGACATCGACCACTTCACCGACGCCATCGGAACCGGGGATGAGCGGGAGCGGCTGCTTTGGATTGTAGTCGCCGCCGATCATCAGCAAATCGCGAAAATTCAGCGATGCGGCCCCTACACGAACCAGCATTTGCGTAGCTGAAGGGCGCGGCGGCGCGCGCTCGACACGCCGGAGCCGCTCTAACCCAAACGCCTCAATTTCAAACGCGCGCATAACCAATTGCCCTTTAATACTAATGCGCTGCCTGTTCGGCCCGCTCGATTCTGTTGCGCCCGAGCGCTTTTGCGCGATAGAGGGCCGCATCGGCGGCCGACCTGAGCAGCGACGCGTCGTTGATTGCCGGATAAGCGGCAACGCCGCAACTAAAACTTGAACTAAACGCCGGATGCCCCTGCGAAAAGCGAATTTGCGAAAAGCTCTCGCGGAGACGCTCGAGCACATGCACCGCTTCTTGCTCGTCGGTGTTTGGCAAAATAATCGCGAACTCTTCGCCTCCGTAGCGCCCTAAAATATCAGTGCTTCGTAGCCCTTGCTTCAAAAGGCGCGCGAGCCCTTCGAGAACTCGGTCGCCCGCGGCGTGGCCGTAGGTGTCGTTGACCAACTTAAAGTGGTCAACGTCGAGCATCGCGAATGCCACCGGCGTTCGCTGCCGGCGCGCGCGCGAGAGCTCAAATTCAAACTCTTGACGAAGCGACGCGTGATTGAGAAGCCCTGTCAGACTGTCGCGCGCAATTCGGTTGCGCAGCCAGCGCGATCGACGCGCCCTTGCCGTCACTGCCGTCACGAGATGCTCGGGGGCTATCGGCTTTAGCAAAAAATCATCGCCTCCGTGTGCAAGCGCTGCGAGCCTGCGATCGGCATTTTGATCTTGCGACAAAAAGACGATTGGGACGCTCGCAAACAGCTCTTGCTGGCGAAAGAGCGTGGCCAACTCGAGGCCAGTGCACTCGGGCATCGCGATGTCCATCAGGACCAAATCGGGGCGAAACTCGGTCACCAGCGCCATCGCTTCGAGCGGCTCCGTCGTTACAGCCGTCTGCATCCCCGCCTGCTGCAAGATGAGCGCGTGATACGATGCGACTTCGGACTCGTCGTCGATCACGACGACGCGATAGGGCGTTGACGGCTCGGTCGAAGTGAGTTCGTCGAGGCGATCGACGAGGGCGATGACGTCGATCGGCTTTGTCAAATAGGCGCTCGTGCCGGCGCGCACCGCTTCGAGCCTCGCGATCATGTCGCTCCGAACGGTGATCACGATCGACGGGATGCCGCCGTACCCCAATCGCCGCAACTCGTGCAGCATTTGAAGGCCATCAAGCTCACCCCCTGGCATCACCGCATCGATGACGAGAGCGTCTGGACGCTGCTCGACGATGGCGCATTTCGTTTCGTCGGTTGACGAAAATTGCCGCGCTCGATAGCCAAACTGTGTCAGCTGGAGCGCTACAAATTCGCCGTGCACAACGTCGTCGTCGAGAACGTAAACGAGCGGAAGATCCTTCGGCCCGTCGACCCGAAAGGGCTCCGACGATGGCTCTGCCGACGCAATTGCGAGCGGCCGAGGGGCGCGTGACTCGCCAAGCAGCCGGTCAAATTGCGATAAGAGCCCTTCGATCGCCGTGAGCTGGTCGCCTCGCTTGGCTTCGCTTGTCATCATCGATACTTCGATGTCGCGCATGACGCGGCGCGCTTGCTCGCCCAGCTCGGCGAAACCGAATGTCGCCGCGGATCCGGCCAACGTGTGCGCCTCGTCGTGTGCCGTCTGTAGCGCTTTTTTATCGCCTGCTCGAAAATTTGCCCACGCCTGACGGAGACGGGACACCCGTGCTGGCAGCGATGTCGCGTAACGTTCTGATAGGTCGTTCACGCGCGAGCTGCTGTCCACACTTAGACGGACCATGACGTTATCCCTCTTCTTGAAACTGAATCACTCGACCCGTGCTAGCAGACGCGCGGCCGCCTCGACAATATAGCCATTTGCATCACCCCAGCGGACAAACACGAGCTCAGGTTTTGCATTGGGCGCATGGGCCAAATCGACCTCAATACGTGCCCCTTCCGGAAGCGGATCGGCATTCACAAGTGCAACGCCACGCTCATCGGAAAGGCGGGCCGACGACGTCACAATCACCCCCGCTCGCGCTTCATTACGGGCCATCCGCGCTCCGGTGGCAAGCGATGCGCAGACAATAAGCGCCAAACCGCTGATAAGAGACGAGATTGTCGATGCGACCCTCAAACGGCGCCCGTTTGTCATCGATCGCACGAAAAGCGAAATCGCAAACAAGACCGACGCCGACCACGCGATAGCCGCCCAGGCGTCTTCGGAAGTGGCTAGCATGACCGATCGACCGAGCGAGCCACGTTTTTCGACGTTCGCGGGCTCACCGACCCGAAGGCGGCGCCTCGCGACTTCCGACCGAACGGCGTCGACCGCGCGCGTCGCTTCTCGCTCAATTGCATCGTCGGGCGCCAGCTCTCGCGCCTCTTCGAATGCGCACGCCGCTTGACCGAGATCGCCCGATGCCTCGGCATGCTCACGGACACGCATCGCATATGCAAGCCCACGATTAAAGCTCGCCGCAGCATCGACGACGCCATGATCGGCTAGCGCTTCGAACTGCCCGATCGCTTCGCCCGCACGCCCCTCTTTAAGAGCGACGACGCCGCGCTGAAAAATCGCGTCGGTCTCTTCGCTCGCTGACGCGACACCCTCGCCCGGGGCTACCGAAGCCACCAGCAGCGCACACAGTGCTAGCCCCCGTCGTAACGATCGGCTCATCGCTTCACCTTCATCGCGTCGATCAACTTTCGGGCCTGCCGCCAGCGAACGCGTGCCTGCTCTGGATCGATCAGTTCGGGCGAAAAACGGGCCGAGTCACACTCTTCGATCAAGCGCTGAACCTGCTCTTTTACCGCTGACTCGACATCTTTCGCTTGAACCGTGGCGGCTCTCAGTGCGCGCAATGTCGCGCCATCGATGCCGCGCGCATCGGCACTCTTGGCTTGCGTCTCGGCGTCGCGAATGCGCTGCGCGAATGCCTGCTCTGGCGACTCAGCACGCGCCGCTCGTCGCCTCCGCACCGCCCGCGCGATCGCAAGAGCGAGCATCGTTAGAAGATAGAGCGCCGGCGCCGCGACAAGGCCGAACCAGTAGAGCGGCGTATTGACCAGCCCGCGTGGAGCGCGCTTCGCACCGATGAGCGATGCCTTCGCAGGCGGCAAGTCGGTAAAAATTTCGGCCTTCTTGTCGTTCGCGGCCGCTTCGTCGGCAGCTGCGTTCGGCTTTACAAGGACGCGCCCGAGGTCGGTGCGAGCGATGCCGTAGCGACGCAAATCGGGAGACCAATACGGAATGACAATAGCGCCGAGATCAATCTCGCCTGCGGCTTTCATTCGAACGACGTATTCGAACGTGCGCCGACCGCCAAACTTGTCGCCTTCGACAATCCCGACTTTGTCGCGAATTTGCGGCTCGAGCCACTCGACCCCTGCGCGCGCTGGCGGCGTTATCGCGCCCGGCAAGTTCCCCACGCCGGACAGTTCGATCGTGACCGATAGCACGCCCCCTTGTTGCACATCACGCGGCGCCACTTTTGACGATAGATCGAATCGCCCGACGTCACCCGAAGCGTAGCCAGCCGGGCGCCCGAGAGGCGGCGGCTCGGTGACATGGACGCGTAGCCGTTCGCTCTCGCGTACAGCGGGCGCGCCGCCTCGATTTCCGATCGACAGCGACATCGCTCCCACTTCTAACTCGCCTGTTTTTAGCGGGAATAACGCCCATTTCCGAATGAGGCGCACTGTGTAGATGCGATCGCCAATGCGCGTGTTGCCGATCACCGTCGCCGCATCGTCGGCGATGAGCGGACGCTTGATGAACTCGGTCGCCGCAGCTTCGTGCACATCGCCTATCGGTATCTGCCCTGCTGTAACATCGGCATAGAGAAGGACCGACACGGTGACCTGCTCACCGACGACCGCCGAAGTTTTGTCGGCAAGCGCGTGCAAAAAGACGACTTGGCCGCGCGGGCGCTCGAGAGCGAGCTGCGGATTGAGCTGGAATTGCGGCTCGTTCGATCCAAACACGTCGTCGTCGATGTGCGGAAAAAGGCCTGCGAACGGATCAAACCGATTCACCGTCGGCGGCGCTGGCGAAGAGGGCGCTTTTCCGGCGGGTACCACGGTCACGGAAATCGTCTGCCCCGCATAGCGCTTGCCGCCCACGGTGACGACCGGCGGACCGATTCTGAATGTGCCGACGCGCTCTGCTTGAAGCGTCCATACGACGTTCAGTCCGCGCCGATCGGTGCGAACACCGTTAATGATTGTTGTCATCTGCGAAGGCGACGCGCTCGTTCCGCGCAGCTCAAACCCTCGAATATTCCCGAGGCTCGGCGCTTCAGGCGCTTCATCGGACGATTCGACGTTGGCGGTGACACGAAACATCGACCCGACGCCCACGGTGTCGTTGCTTACCGATACGCGCATTGTCGGCACGTCGGCGGCGATCGCTCTCGACGGCAAAATGCCGACGACCGCAAAAATGAGCCAAAACGCCGCGACAACCCGAGTCATTTGTCAGCCATACCCCGAACGCGCCTCTTTTGCGCCTGCTTCTTTGCCGCCTCTTGCTGCAGCGTTGGCGCACTTTCGAGCTGATCGAGCATCCGCTCGTCTTGATTGGCGCGAGGCGGAGGCGGTGGCGCCTCGGTCGATGCATCGTTCGGTTCGGGGGGTGGCGGCGCGGCGTCGGGAGTGTCTTCGTCGTTTCCGCCATCCGGATTTGGCTTGTTGTCTCCGCCATCGCTTGGCGATTTTTTCCCGCCGTCGTTTTGCGAATCGTCCGGCTTGCCCCCGTCAGACGGCGGCTCGCCCGCATCCGACCCGGCATCGTTGTTTTTTTTGTCTTCGATGCGGCGGAGTGCAATCGCGCGGTTCCACGCGATGTCTTGGGCTACCGAGTCGCCGCCATCAATTTCGGCGGGGAGAAGTGTGAGCGCGGCGTCGTATGCTTTTACAGCCTCTTCGTAGTGCGAATCGAGAAAATTGAGGTTCCCTTCGACGTAACGGGCGTGCGCTCTCAGCGCGATGTCGTGCCCTTCGTCGGTAGCGATCAGCGCGAGCACATGAAGCGCGCAATCGACCTCGGCGCCTCGTTTTGCGCGGAGCGTTTCGTCCCCGGCGTCGCCCTCTTCGTCGCCAAATCGCCCACCGTATTTTTCGGCGAGTTTAAAGTGCGACAGCCCCAAATCGAATGTGCCGTTCGGCAGCTGACGGAGGCGCTGCGGCGTCCCGATATTTCCGTCTTTGCACGGACCGGTCGACAGGTACTCCTGAAGCGCTTCGGCCGCAGCGCGCGCATTGCCTGCGTCGAGCGCCGCGATCGCTTTTTTTACCGCGGGGGCATCGCGCTCGAACGGCCGAGACGGCTTCCACCCGCAAGAAATAGACGCCACAATTGCAAATGAAACAACGCCGATACGCGCCAAAGTTGCTTTACGAGGCATCACGAGCCCTCTTCTTTTTGCGTCGCGCCGGCGCTTCACTGATTGCCACATCGACCGCGAACAGCACGAGCGCCGCTCCGAGCGGCCACATGTACTCCTCGCCGTAAACTGTCTCGACCTTCTCTGACAGCTCTTCGCGCATCATTTTCGCAAGCCCTCTTGCAATCTTGTCGATTCCTGTCTCGCCGTGCTCTGCCCGCACGATGCTCCCCCCTGTTGTCTCTGCAATCTTTGCGAGCTGCGCCTCCCCTTCGGCCGACAGCTCAGTCATCATCGGTTTGCCCGCCTCGTCGCGACGAATGCCGGTTGATTTACCGTCTTCGCTCACTTCGGGGATCACTTCGGGCGCGCGGCCGCCGATTTGCACGACATCGATCCGCGTGTTGTCGCGCGCGCACTCTTCGGCCACTTTGACAGGATCGCCTTCGAGATCTTCGCCGTCTGTGACAAGCACGATGACACGAACGTGTTCGCGTGATTTTGGGTCGCGCTCGAGCAGCTCGTGGGCGCGAACAAGAGCGCGCGCCGTCGCCGTGCCGCCAATCGGCATATCGTTGGGCTCAAGCTGCCTAAAGAACTGCGCAATCGCGCCGCCGTCACTCGTCAGCGGGAAGCTCATCGGCTCGCCTGCAAACGCCACCGCCGCGAAGCGCGCCCCTGGCAAATCGTGAATGAGCCGCGCAACCTCCGCTTTCGCGCGCGCAATGCGGCTTGGCGTTACGTCGCGCGCGTACATGCTCTTCGAGTAGTCGAGAACGATGACGACATCGAGATTTGTCGCTGGAACGAGCCGCGTACCTTTGCCGAACTGCGGCCTTGCGAGCGCTGCGAACGAGGCTGCCATCGCGACGATGACGATTACCCCTTTGACCGTCCGCCGCGCGGTTGAATCGAACGACTCAAGCTTCGCTACAAGTTTGGGATCGCCAAAGCGAGCAATCGCGCGCGTTCGTGCGAACGAGCCGGCGATCAAAATCGCCGCGTAGCCGAGCAGCACGAGGATACACATGGCGGCGATCAGCAGAATCACCGGCGATGCAAAATCGTACGCGAACCTCATGGGAACCTCCGCACTAGAACGACGCGCACGAGAGCTTCGAGAACGATGAACAACACGGCGGGGAATAGAAGAAACGGAAAAAGGTCCTCCATCGACGCCGATTGCGCTAAAAATCGCGTCTTTTCAAGGCGATCGAGAATTGCGTGCATGCTCTGCTCGAGCCCTTTTCGGTCGGTGGCGACAAATGATTCGGCGCCGGTGTCTTGCGCCATTTTTTTGAGCAGCTCAGGATTTACGGGGAAGTGCGCGCGCGTGTAGTGCGGCTGACCGAAGAGGTCGACGCCGTCTTGCACATCAACGTCGTCGCCGTTTCCAATTTGCACTGTGTAGATGCGCACCCCTTGCGTCTGCGCGAGATGCGTCGCGTACTCAGGGGCGATCGTTCCCGCGTTTGAGTCGCCGTCGGTAAGCAAGATGACCGCTTTTGAGCGCGACGTGCTCCGCCTTAGCCGCGCCGCACCGACGCCGACCGCATCGCCGATCGCGGTGCCGTTGCCGTCGATGATGTCGAGATCCATCTTTTGGACGAGGCCGGTGAGGAGCGCGTAATCAAGCGTTGGCGGCGAGAGAACGAACGCCGCGCGGCCGAACACGACGACGCCGATGCGATCTGTTTTTCGGCGCGAGATGAAGTCGCTTATGACTTCTTTGGCAATGTCGAGCCGCGTCGCGCGATGCGCTGCCCCTGGCGCCTGACGCAGCGACGACGAATTGTCCATAATCGCGCGCATCGAACCGGAGAGGTCGAGCACAAGAACGATGTCGATTCCCCGGTCATCCGACTGCTCGGCACGAAGCACATTTTGCGGTCGGGCGAGCGCGAGAATCATCATAACGATCGCCGCGGCGCGAAAAATACCTGGCAAATCGCGAAGCCGACCGCGCACACCGCGCGGCCCGAGAATGAGCGGTGCGGCGGCGCCGAGACGCAGGCGTGGTACGCGAGCGTCAACCGCGAGTGTCATTTTCCACAGGACGAACGGAACGATCACAAGCGCGAGAAGCCATTCTCGATTCGTCCAGCTTGCCGATGTCCATGCCGCGCCGCGCGCGATAAACGCGTAGGCGGATCCGGCGGCGAGGACGAGCACAAACGCCCCGAAAACGACCAACGTGCGCATCGTACGCGTCATGGCCGCCCCTCCGGTTTCGACGCGCCATCAGCTGACTGTGGCTTAGCGACCGGCATTGTACCGTGGACAACTTTTTCGCCGATCGCCAAGACGTTCGTACACGCTTCGATCGTCGGCATCACGTTCGCGAACTTCACCAGATCACACTCTTGCAAAAAGGTATGGACCTCCGACGTAACCCACGGGGGCGCCGCCGAACGCTGCATTTTCTGCAAAATTTCGTCCGACGTTGACTCGAGGCCGTCGAAGCCAAATCGGGCGCCTAAATACGAGCGAATTGCATCGTTGACGCGATCGAAATACTCGCCGAATCGCCCGACGTCGAGCAGCCCCGCGTGCCTTACTTCATCGAGCCGCTCGAGCGCGACATCCCATGGCGGGCGCGGTGGTGGCGGCGGCGGGAGCGGCCTTGGGCGCTTCAGCCATTTCCACGCGGCGTACGCGACGATTATACCGACGAGCAGACCGACACCGATCCAAGTTAGCGCAGTGCGAAGCGTCGCCCAGTCTTCGCGCTGCATTCGCGGCGCCGGATTGGGGCGCGGTGAAGCTTCGGGTGTCGAGGCGGTAGCATCGTCGATCATGATGCGATGTGCGCCGGTGCACACGGTGGCAATTTCGCCGCGTGCGCGTGCGACGGCGATCGGCATCGACGGGAGCGTCAGTGTATGGCGGCCCGGCTCGGGGGGGAGCGGGACGAGCCGGAACTCAAACGTTGTCGTTACTTTTTCGGGCTTCGCCGGGTTGGTCGCGGTTGCGAGGCGCACTTTCGCAGGACCGTTTTGATCCGGCACGACGAACCCTGCGGCTCGCAGCTCTTTTGACGCTTCGCTTGCGCTCTGAAGCTCAAATCCGTTCGGTAGAACGCGCTCGCCTTTACCGTGCTCGACGACGACAACGAGCGTAGCCGCGTAGCCAGTTGTTCCCCGCGTAGGGAATGTGTCGCGAATTTCTGGGCGCGCGCCCCCTTCCGGGATGTTTTCGATGCAGCTTCCCACTAGCGGAGCGGACGCGTCGACATCAGCGAAAGCCACGCGCGGATAGACCGCAACAAACAAAAGCATCGCATGGACAGCGGGAGAGCGGGAGATCATCGCGTTCGCATCCTCCGCGCGCGGCGCGTGAACAGCTCCCTGAATGGCCTTACGTACGGCGTGTTCGTCGATACGTCGACCGAATCGAGACCGAGCTTGGTGAACAGCTGACTCCTCGAATCGTCCAATTTTCGCATAAATAAGGCATAA
Organism: Nannocystis exedens; assembly: GCA_945861885.1. Taxonomy (GTDB): domain Bacteria; phylum Myxococcota_A; class Polyangia; order Polyangiales; family Polyangiaceae; genus CAMAVR01. The sequence continues at coordinate 48,362 of CAMAVR010000005.1, read as the reverse complement.
TTTGCGCGTACGCGCGCGTCTGACGTATCGACCGCTATCACTTCGCCGCTCTCGGCATCTTCAAACGTTGCGAGCCCAACATCGGGGAGCTCACGCTCTCGTGGATCGCGAAGCACCACAGGAATCACGTCGTGTTTGGCCGATGCGAGCGCGAGCGTTCGCTCGTAGCCTTGCGCAAAAAAATCGCTGATCAAAAACGCGATGCTCCGCCTTCGCGAAATTCGCACGAGCGCTTCGAGAGCGACTTTCAGATCGGTTGCCGCCCCGAGCTGCGGCGCTCTCGATGGTGGGCGCGGCTCGATCTCGCGATTGCGCGGCTCGTGCCCGAGAATTTCGCGGACGACGCGCATCACGTGCTTTTCGCCTTTTTTCGGCGGCAGCATTCGCTCGACGCGGTCGCTCGCGAGAATGAGCCCGACGCGGTCGTTGTTGCGAATTGCGCTAAATGCCAAGAGCGCCGCGACTTCAGATGCGAGCTGCGCTTTGAACGCGCGACGCGTGCCGAAGCTCTCGCTCGACGACATGTCGACAACAAGCATCACCGTCATCTCACGCTCTTCGACGAACACCTTGACGAACGGTTCGTTCGTGCGCGCCGACACGTTCCAATCGATTGTCCGAACGTCGTCGCCGGGCTGGTACGGCCTCACTTCGCGAAAGGCGAGCCCCTGCCCTTTGAAACTTGATGTGTACGTCCCCGACAGGTTCTCGGTCGCGAGCCTGGCTGTGTGGATCTCAATCGTGCGAAGAGCTGCTAGCAGCTCTTTCGGAATTGTCGCCATCGCGCTTACCTGCCGTTCGCCTAAGGGACTTCGACCACGTCGAACACGCGCCGCACTATCTGCTCCGCGGTGACCTGCTCAGCATCGGCTTCGTAGGTGAGCACGAGGCGATGGCGAAGCACATCGGGGCCGACCGCTTTTACGTCTTCGGGCGTCACGTAGCCGCGATGGCGCAAAAATGCGTGGGCGCGCGCCGCCATGTTGAGTGCGATCGAGGCTCGCGGCGACGCTCCGAATTCGATGAGCGGCGCCAAGTCTTTGAGGCCGTGCTTCTCGGGCTCGCGCGTCGCGAACACCACATCGACGATGTAGTCTTTCACTTTTTCGTCGACATAAACGAGCTGAATCGTGCGACGCGCTTGAAGGAGCTCTTCCGTCGTCACGCAAGGCTTGGCGCGCTGAATCTCCGACGCTGTCATCCGGTCCATAATCTTCCGCTCGTCTTCGCGCGACGGATAGCCGACTTTGATCATCAGCATGAAGCGATCGATCTGCGCTTCGGGGAGCGGGTACGTCCCCTCCTGCTCGATCGGATTTTGCGTCGCCATGACGATGAACGGCTCCGGCAGCGGATAGGTGCCGTCACCGATCGTCACTTGACGCTCTTGCATCGCTTCGAGCAGCGCGCTCTGCACTTTGGCCGGCGCGCGATTGATTTCATCGGCAAGAACAAGGTTCGCGAAAATCGGACCGAGCTTTGACGTGAACTCACCGCGCTGCTGGTTGTAGATCACGGTGCCGATGACGTCGGCCGGCAGAAGATCTGGCGTAAACTGAATTCGGGCAAATTTGGCCGAAATCGCGTCACACAGCGTGCGAACCGTGAGCGTCTTTGCGAGCCCCGGGACGCCTTCGAGGAGCACGTGCCCCCCTGTGAGAAGGCCGATGAGAATTCGCTCGAGCATGTAGTTCTGCCCGACGATCACCCGACCGACTTCTGACACAATTCGATCGACGAAAGAGCTCTCTTTCGCGACAAGTTCATTCAACGCGCGCACGTCGTACATGCAGTTCTCTTGCTCCTTTGACAGGTCGGTTGAAATTTGGCGCCCTCTTGTAGCACAAATTTCGGATGCGCTAGCGAGCCACCGTGTTGGTATTCGATCGGTGCGACGCGACGCGGCAGCACTTCAATAATTTCAGTAGCGCGCCGGAATCGAGCGTGCCACAGCCCCCCGCGCTGGACGATCGCTCGCGGGCAGCCGTGCCGGTCTTTTGTTCGCGATTTTCACAACGAGCTTATATAATGACTCACACAAAATTATGCGCTGCTGCGTTGGCAGCTTCTCTCGCTTCAGTTTCTTTCGGGCTCGTCGGATGTGCGGCCGCGGTGGAGGACGATGAAGAGCTGTCAAAATTGGACGACGCGAGCGAAGCAAGCCCCGAGAACCCTGCCGGAGTTATCGCAAGGCTCCTTGTTCCAAATGTCACACAGCATGGCCCATTTTACACGGGACAGTCGATCGAATTTGATTTCGGTTGCCCGCAAGGAATCGAGCCGAGCCTGACGGTGAAACTGGTGGACCGTCCGCCGGCTTGGGTCAACAGCGGGCCGGACGACTATTTTCATTCGCGCGACATCGAAACGACGACCCGCGACGGTGAGACAGTTCGCCACATCAAGATGTCGACTCTCGTCGCCGGGACTTACCAGGTGAAGGTCGAATGCAGTGTCAACGAGAGCGCTAGGGGGCGCTACGACGGAAAGCTCACCACTCGGAGACGGATCAGAGGGGAGCAAGTTCATGAGGTCACGGTCGAGAAGCGCCCTGAGACGCCGCAGACTCCTCGCGAGACGTTCGCGAGGGTCGCTCACCTAGTTCTCGCGACGATTCGGTCGCCGGGGGCGGACATGGCGTTTAATTCGGGCGACGCCGTCGAGTTGCACGGTCACTGCAGCGGACGCTCTTGGCTGGAAGGGTCGTGGCGCATCGATACGGTTGTCGACGCGGAGGGTCCTATCTTGGCGCGGTTCGGCACCGGTAACGCTGTCTCCGAATCAAAATTCATCCATCGTGACTTGCCCGATGGGCGCTACATGGCCAGATTCCGGTGCACTTCGAAGTGGATGCACGGCGCTGGCCAGGATGAGGTTTCCGTGATGTTTCGAGTGGGCCCTCCTCTGGTCCAGGCTTCACGACGCGACGCCGCGCAGCACACGCGGCGTCTTGTCAGCGAAGGGACGCCAAGGCGGCTTATTTTTCGGCAGTCGCCGCAATTTCGACACCGTCTTCATCAGCCCGTGGTCGTCGTTCGTCCACCCGATGCGGAAGTCGCCGGACCAGCCGCGGTTCAGCCGGAGCAGCTTCAACAAGGGCCCGCCGCCCCGCCGGACGCTCGTCAGCCGGAACAACGATCGCGCCAACGTCGGTACGCTTTTGTCGAGCCGCACGACGAAATACAAGCGGCAGATCCTCTAGCGGTGCAGCAAATGCAACAACCTCAGTTGCCACCCGCGGCTGGTCTTCCGTATCGCCGCCAGCCGGCACCACCCCCGGGGCAGCCGCCAGCGGAACTGCGGGTGCGCGCCGAATGGATTCATCCGGCACGCTCGACGACCGTCGCGCCAAGCCAGCCTAGAGCAAAACCAGGTCAGCGCGTTGTTCGCTTCGGCGATGAAGATGACGATGCTCTCGAGTCCTATCTTAGTTACTTTGGGACTGGTTCTGACGTCTAGCTAGAAACTATCAAACGGGGGAACAAAGCAGTTGCGCACCTGCCGCCAAAAGCCATACCGGCGCGCATGATCCCCCCGTCTTCCGCTCGAACCGGCATCCGTAGTTGGTTCGGCTTTTTTCTCGCCGGAACGCTCGCAGCGTGCAGCGGCCGGTCCGTAACAACTGAAGAACATGCGCAACCAACCGGCCAGGGGATCTTAGACGAAGAGGCGGAGGAGGAGACAACCGACGCGGCGGAGGACGGCCCGCCGAAACTGCGCCACTGGGATGTCGGTGAAATCGTCTCGATAAAAGTCACCCGGAACGCGAAAGCAAGCGATCCCAAACAAACGGTCGCGTACGTAGGCTTTCCGGTGACGCTTGAAGTTAAACTTGAGCCGACGCCCGGAGATCACGCCGCACGTCTGACTGTCGGGCTTTTGTCGTACAGCTTTCACGAAAACAGCGGCGTAGTCGACCGCGCGCACCATGAAGACGACGACTCGTTCAAGCGTCACCTAGGGCGTCGAGGCGGCTGCACGTTGGGCGACATGGACGTCACGTACTCGCACGATCGCGAACTGCCGATCGCAAAAGACAAAGATGGCAAAGTCTTCCCGCTGACATTCACGCAAGAGTTTGTCATCCCTGAAAATTGCCTTGCGAGCGTCGGCACTGCGGGCGGGCGTTTGTTTCACAGGCACCCGAAACTTGCCGAGCCGGTCGACAAAAACGACTTCAGGCTCTGGATTGGTCAAGACATCAAAGCCAACGATTTCGCCGGTGTTACGGGGCATCTTCACCACTTGATGTCGATGGCGAGAATTTTCTTAAAGCATCGCACGCACATTTTTGATCGTACGATCGAAAAAAAGACGGGGCGCTCGTACCCGACAATTCACGTAGAGCGACACGCGCCATCAGGTGACGTTTCGATGAAAGAGCTGTCGCTCGCATCGGGGCCGCTTCTGGAGAGCGTTCTGCTCCACGACAATTGCCAAAGCGAAAGTGGCACCGCGCTCTTTAGACCAAGTGGGAGCCTAACCGTTTACGGCGCGCCCAAAGAACGACCGGCAGCCATAAAAAACGAGAAGCCGACTGAAATTAATGCGATCGAGCATCTTCTTGGCCGCAAGATCGATGACGATTCCGACACCGGTATCAAGTTGACGTATTCGATTTGCCCCAGCCGAGCGAGCGACGACCCAAGCGCCGAGGGGACAGCGGCGCAAACTCTAGCGACCAGCCACGACGACTGCGCGCCAGGGACATCGTACGTACCGCTCGTGATTCAGAAGTCGGGGCCAATCGCTGCGCACGCGCTTAACAAAGCCGATTTTCAACGCGCGATCGATCAGACAGCGAACGACGAATTGCAATTTACCGATCACTCACTGATTCAGTCTGCGACGGCGACCGTCCCGGTTAATTTTTCAGACGAGCTGTTCATGCCGCCGGACAGCGCCGCGTGCCAAAATATCACCGGCCAAAACAGCGGAGCCGACAACTGGTCGCGACACCGCGTGTTCAACGTGCGCGTTTGCGCCGCGGTCCCATTTGCGCAGGCTGACGCGGTTAACACTCCGGAGTGCGCATTTTCACGCGTGAAGCTCTACCCGACGACGTTTGACACCCCCGCGCCGGCAACGCCCGGGGAGCGACCGACGAATACGGTGCTGTCGCGTGAAATTAGTCACGGGCGAAAGCTGATCGGCGGCCATCACTTCAATGTGAACAGCTTTTATCATCACAGCAGCCAAATCGACGTGAACTTTGGCGGGAAGGCCAGAACTGAATTTGGCATCAATTTGGGCGGCGAATGGCTACAAAAGGCGCGTGCTCGCCGCGCCGGCAAGCGACACCACAATCTGGTGAAGTACACAATGGCCGGCCGGGCCGCGCGCGCCATCAACGATTCAAACGTGACGGCCAAGATGGTATTTTTGGGCGTTGGCGTCTTTGATACCGGCCTCATCGACAAGAGTGGCGACGGCGCCTCAACCGATCTCGCGGCTGGGCATCTTGCCCTCGATCCGTCCGGGACCGACCAAGGAGTATTCAACGACTTCGCCGTCTCCGTGCCGATTCCACTGCTCTCTCTTCCGCTGTTCGGCGTCGATGTCTCGATCGACCTGTACCTAATCGGGCGCGCGGGGATGGCCGGAGCGTCGCATGTCGATGTCGCCTCAAGCTACGTGTTCGACGAGATTGGCACGTTCGGGCAGGCGGCCACAGCGCAAGTTCGCCGGTTCGAACCTGCTCAAATTAATCATCGCTCGGTGAGCGGCAAAGTGAAGCACGTCTTCATTCCGTTCGCGGACCTTGTCGCAAGAATCATGGGTGGCGCCGGCATTGGCTTTGCCGGAATCGACATCGTAAAAGCCGCGGTCTCCACCGAGTCGAAACTGATCGGGTACCGACTGCTGTGGTCGCATCAGAACGCTTGGGAACTCGGGCATGCCGAAGGGAATGCCAACGACCTTCTCATGCGGGCGATGGAGCTCGAAAGTTTGCGAGGCGAGATCAACGTCGGTCAGGGGAGACTCGAGCTAACGGTCGTAAGCAACACCGGCCTCGCGTGCGTCTGGGCAGTGAGAGAGGGGAACGGCCTTACGTGCGGACTGGGGACGCTCTGGCACAAACGGCTGATGGAGTGGCCAGGCAAGACATTCCACGGTCCGCTGCGACCACGCTACTTTGTCCAGACATCGCTGGCGCCAGCCGAGGGGATATAGCGCTCATGCTTACTTGGTTTCATCGCGCGACGTCTTCATCGCGCTCGCCCGAATGCGTGAAGAGTTCTTCATGCATTCGCTTCTGATTTGCGCAGCTGTGTGAACGTTCCATAGCGGCCACGACTGGAACACCGGCGTGCTTATTCGCTCTGGATACGATACCGAAAGGACCGAAGATGTATTTTAGCTTATTTCTAAGGGGTTTTGTGCGCCCCGCGCTGCTCGTGGCGGCTACTTTCATAGTCGCCTGCAGCGGGTCGCGCCAAAGTGATGATCCTGTGGGTGATGATTCCGAGCCACTCATCGAAGTTAAGAAGTGGGACATTGGAACGATCCGAGCGATCAGGGCACGCGCGCTTGGCGACGATCCTGAAGCGACGCGCTACGTCGGCTACCCGATTCAAGTGTCGATCGACATCCAGCCAGAAGAGGGAGCGACCAAAAATCGCCTAACGATCGGCCTCCTCTCGTCGTCTTATCGCGAAACTGAGGGGATCATTCATCGCGCGTACGACGAAGATAACGACTCGTACAAGAGGCATCTAGGCCGACGCGCCATGTGCATCCTTGGGACAATCGACATTGAAGCCGAGCTCGATGACGACCTGATCGCCGGCGGGATATACACGGTCACGAAAGAGTTTGTGATTCCCGAAACATGCCTCGCGGCGCGCGGCGGCCCCGGCTTCCCAAGAAAAACGCATCCAGAGCTCGCCCGTTCGTTTGAGGAAGGGACGTTCCGATTTTGGATCGGCGATGACGTCACCGTTTCGGACTTTTTGCAGGTAAAAGACCTCAAAACGCACAATGCAGCGATGAAAGCAGTTCTTCTAAAATCGCGCACCCACGTCTTCGATCGCAGCGCGGACTTCGCCCTTAACTGCGAATTTTACGGGACCAGCGGCACAACCGGCTGTTTTCCAACATTGACAATCGCGCGCAAGGCCCCTTCGGGCGACATGATGATGCGCGACTTTTCGCTCGGCTCGAGCCGAGTCGTCATGGAGCTCGACACATGCCGCGGCGACCTCGACGGCCCAATCATGTCGGTCGACGGCAGCCTGGGTGTTTTCGGCGGCCAAAAAAATCCGCCAATCCCCCAGGAGGACGGCAAAGTACCGCCTCCAGTGAACGCGATTCAAGATCTCGTTGCGCAGGAAGGCCGACCGACCGATCAGGCCAACGCCCAGGTCACGATCAAGTACGACATCTGCCCGAGCCGTGAGTCGGCGCCTGCGGCCGACGACTCCTTCCTCGCGAGCGACGATAAGGGGTCCGAGTGCTACCCCGGCACCACCTATCACCCGCTGCATGTTCGTGCCGGATTGGACGTACGGACAGGGCATGGCTCGATCGATCGAACAAGCGATAATCATTTCGAAGAAGTCGAGCGACTTGCGACCGAAGCGGGGCAAGTGCAGCTAGCACTGTCAAGCGCGATCCACCACGCCATCAGCGGGACGCCGGTCGACTTCAACGACGAGCTCTATCTTCCGAAAGAGAGCACGACGTGTGGCAACATTATGGGCGCCAAGTACGGCAAAGAAGATTGGCGTCACCATCGCACGTTCATGGTGCGCGTATGCGGCACTGCCCCGTTTAACCAACATCCGCACGTCAACTCGCCAGACTGCGCGGTCAAACGCGTTCGTCTCGGTCGCGAAGTATTCCCAAAAGAGCCCGCGCCCGGCGAAATGGGCCAGCGCCCCACGCTATCGGCGCTCTCCTACCCGAGCGATCATCGCCGCAAAATGATGGGCGGCCAGAAGTTTAGTATCAACTCAAGCTACACGCAGCTTGGCGAAGTCAACATGATCGACGGCGCATCGTCGAGGTCGGCGTTCATGCTTAAAGCGAGCGGCGAGTGGTTTCACAAGCACAAAAAGTCGCCCAAAGAGTTTTCTAGCGGCAAGAAAAAACGAGCGTTTTCGGATATCGTGAAATTCGAGATGACCGGCACGGCCGATCGCGCGACCGAGGCGACCGCTAGCGCGTTTCTGACGTTCATGGGTGGCGCTCATTCGCCCGCTTCCGGCCTTGCAAACCTCAGCGGAACGATCTTCAATTTCGCGGTAACGAAGTCGCTTCCGCTCTTTGATGCGCCCTTTTACGGGCTCGATCTCGACATCTGCCTTCAGCTTAGGGCCGACCTTGGCCTCGATGCCGTTGTTGATGTTCGTCATTCGACGAACTATTTTGCAGCGGAAAGCCAATTTGATCCGATCATCAGAGACCAGGTCCGCAGGTTTTCGGAAGAGCGTTTGACGCGAGCGAGAGTGGTTGCGGGTCGAGTTCGGTACGCGATCATTCCTCGCATCGACCTCATGGGCGGCGCGTCGGTCAGCGCCGGTATCGGCATTTTCGGCAAACACATTCAAGGCATTAGCGCCGATGCGCTCGTCACGCTCGGCATGTACACAACACCGTGGATTCACCGAAGCGAATGGGAGCTCGGTCATCTGAAGGGGGACCTAAATACCGAAGCGATGCGTGCGATCCGTGCTGAATCGGTCCGCTCAGACTTCAGCATTCTCGCGGGTGGCATTTCGCTGAGAGCTTCGGCGATCACCGGCTTCGGCTGCGTCGCGAGGTTTTCGGAACAGCACAACCGCCTGCACGCGCCAAAATGCTCCTCTGTCAAAGATATTTGGCAGAAGCCGTTCCTAACGTGGCCCGGCAAACACTGGTCTCACCTGATCACGCGCAAAGCAACGCAAGTCGCGCTGATCTCTGAATCACAGCCGTAAACGCGCTGCCACTACGGAAAAAGCGATTGCGTTTTCGACCCTGCGTTCCATACCCCGCCGTGACTAACCGCGGCGGGGCGCGCGACAAAAAGCGTGTCAACTCCCTAACAAGAAGTGGACGGAACAGATGGATTCACCGAAGGCAAAAAAGAGAGGCATCATTTGGGCGCTGGCAGCGCTCGCCGCAGCGGCTCTCGGCTGCAGCGGAGGAACCTCGGCTCCTCCAATTGGGCAAGACCACGAACAACTGTTCGGCCCAAAGCAGACATGGAACGCTGGCGAAGTCCTGTCGATCCGGTCGCTACCGATCTCCACAACGAATTCGAGCGACCGCCGCTTCGTCGGCTTTCCACTTCGCCTTGAAGTGACGCTTAAGCCGACCGCCAGCAACGTCCACACCGACCTAACCGTCGGCCTCATTTCGGGAGCAGCTCGCGAACTCGAAGGGAGAATCGCCGATTTTCCGGAAGCGAATGCCGGGACGTACAAAAAGCAGCTCGACCAGCGCGCCATCTGCATTCTCGATCAAAAACTTCGCGTTTCATACAATCACGATGTCGACTCGTTGTTCGACTCGACGATCAAGGTTGTCGGCGATTTCACTATCCCAGAAACGTGCCTTTCCAATCACGGAACCGCAGGGACGTGGTTCACACCGCACGAGCTGCTCGCAAACGCATTCCAGGAAGGACTATTTCGCGTATTTCTCGGTCAGGATGTCAAAGTCCACGACTACCTGAAAAACGTGAAGAGCCTAGAGACGCACCACATCGCGATGATGCAACTGATGATGCACGATCGCGTTCGCACGTTCGACCCGACACGCGAGCATGGTGACTGCGGGTCCGAGCTCGAACAGCATGCAGGCAGTGAAGGCTGCTTTCCGAGGATACATGTCGCTCGCACGGCCCCATCAGGCGATGTGTGGATGAAAAATCTCGCCGTCTCTTCGCGGCAGTCGAATCTGCAAATCGGCACATGCGAAGGGCAGTTCGGAGCGCCGCTGTGGTCGATGGCCGGAAGTCTTGAAGTCTTCGGCGCGCGAAAAACGGAGCAGGGACCCGACGGCGGTGTGCCGCTACCGGTCAACGCGATCCAGGAGCTATTCGAGCAGCAAGGCAGCTATGCTGGTGAGCAGACCGAGGGCAAACCGGAGATTCGGGTCCACTACTCGCTGTGCCCATCGAGCATGAAGCTCGACCCAACCGATGACCAAGTTTTTGCCGGTGAGTCGATTTCGCACAACGCTGAATGCGCCGCAGGGACGGCCTATACGCCGCTAAACATCCATCCAAATGGCGGCATGGAAGCTAGCGAACTCCCAAAACCAACGGAGGGGAACGTCCAGGCATTTGAGGACGCGGTCCAGGCGCTGTTACGCCGAGAGCCGACGCGCACCGAGGCGCCTGCGCTCTATACGACGATTTCAAAAGCCACAGTCGGCGCGCCGGTCGACTTCAGCGAAGACGTCGTCATCCATCGCGACTCGGAAGCGTGCTACAGGATCATGAACGATTGGACGCGCCACGACCGATACAACGTTCGCGCTTGCGCGGTCGCGCCATTCAAAGAACATCCCGATGTCGACTCCGCGAACTGCCGATACACGCAGATCCGCTTGACACGATCCGACTTCCCCAAGGAAGAAGCTCCGCTTGTCATTGCGATGCCGACGCAGCTCGAACTATCCGGCGAACGTACGCATCAGAAGCAGATCCTGGGCGGTGCGAAGTTCAGCATGTCGAGCTTCTTCCGCGACCAAACCAACATCAACGGCACCGATGGCGCAAAAGCAAATATGACGTTCGGCCTCCGCGCCGGCGGGCATTGGGTCACGAGTCACCGCCGCGTCGCCAAGCGTTCAGACGTGGCGCGATTTGAAGTCGGCGGGACAGCATCGATGCGCCTTCACAACGGCGCGTCGAAAGTCGCAAAAGTCCGCTTTTTCAACGTCTCGTTTTTCGATCTTGATCCGAACGTGGACAGCGGCGCCACGCTCTTTAATCTTCCAGTTTCGAGCCCATTCCCACTCGTCGACTTCCCCTTTTTCGGAATCGACCTCGACATCGATCTAAAGCTCGTCGGCGTGATCGGTCTCGATGCTGTCGTCGACGCTCAAGTATCGAACGATTACGACTTAGGTGGCGACACCTTGAGCGGCGACGACTCGCACACAGGAGCCATGGCGGCGTTCGGTCCGGAAGTTCTTAGACACAGCCGTCGCTTTAAGCGGCCGCTCAATCCCGACGTCGCGCACTCTGGGCGGCTCAAATACATCGTTTCGCCGCGCATCGAGCTGAGAGCTGTCGCCGGCATTCACGTCGGACTCGGCGTCGAGAACATGCATCTCTTGCAGGTAGGCGCCGAGGGGATCATCGACTTGGTGAGACTAACGGCTCCATGGGCGCATCAGCTCCGGTGGGAACTCGTTCATCATCCATTTGATCCAGAAGCAGGCGGCGCCAACGATAACGTGGCGGTCATGCGTGCAGTGCACACAAGCGCGCTTCGTCACGAAGTTGACTCAGGCGACGGCGCGATTGACCTTGTTGTCAAGACGGGAGTCGGCATCGGCTGCATGGGCAAGTTGGCGAGCACGCGTCATCGGGTCGACTGCTGGATCAATCGCGACCTTTTCCGAAAACAACTCTTGTCGTGGCCGGGCAAACACTTCTCAAAGCGACTCTGGCTACGCGGTGAATCGTCGCTGCTGGTCGTGCCGCCGCACCCAATCGTGAAGCGATAGCCGCGCCGTTCTAGACGATGAACAAGAAGCGACCGATCGCGACTTTTCTCGCGGCATTGGGGCTCATGGCAAACACAGCCTGCGCCCCAAAGGCCGGCAGCACAGAGAGCTCTACCGAAGCGCTCGGGCACCACAAAGCGTGGAGCCTTGGCGAGATTGTGTCGATTGAGTCGCTTCCTGTTACCGCGGCAAAAGGGGATTTTCCTCGGTTCGTCGGCTTCCCTATCAAGCTCAAGATCGTTTTACGTCCCGCCCCTGGCAAGCATGCTTCACGCGTGACGGTCGGTCTTGTCTCCTTTCCGTATGCTGAAGGCGAATCGGGGGTTGAACGGAGCCGCGATGAAGATCGCGACTCGTTCAAAGAGCACTTATCACGCCGCGCAAGCTGCATTCTCGGTACGTTCAACGTCAACTTTCGCCGCGATGAAGATGCAAGTGACGAGGCGAACGAACCGCTTACTTTTACCGAGGAATTTATTGTTCCTGAGACATGCCTTGCCGCGCGCGGCGACGGGGGTGGCGCGTTTCATCGGCATCGCGCTCTTGCCGCGCCGTTCGATAACGGTGAGTTTCGCGTTTGGGTTGGACAAGACGTGCGCGCAAAAGAGTATGAGCACGTTCAGTCGATCGGCTCGCACACGCGAGCGCTGAAAGAGATCATTTCGTCGAGACGCGCTATCGTTTTGGAGGCTGACAGGCGCGGCTGCACTGGGCCTACCGGTGGCGAGCCGGGCTGCTTTCCGACGGTGAACATTCATCGCACAGCCCCGAGCGGAGATGTCGCTTTGAAAGCGATGTCGCTTCGTTCGTCGGTCGCGCTGATTGACGCCGAATGCCAATCGGAGTTTGGCGACGCGCCGATTTCTCCGAGCGGGAGCATCGCCGTCTACGGTGCCCCGGCGCTTGAGCGAACCGGCGTCGCGGGGGGCGAGCCGAGATCGGTCAACGCGTTCGAACGCATTTGCTACAAAGATGGAAACGACAACGTTTTGTCGGGGCGCGAAGACAAGACGGTTCGCCTGAAGTACTCGATCTGCCCCAGCAAGCATCGCACCGACCCGGTCGCCGATCAGACGACGGTGTTCGCGAGCGCCGATTCGACCGACGACTGCGCCGCCGGCACCAACTATGTTCCGCTGTCGGTACGCCCCTCGCAAAAACAGCTTGCCGAAAGCGGCGAAGCATCGACCGACAGCGCATTGGCCGACCACACCGACGTGACGCGCGTTTCCGGAGCGGTGCCGTTCGAGTTCGGCGACGAAGTGTTCATCGCACCGCAGAGCCTCGCGTGCAGCAACGTCAACGGCGCACCCGCGCGCGCGCAAAATTGGCGCGATTATGCGATATTTAATGTTCGCGTCTGCGCCGACCCATTTTGGCTTGAAGACCCCGCCGTCGATAGCGCAAAGTGCGCCGTCACACGCGTTAAGATTTATCGCACTGAATTTGCGCGCGGTGACTTTGCAGCGCTCGCAGAGCGACCCACGCGCTCCGAGCTCATTCACAGCGCCGAAAATCATCACCGCGTACTCGGCGGTGAGCATCTCAATGTCGACGCGTATTACCTTCACTCGGCGCGCGTTTCGATGGTCGACGGAGGCAATTCGCACTCAACCTTTGGCCTGCGATTTGACGGTGATTGGCTCCAGCGCCCGCGCCAAATTGTGAAGTATACAATCGGCGGGCGCGCGGCACGCAGGTTCGACGACACGTTCAGCGAAGCGTCGTTTGCCTACTTTGGGACTACGCTCTTTCAGACCTCGCTCCGCGAACGCGAAGGGATTCGCAACGGGACCCTTTTTCAGACATCGGCTTCGATTTCCGTCCCGCTCTTCGTGTTCAATTTTTTAGGCATCGACCTCGAGATCGATTTCCGCATCGTGGGGGCACTAGGTGCCCGGGGGAGCGTGCAAGCCGAATCGTCAGCGCGCTACATGGCGCCCGACGGAACATTTGGGCGCGACGTCGATCGGGTCGTTAGGCGACTCCCCGTGGGTGACCGCCCTGGGGAGCCGGCCGATCAAAAAAACGACGGCGAGATCGTTTCGGGGAGAATCAAGCATACGACAACCCCTTTTGCCGCTTTGCAAGCAACGGTCTCCGCATCGGCGGGGCTCGGCTTCGCACGCTTTCATGTTCTCGCGCTCGAGCTCGCGTCGCACTTTACGCTGATCGAATATTCGATCCCCTGGACGCAAGAGACACAATGGGAGCTTGGAAGGCTAAGCGGCTCGAAGTCAGAAGTGGTGATGAAGGCGCTACACGAAACGACGATCGAGCGTCAAATAAGCACTGGGAACGGAGCGCTGCGCATCGTTCTCACGACCGGCGCCGGCATCCCGTGCTTGTGGCACCTCATGTCGAGCGGGGTACTCATATGCAATACCATCGACCTGTGGGGTAAAGACTTGATGTCGTGGTCTGGCAAGAGCGTTGCCGGACGCGTGTTCAACGAAAAGAGGCAAACAGCCATCGCGCCGCAATTGCAGCCGCTCTAAGGTCAGTCTTCGGCCTAGTTTTTTTTCCTCTTTTTCGCCGGTGGCGCTTCCGCAGGTGTTGCTGCCGACGGCAGCGTTGTTGCGGTCGCTTCGACTTTCTTTGTCACCTCTACGTCCACTTCGATCGCAACATCGTCGCCTACGGCCCCTACCCCTTCAACGATGTTGTTCCACGTCAAGTTGAACTCCTGCCGATTGATGATGGCGCGCGCCGATCCACCGCGCCTTGCCCCTCCACCCGGATCTTTATGCTCGGCCGACATGTCTAACACTTGAAAAATGACCGGCTTGGTCACACTTTTAATCGTCAGATCACCGGTGATTCTCAGCCCATTTGTGCCAATTTTTTCAAATGTGCGCCCGACAAACGAGATCGTTGGATATTTTGCCACGTCGAAAAAATCGTTCGATCGGAGGTGATTGTCACGCTTCGCCTCCCCCGTGTCGATCGACGCGGCGACGATTTGGATCGTCGCTTTCGACTTTGAAACATCTTGCTCGTCTAAGATAATTTCGCCTGAAAACTTGCGAAAGTTGCCACGCACTTTGGCCACCGCCAAGTGCTTCACAGCAAAGCCGAGGCGGCTATGCGCGGTATCAATAACCCACGTTTCAGCAGACACGCGCGGAGCGATGGCTGCAAATGCAGCGACCGCGCAACACGACACGAACAGCCGACGAAGCGGACCGACCATTGGACACTCCTTGATTGAGAGCACCCACGGTACAACGGCAAGCAGTCTCGTGGAATACTCCACCCCGTAAACGTGCCCGTGCCCGTAAACGTGCCCGGTTTCTTTCTCTGGCTTGCAGAAGAAAAAGCCGGGCACGTTTACGGGCACGTTTACGGGCACGTTTACGGGCACGTTTACGGGCACGTTTACGGGCACGTTTACGGGCACGTTTACGGGCACGTTTACGGGCACGTTTACGGGCACGTTTGCGGGCACGTTTACGGGCACGTTTGCGGGCACGTTTACGGGCACGGGGCAGAGCTTAATGCTTCTTTTCACCGCCCATGCATGCCGGCGACGGGCGCGTGCCCTCGCTCGCGATCCATTGCGCGGGGGTAAGCGTGCGCATCGTCAGAGCGTGCAGGCCGCCTTCAAACTCGGCCGCGAGCGCGTCGTTTACACGCCGGTGACGCTCGATGGAGCTCAACCCTTCAAACGCTGAACTCACCACGATGACTTTGAAATGCGACTCCGACCCGGCGGGAACGTTGTGCATTTTGCTCTCGTTCTCAACGAGTAGATGTTCAGGGGAAAGCGCATCGGTGATCGCGCGAACAATCGACTCTTCTCGGGTCACATCGGCTCCTTCTTGCAACCATTGCTCCCGGCGGGGGGCAATGCATCGACTACTGTGCGCGGATCGCAGCTAAAATCAAAATTTCATCCGCCTCGGGTATGCATTTCTAAATGCGGATCGCGCTTCAGGCGTTCCGCTGGAAAGAGCGCCTGCCGCTGCTTCGCCTGAGCGCGAACTTCGGCACCACGGTCGCTCCGCCCTCTCCAGCACGAATCGAGCGTTTCGCGTAGCGCCTCGCGTGTAGCTCCGCCGCGCAATTGCCGGCGCAGGTCAATCCCCCGCTCAGAATAGAGACAGAGGTACCAAATTCCGTCGGCGGTCAGTCGGCTTCGGTTGCATGCGCCGCAAAATGGCGCCGTCGTCGACGCGATGATTCCGAACACGGTGCCGTCTTGTAGCGAAAAGCGGCGCGCGGGAGCGGGCGAAGTTTCATCGATCGGCGAAATGGCGCCGTACCGCACCGACAGCACCTGCAAAATTTCGGGCATCGTCACGACATCTTTCAAGTCCCAACGAGTGGCGCCGCCCACGTCCATGTACTCGATAAATCGAACTTCAATTCCGCGCTGCCGACCGTACTCGAAGAGCGCGCAAATCTCGTCATCGTTGACACCGCGCATGATCACGCAATCCAATTTCGTGCGTAAAAACAGGCATTTTTGGACTTCGTTGATCGCCTCGACGACACGCGCATGTTGGTTGGCACCGGTGAGCAGATGAAATCGCCGCGCATCTAGCGTATCGAGGCTCACCGTCACGCGATCAAGGCCTGCTTCGCGCAACGTGGACGCCTGCTCCGCGAGCAGAACACCGTTCGACGTCATCGCAACTTCGCGAATCGACGTAGAGCGCCGAATCTGCCGAATCAATTGATCGACATTCGGCCGCAGCAGCGGCTCGCCGCCTGTCAATCGAACTTTTGATACCCCCAAGTCCGAATACACTCCGATAAGTGTCACCGCCTCGTCAAACGAAAGAATGTCTTCTGAGTTAAGCCATCGATACTCGCGCTCAGGCATGCAGTAACGGCAGCGAAGATTGCAGCGATCGGTCACCGAAATACGCAAGTCGCCAGCCGGTCGCCCATGGCGATCGAGGACGCGCCCGCCCCGCGAAATTGAATTCGCACCGAATCGTGACGCTTCAGAAACTTCACTAAACATCTTTATCCTGTTCAATTCGGTAGCTATGCACCGCCACTTTATCCTAAGGGGTGGCGAATCACGTGAACAAACACAACGGCTTAGGAGGCCTAATGCGAAATTTGTTTGCCGCTAGCTTGTGCATCACTGCGGCGGCTCTGGGGTGCAGTGCCGGTTCCGATTCCCCTTTGTCCGAGCAAATTGGTGCATTGTCGGTGCCCGCACTCGGGGCGTATTGTGGCCAGACATTCGGCTGCCAGATTGGGGAGGTGTGCAATATCCCCGCGTGTCTATCGCCGCCATGTTCACGACTGGGGATTTGCGAGCTTCAAACGGTGTACGACGACCGTCCGATTATCCCAATTCCCGATAACGACGCGAACGGCATTACGCGCGATATTCGCGTCGAGGCGCACGGTCGCTCAATCGCTTCGGTCAGCATCCGAACGAGCCTCACGCACACCTACCGGGGCGATCTAAAAGTCGTTTTAACTTCCCCGTCGGGGACAACAAAAGTTCTCCAAAATCGCAACGGGATGTCATCGAAAAAATTTGTTCTAAGCTTCCCCGACGACACGACTTTCGCAGGAGAATACGCGACCGGCCCATGGACACTGTGGGTCTCCGATCTCCTCGCAGCCGACACGGGGACATTGAACGAATGGCGTCTCGTCTTCGCGTTCAGTAACGAACAAGCCTGCGTGCTAGGGCAAGCGCGCAGCGACGGGTGCAATACGTGCACATGCAGCGACGGGACATGGGACTGCACGCACTTCGCCTGCTCCGTAACATCAAGCGGCGACCGCACCTCGTGCGAGTGACACCTTCAGACGTCGGCGCCCGGGGCGATCCCGCTGCCACAATGCGTGTGGACTAACTTTAGTAGCTCGAGCAGCTCGATCGGTTTACGGACGACCTGAACCCCTAGCGGGGTCGGGTCGAGCCCTGACGGTTTTGCCGCTGAAAGGAGCACAATTGGGATGTTTACAAGCCCTTCGATTTCGCCCCTGCGGGCGATAAATTCGAGGCCGTTCATCTCCGGCATCATCAAATCTAACAGGATGAATTGCGGGAGCGCGCTTTCGGCTAGCAGCGTAAGCGCCGTCTCGCCGTTTTCGACTGCCATCACGCGGTAGCCTGCATCGGTAATCGCCAGCTCGAATAGCTCACGAAGATCGACGTCATCCTCGACAATGAGCACGTAGGGGCGCATCGATCACCCGACGCTTTTTGAACGCGCTTGACCAGGCATTCGCGATGTTGGGGGGCGCGATGTTGGCGGGCGTGACGCGGGAGGGCGCGGAGCGCGCGGCGCATTGGAACGGGAAGCCGATACGCCGTAATCGGGCGGTATCAAGCAGTGCGCGGCCCGACCGATCAGATCAGAACGGGCGCCTTTTTTGAGCGCTTCGCGCGCCAGCGGCCAGTGCTGTTCATCCCACCAGAAGATAAGCGCTTTCATCATTCGCTTCTCACGCAGATCGGTCGCCGAGTAGACCGCGTCACCCGTTAGCGGGTCGATGCCGGTGTAATACATCGCTGTCGCCATCGCCATCGGCGTCGGGATGAAATCTTGAATCTGCCGTGGTCGCAGATTTCTCTTCTTAAGATAAAGAGCCAGCTCGATTGTGTCGGTGAGCGTCGAGCCGGGGTGCCCCGTGATGAAATAGGGGACCAAATACTGGTCTTTTCCGGCCTGGTCGCTCGCTTGGCAAAACGCTTGCGCAAATCGCTCGTAGCTTTCGATCGGCGGCTTTTTCATCTTACTGAGCACGTTGGGGTTCGTGTGCTCAGGCGCGACCGACACCTGCCCGCCGGTGTGATGCTGCGCGAGCTCCCTGATGAATTCAGGGCTCCGCTCCGCAAGATCGTAGCGAACGCCCGACGCGATAAACACTCTTTTGATCCCCGGCTCTTTGCGAACTTTGCGCATCAAATCCAAAAGCGGGTTGTGATCGGTTACCAAATTTTCACAAATGCCAGGGTGAACGCACGATAGACGCCGGCACGCCGACTCCGTCACGTCGTCTTTGCAGCTCATCTTGTACATGTTTGCGGTAGGGCCGCCGAGATCCGACAGCACCCC
The DNA here is from genome assembly GCA_945861885.1 of Nannocystis exedens. Classification (GTDB taxonomy): domain Bacteria; phylum Myxococcota_A; class Polyangia; order Polyangiales; family Polyangiaceae; genus CAMAVR01. The sequence continues at coordinate 29,658 of CAMAVR010000005.1, read as the reverse complement.
TTTGAAGCCGTCCATCCGCGACAGCGTTCGCACTTCGCGCAATATATTGTCGGCCGATCGCGACTGGATGATTCGCCCTTCGTGCTCAGTGATGCTGCAAAACGTGCAACCGCCAAAGCAGCCGCGCATCGTCACGACCGAGTGCTTCACCGTCTCGTACGCAGGAATGCGCTCGCTATACGAAGGGTGTGGCAGCCGCTGAAATGGCAAGTCATAAAGCCCATCCATTGCCGACTCATCGAGCGGCAGCGCGGGGCGATTAAAGTAGACCGCTTCGTCGCCGTGCGGCTGAAGAAGCGGGCGCGCGTTGTGCGCATTTGTTTCAAATTGAAACGCGCGCGACATCGCCGAAAAGGCGCGCTTGTCGGCTTTCACTTCGTCGTACGAAGGGAGCACGACGACTTTGCCGTCGGTCACGTAACGACTTTTATTTTCGAGCATCGGGCGCCATTCGCTCGGGCGCCGCTTCACGTGCGCCGTCCCCCGAATGTCGGTCAGCTGCGACACCGGTTCGCCCGCATCGAGTCGCCGCGCAATCTCCCACGCGGGGCTCTCACCCATCCCGAAGACGAGCAGGTCGGCTTTGGCATCGAGAAGAATTGATCGCCGCACTTCGTTCGACCAATAGTCGTAATGGGCGATGCGCCTAAGCGACGCCTCAATGCCGCCAAGAACAATTGGCAAACCGGGGAACGCCTGACGACACAAATTCGAATAGACAATCGACGCGCGATTGGGGCGACGGTTCGGCTCCCCTGCTGGCGAATATTGGTCTTCGCCTCGCACTTTTTTCTGCGCGGTGAGCTTGTTCAACATCGAATCGAGATTGCCGGCGCTAACACCGACAAAGAGGCGCGGCTTGCCCATGCGCGCGATGTCGTCGATCGACTGCCAATTCGGCTGCGCGATAATTCCCACTTTGAAACCGCGCCCTTCGAGAAAACGCGCGATGAGGACCGGCCCGAAAGCCGGATGGTCGACGTAAGCGTCGCCGGTGATGAGCAAAATATCGAGCTCAGACCAGCCGCGCGCATCCATATCGGCACGCGTGGTCGGCAAAAACGCCAAACGGTGACCGATTTGGCCACCGTTTGCTGATTTTCGTAGTGGGACGAATGACATAAGGGGGTCGGGTATTGTGGCGTATCGCCGAACCGAACGCCACCCCACCCTCCGAGCCCAACCGGGCGCTACTACAACGAGCCCATTTTTGAGGGGTACGCCTCGAGACCGAAATATTGACGGCAGAACGGAGTCTCTTTGTTTTGAGCCATCCCCTCGCGTGGCTTTTGAACAGCGCGCAGCGGAGCCATCATGACGATGTTCTGGGCGTAACGGTCGTTGCAAAACCCACGCAAGTCCTCTGCATAATCGCTCTGCATGTCGGCCTGCCCAACTTCATCGGGGGTACAAATCACAAGGTGCTGATAGTCCGACGTCACGCCAGCGCTCTCTTTTTTCGCGTACCTGCAGTTCGCTGGAAGTTGGCGATTGGACCACCCTGTAAACGTAAACCCATCGAGCGTCGGTGGAAGCGGATTGAAGTCGACACCACATTCATTCGCGGCGCGGAACGCGCGCGCGCAAATCATCGGATCGGAGTTGCGGAATGTAACGCCGGCCGCCACGCGCGTTGCCAGGCAGGCGGCGATGTCGCTCTGATGATCGTAATCGCGATGGGTTGGGTTGTCCTGCACAACAGCATTAAGCGCGGTGGCCACAGCCCAGTTCGCCTCGTTGCTCAAGTCTTTGCCCAAACAGGCCGCCTTGAGCGCAGCCTTTGCCGCGCCCGGACGTGTCGAAGCTTGATAGCACGCCGCTTGGCGCCGTTCGTTCAGCAGCGACAACGGGGAGCGGTCAGCTTGGCCGGGATGGCGCGATGGCGTGCCGGTCGTCGCATGCACGCAATCTTGAAGTAGCAGCGTGGCATCAGTCCGCTGGTTCGCCCTCAGCTGCATTTTTATTGCGAGCGGCTCGATCTCCTCGGACGCGATGCTTAGATTTTTTTCGGACGACATCATGTCACTCAATGACGCCACATACGACGCGACCTCCCCCTCCGGTCGCACATCTGTGTAGACGCTTGTAAACACGCACGAAACGCTGCCAACATCGAGTTCGTCGACCGGTGTCCCATCGACGATCTTCCCATTCGAGAGCGCGTGATACTCGCAGTACTCTTGTCCGCGGTCGGGGCCGGTAACGCCCGGCACATCGCCGCACCCCCAGCGAATGACACCATCTCGCAAGTCGTCGTGGCGAATCCCTCGGTGGGCGGTGAATCGACCGTCGCAATATTCGGCCAGTTCAAAAAGCGACATCTGCCCTTCGCCATACGCATGATGCGGAGGAAGGAGAGCGCTCTCGCCGCTGCCCACAGGCTGCGCATCGCCCGTCGAACACCCGACACTTGAAACCGCCAGAAGCGCGCCCAGACAAGCCAAGAACCTGAAATTTCGCATTTTTTTCACCGTTTTAACCCACCTAAGACTCTGCGATGAGATGCGGGGGGCTTACCGCGGGCGCGTCGAAACGCACTTAAAGTTTCCTTCATCTCGCGCGCAACCGCCTCGCCTATTGAGGCGCGATTTGATACGAAGGGGGGATGAACCTGCTTCTATCTTGGCTAGTCCAATCGTTAGCAGTGTGGGCCGCTTCGCAGATTGTTCCTGGCGTTAGCGTCCCGTCGTTCTCGGCCGCGATTATTGTCGCCGCGATTCTCGGCCTCATCAATTTTCTCTTGGGCGCGCTCATTTTCAACGTTCTCGCAATAGGAACGCTGGGGCTCGGCTACCTCCTGGCATTCGTGACCAGGTGGGTAACAAGCGCAATCTTGCTGAAAATTGTCGCGGCGATGACCGACAAATTGCAGCTATCGGGCTTTTCAGCCGCGATGATCGCCGCGCTCGTGATCGCAATCATCGGCGCCGCCGGCGACCGCCTTCTTAATCTGTAGGCCGCCGCACGTCACCAAATTGAACAATTGACCGCGCGTTCAACCGCTGTCACGGTGTACGCAATGATCCGCCCCTCACAACTCATGACCACGCTCGGCATAAAGCGCGCATTCTCGCGCTCGCTCGCGTCGTCGTGCGCATCTGTCGAGTATCGGATTTAACCCACCGCGGACGTCTTTCTTTCAGCCCCGAGACCCGTTGGTGAAACCATCGGGGCCAAGACTGAAGAAAGCGTCATGAGATTTTTCAATCGACTGAAACGTTGGGTCGCTCCGGTGTGGCGACCTTTGCGCGAACTGCGCAAGAGCCGAGGCGAGGCACGTAGTGTCGTCGTCGAACTCCGCAAGCGACCTCCTCACGCCACGCTATCGGTGACCCGCGAACTGTATATGCTCGCGTGGCCAGTCGCTGCGGCAACATTCGGCGAAACGGCCATGGGGCTCGTCGATACAAAGCTTGTTGGTGGGCTTGGAGCCGCACAGCTCGGTGGAGTCGGCATCGCGGCAACGCTGATGTACTTAGCTTATAAATTTTCGCTTGGGCTTATGCGAGGCGTAAAAGTACGCACCGCCTATGCCATCGGTCGAGGTACGCCTGACGATGCAATACTCTACGCGTCTGCAGGCTTGCTGCTTTCGGGGCTCGTCGGCGTGTTTGTCTGGCTCGTCGGCCGCGACATCACGTGGGCACTCGACGCGCTCTCGATCGACGCGCGGTTGGTCCCGCACGCGCGCGTCTTTTTCGCAGCTGTTTCTTGCGGCGCTCCGGCAGCGTGCATGCTTTCGGCGCTCGTAAACTACCGCCAGGGGCGTGGCGATTCCCGCACGCCGATGTTTGTCGGATTCGCGACCAACATCGTCAACGGGTTTCTTGCGTACGGCTTGATTTTCGGCCACTGGGGCCTCCCGGCGTGGGGAGTTGCTGGTGCCGGCTATGCGACAGCCTTTGCAGAAGCGTTCGGTCTCAGCTTGATGCTCGCGCTGTTCGTGCGTGACGCAACTCGTGCGCACACTTCAACCCGCATCGGTTTTCGTGCAGCAGTCGGCGAAGTTTTGTCGCTCGGATTTCCGACCGGCACCCACTTCGTCGCTGAAATGCTAGCCTTTACGGCGTTTACGGCAATCCTCGGAAGCTTGCCGCCGGCTGAACTCGCCGCGCACCAGATTGCACTGGTGACGCTGCGCGTGTCGTTCTTGCCCGGCGATGCGATTGCCGAAGCAACGAGTGTGTTGGTCGCGCAAGCGCTGAGTCAGTCACGGCTTCGCAAAGCGGAGCAGATTGCACGCGCCGGCATCGGCATGGCATGCGCGTTCATGATGTTCTGCGCTGTGATCTTCGTGCTGTTCGGCGGCGCCATCGTCGGTGCCTTTACCACCAGCGCTGACGTCACAACGATCGCCAAAAAGCTCGTGTTGCTGGCAGCCGCGTTTCAGTTTTGTGACGCGGTCAACTTGGTGCTACGAGGCGCGCTTCGAGGCGCAAAAGACGCTCGTATTCCGGCGATTGTCGGCACCGCGATCGTCTGGTCGTGCGTCCCGATGGCTGCGTGGGCCCTAGGCAAGCAGTTCGGCCTCGGCGCGTTTGGCGCTTGGATCGGATTTTTATTCGAGACCACAATCGCAGCAACTTTCTTCTGGCACCGCTGGACACGCGGCCCGTGGCGCAAGAAGTTTCTGACATAAAGCGATCATGCCGGCTTTTTTGTAGGGCGGGGGCTCGACCCCCGCCGTTGTATACACGCCGTTTCTGGTAAGAGAGTGCCCGAGGCGTGCGCGTGGTGCCACGCCTGCACAAGCAGGTCACGTTTTGACAGAGACCGATCTATTTCATCGAGCTGCAGCGCTGCGCGATCGGCACTGGGGGCGAACGCTGACCTTCTCTCCGAAGATCTTTTTGCCGATCACCAATCTCTGCCCGAACCGCTGCTCATACTGCTCGTTTCGCCGCTCACCCGGGCAAAAAGGCGAGTGGACAATGAGCGACAATGAAATTGGCGCGTCGCTCCAAGAAGGGCGAGCGCACGGGTGTGTCGAAGCGCTCTTTTGTATCGGCGACAAGCCCGAACGAAGCTTCACAACATACAGCGAGCTGCTCGCGTCGCGCGGCCACGACAGCACCGTCTCGTGGCTCGTTGCGGCAGGTCGATCCGCCATTGAGCACGGCCTGCTACCCCACACCAATGCCGGGCTGCTGACGCGCGACGACATGATTCGCCTCAAAGCGGTGAACGCAAGCCTTGGGCTGATGCTCGAAAATACAAGCGAGCGGATGATGGCGCGCGGGATGCCGCACTTTTTAGCCCCCGACAAAGCGCCTTCACTTCGCCTCGAGATGCTGCGCATCGCGGGAGAGCTCTCGATCCCTTTTACAACAGGGCTCCTGATAGGCATCGGGGAGACGGAGCGCGAGCGTATCGACACGCTCATCGCGATACGCGATTTGCACGCGCAATTTGGCCACATTCAAGAGGTCATTATTCAAAATTTTCGCGTTCGGCCGGCGATACCAATGCACGCGGCAGAAGAGCCTAGCCTTCTCGACCTCGCGCGCACGATCGCGATCGCGCGACTTGTATTGCCCACCGACGTGAGCATTCAAGCGCCGCCCAATTTGAGCCCGAACGGCACACGCCTGCTGATTCAGGCGGGCCTCAACGATTTTGGAGGGGTTTCGCCCGTGACGCCCGATTACATCAATCCGGCCTACCCATGGCCTCAGCTAACGCAGCTCGCCGCCGAATGCGCAGAGAGCGGTTTTGCACTTTCGCCGCGACTGCCAATTTATAAAACATACGCGAGCGACCGGCGATTCGTCGACCCGGCGCTGTCGCCCGCACTCGCGCGCGCCGAAGAGCGCTTGGCGGCCGAACCGCATTTTCGTTTTCAACCACCGGCAACTTCGGTAACAAGCGTCCATGCGTAGCGCAGAGCGACTCGAGAGCGCGTTTTCGGCCGGTATTTCTCGGCGTATTCGCATGATTTTAGAGCGCGCCGCCGACCAAGATATTTCTGCTAGCGACGCCCTCGCGCTCTCGTCGGTCGTCGGCGCTGAGCTTCATGCGCTCGCCGTCGTGGCCGATGAACTGCGCGCCAATCAGGTTGGTGACGCAGTAACGTACGTAGTCAATCGCAATATCAATTTTACAAACGTCTGTACAAAAGCGTGTCATTTTTGCGCCTTTTCGAGAACGCAGCGGTCCGAAGAGGCCTATTTTTTAAACGAAGATGAAATCGTGCGGCGCGCAGTCGAAGCGCACGCACTCGGCGCAACCGAAGTCTGTTTGCAAGCCGGCCTCGCCCCATCAATGACCGGCCGCGAGTACAGCAAGCTTTGCCGCGCGATCAAATCAGCGCTCCCAGAAATTCATATTCACGCGTTTTCGCCCGAAGAAATCAAATATGGCGCGCATTTGTCGCGGATGACGATTGCCGACTACTTGGCCGAGCTACGCGACTCCGGGCTCGGTTCCGTGCCGGGGACATCGGCGGAAATTTTAGACGACACCGTTCGAGCCCGCCTCGGCCACGGGAGGATTTCAACAGCCGAATGGGTCGATGTGATCACCACAGCGCATCGACTCGGGATACGCACTACGTCGACAATGATGTTTGGCCATATCGAAAGCGCCCGCGACCGCGCCGAGCACCTCGCACTATTGCGCTCAATTCAGCTCGAAACGGGCGGCATCACCGAGTTTGTACCGCTATCGTTCGTGCACCACGAAGCGCCGCTAAACATCAAGCATTCGCTCCCCGATTTAAAGCCTGGCCCATCAGGAAACGACGTGGTCCGCCTCTTTGCCATAGCGCGCCTCATGCTCGGGCGAACGATTCCAAATATTCAAGTTTCATGGGTAAAAGAAGGCGCTCGCTTCGGTCAGTGGCTCCTATCGTGCGGCGCGAACGACCTTGGAGGCACGCTCATGAACGAGAGCATCTCCACGTCTGCCGGTGCCTCGCACGGGCAGCTCATGACGCCAAAAGAGCTGCGCGCAGCGATTCGCGACTGCGGGCGAACGCCGGTCGAGCGCACAACGCTCTATGCCATTCGCAAAGTATTTACCGATAAAAACGAGGTCGACGACGAAGGCCCGTTAGATACACTGCAAAACCCCGATGAGACGTTCGGTAGCTACTCGCGGTTGATTCACGACGAACGCTACCGTTTCCAAAAACCGAAAAAACTTCGCGTTATTTCATGACCGCTACTCTTAGCCAGCCTGCTGCCGCCACACCTCGAACCTCCGGCCACCCAAAAGGGCTTTATGTCCTCGCGATGACAGAGATGTGGGAGCGCTTTTCTTTTTACGGGATGCGCGCGCTGCTCGTCTATTACATGACAAAACAGCTCGCTTTTTCGCAAGAAAAGTCGTCACAAATTTACGGGCTGTACACCGGGCTTGTCTACTTGACGCCGTTTTTCGGCGGCATTCTCGCCGATCGCAAATGGGGCCAGCGGAAGACGGTGATCATCGGCGGCGTGCTCATGGCGATCGGCCAGTTTTTGATGGCGTCGGAGGCGCTCTTTTACCCCGCGATGGGGTTTATTATTCTCGGCAACGGCGCTTTTAAGCCAAATATTTCGACGCAAGTGGGGAGCCTCTATCCCGACGGCGACCCGCGTCGCGATCGCGCGTTTGGGATATTTTATGTCGGCATCAATGTCGGAGCGACACTCTCTCCGCTTTTATGCGGCACATTGGGCGAGCTGTATGGCTGGCATTACGGCTTCATTCTCGCCGGCGTCGGGATGATCGTGGCGCTGATTGTCTATATTGCTGGGTCGAAGCATCTGGCCCCCGACAACGTGATGAATGTTGCGGCCGGTGCGGCGCCAAAGAAAACGGTCACGACGAAGCGCGAAAAGCAGGTGATCTGGGCGCTCGTGATTTTGTGCGCGCTCAACATTGTGTTCTGGGGCGTCTACGAGCAGCAGGGGAACACGCTGGCGCTTTGGGCCGACAGCGACACCGATCGGCATATTTTGCGCCCATTTAGCGATTGGGAGATGCCGGCAACTTGGTATCAATCGTTCAACCCGGCGATGATTTTTTTGTTTACGCCGTTTCTTAATATGTACTGGGCGCGCCAGGCGCGAAATGGGCGCGAGCCGCTCAGCGTCGCCAAAATGGCGATCGGCTGCGTTCTTTTAGCGCTTTCGTTTGCTCTTCTGATCGTCGCCGCGCACGCGAATCGTTCGTCGCTCGCGAGCATCTGGTGGCTCGTCGGGTCGACGGCGCTCGTCACCATGGGTGAGCTCTATTTGTCGCCGGTAGGGCTATCGCTTGTTACAAAAGTGGCCCCCGTGCGGATGGTTTCGATGCTCATGGGCTTCTGGTTTTTGTCGAGCTTCTTCGGAAACTACATGTGCGGATTTTTGGGGATCTTTTGGGAGAAGATGTCGAAAGAAAACTTCTTTTTGATGCTGACGGTGCTGAGCGCCATATCGGCCGTCGCCATGTGGGCGGTGATTCGGCCGCTCAACAAAGCCCTCGGCGAAAATCAGCCGCGCCCCGACGAAGACCCAGCCCCAGCGGGCGCACTTTTGAGCTAATTTTTTCGTAGATTGCGAGGTCGTCGGGCGAGTCGATGTCGAGCGCAAATTCCGGGCGATCGAAAATTGCGACGCGTAGCCCCGCGCTTTGCGCTTGGCGAACATGCGCGTCAAAACTGTCGGAGCGACCGAAACATGTCGGCTCGGCCGGGAGTAGCAGTCCGAACGCGTTCGTCCCCAAGCGATGTCGGTCTGGAGCGATCACGCAATCGCTTTCGCGGAGAGCATTTGCGCAATCGATGACCGACTCGCCGGTCAATCGCGGCAGATCGCTCACGAGCACCAGTGCGCTCGATTCGCCTTGGCGGGCAATTTCTCCGAGCGCGCGATCGACCACTCGCCCCAGCGGCCCAACATCCCGGTCGCGAAATACCGAAGCGCCGCCGTGGGTCGCAAGCGCCGCGATTTCATCGCAATCGGTCGCGACCACAATCGAGCTTGAAACATCGGCGGCGAGGCGAACCGCCGCGAAAGAACATTCAAACATCGTTCGCGCCAAGCGCTGGCGATCGTCATCGGCGAGCACCTCGCTTAAGCGCGATTTTGCCCGCGCAAATCGCTTCGCTAGAAGCACAATGCACGGTTTGCGCGAGCTCACTTCAAGCTCTCCGCGAATGCTAGAACGCGCCCTGCGAGCGCTATGCGATCGTCGAGACGTTTCATCACCGTCGACGTCGCTAGTACCGCAAGCTCGTTTTGATCGGCAGCACGTACTTCATCGCCCCGCTCGATCACCATCGCACGAATCAGCGGGCCGTAGTGTAGGGCGATCGCTTGCGCCGACGCGTCGGTTTTGGCGATGTCGCGAATCATCGCCGCTAGCGGCCCTTTGATCGCGCGCCCGTCGACAATCGGACTCACGGCGACGACCGGCGCATCGATTTCACGCATCACGCTCTGAACGCCTGAGAGCGACAGAATCGGATCGATCGATACGTACGGATTAGACGGAGCGATGATGACCAAATCGGCGTTTTTTAGGGCGTGAATGACCTGCATCGTCGGCCGCGCATCGCCTTTGAACCAGACGCGTTCGACCGGCAAATCAGCCCTGTAGCGAACAAACCAATCTTGAAACGAGAGTGTCCCCCGCCCTTTCGTGTCGATCATCGTCGACAGCACGTCATCGCTCATCGGCAGCACGCGCGCTTTGACGCCGAGCGCGTCGCACAATCGCCCCGTCACGCGTGTCAGCGAATCGCCTTTGGCGAGCGCTTCGCTCCGCATCAAATGCGTAGCAAGATCGCGGTCGCCGAGACGAAACCACGTATCGCCGCCGTACCGACCGACCATCGCAAGCGACGAAAATGTTTCGCCTTGGAGCCCCCACCCTTGCGCTTCATCCGATAGCCCGGCGAGCGTGTACATCATCGTGTCGACGTCGGGCGAAACGTGAAGGCCCCAATGAATAAAATCGTCGCCGGTGTTCACGACAATCGTCAGAGACTCCGGCGGCAACTGCGCTGCAAGACCATAAGCAAGGCGCGCCCCTCCGACGCCGCCCGAAAGAACGACGACCGATCGCATTTGGCTTTTTTGGCCTTTTTTATGCCTAAAATGAGCATTTTCCATCATGTAGCTCGCGCATAGAGATCTTGAGAAGCCGGTCGCACCAGATCGCGCGCACCGCCGCTTTCACCGGCTCGGAATTGAATGCCGCGCACGACGATGACCGGTCGCGCCTCGTCAGCCTGGCCGGCGAGAAGATCGGCCGTTGCCGCCACTTGATCGGCAAGGGCCGTGACCGTGTGCTGCAGCGAGCGTCCAAATAGATCGACGTCGCCACGACGGTCCCAAAGTGGCGGCAGACCGGCGACACCAATGGCAACACCGACCGTCCCCATGCGAAAAGGCCGCCCAAACGAGTCGCTGATCACAACAGCAATATTCCGCCCGGTTCCAGCCATAAGACCCGCGCGAATCGCCCGAGCCGAAGCATCTGAATCTTCTGGCAGAAGCAAGACGAGCTCTGATGTTGCACTAACCTCGGTGGAGCGACCCACGTTGCTTCGATCGATACCAGCATTGGCAACCACAAAACCGCACCGATGCCGCGCAATGATCGCCCCTTGCGCAATACGCGAAATTTCCACACTCTCGCGCAACACCAACTCGACAAAACGGGCATCGGCACCCGCCTCGCGCGCCACCTGAATCGCCCGTTCCGACGGGACAACATCGGCCAAATCGACAAATCGCCCTTCGGAGCGCGACACGACTTTCGACGTGACAACGACGATGTCGTGGTCGCGAAGTGGGCGATCACTCTCGCGAATCGCTTTCAAAATAAGCGCGCTCAGGTCATCGCCGGGCGACGCGATCGGCACCCCGGCGATCGCAAAGGCCGTCATAACATCGCCGCATGAAATAGAACTTTGCGGACGGTTCGATTCGTTCATTGCGCGATGCAACTAAACATGCGCGAGCATTCATGTCATCCTCCCGCCTTCACTTGGAGGTAGCGATGCGAATCGCCATTGTCGGCGGAACGGGAAAAGAAGGGCGAGGGCTCGCGCGGCGTTGGGCGGCGGCCGGGCACGAAGTGCGAATCGGTTCGCGCGACGACGAAAAAGCACGCCAGTGCGCGAAAAATCTTACGGAGACCGATCCTCTCAAAATCGATGGCGGCTCAAACGCATGGGCGATTGAAAGCGCCGAGGTCGTCGTCTTGAGTATCCCTTATTCGGCGCACGGAGAGACAGTGCGCGCCCTCAAATCGCAACTTGGCGATGCAGTCATTATCGACATCACAGTCCCGCTTCGTCCGCCCCGCGTGACCGAAGTGAACATCCCGCCAGGTCACTCCGCCGCGCTCGAAATGGCCGACATTCTTGGCAAAAATGCCCCAATTGCGGCGACGCTTCATCACGTCAGCGCGACGCATCTTGCAGATCCAGGCCATGCGTTCGAGTCAGACGCACTTGTCTGCGCCGATTCCGAACGGGCAAAAGCAGTCGCAATGACACTCGTCGGCGACTTAGGGTTGCGTCCGCTTGATGGCGGCCCGCTACGCAACGCCATCGCCCTTGAAGCTCTCACGCCGCTGCTTTTGCATCTCGGCAAGCGCTACGGTCACCCGGGCGTCGGCGTTCGGTTCGTGGGGATCCCGTAGCTCCGCGTTCGCACTGTTTAAAACGCGGTGAGCGGCCCTGTATAATTTCCAATTTTTGCGTAGTCGAATCCGACGTAGACGGTGCGACCGAAAAAAAACGGAAGCCCCCAGTCAAACGAGTTCGGAAACGAGTCAACCATACCCCCCGCCAGCCCCGGAGTCGCCGATACCTCCATCAGGAGATTCTCAACGGGATAGACGACGAACGGCACATCCACCGATAAGGGAGGGCCCGTGAGAGCGGACATCACAGCCTTAAGATTTGCTGTCGCCTTCGGGCAATAAAACCCAGCGCTCCCTCGGCATGGTGGAAGGAGCGAAGATGGCGCGGGAAAATAGTTCCCGTTGGAGCCGGTGTCGATAAAGCTCTTCTTCAGAACCGTGTTGTTAAACGTCGTGCTGATGTAGCCGTCTACGAGCGGAATCACCGTCGCCGAGGCCGCGAGCGCGTTGTTCGCCGCGGTACTGATTCCGAACGTGAGAGTCCCCCACGCCCTCGGGCACCCCTCTGGGGGTACGGATGGCAAGGTGATGATGAGGCCGTTCGAGTCTCTTGCGAAGAACGCGATTGGATTCACAAGAATGTCGGTCGGGAGCTGTACTACCTGACATTCATGCTTGTCGCAGCCCCAGTAACTCTTCCCGCAAGTCGTCGAGCACCGGTTGCCTTCGCAGGATACGTCGCAGCCGGCTACAAATGAGCTGACGCCGAGAAGGCCATTGGCCCCAAGACGCGTGGGCGTCGAGATGTTGAGTCCGGCATCTTTTTGGTCGTTGGTCAGGCACTCGCTGGTGAAGTCCGGGGCAGCGCCATTGTCATCAACCGCATTGGCGAGCGGGAAATCGGGATCTCCGATCACTTGAATCGGGATGTTGGGGGCCACTTCCCCCCCCATATGCACGTCTGCGCGCTTGACCGCGCCCCATATGTCTCCGCTTCCAAAAAGCGCGCATTCAGCCGTTGGCGGCCCGGCGTCTCCCCTCGCAAGAGCCGGTTTTAGCCCCGCGGCGACCGCCGGATTGAGCTGGCTGGCAAAGATGCGAAGTCCGGTCGAGCCGGTATCGACACGAACGTCGTCGATCGTTTGGCACACGGTGCTGCTCCCCGGCGCACAGACTTTGACGGTCACATAGAGAGGGTTCAGTTCATTTGTGCCGACGGGCCCTTGGTCGACAACCAGCGCGACCACGTTCGTCGCGGTTGGCACGGCGGGCGCAGTCAACATGCAACCGTTGTTTCCCAGAATCGTCTTTCCCCCCGAATCGGGCGTCGAATTCGCGGGGGACTCTGGCGTCGTTGGTGGTGAAGGGTCGCCGACGCCGTTTACAACTGACGATTCGCCGCACGCCAGGCCGATAAATACGAGCGCTCCCGCAATCGCAAATGCGGTGAACGACGAGCACGTTGTTTTCTCAAGCCGCATCGCGTCCCCCGCCCACTCCGTTAGCGCAACTCAGCGTCGGTAACCCCAATCGGCATCGCACTCGTGAGAACTGCATGCCCCATCCAGACCCTTGTCGAACGAAAAACCGCGCACTGAAACGCCCCGTCGTTCGCCGTTACGAGGTGCAGCCCTTTGCGACTGGTACGCGCGGCGGCAAAATATCGGTCGGTGTATTCGCCCAACAGGTCGCTCCACTGGAGGTCGCTTTCGCCATCCCAGACGACCGCAAATACTTTCCCGCTTGGATTCACGTATTCGCGAAGCACCGCGCCGCTTGGAGTTCGCCCCTGGTGCACGCTGTATTTTTGCATCGCTCGCACGCTATGCGCCATCTTCCACGCCGCGTGATGCCGAATGACCGACGTCACGGACCCCCCCAAAGTGGCGGATGCCGGTTTTGATGCGCACGCGATCAGCAGTGCAAGTGCAAAAGCAGATCGTATTCTTCGACCTTGCGTCATCCCCCCCCGGTCATTGGGTGCGGCCCGTCGACTGGACGTCGCGTTACACCCGCTTACTTATCTATCAGTCATCGCTACGACTGCACAAGCTCGGCCATGAGCCGCAGCGCCTCTTTTTGCTGCGTACCGACGATCAACGTCCCTACTTTTGAGCTCTTCCATGCCTGAAAACGCTCGCGAATACGCTCTTTTGGGCCCACTAAATGAAGTGCATCAACAAGCTCGTCGGGGACGGCGGCAATCGCTTCGTTTTTCTTCCCGGCGAGATAAAGATCTTGAATTCGAACGGCATCTTCTTCGAATCCTACGCGCCGAATGTATTCGCCATAGAAATTTTTGTCGCGCGCTCCCATGCCGCCGATATAGAGCGCGAGGCTCGCTTTGAGCGGCATTCGGCATGCATCGAGGTCGTCTCCAACAATGACCGCGACGGTCGGCGCCACGTCGAAATTGGCCAAGCTCTTTGCGCCGCCTGTTTTTGCGAAGCCTTCGTTCAAATTTCGCTCGATGACATCAAAACGCTCCGGATGCATGCATGTGAGAAGCACGCCGTCGGCAATCTCTGCGCAGAGCGCCTGCCCTTTTGGCGCCATCGACCCGGTATAGATCGGAATCTCGGGGCGACCGTGAAGAATGCTCTTCAGCGGCTTGCCAAGCCCGGTAGCGCCCGGCCCGCGGTACGGAATTTGATAGTGCTCCCCTTCGAACACGAGCGGCTCTTGGCGCGCAAAAATCTTTCGCACGATTGTCACGTACTCGCGCATCCATGTCAGCGGCTTGTTGAACGGCACGCCGTGCCACCCCTCGACAACTTGGGGCCCCGATGTCCCAAGCCCGAGAATAAAGCGCCCCCCCGACAGCGCATCGAGCGTCATCGCGGTCATCGCGGTGTTCGCTGGGCTTCTCCCGGGCAGCTGCATAATCGCCGTCCCCAACTTGATCTTTTTTGTTTGCGCGGCGACCCACGCGAGCGGAGTGACGGCATCGGAACCCCACGCCTCGGCTGTCCATACCGATTCGTAACCGAGCGTTTCCGCCTCGCGAATCATTTCCACATCGACGGCGACTTGCGCGCCTGAATAGCCGACCATTAAGCCTAAACGCATTCGTAAACCCTCCGCTGCGCGAGCTATTTCGCCCGCGGCGCGGCATAGCTACCACGCTCGAACGTTCGCTGTGAGGGCTACGGGCAAATCAGCCGGTTGCTGCTAAGATGAGGTGTTCAATGCCATCGAGTCTCCATCCGTCGCTGCCGCCGTCTCTTCGCAAAACACTGACAAAAAAGGGGTTCGCTGAGCTAACGGCGGTTCAAAGCGCGGTGCTCGACCCTGCCCATGAGGGGCGCGACTTACGCGTTTCGTCTCAAACTGGGTCAGGAAAAACGGTCGCCATCGGCGTCGCCATCTTTTCAATCGTGAGTGCAGAGCGCGCGGAGGGGCAAAAAGGTCCACGCTGCATTCTGATCACGCCGACGCGTGAACTTGCCGCGCAAGTTCGTTCAGAGCTCGAGTGGCTTTACGAGTCGGACAAATTAAAAGTCATCTCGGTAACCGGCGGAACAAGCGTGCGCGACGAACTTCGCGCCCTCCGTTCCGGAGCCGATGTCATTGTGGGGACGCCGGGCCGACTCGTCGATCATCTCGACCGCGGCGCGATCGATGCATCGTCGGTCGGCGCAATTATTTTCGATGAAGCCGATCAGATGCTCGACCTCGGATTTCGCGATTCGCTCGAAGCGATCATGAAAAAAATGCCCGAGGGGATTCGCGTGCACATGATGTCGGCGACATTCTCGCGCGAAGTGTTGTCGCTGGCGCGTCGCTATCAACGCGACGCCGTGCACGTTGAGGGGACACGGCTCGGCGATGCGAACGTCGACATTTGTCACTCGGCCTGTTTGGTCAAAGGCAATGAGCGCGAAGATGCTCTTGTCAACGTGCTGCTGACCGATCCGTCGGCGCAGACTCTGATTTTCGTGCGCACGCGGCTTGAGACGACGACGCTCGCGAACCATCTGCTTCAGCACGGTTTTTCGGCGGCTACGCTGTCGGGCGACATGGAGCAGCAAGAGCGCACGCGGACACTCGACGCGTTTCGCGCCGGGACGATCACGATTCTTGTTGCGACCGATGTCGCCGCGCGGGGGATCGACGTGCAGAATATTTTGCGCGTCGTCCACATCGAGCCGCCGGGTAACTCCGATACGTACACGCACCGGAGCGGGCGAACCGGGCGCGCGGGGCGCAAAGGGGAGAGCATTCTTCTCATTACGCCGTCAGAGCGCGAGCGGACGCTTCGAATTTTGTCGCGTGCGAAAGTCAATTTTTCGTTCGGGACGATCCCGACAGAAAAAGATATTCGCGCTCTCGCCGATCGTCGTTTGGTCGACGAAATAAAGGCGAATGCTGCCGACGAATCGGTGCAGGAGGCGTTCGCTCCAATTGCGAGCCAGCTGCTTGAAGGGGCTGAAACGCAAGCTGTCGTAGCGGCGCTTCTGAAGAAGCTGCATCACGCGGGGCCGTGCGAAGCGCGCAACGTGACGCCGCTTTCCGGTCCCTCGATGCCGGCGCGCAAACGCCCCGGTTACGAATCTAGGCCGATGCACGGCGGACGACCGTTCGAATCGCGCGACCTCGCGCCACCGCGAGCACGTGGTTACGCGGAGCGCGCGCCGCGCGACTTTGGTGCACCGCGCTCCAACGGTGAAGGGCGCGATTTTGGTGCGCCACGCGGTGAGTCTCGCGACGTCGGTGCGCCGGGCGCCGCCCGCTTCGAGTCACCGGATTTTGGCGCACCACCAAAAGCGATGCGCGATGAGCCTCGCGGCGATCGCAAGCCAGCGATGCGCGATGAGCCTCGCGATGCTGATCGCGACGATCGTAGGCCGCCGCGTGCTAGCCATGCGATGAACGATATGGCGCCTAATTTTGTGTCATTTCGCGTCAATTGGGGGGCACGCCAGGGGGCCGATGCTCGCCGTCTTCTTGCGATGGTCTGCCGTCGCGGAAACATTCGCGGGGCCGATGTCGGCACGATCGATATTGGCGAAAGCGAATCGACATTTGGCGTAAACAGCGCCGCCGCCGACAGCTTCTCATACCAAGCGGCGCGGCCCGACCCGCGCGACCCGTACATCCGCATCGCTCCAGCGCGAGGCGGTCGGCGCACAGAAGAAGCGCCGACGTTCCCGAAAAAGCGCCCGCGCCCAGCACAGGGAACGCGCCCTCCGACAAGGCGCTAGCGAGCCCTTCTCCCTTCGGGAGAAGGAAAGCGCGACGCAGTCGCGCGAGGTTGAGGGCTCCAGCGGGCACCGCGTCCCCCTCACCCTCGCGTGACTCCGTCACGCTTTCCCTCTCCCGCATGCGGAAGAGGAATCCCCTCTTACTCCCGCTGACCTGGCGCTTCGTGCCCGCTCTGCGCTACGTATTCCGCGTAGCCTCCGCCGTACATGTGCGGCCCTTCTGGCGTCAGCTCGAGCACGCGGTTCGATAGAGCCGCTAAAAATTGCCGATCGTGCGACACGAAGAGCATCGTCCCTTCGAATGTCGACAGCGCATTCACGAGCATCTCTTTTGTCGCCATGTCGAGATGGTTCGTCGGTTCGTCTAGCACCAAAAAATTCGGCGGGTCGAAGAGCATAATCGCAAGAACGAGACGCGCTTTTTCGCCTCCCGACAAAATGCGGCACGGCTTTTCGATCTCGTCGCCCGAGAAGCCGAACACTCCGGCGAGCGAGCGAAGCGATCCGATCGACGACTGCGGAAACGCTGCCACCAGCGTCTCCCACACGGTGTTCGCCGGGTCGAGCAAGTCCATCGCGTGCTGCGCGAAGTAGCCGACTTTCACACTCGCCCCGACGGCGACGCGCCCTTCGGTCGGTTCTGTTTCGCCTGCGACGAGCCGCAGTAGCGTCGACTTTCCGGCGCCGTTGACCCCCATCACGCACCATCGTTCGCGCCGACGAATGAGAAGGTCTAGCCCCTCGTAGATCACGTGATCGCCATATGACTTCGACACGCCTTCGAGCTTCGCTACATCTTCGCCAGAGCGCGGCGCAGGTTTAAAATCGAACGTTAACGTTTTGCGACGCTTTGGCGGCTCAACTTTTTCGATTTTATCGAGCTTTTTCACCCGCGATTGAACTTGCGACGCTTTGGAAGCCTGCGCTTTGAATCGGTCGATGAAGCGCTGCTCTTTCGCGAGCATCGCTTGCTGACGCTCGTACTGCGCTTCGGCTTGCTGTTCGTTGAGCGCGCGCTGGCGCTCGTAAAATTCGTAGTTGCCGCCGTACGTTACGAGATCGCCGCCATCGATTTCGACAATCTTCGACACGAGGCGATTCATAAATTCGCGATCGTGGCAGGTCATTACGATTGCCCCTTCGAACGCGCGCAAATAGTTTTCGAGCCAGAGGATCGACTCGAGATCGAGATGGTTTGTCGGCTCGTCGAGCAGCAGCGCATCGGGGCGCATAAGCAGAATGCGAGCGAGTGCGACGCGCATTTTCCATCCGCCTGAAAGCGCGCCGACGTCGCCATCCATGCGCGCCTCGCTGAAGCCCAAACCGGCTAAAATTTCGCGCGCTTTTGCTTCGAGCGCATAGCCGCCTAGCTCTTCGTAACGGGCTTGCGCGTGACCGAATTGATCGATCAGCTCGGTCATTTCGTCGAGGCGATCGGGGTCGGCGAGCGCGTGCTCAAGTTCGCGAAGCGACGCTGCAGCTTCTGAGACAGGGCCGGCTCCGTCCATCGTTTCGGCGACGACGCTCTTGCCGCTCATCTCGCCGACATCTTGACTGAAGTAGCCGATTTGAACGCCTCGATCGACCGAGACTTGCCCGGCATCGGGAAGCTCGTCGCGCATAATCATCCGAAAAATCGTTGTCTTTCCGGCGCCGTTTGGCCCGACGAGACCGACTTTTTCTCCGCGATTGATCGCCGCGCTTGCCTCTGTAAAGAGGATCTGCCGACCGTGCTGCTTCCCAATTGAATCGAGGCGAATCACTACTTTACCTTTGGCATGCCGCGTGCGGCGGGGGACAAGCCCCCGCCCTACACAGCGGTGAGGCGGGCGAGTGGGCCGCGCCGAATTATCTGTATGCGCGAGCTACTTTTGCCCGTTGATGCTCTGCAATTCGACGTCAAAAACGAGCATCCCTTGCGGAGCGCCTGGCCTCGGGTTGTCGCCGTATGCGAGCTCCTTTGGGATCCAAAAGCGCATCTTGTCGCCCGACTTCATCAGCTGGACGCCCTCGGTCCACCCTTTAATGACTTGATTCAGACGGAACGAGGCAGCCTCGCCACGCGTGACCGAGCTGTCGAACATTTTTCCGTCGGTTGTCCACCCTGAATATTGAACTTCAACGGTGTCGGTCGGTAGCGGCGACTTCGTCCCCGTACCTTTTGAAAGAAGGCGATATGCGAGGCCGGTTGCCGTCTTTTTCGCGTTCTTCGGCGGCGCTTTCACGTCTGTTGGGACGACGGGCGGCGTCGGTGCTTTGCTGACATCAAGAAGCTCAACGTCGAACACGAGCGTTCCGGCAGGCGCCCCGCCGTTCGGGTTTTCGCCGTATGCGAGCGCCGCGGGGATCCATAGGCGGCGCTTCTCGCCAACGACCATCTGCTGCACGCCTTCGGTCCAGCCCTTGATGACGCGATCGAGCGGGAACTTCGCCGGCTCGCCACGCATGACAGAGCTGTCGAACATTTTTCCGTCGGTCGTCCAACCGGTGTAATGAACTTTTACGTGATCGCTCGCTTCCGGATGGACCGTCCCCGTCCCCTTCGCGATCACTTTTGATGCGAGGCCTGACGCGCTCGTTGTTGCGTCAGCCGGCGGCGCGGCGACGTCTGGGGGCGCTGGCAGGCCCGGTGGCTGCTGATGTTCCATCGCCTCGGCGGCAGCGTCTGCCGTGAGCGCCGCCGTCTTATTCTCGGGTTCTTTCGCGGCCATCTCCCCTTCCTTCGCTTTGTCTTCAGTTTTTTTACAGCCGACAGCCGCCAAACAGGCGAGCACCGACGCACACATCAACACAACGTACTTTGTTCTCATCTAGACCCCGCCTCATCTCGTTATCTGGGGAGCGAAGTTATGACATGAGAAGTCAGCAGAGGCACTCAGCATCGTTGCGGCTGAGCCAAATTACAAAATAGATAAATATATATAAGCGCGATTTAGGGAACAGATAAACAGCCCGACTGTTTATTTCGGTGCAACCACGTTTTTTTCGACGCGCGATTGCTGGCACCGCAATTCATCAATTTCACCGCAAATATAAGTGCGAAATCGCGCTCCTATTTGCGTGCACGGGAGATCAAAGAGACTAGGGTCTTGAAATCGAAGTCGGCGTTCACGTTATTTTCCACAATAAATTCCTATTTGTGCGATGACGCGGACCCCTATTTCGAGACAACAAAAGGTTAAGGCAATCGTGGTGACTAAACGGCATTCGAATGACAACGAACCGGTGATCGAACAACCGGATGAGGCGCTGGTTCCCGATGCTCTCGACGATCCGTCAAACGACGACATCGCAGAGGATTTGGGACAGCTCCAGTGGCTTAGCGATGCGTCACTCGTGAAAGACGTTCAGGCGCTCGTGAAGGCAGCCCCGCCCAAGAGCGACCCGAAACATCCGAGCGGCGAAGCCGGCGCGGAACCGCGCTCGGCCGTCTCTACATCCGCCGACCCTCTTCGCTTCTATCTTAACAAGCTTAGCAAGGTCTCGCTCCTCACCCGCGAAGGCGAAATTGAGCTCGCAAAACGCATCGAAACAGGCGAAATCGCGCTACTAACAGCGATCGCCGACAACAAAGTCGCGATCACGGAAGTCATTAAACTAGGCGACGACGTCCTCGCGAAGAGGATGTCGGTTCGCACATTTGTCAAAGTGACGACCGAAGAAGACGCCGAGTTCGACGAAGCAGCTGAAGTCACCCGCATCGATGGCCTACTCACCATCATCAAAGCGGGGACAAGCGTCCTTCGCACATCGGCAGCGCCGGCGATCACCAACGTCCCGGTTCCAAAGAAGAAAAAAGGGCTGAACGAAGGGGACGAGCTGCGCGCCCAAGTGCTCGCAGCGCTTGAAGGTTTAAAAATTACAAAAGCAACGGTCAGCCATATTGTAAAAAGGCTGCGAACCGCGCTTCGTAAACTTGAATCAAAAGGCGGCTCACCCGATGAAGTGATGGCGCTCCGCAAAACCGATATGGCGATTCGGCAGGCCGAGCGAGCCATCGAAAAGGCGAAAGCAGAGCTAATTAACGCCAATTTGCGGCTGGTTGTCGCTTTGGCGAAAAAGTACACAAATCGCGGCCTCCATTTTCTCGACCTAATTCAGGAAGGGAATATTGGATTAATGAAGGCCGTTGATAAATTTGAATATAAGCGCGGTTATAAATTCAGCACCTACGCAACTTGGTGGGTACGCCAGGCGATCACCCGTTCGATTGCCGATCAGGCGCGAACAATCCGCGTCCCAGTTCATATGGCCGAAGTGATCAACAAAGTGATGCGGACGAAGAATTATCTTCTTCAGGAGTACGGTCGCGAACCGACGATGGAAGAGCTCGCCGAGAAGATGGAGATCCCGGTCGATCGCGTGCGCGCCGCACTAAAATGCAGCAAGCAGCCGATCAGCCTTGAAACACCAGTCGGCGACGACGGCGACGCGCATCTCGGCGATTTTATCGAAGATCAAACGTTCTCCTCGCCCGAAACAGCGGCGCACGATTTGAAGCTGTCGGAGCACACACGCGAGCTGCTCGGCACGCTAACGCCACGCGAAGCGAAGATTCTTCGAATGCGTTTCGGCATCGAAGAAAAATGCGAACACACATTAGAAGAGGTAGGGCAGCGCTTCTCCGTAACGCGCGAGCGGATACGGCAAATCGAAGCGAAGGCGCTAAACAAATTGCGCCTCCCGGCTCGCTCAAAGCAGTTCAAAGCGTATCTAGAGGGCTGACCTTACGGCAGCTCGCTTACTTTCAAATACTTCCCGTAAAGTACCATCACGCGCGGCACATCTTCTACCTTGGCGCCCTCAATCAACGCGCTGTGCGCCTCCGCATTTGTCTTCGCCAGCTCTCCAAGCAGCTGAATCACCGGTTCGCGCACATGAACAGGCGGCTTCGTGCGCAGCGTGCTAGCGATACGCGTCACGTCGCCCGGACCCACCGGCGGATCCCCTTCAACAATCGCATCGCTGTACGCTCGCAGCACGTCGCTATTTTTTTCGGTAAGGAGCACGTCGACTAGCTGCGTCGCGGGGGGAAGCGCGCCGTTCGACGACAGCGCCTGGATGGCGCCCGCTCGCAAGTCGGGGTCGTCGCTTTTGAGAAACGGCTCGACATACTTTCCCATCGCCGGGTCGCCGGTGTTGCCGATCGCAGAGAGGCCGATTCGCACGTCTTGCTTGTCGCGCGAACGAACTGCTTCTGCCAATGTATTTACGATCACCGCTTTGTCTTCGGGAGGCAAGTTCGGTCGACGTCCGATCGCGCCGATACCGAGCATCGCTGTGTTGCGCACGTCGCGGTCTTCTGGCGTACGCGCCTGCGCTGTATGAATTTGCTTCAAATCGTCGATCACCTGACGATTCACATCGGGGACTTCTTTGAGCGCTGTCACCGCTTGCAAACGGTTAATTCGCGACAGCTGCGTATCGCGCGACGCCTCCGCGAGAACTTTATGAACCGTTTCGCCGCCGGTCTGCTGCAACGCCAAAAATGTCATCGCGCGAAGCTCCGGGTCGAGGCGATCGGCCTTCATGTCGGCGACGAGACTGCGCGCGAGCTCGGGCTTTAGCCGCAAATATTGGACGAGCAAATTCAGCCCTTCGTCATACTTCGCCTGCGGCTTGCTTCGAATAAACGCCGCGAATTCAGCCATGACCGAGGTCATCGTGCGCGATTCTAACCCGGCGATCGGCGGATAATCCGAATACGGCATCGGACGCTCGGGCCGCGTTGTCTCTTCGGCCGGCGACCAGTCATGCTCTTCGGTACGAAAATTGCGAACCCAAAACTCGCCGATATCGTCGGGCGTCCGCGCGCGAAGCTCGCCTTTGAGAACGACTTCCGACAGCACTTTGTGCTGCGTGTACAGTCGCGCATGTTCATTCAGCGTGATGAGCTTGAACCAACGGCCGCGCGGCTCGACCAGCGCTTCGCTTGCCGACGCAACAATTTCCGATGAGATCGGGTGCTCGTCCGACCCAAGCTCACCGAACGGTTCTCGCGATCGCATAAGGCGAATGCCATCTGCTGCGCCCGCGCGACGATAGTGCGCGTGATACTCGGCCGTTGTGTCGCGCTGGGTGAGATCCCACTCCCCCACTGCGTCTTTCACGAGGCCGAATTCGAGCATTTTTAGCAACATTTGCCACTGATTTCGTGCGGCAATGGGCGCCGCGTCTGTCGGTGCAAATTCGCTAAAAAGGCAATTCTCATCGATGCGAAAGAGAACCGGTTTCGTCAAACCGGCGATCAGTTCGGGCGCGACCAACTTGTCGCTCACTGTCATCGTCGGCGAAGTAAAAACGCCCGCGATCGACCATCGCTTTTCACCGGTTGGCCCCGCGCCATCTTCAATCACGCGCCAATACATTTTGGCTCGGAAGAGCTGCGTGCTCCAAATCGGCTTTTCATCGCCTGGCTCGAACGGATTCGCCGCGACCGAGTATTTTGTCGTCGTGTCGACCGAAAACGCCAGGCGATCGCCTACCGCAAATGCGCACCGAAGCGCAGAGTCGACCGGTTGCGGGCGCCCTTTGTCCCCCTTTTCAACAGCCGCCGTTACGCCCGCCGACTGATTCCGTGCTGACCACTGTTGCCACGCGATCGCGGCGGTAGCACCAAACCCAACCGTTACCACAACCGCCCAAATACGACGCTTCATCGGCTTTTTTAGACCCTGCAGCGGTCCGCGGCGGGCCCGCCCATTGCGGACCGCGACCGAGCGTACCGAAGCGAGGCCGAGTCTGACACGCGCCGACACGCGCGCAAGAAAAGGCCCGGCATGACTATGCTTCCAACTGCTGAAGCATTACTCACCCGGGCTCTTTTTTCGAAAGCGGTCTACGTCAAAAAACCTACGCCAGTGGGCGCACGTTCGAGGCTTGAAGCCCTTTCGCGCCGCGCGTGACATCAAACTCCACGCGTTGCCCTTCATTCAGCGTGCGGTAGCCGTCTGTCTTGATTGCTGTCTGGTGGCAAAAGACATCTTCGCCCCCCCCCTCGGGCGTAATAAACCCAAAGCCCTTTGTCGCGTTGAACCATTTTACATTTCCGATTGCCATCCTCATTCCTTCTTTCACCAGCAAGCGCCACGAAGTACTCAACACCCTAAAGTTCCTCACGAGGCCTCGGGCAGAGGTGAGACTACGTGGGTGCAAATCGAATGTCACTGGGTTTATAGGGGGGCGTCTATGAGGTATGGGGCGGGGGAAATAGCTCTCGGAATTGCCGCAATATCGCGGTGTCTTCCCAGTTGAATCGAAAGCCGGTCGCCGCCGAAAACGCCGATCCGTCGATAAGAACGGGGTATTTTATATGCGTGGTCGCGCCTCGCGGCATTTGCGGGAAGCCGAAATGACCCAGAACGCGCGAGAAAACGAATTCGGGGAGCTCGACAGCTTTTCGACCGGTTTCGCGCACAACAATTGAGAGCGGAAGCGGCTGGGGCCCCGCCACGTTGTAGACACCACGAATGCGCTTTTCGAGCGTTGTGACGATCGCCCCCGCCGCGTCATCTTCGTGCATAAACTGAAATAGCGGGTCAAATCCGAGCACGAGCGCCACTTGGCGCGCGCGCAAAAAGGCGGCCAATGTCCCCTGGCCGCTTGGGCCGAGCGTGTAGCAAATGCGCAAGATTGTTGTCGTCAACTTTGGCATTCGCCAGAGCGCCGTTGCCGCGTAAAGATCGGCGGCGACAAGGTCGGCCAGTTCGGGGAACGTCGCTAACCCTTGCGGAGGCTCATCTTCGGTGTGAACCATCGGCGAATCGGTTGCCGCTCCGTAGTAGCTGTGGCGCCCGACAAAAATCATATGTTCGACGCCGTAACGCTCGCAATACTCAAACACTGCGCGCGTGCCGCCGAGGTTCACGCGATGGCGCTCTTCGCCGCGCATCGCGAGCCATGTCACTGTCGCCATGTGAACAACGACTTGCGGCTTTCGGGTTCGAAATACATCTTCCGCTTCGCGCTTTAAAATGTCGGCGCAGTGCGTTTCGATCCCGTCGGGCGGGTCGACCCATGGGCGGCGATCTAACCCGATCACTTCGTGACCGCCTGCCGCGAGCTGACGCGCGACGAGCTTGCCAAGCCAGCTTGAACTTCCGAGAACAAGTACTCTCATCTGTCTTTCCGTCCGGCCGACAGCGAACGTCGGCCCCATGACAGCGCAGCGCGCTCTTCTTGCCCTTTGGCGATGAGCCCCGCAATTCGCTCTTTTACCTGATCGACGTAGCCCGCAACAACCGAATCAGGTTCTGTACCCGTCCCCTGAAAGACAAGCGGCTCGCCAAAATAGACATCAACGCGCACCGGAAGCGGAATCGGCAAGAGGTACGGTGTTAGCGGGATGTATGGAACGCCGAGCAGCTTGCCGAGGCGCACCAAATTGAAAATCGTAGGCACCGCTTCACCGCCGCCCAAAAAAGCGAACGGGACGATCGGCGCCCGCATTTTTAGTGCCAATCGTACAAACCCCGTCCCGAAGTGGACGAGCGAATAGCGATCGCGAAAGAGCTTCGCCGTCCCTCTGGCTCCTTCGGGAAATACGAGGAGCAGACGCTCATCTTCGAGCATCCGCTCGGCCGTCCCCGGCAGACCGGTGAACTGGCCGGTTCGGCATAGCCACTGCGATACAAACGGAACGTTGTTCAAAAACTTTTCGGCCATGCCGTGCACAAGACGCGGCGGCTCTTTATCGAAAAACACAGACGCGAGCACCGTGAGCCCATCGACCGCGACGCCGCCCGAGTGATTGCCGACAAGCATCGCGCGCCCGCGATCGGGGATGTGCTCGAGGCCATGCGCGTGCGCTGAAAAGTAGCGACGATGCATAAACTCGATGGCCGAAAGCGCGTGAGCCAAATACTCGCGGGAAATTCCGAGCGGATCGATCCCATACTCGTTAAAGCGAATGTCCAGCCGCTCTAGTCGCTCGATCACTTCATCGCTGACAACCACCCGCGAACCTCCTCGTTGCTATCGTGTCAGCCTCAGGGGTTAGCACGCCTGCGCCCACCAATCCCGTACACGTGCCCGTGCCCGTGCCCGTGCCCGGCTGTTGGAGCTGTTCACGCCGATAAAAGAGCCCTCAAAAAAAACCGGGCACGTTTACGGGCACGGGCACGTTTACGGGGCAGATCGCTCTACCCGCGCACTACAATTGCGCGCGGTATTAGCGTGATGGCGATCGGGATCTGGCCGACCGGTTCGCCGTCGACATCGAGCAAAAAAGGCCTTTTTTCGGCTGTATCGAGCGACTCGATCTCGATTTTTTCGCAGCCGAAATAATCGACCCCTGGTTTTGCAATGTGGCCTCCATCGTACACGCGCATCGCGATTGAAAGAAACGCCGCCTTCGACTCGCCGGGGATCGCGACGACATCGAAGCGGCCGTCTGACAGCTCGGCTTTCGGCGCGATGTGCATGCCGGAACCGAAATACTGGCCGTTGCAAATCGCGATCATAAACGTCTGAATGCGGCGCTCTTCGACTCTGCCCGAGCGCGTGACGCGGCAGAGGAGATCGCCGCGATGGCAATCGATAAGACCGCGAAGCGACCCGACCATGTAGGCCATGCGGCCGGGCCAATATGGCGACGATTCGCCTACGTAGCGGTCGCACAGACCGCCCATTCCGGCCGACAGAATGTTCACAAAATAGCGCTCGCCTTTTTTGCCGTCGGCCGTTGTGTATTGAACGTGCCCGACATCGACCGACTGCTCCCGCTCTGAGACTAGCGCATCGAGATAGCTCTCCAGACGATGCTCAATCCCGAGCGTCCTTCTGAAATCGCCGCCTGTCCCCCGGCCGATAATGCCGACTCTGGTTTCGCGGTTTTGTGAGCGCATGACGCCGTTGACGACTTCGCTGAATGTGCCGTCGCCGCCGACCGCAACGATGAGCGATCGCCCTTCATTTGCGGCAGAACATGCCAGGTCGACCGCGTGGCCTCGCCGTGCGGTGAATTCGACATCAAACGTGCCGATCGCCTTTTCGATCCGGCGCCGCATGCCCGGAAAAACGTGCTCCGTCGCGCCTCGCGCCGACGCCGGATTGACGATCAAGAGAGGTTTTGCGAGGGACGGCTTTGGTTCTGCAGTGTCCATTTTTCAGCGCATCTTTACATTACTATTTACCGGCACGCTGGGGGCGAGCAAGTCGAATGGGCCCATTGTGGTAATTTGAAGTACAAACAGCGTCGCAATGAATATTGGCGACCCAGCACAGGATTTCGATCCATTTCATCATCTTGCCGAGCTCGAGGCCGAGCCTACCGGCCTTAAGCAGCTGACAGACGAGCAAATTCGGACTTGGTCGCTCGAGAAAAAAGATCGCTGGTGGCTCAAAAATGTCTACCGCGGCAATATGCCGCAACTGACGCTTCGTTCGGCGTTGACCGGCATGTTTCTGGGCGGCTTTCTGTCGCTCACCAACCTTTACGTTGGCGCGAAAACCGGCTGGACGCTCGGCGTGGGGATCACATCGGTTGTCCTTTCATTCGCCCTGTTTAAAGCTCTTTCGAAGTTTCATCTCTCAAAAGAGATGACGGTTCTCGAAAACAACGCGATGCAATCGATCGCGACGGCGGCGGGCTACATGACAGCGCCGCTCATTTCGAGCATTGCCGCTTACATGATGGTCACCGACACGATCGTTCCGATGCCGATGGTGATGATCTGGATGAGCGCCCTTTCGCTGCTCGGCGTCCTCTTCGCATTCCCGTTAAAAAAGCGATTTATCAACGACGAGCAGCTACCATTTCCGGAGGGGCGAGCGGCCGGTGTTGTGATGGAGGCGCTTCACACGGGCGACCCAAAAGACGGGGTTTTTAAAGCGAAGTTGCTAGTGATCACCGCAGGCTTAAGTTCGGTCGTAACGTTTTTAAAGAGCGGCCCAATTACCGAAAAGCTCCGGATCGGTTTTTTTCATATTCCCGAATACCTCGACGGCTGGGTTTATAAATTCGCTTCTCCAAGCATTCGCGGCATCGAACTGCGTAACATGACAGTTCGGCCCGACACCGACCTCGTGCTTATGGCAGCCGGCGGCCTGATGGGGATTCGCACCGGCGTGTCGCTCATGTTCGGCGCGATTCTCAACTACTTGATTCTCGTCCCTTGGATGATCGAACGCGGTGACATCATCGGCAAGATGCGAGACGGAGTGATGACCTACAGCTTGAAAGAGATCACGTTCTGGGCGCTTTGGGGCGGCGTCGCGATGATGACGACAAGCGCGCTGTTTTCGTTTTTTTCGAAGCCGAAGATGATCATCGATTCGTTTACGCAGCTTTTTCGCAAGCGAGCTGGCGATTCAAAACGCGACGTTCTCGGGAACATCGAGCTTCCGCTCTCGGTCTCGTTCATCGGCATTCCGGTTGTCGGCGCGATTGTTGTCTATCTCGGGCATATGTTTTTTGGCATCAGCTATTTCTTTGGCGCTCTCGCTGTTCCGCTTGTTTTTGTCTTTAGCCTCATCGGCGTTTACTCGACAGGACTTACGTCGATCACCCCAGGGAGTGCGCTCGGCAAACTCACACAAATTACATTCAGCGCGATCGCTCCGGGCAACGTTACAACCAACATCATGACGGCCGGAATCACCTCCGAAGTCACATCGAACGCGTCGAACCTGCTGATGGACATCAAGCCGGGGTACATGCTTGGCGCTAAGCCGCGGCAACAGGCGATTGGGCATGTGCTCGGCATCTTTGCGGGGGCAATTGTGGCGGTGCCTGTTTACTACGCCGTCTTTTTGCACAATGGCCCGCAGAACCTCATCACCAACGACTACCCGATGCCAAGCGCTACGATCTGGCGCGCTGTGGCCGAAGTGCTCACCAAAGGGCTTTCGACGCTGGCGCCTTCGGCGCAAATCGCTGCTGTCATTGGCGCGCTTGCAGGTATTTTGCTCGAAGTCGCACGTCTCGTAACGCGCGGCACATTTTTGCTCTCTGCCGTCGGGATTGGGCTCGCGTTTATTCTCCCGTTTAGCAACTGCCTTACGATGTTTCTCGGGTCGCTCTTTTTCTGGTGCGCCGAAAAATACATCAAAAACAAGCAGTCGACTTCGCACCGAATCTTCGTTGAAAACCAAGACACAACATGCGCAGGGCTGATCGCCGGCGGCGCACTGATGGGCATTGCGGTGACGCTCGTCGAGATTTTCGTGCTCAACGGGTAGTTCATCGCGTCTTGAGACCCCGGCACAAAGCATCGGCGAGCACGTCGCCAAATCGAACACCGGAATTCATCACGCGATAATGTCATACTCACCAAGCACTCTCGAGGATCGTCACGCGGTTTGCGGTTGCGAGCGCGAGTTTCGTTCCATCTTCCGAAAAGACGGGGCCCAACGCCAAATTATCGAAAGGAAGATCAGCGGACAGCGCTTCGCCCGACTGAACGTCGAAGAGTCGTACATATGCACGGGAAGCGATGCGCGATGTCGTCGCGATGCGTTTCCCGTCTGGCGAATAGACGGCATTTCTGAGACTAGGAACAGCAATAGACTTGAGCCGTTTCTCGCTCCCAACATCGTAGATTTCCACCGAGTTTTGAAGGCGATAAGGCCGCACGATCGCGAGCTGCTCACCTGACGGTGACAGAGCTGCTGACGACGTCCAAGTTTGACTGGGCGAGCTGAAGCGCTTCTCCTTTCCTGTTTCGATATCAAACACGCTTACGGAGTTATCGCGATGAATGACGGCGAGTGAGCGTTCGCGCCAGCTAGCAAGCCTATCGTCCGATCGATGTGCTGCTACAACGTTCCGTCGTACTTCGGAGGCGATACGCCATATCGAGAGTTGTTCTGACTTGTCAAAAAAGGCGAGCTTTGTTCCACTCGAATCCAGCAGGTAATTCGCTAAGGATGTCGGATCAAAAACGGGCCG